>JACDUA010000059.1 GCA_013519935.1 Ectothiorhodospiraceae bacterium WFHF3C12 | reverse complement strand
GGCAGCTCCCGCCGCAACGCGCGGGCATGCCGGGCCACCGCCTTGCGGTAGCTCTCCTTGTGAACGTAATAGGCCATGCGCTCCAGCTGCAGGTAGTCGTAGCCCCCGTCCACCGGCTCGGCCGCGCGTTCACGCTTGACCGCCTGGAGCCGGCGCGCGGCCGGGGAGCCGGCGGCCAGCTGGCGGATATAGAGCGCCACCAGCTCCGCCTGCTCATTGCGGCCTTCCCAGCCCAGGCCGGCGGCCTCCACCATGCCCATCACGAACAGGTGGTCGTACTGCGGGTGGAACGCATTGAGATACAGTTGCGGCGCGCCCGCCCCTTCCGGCCAATTCAGGTGAGCGCTGTCGATGAACGGGTAATGGAGCTTGTAACCGGTGGCCAGCAGCAGCGTGTCGTAATCGGCCTGCCCGCCGTCGGTGAAGGTCACGGTATTGCCCTCGATGAGCTGGATGTCCCGCCGCGGCGTGATATCCCCATGACCCAGATGGTGCAGGATCAGGGAGTTCATGACGGGGTGGGACTCGTACATGCGGTAGTCCGGGTCCGGCAGCCCGTAATCGGAGGGCTTGCCCATCACGGCGCCGATCAGCTTGGCGTCCAGCCATTGCTTGAGCCGGCGCGGCAGGCGGATCCTGCCGCCGATCGTGTCCGTGGGCTTGCCGAACAGGAACTTGGGCACGAAGTAATAACCCCGCCTCACGGACATGTCGACGCGGTCGGCGTGGTGGACGGCATCGACGGCGATGTCGGCGCCGGAATTGCCGCAGCCGACCACCAGAACGCGCTGGCCCTTGAGCTGGTCCGGGGTCCGGTATTCGCTGGAATGCATCACCCGGCCGGCGAACGCCCCGGGCAGCCCCGGCACGTTGGGGTGATGGAGCGTGCCGTTGGCGATGAGTACCCCCTCGAAGCGGCGGCTCGTGCGCTCACCGTCCCGCTCGGTGGTCACCGACCAGCCCTCGTCCTCCGGCTCGACGCTGACCACCCGGGTGTTGAATTCGTAGTGACGGTAGAGATCGAAATGCCGGGCGTAGTCACGGAAGTACCGACGCATCTGCGCGTGGTGGGGGTACGGAGCCACGTCATCCGGCATGGGAAACTCGGTGAACTCCGTAGTCGTCTTGGACGAGATCAGGTGCGCGGTCTCGTACATGGTGCTGTGGGGGTTGTCGATGTCCCACAGCCCGCCGACGTCATCGTGGAGCTCGAAACCGGTGAAGGGAATGCCGTACCTGTCGAGATTCCGCGCACAGGCAAGCCCCATCGGACCCGCGCCGATCACTGCGTACATCGTGCTCCTCCGTTCCCGCAGGGAAACGCTGAAGGATTCCCCGGCGTTATTGTTATGCTCTGCGTGACGCCCAGGCGGCCTCCCGAACCATCGACACGCCTGGAATGATTCTAGAGTAGTGCATGAGCCGCGTCGTTTGTCGGTACAAACGGGACGCCGGCACGGTCAATTCAGGACCTCCATGATTCCTTCGCCCACCGTCAACCTGCATTTCAGCCACGCCATCCTCCAGGCCTGCGAGCGCATGGCGGTACCGCTTTCCCGCGACGTGGCGGAGACGGTGCGGAACCAGCCCGGGCGGGTACCGCTCACCGTGCAGGATGACCTGTGGCGGGGCATAGCGGCGGCGGACGACGACCCACTGCTGGGGCTGCGCATCGGCGCGGAGATACAGGTGGGCCATCTCGACAGCGCGGGGCTACTGCTCATGAGCTGCGAGACACTGGCCGATGCCCTGGAGGCGCTGCTCGAGTATTTCCCCATCATCAGCGAAGGCAGCCGGGTGGAGCGTATTTCCGGCACCGACGGGGCGGGCTTGCGCTACCTGCCGGCCTACGACGTCTGCCGCGAGATGCGCGTCGAGGCCGTATTCGCCTGCATGGTGCATCTCACGCGCTGGATCACCGGGACGACGACATCGCCGGCGTGGATCGCCCTGGCACACGCCCCTCGCGACGACACCGGCCGCTACGCCGAGCTGCTGGGCTGTCCGGTGCGTTTCGACGCCGAGCAGTACGGCCTGTTCTATGATCGCCGCGCCATCGAGACGCCGCTGATTCAGGCCAACCCGGCCATGCGGGAACACCTGCAGCGTGTCGCCGACCAGGCCCTCGCCTCCCTGTCCCGGACGAGCATGGCTGCCCAGGTGCGGACCCTGGTCCGACATCATCCACGCTGGGGCAAGGAACGCATCGCCGAGCTCATGGGCGTCAGCGGCCGCCACCTCAATCGCCGGCTCGCCGAGGAAGGCAGCTCGTTCAAGCTCCTCCACGATGCCACGCTGCACAACATGGCCGTGGAGCAGCTGCGCGGCGAGGCAAGCCTGCGGGCTATCGCCGAGGCCCTGGGGTTCGCCGATGAAAGCGGGTTCGCGAAGGCCTTTCGCCGCTGGGCGGGGGTGACGCCGGCCCAGTTCCGGCGCCGGAGCCAGTCAGGGGCGGACAGCCCCGAGCGGGCCCGGGAGGACTGACCCTAGAACACGCCCTGGTAGGTCATGCCCGCCCCGTCGCCCGGGTCCCGCGCCAGGTCGTCGAGATTGAAGGTGAAATGCAGCATCAGGTTGCTGCGCCCGTCCAGCGAGCGGTACATCCAGCTCGTGCGCAGCTTGCCCTGATTGGTGGTTTCGTCAAACGTCTCGCCCGAGGGCCGGAGCTCCGTGCTCTCCCAGGTACGGCCCAGGTAGGTGCCCAGCTCCCAGCCCTGCCGCGGCGCGTACCAGCGTGTTAGCACACCGTAGACCTGCGGCGTGGTGATCCGGTAATCCTTGCCCGATGCCCCGTCCGCCCGCTCCCTGAGGGTGTTCTCCAGCCGGTCGACACGGACGCCCAGGTTGAGCTCGTAGTCCGGCCGGCCCGTGTACTGCCAGTACAGGCCCATGCCGTCGTAGCGCAGCGACTGGCTGCGCCGGGAACCGGGCTCGGCGATGGACTTTTCCTCGCGGAAACCCCGGTAGGTAATGCCGTAGAGATGACCGTCTCCCGGAACATAGTCCAGGAACGCCCGGTAGCGGCTGCCATCGTGACGGAAGGTGCTGGCGCCGTCCTCCTCCACGAATTCCAGGGGCGTGTTCCGCTCCAGCTGGAAACGGGTCACCAGCCGCTCGCCGAATAGCTGATAGGCGCCCTCCAGCCGGATCGTGTTGGGTTCGCGCTCGTAGTAGGAACCGTCGGCGTCGTTCTTGTCGTTGTACAGGCTCTCTTCGGCGTATCCCACGAGCCGGACGTAGTTCCAGGGCCGGCGGCCGAGGCTGACCGCGCCGCCGAAATCCGCGCCGCTCTTGGCGTATCCGCTGCGTCCCAGGAACGAGAACTCCAGCGGCAGCGCATCCGGGTGGTAGGCCAGCTCCGCGTAAGGGTGCTCGTAGTCCTCGGCGGCGTAGAAGCGTTCCTCCTCCCAGCCCAGGCGCATGTCCAGCTGCTCCGAGAGTGCCTGGCGATAGCGCAGCTCCGTGCGCACGAAGAGATAGTCGATATTCAGGCTGCCGCCGGTGAAACGGAATCCGTCGTGGCCGTCGTTCCATTGCTGATCCAGGGACTTGCGGAAGCTGTAGGCCTGGATGTCGAGCCAGTTCTCCGGCTTGAGATTGACGTCGTCGAGGGTGGTATCGCCGTCGAAGGCCGCTGCTTCCGCGCTCACAAAGAGCAACCCCGTCAGCCAAACCCGACAGTGGCATTTCATCATTGGGCTCCCCGGCCTGGCCTGGCGTAATCACTCGGCCCTTTGATACTACCGGACAGGGCCGGGATTCAAAGGTGCCCTGCCAAGACCGGGGAAGCGCAGTGCACTGCCCGTGCCGCAAACGAGACGGGCCGCCCGAAGGCGGCCCGGTGTGGCGTGTGGTTCCGGGTGTGTCTATCAGGACGCCGGCAGCATCACCTTGTCGATGACGTGGATGACACCATTGCTGGCGCCAATGTCGGCCTTGACGACACGGGCGCCGGAGACCATGACACCACCGTCGTCGTTGCTGATGGACACTGCCTGCCCGTTCGCCGTGTCGGCCGAGGTCAGCTTCACGACGTCCGCCGCCATGACCTTACCGGGCACGACGTGGTAGGTCAGGATCGCGCGCAGCTGCTCCCGGTTCTCCGGCTTGAGCAGGGACTCCACGGTACCGGCCGGCAGGGCCGCGAACGCCTCGTCGGTGGGCGCGAAAACGGTCAGGGGTCCGGCGCCGGTGAGGGTTTCCACCAGCCCGGCCGCTTCAGCCGCCGCCAACAGGGTCTGGAACTGGCCTGCCTGGGCGGCCACCTCGGCGATATTGCCCTCGGCCGAGGCCTTCTTGCCATAGCCCTCGCCGGCATGTAGCGGCGCCGCCACGAAGGCCGCTGCGGCCAGCAGGAGAACGGCGTACCAACGAACAGGGAACATCGAGGCTTTGCTCATCACGACTCAATCTCCTTATACGATCCGTCCGGATAGTGGACGTACAGAGTTTGTCCAATTTATTGAAACAAAGTTCAGCAAGTTTGTATGAGTTTTCGCCTCACCCGACGAACGGTAGCGTCCGGTCTCGCACCCGCCGCGAAATCCGACACGGCCTCGCCCCGATGCCTGACGCAGGTCAAACGGCGGTGCCCGCACCGCCGGCAGAATGGCGGGTAAACATGCTTCCCGAACCGAGACCGTAGGAGTCACGTCATGACAGCGCCCAACCCCAATGCCATGTCCTTCCCCGACCAGCTGGCACACATCCAGTCGTACATGGGCAAGCTCGGCGAGAGCCAGCCGGAGACCCTCGAGGCGTTCAAGGCATTGCACAAGGCTGGCGGCAAGGAGGGCGCCCTGTCGGCCAAGACCAAGGAGCTCATTGCCCTGGCAATAGCCGTGGCGTCGCGTTGCGACGGCTGCATCTGCTTCCACACCCACGACGCGCTCAAGGCCGGGGCGACGGCCGAGGAGGTCCACGAAGCCCTCGGCGTGGCGATCCTGATGGGCGGCGGCCCGGCACTGATGTACGCAACCCACGTTGTGGAGGCAATAGAGCAGTTCGAGCAACAGGGCGTCTAGTGTAGTGCACCACCCTGTTTGGTACTTATAGCGAGCGCCCCAGGGGTCAGAGGGAAGGCGCGGTTGCGCCAGCCTAGCAGGGCTACGTCAAGCAAGCGCAACACCGCAGATGGCCCCTGGGACGCTCGCCCGAAGGGAGCCCCGTACAGCCAGGATCGCCGCGTTGGCGCTCTTGGCAAGGGCTACGGCCATTCCCGGCGAGCGCCGCCTTGCGCTCCTGGCTGTACGGGGCTCTATAAGTGCCAAACAGGGTGGCGCACTACACTAACCGGTCTCTGGTGCGGGGCCGGTGAAAACGGCGGATACAGGGACGGCGGTCAATCGAGGCGATTGACAGAATCGAATGGATACCCTGGGGGGTACGGTATATCGTGGTCATCAGTCACCCGCGGGTGAACCGAGCCAAACACAACCCCAAGAGAGGAACGCAGCAATGGACGAGAACACAACCGCCAATCGCATGCCCCGCATCAACGAGCCGGCCCCGGACTTCGAGGCCCCGACCACGCACGGCGTCAAGAAGCTGTCCGACTACAAGGGCCGCTGGCTGGTGCTCTTCTCCCATCCGGCCGACTTCACGCCGGTGTGCACCACCGAGTTCATGGCCTTCGCGCAGCGGCAGCAGGAGTTCGAAGATCTCGGCTGCGAACTGCTCGGTCTGTCCATCGACAGCACCCACTCCCACGTCGCCTGGACGCGCAACATCCGCGAGAAGTTCGGGATCGAGATCGGCTTCCCGATCATCGCCGATCTGTCCATGCAGGTGGCCAGTGCCTACGGCATGATCCACCCGGGCGCGGCGGACACCTCGGCGGTCCGTGCCACGTTCATCATCGATCCGGAAGGCACGCTGCGGGCCATGGTCTATTACCCCATGAGCAACGGCCGCTCCATCGATGAGTTCGTGCGCCTGGTCAAGGCCCTGCAGACCAGCGACGCCAACGGCGTGGCCACCCCGGAGAACTGGCAGCCCGGCGACAAGGTAATCGTGCCCCCGCCGGCCACCGCCGAGGAGGCCGACCGCCGCGTGGAGAGCGGTGAGTACGAATGCACCGACTGGTACTTCTGCAAGCGCGCGCTCTGACAGCCGTCCCCGAGCAGCGGAGGCACCGGCCGGTGCCTCCGCTGGCCGTCGTGACTCGAGCGAACCGCACCGGGTCACCGGCGCGGTTCATTCGCCGGGCGTCAATCTTCCTCGACGCATATCTCCCGCCGGGCGATGGCGAGAGCGGTCCGGGCAAGCAGCCCCGCCACCACGGCGGTGACCAGCACCAGCAGGAGCATGCCCAACGGCCGCATCCAGGCGACACCGGTGAGCTCGTACATCAACAGCGTGGCAACCGTCATGGCCGCCAGGGGGAAGGAGTACGCCCACCAGGAGAGGAAAAACCTGAGACGGATGAAGCGGTTGATCTGGGTCACCAGCAGCAGGGTCAGAAAGAGCGCGACATTGAAGAGGATCTGCGCGAACGCATCGACGTCGCCGGTGAGCCTGACGTAGGACACGAACCCGACGGCCGGCGGCGCGATCAGGATGAAGAACGTCGGAACCAGCTTCTGCGGCAACGGCTGGTGAAAGAACATCCGGTAGAAAATGATCGTCAGAAGCACGAGCCAGAAGAGCAGCCCAACGCTGAAGAAGAACCACGACAGCGTCGGGTAGCCGTGGGTGACGCCGGCGATGGGCACCAGGATGTTGCCGACCACCGGAATGAACCAGGCGGGGTTGATGTGGTGTATCTGGAACTGCTCGTGGTGCATCCAGACGTTCATCACATACAGCGTGAACAGCAGATGCAGGGCACTGCCCACGGCCCAAAGCCAGAAGGACAACGTCATTGCGCTGCCCTGGGTGCATATGGCCAGCAGGATGAGGCTTATGGAAATGGTCGGGAAGAAGCTCAGCTTGACGGGATGGCGCAGCTCGGCGGCGACGGCCGCGCGGTGACGGGCTACCTTCAGGGCGTAGACCAGCGCGATGACCAGGAAGATGGCGCCAACCAGGTACAGCAGGACAATGCCGGGCCAGCGAGGGGCGTTCAGGGTCCCGGCCGCCTTCTCCCAGGCGATCGTCAGACCGGATAGCCCCATGACCATGGCGAAGAAGGAAATGGGGAAATTGCCGAGCCGGGTCATACCATTCATCAATCGCGGCCTCCCTGAGCGTGCATCTCCCGGCGATTATACGCCCTGGGGTATTCAGGGCACCAATGAAACGCAGGGCCGGTAGCACGGCCCCTTCGCCGCCCTGGTCCGGCTCAGCCATCGGGATACTGTAAATGGATACCCCATGGGGTATGATTGGAGTCAACGGCTTCCGCGTCGCACCGACGCCAATGAGGGCGTCATGACGGAGGGCATTCATGGCTGACAACGGTTACGAGACAGGCCGCGGGCTATCGCGGCGCCGATTCCTCAAGCTGGCCGGGGTTGCCGCGATGGGCGCGGCCGGCGCGCCGTGGCTGATCGATCCGGCCCGGGCCCAGGTCAGAACCAGCGCCCGCGTCGTCATAGCCGGCGCGGGGGCCGGCGGCCTGGCCATGGCGTCGCGCCTCTCGCGCCTACTCGATGGCGCGCGCATCACCATCGTCGACAGCCGCGAGATCCACTGGTATCAGCCCGGCTTCACGTTGATCGCCGGCGGTGTCTGGGCACCGGACCGGGTGACGACCCCCAATTCGGCGTTCATGCCCGGCGGCGTTGAATGGATCAAGGCGGATATCGCCGAGTTCGACCCGGACGGCAACCGCGTCGTCACTGACCAGGGTCAGACGGTGCGCTACGACTATCTCGTCGTGGCGACCGGACTGGAACTGGACTACGGCGACATCGAAGGCATGGAGCGCTCACTGATAGGCCAGCACGGCATCGGCAGCGTTTATGCCGGACCTCAGCACGCGGCCGCTACCTGGGCGACCATGCAGGCCTTCGTGGAAGGCGGCGGCCTCGGCATCTTCGGCCGGCCGCCGGGGGGCATCAAGTGCGCCGGCGCGCCGCTGAAGATGACCCTGCTGACCGACTACCATCTGCGCGAGGCGGGCCGGCGCGGCCGGGCGGAGCTCATTTACGCCGCCCACAACGACGCCCTGTTCGGCGTCGCGCCGGTCAATGAGCGGGTCACGGAGATGTTCGGCTCACGCGGCATTGAGCCGCAGTACTCACACGTGCTCAAGGCGGTCGACCCGGGCCGGCGCACGGCCACCTTCGACACCCCGGACGGCGACGCCACGCTGGACTATGACTTCCTGCACGTCGTACCTCCGATGAGCCCGCCCGATCCCGTGACCAACAGCGCGCTCGCGTGGCAGGAAGGACCCTTCTCCGACAAGGGATGGCTGGAGGTGGATCAGTACACGATGCGCCACCGCCGCTATCCCAACGTCTTCGGGATCGGCGACGTCAACGGCATCCCCAAGGGCAAGACCGCGGCCAGCGTCAAGGCCCAGGCCCCGGTGGTCGCGGGCAATCTCGTCCGTGTGATCGAGGACCGCGAACCGACACACCGATACAACGGTTACACCTCGTGCCCGCTGGTCACGGCGGTGGGCCAGGCGATGCTCGTTGAGTTCGACTACGAGGGCAATCTGATTCCTTCGTTCCCCTTCCTGGACCCGCTGGAGCCCAGCTGGGTGCCCTGGATGATGGAGGAACTGATGCTACGGCCCGCCTATGACGCCGTCCTGCGCGGCCGCATCTGAGGAGACCGGTCATGGGCAACATGCCAATCTACGCGCCGCTTTTCGTCATTTTCGAGATGTTCCGCCCCGTCCTCCCGTGGCTGGTCGCCGTGGTGGTCATCGACGCGCTCCTGCTGGCGGTGGCCGCGTTGCGCGGCGCGCCGCGGGGCCGCCGGGCCACGGGGGTCAGCATCGTGATCGGGATCGTCGTGGCCGTGATCGCGGCACTGCGGCTGCCGGCCTTCACCCACGCCGGCCTGGGTGACCTCGTCACCGTCATGGACTTCGTCATGCTGGCTCTCGCCGCACTGGGTACCGGAGTCGCCGTGGGCATCCTCGCCTTCCCGCTGGTGCTGGTGCTCTCGGGCACGCGGCGCGGCTGAACCACCACGCCGCGCCCGGGAGAGCCAACGCTTCAGGGGCCGTGCGGGCGGGACATCCGGCCCGGCTGACATCCCCGCGCCGCGCAAGCGCGGGCGCCGCGGCGGGCTATGCTTCCAGGGAATCGAGCCTGCAAGCTGCCCGGGAGCCCCGCCGTGACGCTGACCCCGATGATCGAAGTCCTGCTCTGGCTGACGGCCATCGGCACCGGCCTGGTGGCCGGCCTCTTCTTCGCCTTCTCCACCTTCGTCATGACCGCCCTGGCCGCCATTCCCCAGTCCCATGGCATCGCTGCAATGCAGGCCATCAACACCGTCATCCTGCGCTCGCTGTTCATGCCCCTGTTCTTCGGGACCACTCTGGCTGGCCTCGTGCTCGCGGGATACGGCCTGCTGCACTCCGAAAACCCCGCCTCCGCGCCGGCGCTGGCCGGCGGGACGATCTACTTCGTGGGCATGTTTCTGTGCACCGTCGTGTTCAACGTGCCCCTGAACAACCGACTGGCCGCAGTGACGCCATCGGCGGAAGGCAGCAGCGCGGTGTGGCGACGCTACCTGAAGGAATGGACCGCCTGGAACCATGTCCGCACCATGTCGTCGACGGTGGCCTGCGCGCTCTACCTGGCCGCCATCGCCGCCACCTGAGCGGCTCAACCACCGAAGACCCGCGCGCCGCCTTCCAGGGCGGCGTTCTCGTCGGCCACGGCGGAACGGTTACGCCCCGAGCGCTTGGCCACGTACAGACCCTTGTCGGCAACGCGGAGCAAGGCCTCCGGCTGGTACGCATCGGCCCGGTCGGCCGTGGCGACGCCAATGCTCACGGTGACCTCTTCCCGGCCTTGCGGTGTCTGTGGACCGATGGCGGCGGCCGCGACGGCCTTGCGCAGATCCTCAGCCTGCTTGACGGCGCCACTCAGCGGCGTTTCCGGAAGCACCAGGACGAACTCCTCGCCGCCGTAGCGTGCCGGCAGATCCGCCGGCCGGCGCGCCGCGGCCCCCACCAGGTTCGCCACCTGCCGCAGGCACGCGTCACCGGCCTGATGGCCATGCACGTCGTTGAAACGCTTGAAGTGATCGACGTCCACCATGAGCAGGGACAGTGGCCGGTGCTCCCGGGCGGCACGCTGGCACTCGCTGTACAGGAAGCTGTCGAGGCGCCGGCGGTTGGCCAGGCCGGTCAAGGCATCGCGCTCGGACAATGCCTCCAGGGTCTCGTTGGTCCGCTCCAGATCCGCTTCGGCGCGGCTTATCTCCTGGCGGAACAGAAAGGAGAAGATCGCCCCCAGCAAGACTGCACCCAGGATGCTGCCCGCGTAGAGCAGATCGAGGACCGTACCGGGCAGGGGCAATACCGCCCGGTCGGGGGTAAAGCGGAAATGGCAGAAACCGTACAGGCCGGCAGCCACCAGCGCCATGGCAAGCGTCGCCGGAAAGCGGATGCGTGAATACATCAGGGCCAGCAGTCCGGCGAGGGTGAAATAGAACAGCTGCACGCCGGCGCCGGTGCTGAGGAAATAGGTCACCACGAACAGCTGCACCAACACGTTCAGGAAGCCGACGTGACTGGCCAGAAGCCGGTGGCCGGCGCGATTGATCAGGGGGATTGCCAGGTAGACGCCGATGAACACAAGGTTCGCGAGGAAGACCGGCCACAGCAGGCCGAAGTCGTAGACCACGTAGAAGATCTCATACAGCGCGGTGGTCGCGGCCCCGAACAGGCCAAGCTGGTTGGCCAGTATGGTCTCCCGGCGCCGGTCGCGACCGGCGTCGCTGGCCCCCTGCTCCCACACGCTTCGCAGGCCTGCCACGAACGACCCTGCTGCGCTCATACGGGCGTTCCTCGCGCCTTCCCTGTCCGCACGACGGTCGGCCCCGTCGGGTTCCCTGGGGCGACCCATGGATCAGCATACACGTTCGCCGACGGCCCCGTAATTCGCGCCCGCCGCACATGCGCCCGGCGGCCAATCACGCCGGGCTGGGCCGCTCCGCCACGAGCAGCGCCTCGTCCCGGAAGCCCTGCCGGGTGTTGCCGAGCCCGCCCTCCTCCCGGTAGTAGCGCACCCTCAGAGGTGAAAACAGGGTCAGCAGCTCGTTATCGTCCAGCCGGAAACCCTCGGTCCGCGGGCCTCGATCGCTCACCCGCTGGCGGGTGAAGGTCTGATAGAACAGCAGCCCGCCCGGGCGCAGAGCCGCTATCAGCGCCGGGGCCAGTTCACGCTCCAGAAATCGGCTGACCACGATCACGTCGAATCCATCCGGTGCCGGCGGATGCCGGACCACGTCCCTGACCTCGGCTTGAATGGCCAGCCCCTCGGCGGCGGCCAATGCGCGCAAGGCATCAATGGCCGCCGCCGCGCTGTCCCACGCCAACGTTTCGAGGCCATGGCGGGCCAGCAGCAACGCATTGCCACCGCGCCCGCAGGCCAGATCCAGTGACCGGCCGGCGGCGGGCAGCAGATGGGCATTCCAGGCAAGCACCTGGGCCGGCTGCGGCTCATCCTCGGCTGCGCCCCGGTAGTGGGCCTCCCAATCCCGTGTCATTGTTCGCTCTCCTGGCCCTCCCGGGCATTTCATTGCCTACGGCCGAACCACATATCTGGCCCTGGAGACGCGGTAACATTCCGCGGTTCCCACCCGCATCATGCACGCAGGGCGCCATGACCGAGAAGCTCAGCCGGTATCGGAGCAAGCGCGATTTCAGCCGGACCAGCGAACCCGCTGGCAATGGCCCGGGGCGCGCCGGGCGACGGCGCTTCGTGATCCAGAAGCACGACGCCTCGAGCCTGCACTACGATTTCCGGCTCGAGTTCGGCGGCGTCCTGGTGTCATGGGCCGTGCCCAAGGGGCTGTCCACCGACCCGGCCCAGAAACGCCTTGCCATCCAGACCGAGGACCACCCCCGCGGATACATCGATTTCGAAGGCGTAATACCGGCCGGCGAATACGGGGCGGGAACCGTCATGGTCTGGGACAGCGGCACGTACCGCAACCTGCGCGCCAGACGGGGGCCCGACAGCCGCAGCATGGAACGCTCGCTCGACGAGGGTCTGATCGAGGTCTGGCTGGAGGGCCGGAAACTGCGCGGCGGCTACGCCCTCGTTCGCACACGCGGCGGCGACAGGCCACAATGGCTGGTCATAAAGATGGATGACGAGGCCGCGGATGCCCGCCGCAATCCCGTCAACACCGAGCCGCTCTCCGTGAAGAGCGGCCGAGACCTTCGGGCCATCGCCGAGCAGGAGCCAGGGAGTGACTGACCGCCGGGCGCGACGGGACCGGCGAACGGCGAGCCGTATCCCGGGCGCGCCCACGCCCGACGAACCCGCCACCGAAACCACCGTCGTGATCCCATGAGCGTCCTGCAGTTCGGCCCCTACCGCGTCGACATCACGAATACCGACAAGCTGCTCTTCCCGGACAGTGGTATCACCAAAGGCGAGCTGATCCAGTATTACCGGCGGGTGTCGGATTGGATGCTGCCTCACCTGCGCCAGCGCCCGCTGGCACTGCGGCGCTTCCCGGACGGCATCGCCGAGGAAGGGTTCTTCCAGCAGCGCCCCTCCGGGTTCTTCCCCGCCTGGATCGCCACTGTCGCGGCGCCCCGGGCGTCGGGCGGCGCGGAGGCGGATGCCGTCGAGCATGTGCTCTGCAACAACCGGGCAACGCTGGCCTATCTGGCCAACCAGGCCGCCATCAGTCTTCATGGCTGGCTCTCGCGAGCGCCGGCCATCAACGTACCCGACCGGCTGGTCTTCGACCTGGACCCGTCAGACGACGACTTCGGCGCAGTGCGCGACGCGGCGCGTGCCGTGGTCGCGCTCATGCACCATCTCGGCATGAACCCCTATGTCATGACCACCGGCTCCAGGGGGTTGCACGTGGTCGCCCCGCTGCGGCGGGAGACCGGCTTCGATGAGGTCCGTGCGCTGGCCAGGGAAATGGCGGCACGCCTGGTCGCCCATTACCCGGATGAGCTCACCGTCGAGCAGCGCAAGGACCAACGCGGCGGCCGGGTCTATCTCGACGTCATGAGAAACGCCTACGGCCAGACCACGGTATTGCCCTATTCCGTCCGCGCCAGGCCCGGCGCGCCGGTGGCCATGCCGATTGACCTGGCCGAGCTGGACCGGCGAACGCTCGGGCCGCAAGACTGGCACCTGGGCAACGCTCACCGGCGCCTTGAAAAGCACGGTGATCCCTGGGCCGGCCTGCGGCGGCACGCCACCAGCGCGAGGAAGGCGGGCCGCGCCCTGGCGAAGCTGCAGGACTCGGAAACTTGAGCCCGCGGACGTCTCCGGTCCCTCTCATCAGGGCGCGCCCCTCACTCCGGCCAGCCCGGTTCCCGGAATGCCGCTACCAGGAAATCGATGAGCAGCCGCACCTTCGGCGAGAGGTGCTTACGGGATGGATAGAGTGCGTAGATGCCGAGCTCCACGGACCGGTAGGCCGGCATGAGCTCGATGAGATCGCCGCGCTCCAGGTCCGGGCCGACGATAAAGCTCGGCTGCAGAACGATGCGTCGTCCCTGCAGCGCCCCGACACGGCAGGTATCCCCGCTGTTGGTCCGCATTACGGGACGTATCCGCGCGGCAACGGGGCCATCCGGTCCTTCGAAGGGCCACTCGTCGCCGCCGGCGAAGTAGCTGTAGGCCCAGACCCGATGGTCCGCCAGTTCCTCCGGATGCGACGGCGCGCCGAAGCGCTCGACGTACCCCGGTGAGGCGCACAGCACCATGCGGGTGGCGGAGAGCTTGCGGCTGATCAGGTTGGAGCTCGGCAGGCGGGCGATCCGCACCGCCAGGTCATAGCCCTCTTCCACCAGGTCGACGACGCGGTCCGACAGCGTCACGTCGAGGCTGACGTCCGGATGCTCGGCACGGAACTCCCCCCAGAGCGGGGCCAGGTGAAGATTGCCGAACGTCAAGGGCGCATTGACCCGCACCTGCCCGACGGCCCGACCGCTGCGGGAGGTAATCTCGGCCTCGTACTCCTCCAGCTCGGCCAGCAGATCCTTGCACCGGGTATAGAACACCTCGCCCTCCTCCGTGAGGGAGAGCGTGCGCGTGGTCCGGTGCAGCAGTCGCACGCCGAGGCGGGCCTCCAGGTGGGCGACGTAACGGGACACGGCGGCCTTGGACAGGCCCACGGTATCGGTGGCGTGTACGAAGTTGCCCGCCTCCACCACCGCGACGAAGACCTGCATTTCCTGAAACCTGTCCATTATCTCGATCCACGCAACAGTTGATCTCAATTACCCGTGTTTATCTCATAATCAGGGCTGCCTAACATCCCTCCTGTACCCGACACGGGGCACGCGCCCCGCAAGCGATTACGACAGGAGATCAGTCATGAACGCACAGGCAATCCAACGTTTACTCGTCACCGAAGCCGGCTGGGGACCGCTCGCCCTCCGCCTTCCCGTCGGCGTCATCTTCGCGGCCCACGGGGCCCAGAAGCTCTTCGGCTGGTTCGGCGGCTACGGTCTGGCCGGCACCGGCGAGTGGCTGGCGTCCATTGGCCTTCAGCCCGGCCTGCTCATGGCATTGCTGGCCGGGGGCGCCGAGTTCTTCGGCGGTCTCGCCCTGATTCTCGGCGTGCTGGTACGCCCGGCGGCGGTGGTGCTGGCATTCACCATGGTCGTGGCCATACTCACGGTCCACATCGGCAACGGCCTGTTCATGAGCAACAATGGCTACGAATTCGGCCTCGCTCTGCTGGCCGCTTCGGTTTCGCTGGCGGCCACGGGCGCCGGCAGGGCCTCCATTGACGCCGCCGTGACGGGCCGCGGCGCCAGCGCCTGAATGATCCGGCGGCCGGGGCAATCGGCCCCGGCCGGGGAGGACGAGACCATGTCGACGCAATCCGCACTGTTCGTATCCCATGGGGCACCGACTTTCGCCATCGAACCCGGCCACGCCGGTCCACGCCTGGCGGCATTGGGACGGGCTCTGCCCCGCCCGGAGGCCGTATTGGTGGTCTCGCCGCACTGGATGACGTCCGAGCCACGGGTGACCACCACGGCCCGGCCGGAGACCATCCACGACTTCGGCGGTTTCGACCCATCGCTCTACGATATCCAGTACCCGGCAGCCGGCCACCCGGCGCTGGCGGAACGAACCATTGCCCTGCTCCGGGCGGATGGCTGGTCAGCCGATGCCGATTCGACGCGGGGCCTGGACCATGGCGCCTGGGTGCCCCTGCTGCACCTCTACCCGGCAGCGGACGTCCCCGTATTCCAGGTGTCCATGCCGGCCTGGCTTGACGAGGAATCGGCCTATGCACTGGGCCGAAGCCTGGGCCGGCTGCGTGAGGACGGCGTCCTGGTCGTCGGCTCGGGTAGCCTGACGCACAACCTGTACGAGTTCCGCGCGGGGGCCGCTGACGCCGAATACGCGGGAGAGTTCGCGGAGTGGATCGCCCGGGCGGTCACCGCCGGGGACCACGACAGCCTGCTGCGCGCGCTGCACGACGCCCCGCACGCGCGGCGTGCTCACCCCACCACGGAACACTACCTGCCGTTGCTGGTGGCCACGGGCGCCGCGCCGCGGGCCACGCCGGCCACTGTCATCAGGGGCGGCACGACGTACGGGGTCCTGGTCACGGACAGCTTCGTTTTCGGAGCGGACATCCCCGCGACTGAAGCCGACACGGTGGAAGGCTGACATGGAGGAGATCACAGCGTTCGCCCGCGAACGGCTCACCGGGGCCCGGGTGCAATTCGATGGCAGAGGGGCGCCAACCTGTCTCGCATTGGGAAGCGAGCATAGCCTCGTTCTGGCCGGGACCGACGATCCGCAGACCCGGATCGTGCTCGCGCTGGGCGTCGCCAGGACGTCGCGGGAAACGCTCCGTGGCGACCCGCCCTTTCCCCACGAGCTCGAGCGGGCGATCAGCATCGCGGAGGACGAGGTGCTCGGGGCGCAACCGATCCTTCCGGCTTCATCCGCGCTGATGGTATGCAGCCCGGACGTGTCTCTCATGGCCCGGCTGGCCCAGGCCGGACGGCAGCCCCATCGCCTCGAGCTCGCTGAAGTCGAAGCGCTCTACCAGGCGTTGGCCCGGGCCTCCGAGCGGCGCGCTTACACCTCCGATAGCCCGTTTCGGGACCCGGCCAGCTGGAACGCGGTGCTGATTCTGCGGGAGTTCATGCACCACCTCGGTTACCAGGCAGCCTGGCTCGCGCCCTGACCGCGCGCGGGCAGGGGCGCTCTCCGCCACGCATACCGGGGTCGTTCAGACGCCAATCGGCTCAGTTACCGCCGCTGGTGTCCGCGTGGCCGTCCTTCGATGCCTTGAACCTCGCCTGCTGCGCGTCGCTGGTCTCAACCTGGTATTTCGCCTTCCACTGATCGTACGGCATGCCGTAAACCCGCTCGCGCGCGTCCTCGTAGTCCAGTTCCACACCCCGCTCCCGGGCCTCGGAAACCAGCCACTTGGACAGGCAGTTGCGGCAGAACCCGGCCAGGTTCATCAGGTCGATGTTCTGCACGTCGGTGCGGTTCTGCAGGTGCTTCACCAGACCGCGAAACGCGGCCGCCTCGATCTCGATACGCGTCTGTTCGTCCACGATGCGTTTCCTCCTGGTGCCATGGATCCAGCATGTCCCCAGCCTACCAGCCTGCGCCGCCCGCACCGACGGCGTAAAAAAAACGGGCACCGGCCTAAGCGCGGTGCCCGTTGGTTCGAGATTTACACCGGGGCGTCCAAGCCCCGGCGGGGTCTCTAGCGTTCGGCCGTGCCGAAGCGCCGCCGCAGACCCAGATAGCCCAGCGCCGCCAGGAGCATGGCCGGCAACAGCGGATCGATGGCCGAAGCGCCGCTGCCCGTGGTGCAGCCGAACGGATTGCTGTCGCTGTCACCACCATCGTCGGCGGCTGGATCGCCATCGTCGGCCGGCGGCGGCGTGCCCTCACCGGGGTCGCCGATCACCGGGTCGTCCTCCACGGGCGCATCCGGCACGGTGGCCGGGGCGTCATTCGCGTCCGTGTACCAGACCCGGGCATAGCGAGCATCGGAGATGGGCTCACCCGGTTCGGGCTCCACAGTGGAGAACTGCGCCCAGACGCTGTACAGCGTGTCGCCGGACGGGCTCATGGCCAGGCTGGCTTCCTCGGCGGAGACGTCGCTACCCGTGGTCAAGCGGGCGAACTCGTTGCAGAAGGCCGCAGTGCACAGGCCGACCAGCTCGTCTTCGCCACTGTCCACCTGGTAGTGATCGCCGAAGTTGATCGCCCGACCGTAGTAGAGCTCGAGTGCCTCTGCCTCGCCTTCGTCCGAGGTCGTGTTGTCGCCCGTCTCGTAGACCACGAAGAACCGGCTGGGATTGAAGACATCGGAATCCGGATCGGCGTCGGGATCGTCGATGGTCGCCATGGTCGGGGGATCGGGCGCGTAACGCGGGTCCAGGATGGTGAACTTGTAAGTTGGACCGTTCTCCGAGCTCTGCAGCTGGGACACGTTGCGTGCCTGCTCCGGGGCGCCGGCGGCGTAATCCGTGCACACCTGGGTCCCCTCGTTGGCGTTCTCGCCGTCACGCATGAACTCACAGGTGCTGGTTCCCGCACCACCCCAGCCGGCCGGCGTGGTCGTCCAGGTCCGCCCGCCGTCGAAGGAGCGACGGATATAGAGGTCGTAGCGGTCGTTGCCCACGGCATTGCGCTTCCAGTTGGGCGACCAGGCGTACATCACCACCACCATGTCCTGCCACATGTAGCCGCGGTGCCCCTTGGCCACGTCCAGCGGGTTGTACCAGGACTGGTCGTCCAGGTTGCTGCCCAGGGCCTGGCTGAGTGCATCGCCGCCGCACTCCGGCGAGCCCGGGCACTGGATCCAGAACTCCATCTTGTCGAAGACGTTCTGGTCCTCCGGGTCGTCGCTGGCGATTCCGTCGCCATCGATGGTCGGGCAGTTGCCGTCACTGGTGTCGTTGTCTCCACCGCCACCACTCGCGCACTGCTGCGGCGTGACCCCGGACAGGTTGATAGCCGGGTCCATGCAGATGCCCTTCGGGTAGTACGGGTTCGACCCATCGTTGAACAGACGGTACTCGCAGACCAGGTTGGAGAAGTCGTAGGGGTTCTCCGATGCCCCGGCATCGACGATGCGCCGGCCCATGATGTCCGCCGGACCGCCCTGCTGAAGCAGGCCCTGCTTGAACAGCGTCAGGGCCGTGAGATTGGCGCCGCCCTCATTGGCGCTGGCCTGCGGCTGGACCAACAGGCTGCCACGGCGGGCAATCTCGGAGCGGTAGATCTCGAAGTTGTAGTCGGTTCCGCTGGCGCCCTGGAAGTCCCACATATCCATCGTGTTCATGGGCGGATAGGTCTCGCCGGTGCGCCAGTCGATCTCGGGCTGGTTGAGCAGGTTGCCCTGGCTCACCAGGTTCCGGGCGAGACTGGTCTCGCTGGTATCCGCGCTCGTCTGCGGGCTGCCCATGTCGAACGAGAAGTACCAGACGTTCTTGCCGATGTCGGCCACGGCACAGTTCTCGTCGTTGTCCGGGTCGTCACAGGTCGTATCCGGGCTGTCCACCTGGTAGCCGAAGCGGCCAAGGCCCTTGCTCTCCTCGGCGACCACCACCACCCACGCGCCAACCGTTTCGCCCAGATCGTTGGTCCGCTTCTGCAGGGAGACGCGGGCACGGGTCGCCGCGGTATTGGCTACGTTGGGCAGTCCATCCTCGCTGACGCAGACGTCCGTCGGGGCGTCGTTCTGGCCGGTGGGAATCGTTACCGTGTCGGCGCACTGGTCCTTGAGGTTGAAGGCTTCGGCGCCGGCACTCTCGCAGTAGGCCGGTGGCGTGCCCGACCCGCCGCTGCACCGCGCGTTGTTGGTCAGGCGCATGGGTACGGCGAACGGCACGTAAGGCTTCGGCTTCTCGGCGTCGGCCACCCAGTAGTCCGCCAGCGTCGACGCGTTGCCGTCGACGGTTATGACGGTCTCGAAGTGCTCATCGGGCAGGAAGGAGTACCAGATGTCCGTCTGGTTCGTCCCGATGGCGCCACTCCAGCCGTCGCCCGGGCCTTCGCCGGAACCGGGCCGCAACCCGGCGGGATCCTCCTGCCAGATCACCACCGCACCGGCATCCTCGACCATGGCGATCTCGACGCGGTTGACGTCGCGCCGGCCGGAGGTCAGGCGCTCCGGCTTGTACCAGACCACGTGGTGGGCCTCGGTGGCTGTGTCGGTGCGCGGGTCGTCACCCTCGACGAGAACACCGCGGGCGCTCCACAGGCAGTTGAAGGGCACCTCGCCGACGGTCGGATAGCCCTGGTCGGCGTAGTCGACGGAACCCTGGGAACCGGCCACGCCGAAGACGTCGGTCAGGTAAAGATCGCTCGCGGTGTCGATGCCCAGGTAGCTGGCGACGGCCGCCGTGTCCCGGTTGTAATCGGAATCCGCGTCCGTGGCGTATGCCGGGGAGCCGGTTTCGCAGTAGCGGCTCTGCCACGCCACGGCGATATGGTTACCCGCCACGGCGTGCACCACGCTGGTCACGTCCCCCGGATAAACCGTGCTGTCCGCGAGCGTGAACGAGGAACTGGCAGCGGAATCCGACAGATTGGTGGTCCGCCAGGTATTACCGTCATCCATGCTCACCGCGGCGAAGGCGTCGCGCTTGCCGTGGCCGCCGAAACCCTCGGCGTTCTCGTCGCCGGCCGGCTCCGGCGATTCCACCGGACCGTAGGCGAAGACACCCACCATCGGCTTGGCGACGTCGCGGGTCTTGACGTTGGTACCCGCCGCATCGTTGTACTCGATGGACGGCGCCGCGGTCCCGTCCGACAGCTGCGCCGGCACGTAAGTCCGCAGGTACTTGATATATGCGTGCTCTGCCTCCGGCTGTGCGCCGTCGAGGACCGCGGGGTCGATGTTGATGTTCTGGGACATGCTCTTGCTGAGCTGTTCCCCCACTTGCGCAATGGCCGTCGCCGACATCAGCGAACCGGCCGCCAGGGCGGATGCCGCCAGCGTGGTGCGGAAATTCATAGACGAGAACTCCTCTGTGCAAATTCCCGGCATTCTGTTGGGCGTTAGGGAGGCATACGCCGACGGATTCACCCGGCTACCACCTCATGCTGTCGCCGCTTCGCGACAGAGTCAGCATCGCGGCAAACGGCCGAACCACGGTTGACCAAAATCAACGGCCGCGGAATTAGTCGACAAATCATCTCTCGTCGTACCCGGCTCACGCTCTTCATTTGGACGGTGATCGACGACTTCGGCGGCGGTATGATCGCGGGACATGGCCGCCAGGGCAGCCGCCGTCCCGGATGCCACAGCCCGGTCGCCGGCCTGCCTTCAACCCAAGGAGCCGATATGTCAGAACATCCCGACCCGCTCCGCCTTTTCGCTCGACAGGCTCTGCGCACGGCACTGGTTCCCGCATGGTTCGAGGCACTTGACCTGAAAGAGGGTGACACTGTCGTGGATCTCGGCTGCGGCGCAGGCTACGTCTCGCTGCGCGCGGCCACGGCTGTCGGCAACGCGGGCACGGTGCATGCCGTGGACAGCAACACCGAGGCCGTGGCGTTTCTGGAGGACCTGGCGAAGCTACACGGCCTGGACCAGATCCGCTGCCACGTACAGAGCATCCCGGAGCTCGTGCCGCTGTCGGAGCGGCCTCGCGGCGCCCTGCTCACCATGGTGCTGCATCATTTGCCGGAACCGGCCGCGGCGCTGGCGCACCTCGCCGAGGCACTCCACGGGGCCCCCATTCTGATCGCGGAATTCGACGCAACCGGTCCTTGCCGGGTTGGGCCCGGCCGGGAGATGCGCGTGAGCCGGTCCGGCGTGGAAGCCGCCATCGAGGAGGCCGGCCTCGTTGCCCACGGGTTTCAGCAACAGACCGAGGAGCACTGGTTCGTGCTCGCCTCGGCACCGGAATGATCACGAACGCAGACGGGCCTTCCACCGCGTGTTTATCCGGCCCGCTCGGGCGCGCCGCGGAACCCGCATATGGCGCACCGCTTTGTGATGCAGATCAACCGCTTGGCAGATAGCCCGGGCGGCGTCTTGCCAGCGTGCCCCGCTTCGGGAATATTGACCGGGTGGGCTACGCATGGACCGCCCTGCCTCGGCAAACGAGTCGCGACTGCGTCATGGGGGAGGACGGTGCTTGCCGACTGACAATCCGCTACCGGTCTCGCTGATCGACGGCCTCTTCGAGGCGGCTTTGCTGGTAGGCTCTCCCCGGGAAGCATTCGCGCCAACGTTCGTTCGTGCGAATGAGCCCTTCAAGTCGGTAACCGGCCTCGCCGACACCGAGCTGGCGGGCCTACCCCTCACGTCCCTGCCCCGACTCGGACCCGGTTCACCGCTCCACACGGCGCTTGAGGCGGCATGGCACGGCGATGAAGTCCGGGAGGGTCCGTTCGCGGACACCGCGACGGGCGGGCCCCACCCGACGCGGTTCCGGGTGCAGCCGCTGGCGGCCCCCGGCGAGGAACGACTGTTCCTTGTAACCCTGCAGTCCGCGCCCGGCGGGCAGCCGGATAGTCACGCGACGCCCCCAGGCCATCCCGACCTAACGACGACCGCCGACGCGGGCGCCGAACCCGTCGAGGTCGTGCGCACGGTGCTGCAATCGGTCCAGGCCGTGACGGGGGCCGACGAAGCCGCCCTTGTGGAGAACCGGCCGGGCGAGGGAAGGGTGGTCACCCACGCCGTGGGCGAAGCCGGCTTCCGGCAGGAATCCGAATCGTCGCGCAACCCCGCCCCGCTGAACATGCCCTCGACCCTCGAGCAGCCCCTGGAACAGGACGGTGAGGTCGTGGGGGCCCTGCAAGTCGGTTCGGCGCGCAAGGACGCATTCGGAGAGGCCGACAGGCGCGTCCTCAGGCTCGCCTCCATGCTGCTGTCACGATGTCTGTCAATGGCACGGCGCGCGGATGCGCAGCTCGCCCGCCATCGGCAGCTAATCGACGCCGTACCGGTGCTGATTTCCTACGTCGACACCGAACGACGCTACGTGGACGTCAACGCGACGTACACGGCCTGGTTCCAGGACGATGCCTCGGAAATTCGCGGCCGCTATCTCTGGGACGTGCTCGGCGAGGAGGCCTACACGCGCATCCACGATTACGTGGACGACGCGCTGTCGGGCAACCGGGTGACCTTCGATGCCGTCGTGCCCTACCGCGGCATCCCCAGGCACGTGGAGGCCGACTACGTCCCGCACTTCGGTCGCGACAAGGCGGTCCTCGGGTTCTTCGCCGTGGTGCGGGACATTGAGGATCGCCGGCGAGCGGACTTCGACCAGCTGACCAACGCGCGCAGCCGCTCCAGCCTGGAGGCGAACTGGCGGGAGCTTCACGAGCGGGCTTCCGGCCAGGGCCGCGAGCTCAGCCTGATCCTCATCGATATCGATCATTTCAAATCCGTCAACGATCGGCTGGGTCACAATGTCGGGGACCGGGTGCTCAAGGAGGTCGCCGAGCTCATAGGTCAGCACCTCAGAAGCACGGACGTATTCGGCCGCTGGGGCGGCGAGGAATTCATGATCCTCTGCCCGGACAATGCCGAGACCGACGCGATGCACCTGGCCGAGCGGCTCTGCGACATCATTGCCGGACATGGATTCGACCACGCCGGCCGCGTCACGGCCAGCTTCGGTGTCGCGCAGCTGCAGCCCGGAGAGACCCGGCAGGAATTGTTCAGACGCGCCGACGGTGCGCTATACGATGCCAAGGCGAACGGCCGCAACCGCGTCGAGTTCGCAAGCGATTCAGGGGCTTAGCGGCCAGCGCCCAAAGACGGCGCCTCCCGGCGCGAACGTTTGCGTTACACGCCCATGTAGCGGCCGGTTCTGTGGTTGACGGCGATGACCAGGTTCAGCGCCAGGGCCCCCAGAACGGAAAGCGCCACGCTTACCGGGTCGCGGGCGAATACGCCGGCGCCCAGGATAACTACGTCCGCGGCGCCCTGAACGATCCCCGCGCGCCATTGCAGACGCTGCTGCAGGTAGATCGCCACGATGCTGATACCGCCCAGGCTGGCTCGGTGGCGTATCAATATCAGCAGCCCCAGCCCAACGAGGAAGCCGCCCATGACCGCGGCGAACACCCGGTTCAGCGATTCCAGCGCCACCAGCATCGGCAGAACCTCGGAATAGACGGACAGCAGTCCCACGGCGATGAAGGTCCGCGCGGTGAAGGCCCATCCCAGTGCGCGCACCCCCAACAGGTAAAACGGCAGGTTCACGGCGAACACCACGGGGCCGAACGGCCAGTCGGCCAGGTAGTGGACAAGAAAGGCGATGCCGACCGTACCGCCGGTGAGGAGCTCCGCATGCTGGAACAGCAGCACCGCGAAGGCCACCAGCAGCGGTGCCACCAGCAGCGCCTGTGCGTCCTCGAAGAGACTGTGCGGGACCACCGCCGCGGAGGGCTGTCCGGATGTTGAAGCCATTTACCTGCCCCCGGGGAATTGAAGCCAACCGGCCGGCGCGCAGTGTACGCTCCCCCGTGCCGGCCCTGTCATCCCTGACCTGTGGCTGAACCCGCGCCCTGCTCACAGGCGGTTGCCGTGGCCGCTGAATCGGTCCTGTCCGTCAAGGTGAACGTCAGCGACGCCCAAAGACTGTGCCAGACCGCTCCGCTATTCTGCCGGATCTGCGCCGTGGCCTCCTCCATGTGAACCGCGCTGACCAGTATCCGGTCGCCGGCGCCACGGGGCACCCGGACGAGCCCCTCCGCGTCGGTAACGTGTCTGGTACGCGTGGCCTGGCAACCCCCGGATTTGCGGAAGACGTGGACCTCGGCGCCGGCCATCGGCTCACCCCGCCATAGCAGGCGTACCGGCACGGCCGCCGGCGTGCCCGTGTACGGATTGGCCTCGGCCACCAGCTCCAGCGGCAAGCCAACGGCGCGATCCGCGCCATCGCCGTCGCCGACGCGCACCAGCGCCTTGGCATGGCGGGTGAAGGCTTCCTGGATACCGCTTCGAGCGAGACCCCGTTGGCGATGGGCCTCGCGAACCCATTCCAGTCCGTGATTACCCAGGAACCGCTCGAACTCGGCGAAACGCTGGTAAGTGACATGGCTCGGCGTCGAACGATAGGACAGCACGTACAGGCCGGGGCCGGAGGTATCCACGCGGGCCGCGGGCCGGTCGCCGATGGTGCCTTCCACGGAGCGCCGTCCGGCCGGGCCCGCCACCGCGAAGGAGACGAATCGCGACGGCAGGTACACGAGGGCGTCGCCCTTGAACTCCTGGCCCACGCGCAGATCCGCGACGATGGGCTCGCCGACCGGGACCTGGTAGCGCTGTGGATCGATCCAGAACTCATGCGCCTGGACGACCAGGGGCATCATGGCGAGCAGGTATACAGCCCGGCGCCACACAGACATAATCGGGACTCTCCGGCGTCGCAGATCAGACAAGAGGGATTCCTGCCGATAGTGTTTCCGCGTCCACACCGCCGTCAAGCGACCCGCGCCCTGCGCCTGTTGCTGATACTCGCGCTCTTCGGCCTCGTATCGACGGCCCAGGCCCACGAGATCCGGCCCGCCGTCGTGGACCTGACGTTCACCGAGGACGGCCAGGCGCGCTTCGAGATCGACCTGAACCTGGAAGCCCTCGTCGCGGGCATCGGACCGCAACACCAGGACACGGCCGAGTCGCCGGAGGCCGAGCGCTACAACGCCCTGCGCAACCTGCCCCCGGACCGGCTCAGAGAGTCATTCGACGACTTCCGCACTCGCTTTCTGGACGGCGTGAGCGTCCGCGACCAGTCGGGCCGGGCACTGGAGACGGCAGTCACCGATATCGAAATCCCGCCCGTGGGTGACACGGCATTGGCCCGGACGTCGACACTCACGGTAACGGCACGTCCCGGCCCCGGCACCGACGCGGTGATCTGGTCCTGGCAGGCCGCGTTCGGCCCGAACATCATCCGGGTCGGGCTGCCTGGTGGCGAGCACGGCTACACCGAATACCTGGCCGAGGGCGCTGCCAGCGAGCCCATCCCCCTGCAGGGCGACGTCGCGCAAAGCGTGACCTCGGTGGCCGCCAACTACGCCTGGATCGGTTTTACGCACATCCTGCCCAAGGGGCTCGATCATATCCTGTTCGTCGTGGGCCTGTTCCTGCTGAGCACGCGTTTGCGTCCGCTACTGGTCCAGGTGACGAGCTTCACCGTCGCGCACACGATTACCCTGGCGCTCGGCGTGACAGGCCTGGTGACACTACCCGCCGCCGTCGTGGAGCCGCTGATAGCCGCCTCCATTGTCTATGTCGCGGTGGAAAACATCGCCTCCAGCAAGCTCCACGCGTGGCGGCCCGTAATCGTATTCGCCTTCGGCCTGCTGCACGGGCTGGGATTCGCCGGCGTTCTGCAGGAAATCGGCATATCGGACGCCTATTTCGTCACCGCCCTGCTCTCGTTCAACGTCGGCGTGGAGCTGGGCCAGATCGCGGTAATCCTCGGCTGTTTCCTGCTGGTCGGTCTCTGGTTCAGGCACCAGTCCTGGTATCGGGGGGCGGTCACCATTCCTGCGTCCGCGGCCGTGGCCGCCGTGGGCGCCTACTGGTTCGCCGAGCGTACGCTTCTGGCCTGATCCACCGCCACGCCGCGGGCCACCGCCTCCGCGATCGGGGTTGATCGCCGAAGCCATCGCAAGCAAGTGAGTAAATATAATTGCGGAAAATGAATCCTGAACCCGCGCGGCCGCACCCGGGGGTGCCACGCTCGGGTTGCCCCGCATGCAAGGGCGCGGCGGTCCGGTGGCGACCCCGTAACAGTGGCAACTGGCACCTTGGGGGCTGCAGGGGGGCCGAATCATGAACAGCAACGGCACCGTTTCGGACCGCAACGAGCCATCACACACCTTCAGCCTGCATGAGCAGCGGCTGGGGGCGCTGCTGGAAACGGTCCAGGAGCTCTCCCTGGCCCGTTCGCTACCGGAAGTGATGGAGATGGTTCGAACGAGCGCGCGAACACTGACGGGTGCGGACGGCAGCACCTTCGTCCTGCGCGAGGGGGATCTGTGCTATTACGCGGACGAGGACGCCATCAGTCCGCTCTGGAAGGGGCAGCGGTTTCCCCTTAGCCAGTGCGTGAGCGGCTGGGTCATGTCCCACGGCGAAACCTGCCTTATCGAGGACATAACCGCGGACGAACGGGTTCCCCAGGACGTCTACGCGAACACTTTCGTCCGCAGCATGCTCATGGTCCCCATCCGCACTCGCGCGCCTCTGGGCGCCATTGGCAACTACTGGGCGCATCTGCATGCACCGACACCGACCGAGCGCAAGCTGCTGGAGGCGCTGGCAAACGCCGCGGCCGTCGCCCTGGAACGAATCAGGGCCTACGAGGAGCTGGAAAAGACGGTGGAACAACGCACCGCGGAGCTCCGAGAGGCCAACGAACAGCTCCGCGTCGAGGTGGCGGTGCGCCGCGAAGCGGAGAACGAGGTCCGCCGCGCTTCCCTGCTCGACCCGCTCACCGGCGTGCTCAACCGCCGCGGATTCATGGAACGGGCAAGGCAGAAGCTTCAGAGCCTGCGGGGCATGGACAGGCCGGCCATGGTGCTGTTCTCCGACGTCGACGGCCTCAAGCGGGTCAACGACACCCACGGCCATGCCTTCGGCGACCAGTTGCTGCGGGATTATGCGGCCATCCTCGAAGAGGTGTTCCGGGACGGCGATCTGATCGGTCGAATCGGCGGCGACGAATTCGCGGTATTCGCCGAGGGCGACAGTCCAGCGGCCATGCAGGCGCGCCTGGCTTCGCGGCTGCAGCATCTCAATGACACGGCCGCCCGGCCCTACAACGTATCGGCAAGTCTGGGCTGCCGAACCCTTGTGCCGCCCATCGATTCCGCCGCCTCCATCACGGAGCTGCTCGCCGAGGCCGATCAGGCGATGTATGCGTCCAAGCCGGCGCCCCGGTAACAAGGCTGCCATGGCGGGCGGGCTTGTCACGGTTTTCGGCGGCACAGGATTCCTGGGCAGCCGCATCGTGCGGCAGCTGGTGCGTCGCGGGCACCGCGTGCGCGTCGCGGCCCGCCGGCCCGAAGATGCCAGTACGATGGGCGGCTCGGGTTGCGTCGAGCGGCAGACGGCGGACATCCGGGCCGCGCACCAGGTACGGGAGGCGCTGAAAGGCGCCGACGCGGCCGTTAACGCCGTCAGTCTGTACGTCGAACGGCGGCATGTCCGCTTTCGAGACATCCATGTGGATGCCGCGCGGAACCTGGCCCTGGCGGCGCAAAGCGCCGGCCTCGGGACCCTGGTCCACGTCTCCGGCATAGGGGCCGATCCGCAGTCGCATTCTCCCTATGTCGCCGCGCGCGGAGATGGCGAGACCGCGGTACTGGAGGCGATGCCCACCGCGGTGCTGTTGCGCCCAAGCGTGCTCTACGGTGCCGATGGGGGCTTCCTGCACGCCCTCGATGCCGTTACGAGGCTGCCGCTTATTCCCTTGTTCGGCGACGGCACCACACGGCTGCAGCCCGTTCACGCCGACGACGCGGCGGCGGCCTGCGCGCATGCCGTGGAGAAGCCCGAGGCCGGGACCGTATACGAGCTGGGCGGGCCGGAGATTCTCACCTACCGGGATATCGTCGCCATGGTACTGCGCCACCGCGGACGCCGCCGGCCCGTGATCCCGGTTTCGTTCGCCCTGTGGCGCGCCCTTGCCACGGCCGCTTCGGTGATGCCCAACCCGCCCGTCACCCGGGATCAGGTGATACTCATGGAACACGACAATGTCGTCGCCGCCGGGGTGCCATCCTTTCGCGAGCTCGGCATCGGTCCGGTGCCGCTTAGCGGGGCGTTGCGGGAGTGCCTGCGTTGAAGACACGGCACGAGGATACTTGTCGGCGGCGCCGCCGAACACCAGGTAACCGGTATACGGTCGGGTTCAGGCATCGGACAATAATTGCGATGAGATGCATCGAAACCATGAAGCGAGCGGCAGCGGCGGTCCTGATCTGCATCATCGCGTCTGCGCTGCCCGTCACCGCGCAGACCGACAGCCGGGCGGGCTCGACCGAGCGGCCCACCATCGCGATGATCGGCGCCGGCGATATGGGCTCGGCCATGGGCAAGCTCTGGGCGGCGGCCGGCTATCACGTGATATTCGCCACGCGTCATCCCGACGAGCTCGGCCCGGTCGTCGACGAGGCCGGGCACGGCGCGGAGGCAGCTGCCGTCGGCGAGGCGGTCTCCCGGGCCGAGATCATTTGCCTGGCGGTCCCCTACAAGGCCGAGCCATCCATCGCCCGGGAGCACGGCGATGCCATGCGCGGGAAAGTACTGGTCAATGTGGACAACGCCCTGGCCTATCGTGACGGCGAAATCGCCGCGAAGGCCGAGGCGGTCGGCGAGGCCATCTATTCGGCACGGCTGTTCGAGGGCACGCGCTTTATCCGGGCGTTCAACCTCAAGGCGGCCTATAGCTTCCCGGAGCCGGACCAGGTGGATGCGGCCGATTTCACCATCCCCTGGACCACCAACGACGAGTCCGTGCGGCCCATCGCGGAAGCCCTGATCCGGGCCACCGGCGGCACACCGGTCTACGAAGGCGGACTGGAGAACGCGCGGGAGTACTGATCGCGGCTGCCGCGGCACGCACCCGGCGAGGCGCCGAATCCACGCCTCGCCGGGTCGCGTCCGCGGAGCGGCGCGGCAGCCGTGGTCAGGCGCTTTCCTGGCTACGCGCTGCGAGCATCCGCTGGAGCGTACCGTCGGCGTCAACGAAATGGTGCTTCAGGGCACCGGCAACGTGCAGGATCAGAACCGTCACCAGGACCCAGGGCAGGATCTCGTGAATCTCCTCGCCCACCTCGTGAAGCCACTCGCTCTCGCCCACCAGAGGCGGCAGGGTGAACAGGCCGAAGAATCCGGGCCCGAACCCGGCCGCCGAGACGATCAGCCAGCCCGACAACGGCAATGCGAGAAGCACGGCCACCAGCAACCGCTGAACCCAGCGCGCCGCCTTGCCTTCGACGCCACCCGGGCGCGCCGGACGCCGCGGATTCACGATGCGCCAGAAGACCCTGAGCAGGGCCAGCGCCAGCACCGCAATACCCACGCTCACGTGCACCGACATGAGCGATTCCTCGACGTTCTCGGGAAGGACCTCGGCACCCCACCCCAGCACCAGCATCAGGGCAATCAAAGCGGCGGTGCCCCAGTGGAGCCAGCGGGTCACCACGCCATAGCGCTCGGCATTGTCTCGTACTTGCATGAGTCGTCTCCCTGTCCGTCATTCCATGCGAATCCTGCCGCCGCAATGTGTAGGGAATATGGATGGATTCCGGAGTCCCCGTGAATCGCACGCTCCGGCCGGGAGACGGGCGGACCGATTGTGAAGATTCCACGAATTCCGGTCGCGAACGCTTGCCTGGTTGCCTCTGGTCCGGATACTGCCGGGAAACAGGCCGTCCGGTGACCAACGCCACCCACAGTCGACTCGAAGATGCGCACGCCCGGAATCACCGCCAAGCTCTTCCTCGCCATCCTCGGCGTAACGCTGGCCGTCGTCCTGCTGATGACGCTGACCACGCAGCTCGCCTTCCGCAGCGACTTCGTGGACTACCTCGAAGAGCGCGAACGCGACCGTATCGAGACGCTGGCCGATGTACTGGGCGATTACTATCGGGCCGAAGGCACGTGGCTGGGACTGGAGCAGCCGGGACGCTGGCGCGACGTGCTCCGGGAGGCGGCCTGGCGGCACCGCCACGACGATGATCGCGACCATCATCGCCGCGACGACGATGACGATGATGATGATGACGAAGACGACGACCATGACGGTCACGGAGACGACGAGCATCACCGCGCCATCTCCACCCCCAGCGAATGGCGCGGCAATGGCAGTGACCGAGGCCCGCCGCGTGCCGCGGCCCCGGTCCCGTTCGGACCGACGCTGCTGGACGGGGCGGGACGGCGCGTCGCGGGCCCCCCGCTACGCGGCGACGATATCG
>JACDUA010000058.1 GCA_013519935.1 Ectothiorhodospiraceae bacterium WFHF3C12 | reverse complement strand
TGCTGCGGCCGCTCCTTGACCTGCTCGGAGAGCAGCTCGAGGATCTCGTCCAGGCTGTCCTCGCCGCTGGGTTTGGAAAGAAAGCCGGCGATACCGAGCTCGCAGGCCTTCTCCCGGTCCTCGTCGCTGTCCTGGGAGGTGTACATCACCACCGGCACGGGGTCGTCGCCCAACACGCCGTGGATCTTGCGCGTCGCTTCGAAGCCATCCATGTCGGGCATCATGTAGTCCATGAAGACGACATCGGGGCGGGCATTGCTGAGGTAGTCCAGCGCTTCACCGCCGGTGCCTACCATCTCCACGTCGACCTCGCGCTTCTGCAGGAGCTTGCTCAGCGCGAGCCGTGCCAGCCGCGAGTCGTCAACTACCAGCGCCGTCCTGACCTTCTGGGCCATCAAACCCACTCCCCCGGAACGCTCGAAATCCTTGTATGCCCTTGTATTAGAGCCGGGCACCGACGTCCACGGTAACCCGCACCCGAATCCGACGGAACGCCACCGCTGCCCGACGTAGGGCGGGCACGGGCGTACGTCGCCGGACAAGTGTGACGTGTGTCAGGCGTTGACGCGGTGATGTTGCTCACACTCCGGCGGAACACCGGATGCACATAAAAAAACACGCCCCGTCGCGGTGGCCCGCGGCCAAGACGTGTCAAGAGTCACGCTCTGCGTGCGCCCCGCGCACTTTGTTGTGAGGCCGTGCGCGGCCGGATACGCGGCTACCCCCGTGCTACGAACCTGCTGCGTATCCGGCGTTGCACCGCTCAAGCCATTCCATGGCTTCCTGGCTGCCCCCAATCGCGGCCTTGTAGAACCAGCGCAGTGCCAGTTCCTCATCCCGCTGTACACCACGGCCCTCCGAGTACATCACCCCCAGGTTGTGCTGAGACGCACAATGCCCCTGTTCGGCGGCCGCGGTGAACCAGTGCACCGACATCTGCTCATCGCGTGGGACACCGTGGCCGGTGGCATACATGAACCCCAGTGCATGCTGCGCATCGGCCAGCCCCCTCATTGCGGCCCGGCGATACAGGCTGACGGCGCGTGTGATGTCTTCCGGACATCCATCCCCCAATTCCAGGCGCTGCGCCAGCAGGTAGTCGTTTCGAGCCTTGTCCCCTTGCGAGATCATCAAGCCAACCCCCCTCAGGTTTATCCGGCGTTACTGATCCGTATCGGTGCACCCGGACAAATGCAGGTTCCGGGCCAAGTGTTGCACGCCTCCCGAAATTTTTTTCTCGAGCACACCCGAAACTGTTACCAAATGGCGACAGAACAGGGGATTCCGGACCATTCCGGCAATACCGTCCTGGCCCGGCCCGGCTCGGCCGGGATAGTCCGCGCCCCCGTGCGGACGTTCGCCCGGGTGACGCCGAGTGTCATTTCCTGACATGTCACACCTGTCGAGGCACGACAGGGCAAGCCTCATTCCGTCACCACCGATCCCGCAACCGGGCGACACGCCAGGTCAGGAACAGTACCGGGACGCCGAGCGCGGCGGTGAGCACGAAGAACACGGGGTAGCCGAGGTTGTCCACGAGCCCGCCGGAATACCCGCCCAGCAGCTTGGGCAGCAGCAGCATCAGCGAGGAGAACACGGCATACTGCGAGGCCGTGAAAGAGCGGTTGGTCAGTCCGGAGAGGAATGCGATGAAGGCCGTCGTCGCCACCCCCGCGGAGAGGTTGTCGGCGGCGATGACCGCGCCGAGCAGCCATAGCACGTCACCTGCGTGCGCCAGCAGCGAGAAAAGCAGGTTGGTGGCCGCGGCCAGCAGCCCGCCCAGGAACAGCACGCGCATCACACCCCAGCGCTCGGTGAGCAGTCCGCCCAGGAAACCGCCCAGGATGGTCATGATCAGCCCGAAGAGCTTGCTCATGCGCCCGATCTCCTGCTTCTCGAAGCCAAGGTCGGTGTAGAAGACGTTGGCGATGACGCCGAGCATGACGTCGGATACGCGGTACAGGGCGATCAGAGCCAGAACCCAGAGCGCGGCACGGCCGTAGCGGCGGAAGAAGTCCCGGAACGGCGAGACGTAGCTGCGCACCGCCATTTCCCTCGGTACCAGCCCCGTGCGCACGGTCAGCCAGCCCACGGACACGGCCAGCGCCAGCGCGGCGGAGAAGCGTGCCGCCTCGGCCAGGAAGCCGCCGAGCACGGGGCCGGCCCCGGGATTGATCGCCGACTCGATGGCACCGACCATGGCGTCGGCACTGAGGAAGAAACCGAAAAACGCCAGGGCCGCAATCAGGAAGCTCGCCAGGAAGCGCAGGTATTGCGCCGTGGCGTACGCCGGCTCGGTCACCCCGTGGGCCGGTTCGCGCACGGACAGCGTCGTGGCCACGCCGATGCCCATCACGCCGGCCATGGCGAGATAGGTCCACCGCCATGACCCGTAGTGATAGAGCGCGCCCTGTTCCAGCGGTCCGAATCCCGCCACGGCACCATAGGGCAGCATCCAGTCCCGCGCCGGTACCACCGAGAACGGGTCGAGCACGCCGGCGAGCTCCAGCGCACCGAAACCGGCGGTGAGCATGCCGATGCGGTAGCCCATGATATAGGCTGCGGAGAGCAGGCTCTGCATGTCCTCCGGCGCCACCTCGATGCGGTAGGCATCGATGACGATGTCCTGGGTCGCCGCGGCGAATCCCAGCAGTACGGCCGCCACGGCCATCCCGGTCAGCGCCGAGCGCGGGTCCGTCCCGGCCATGAGCAGGAGCGCGGCGATGACGCCGCCCTGGGCGACCAGCAGCCAGCCGCGGCGCCGACCCAGCAGCCGGCTCAGCACCGGAACCGGCAGCCGGTCGATCAGCGGTGCCCAGACGAACTTGAACGCATAGGCGAGCGCCGCCCAGCTGAACATGGAGATCGTTGCCCGCTCCACGCCCGCCTCCCGCAGCCAGACCGACAGCGTGCCGAAGACCAGCAGCAGCGGGGTGCCCGCGGAGAAACCAAGCAGCGTGAGGGCCAGTACGCGCCGGTCAAAGAGGCTCGCGAGGACCTCCGACCAGCTGCGGCGTGGGTGATCGGGCGCAGTCAATGACCGCCCCCCGCACGGGGCGCCGCAAGCGCTTCCCTGACATGGCGGGGGCGGAGCAGGTGGGTCGGCGCGTTATTCAGCGATGCTATGGTGACCATCCAGGCAATCGATTTAAACGTCGGGCGCGGAGTCCTTATACTACGCGACGGTGTCGATGGACTTCGACGATTCCCGGAAGACGACAGCCCCCGATCATCTCGGGCGGTTCGCGTCGCCGGGATCCGGCCGGGATGGAAGCGACCGGCATCCCCGGCGGAGACATTCACCGCCGCCAACCGGCCAGGCGGCGGATCCCGTTGCTCCCGCCGCTTGCTGAACATTGGGCCACCACCGCGTATGGTGGTAACACCGGCGCCGCGCAATAGCGCGCGGCAGGAGCAGACCCCGCCCCGGCATGGGGCTTGTCGACCATCTTCGATGGGGGACCAGACGGATGACGGACACGAAACACGCCAAATTGCTGATTCTCGGCTCCGGGCCGGCGGGCTACACGGCCGCCGTCTATGCCGCGCGCGCCAACCTGGAGCCGGTACTGGTCACCGGCATGCAGATGGGCGGCCAGCTCACCACCACCACCGACGTGGACAACTGGCCCGGCGACGTCGAGGGTCTGCAGGGACCCGCCCTGATGGACCGGATGCGCGCCCATGCCGAGCGTTTCGGCACCGAGATACTCTTCGACCACATCGAGGAGACGCGGCTGTCGGAGCGACCGTTCCGGCTCATCGGCAATACCGCGGAGTACACCTGCGACGCCCTGATCATCGCCACCGGCGCCAGTGCCCGGTACCTGGGACTGGAGTCGGAGGAGAAGTTCATGGGCCGCGGCGTCTCCGCCTGCGCCACCTGCGACGGCTTCTTTTACAAGGGTCAGGACGTGGCCGTGGTCGGCGGCGGCAACACGGCCATGGAGGAGGCACTGTATCTGTCCAACATCGCCCGGCACGTGACCATCGTGCACCGGCGCGACCAGTTCCGCGGCGAGAAGATCCTCCAGCAGCAGGTGTTCAGGAAGGCCGAGGAAGGCAGCATCTCCATCCGCTGGAACGCCACCCTGGACGAGGTGCTGGGTGACGAAACCGGCGTGACCGGCCTGCGGCTGAAAAGCACCGACGATGGCGCCACCGAGGAAATCAACGTCAGCGGCGCGTTCATCGCCATCGGCCACACGCCCAACACCGGGCTGTTCGAGCACCAGGTGGACATGAACAACGGCTACATCATCGTCCACAGCGGACTCAACGGTAACGCCACCGCCACCAGCGTGCCGGGCGTCTTCGCCGCGGGCGACGTCATGGACCATGTCTACCGGCAGGCCATCACGTCCGCGGGCACCGGGTGCATGGCGGCGCTGGACGCCGAGAAGTTCCTCGACGCGCTGTCGGTGGTGAAGGACGAGAACGCGGCCGCCGAGGCCGTGGCAACGGGCTGAAGACGGGTACAGACCATGACGACGAGCGGCGCCAATGCCTCCCCGAACGCCAATGCGCGGCGTGCGGATGACCTGACGCTCTACTACTTCGAGACCTGCCCTTTCTGCGTCCGGGTGCTTCGGGCCATGGAACTGCTGGGCGTCGAGATGAACCTGCGCAACGTGCGCGAGGAGCCGGCCCACCGCAAGGAGCTCGTCGAGGGCGGTGGCAAGTCCACGGTGCCGTGCCTGCGCATCGACAGCCCGGACGGCGAGACCACCTGGATGTACGAATCGGCGGACATCATCAAGTACCTGACCGACCGGTTCGGCTGAGGCCGGGCGATCACTCGGCCTCGCCAGGCTCCAGCGGGGTGACGTACAGCGTCAGCCCGTCCCGGCGGGTGACGCGGACCCGCCCGCCGTCTTCCAGCGGCTCTTCGCTCAGCGCCCGCCAGCGAATCCCGTCCAGCATTACCCGCGCCTGCACCGGCCGTTCGGCGCCATCCACGTGACGCACGCGAGCGATCCGGCCAACCGGCTCATGGGCGGTGGGCGCGCCCAGCCCGCGATGCTGGTAACGGACCAGCGCCAGGTCCAGCAGCAGGTTCAGGGCCAGCACGCCGGCCAGGAACCCGGCCAGGTCCAGGGCCACCAGCTCGCTGACCAGATACATGACGCCCGAACCGAGCAGGATGCCGACCCCGGGCAGACTCAGGAACATCAGCCAGAAAACCGGCAACGTCGCCCACCTCCGCTAGATGAAGCCGTCCCCCACCCCGGGGGGACTCCCTTTTTGACCGCCGCCACGAGCAAGGGGTTCAGCGTTTCCTAGTGGGTCGTGAGGTTCAACCCGATCACGCCCAGCACGATCATGGCCAGACTGACCAGTTTCACCGCCGTCACCGGCTCGCGGAACCACAGGAATCCGATCACCGCGATGAGCGCGGTGCCCACGCCTGACCAGATGGCGTAGGCCACGCTGACCTCCATGCGCTTGAGCGCGAGGGTCAGCCCCACGAAGGCGCCGGCGTAGAAGACGAAAATGAGCACGGAGGGCCATAGCCGGGTGAAGCCCTCGGAGAGCTTCATGCTGGTCGTTCCCAGCACCTCCAGGACGATGGCGCCGATGAGATAGAACCAGTGCATGCGCCAGCCTCAGAGATCGTATTCGATCGTCAGCGGAGCGTGATCCGAGAACCGGGCGCCGGTGTACACGCGCACATCGCGGATCCGTTCGCGCAGCCCCGGCGTAACGACCTGGTAGTCGATGCGCCAGCCCGTGTTGTTGTCCCAGGCGCGGCCCCGATACGACCACCATGTATAGTGATCCGGTCCCTCGATGATCTCGCGAAAGGCATCGACGAACCCGGCCTCGCCGAAGAGCCTGTCCATCCAGGCCCGCTCCTCCGGCAGAAAGCCGGAATTCTTCTGGTTGCTGCGCCAGTTGCGGATGTCGTCCCGGGTATGGGCGATGTTCCAGTCGCCGCAGATGATGTATTCCCGGCCGCTGTCGTGCAGCCCCTTCAGATAGTCCAGGAAGGGATCCATGAAAGCATACTTGAACTCCTGGCGGTGATCTCCGGAGGTGCCCGAGGGCATGTAGAAGGAGACCACCGTGAGATCGCCGTAGCGGGCCTCGATCCAGCGGCCCTCCCGATCGATGTCCTCGAACCCCACACCCCGGGAGACGCTATCAGGCGCCGTGCGCGTGTAGATGGCCACCCCGCTGTAACCCTTCTTCTCGGCGTCGCAGAAGTACGACTCGTAACCGTCCGGCCGGAGCAGATCGCCGCCGAGCTGATCGGCCTGGGCCTTGGTCTCCTGCACGCAGAGGACGTCCGGCTGCTCCTGCGCCAGCCAGTCCATGAAGCCCTTGCGGGCGGCCGCGCGAATGCCGTTGGCGTTGAAGGAAGTGATTTTCATCGGCGTGGTTCCCATCTCAGGACGGAGACGGGACTGTACCGGATCGCCCATGCCTTGCTCCAGATCAACTGCCGGCGTGCAAAACGCCGTACCCGGCGCCTTGATCGCCCGTGGGGCGTCGGTCAAAATACGGCGGCGACGAGGGCGGTCGCACACCCGCGGCCCTGGCATCCGCCGCGCCGGAGGCATACCGTGAGCCCCCTGGTGCCCGCCACTCGCCAGCGTTCGCCAGACGGCCCTGCGCCGGCACGCTCGATCAGCGCCGGTCCTTCCCCGGGCGGGTCTCTGGCGGATGGCAATCCCCGGCAACGCGCCGGCACCGGCCGGCCGACGGAGGTGACTGTCAAGCGCTCGGGCGCGCGTACATTCGGGCATCAGCGGCCAACCGCCGCGAAGGCCCCGGGAAGCGCTGAACCATTCGCACGTGCCTCTGGCCGCACGGCGCGTGGGCAGACAGGGTGCGCTACGCTGGCTGTACTGCCGGTACAGTCAGGCAGCGCAACACGGGCTGCCCGGGCGATGCGCGGCGCCGCAGGACGCACCACGGCGCAGAGGCCCGCGCGAATGGTTCAGCGCTTCCCGAGCACAAATCGAATAACCCATCCACATCACCACGTCCCACGTAGTCCGCCAAGCCCGATCGGTACCGGCGGACGCTGGACCAAAAGTCCAACGTGCAAGGCACGTGCAAAGGAGGAATGAATGAACCAGCACATCTCCTACCCCGAGGGCGGCGAGAAGATCAAGATCGACGGCGATCGCATTGTCGTGCCCGACAACCCGATCCTGGGCTACGTCGAGGGCGACGGCATCGGCCCCGACATCACCGCCGCCTGCATGCGCGTCTGGGATGCCGCGGTGGAACAGGCCTACGGTGGCAAGCGCAAGGTTCACTGGGCCGAGCTGTTCATGGGCGAGAAGGCGGCCGGGCTCTACGACGGCGACTACTTCCCCGAGGAGACCCAGCGGGCCCTGGAAGACCTGGTCGTCTCCATCAAGGGTCCGCTGACCACGCCAGTCGGCGGCGGCTTCCGCTCACTGAACGTGGCACTGCGCCAGAAGCTGGACCTCTACGCCTGCGTGCGCCCGGTGCGTCACTATGCCGGTGTGCCCTCGCCGCTGAAGCACCCGGAAGACGTGGACGTGGTGATCTTCCGCGAGAACACCGAGGACGTCTACGCCGGTATCGAGTACCAGTCCGGCGCCGAGGACAACAAGAAGTTCGCCGATTTCCTCAAGAACGAAATGGGCGAGACCTTCTGGGAGGATGCCGGCTTCGGCGTCAAGCCCATCAGCCCCTTCGGCTCCAAGCGACTGGTGCGCAAGGCCATCCAGTACGCCATCGATCACAACCGCGAGAGCGTGACCCTGGTCCACAAGGGCAACATCATGAAGTTCACCGAAGGCGCGTTCCGCACCTGGGGTTACGAGGTGGCCCGGGACGAATTCGGTGAGCACACCATCACCGAGGAGGAGCTGTACTCCACCTACGGCGGCAAGCGCCCCGAGGGCAAGATCGTCATCAAGGACCGCATCGCCGACATCATCTTCCAGCTGATGCTGCTGCGGCCCAACGAGTTCGACGTGCTCGCCACCATGAACCTCAACGGCGACTATCTCTCGGACGCCTGCGCGGCGGAGGTGGGCGGCATCGGCATCGCCCCGGGCGCCAACATGTCGGACAACGTGGCCGTGTTCGAGGCCACTCACGGGACCGCGCCGAAGTATGCCGGCCAGGACAAGGTCAACCCAGGCTCTCTGCTGTTCTCCGGCGTCATGATGCTCGAGTATATCGGCTGGCAGGAGGCCGCGGATCTGATCACCGCCGCCTACCAGAAGGTCGTCACCAACGGCATCGTCACCTACGACTTCGCCCGCCAGATCGAGGGCGCGACCGAGGTGAAGACCAGCCAGTTCGGCGACGCCATCATCGACCAGATGCGCGGCAAGGTGGACCTGGAGAAGTACCAGCAGCAGCGCGAGGAGGCCATCGAGCAGGAGCGCAAGGAGCGCGAGGAACGCCGGGTGAAGAACCCGCTGGAGGAGATGGTCGCCTCCGGGCGTATACCCCACACCGTGGGCGACCTCATGAACCCGGGCCCGGTATCCGTACCGGCCAGCACCACGGTGGAAGACGCCATGCACCTGATGCGGGAGCGGCGCATCTCCAGCGTCATCTGCCAGCCCGAGTCCGATGGCGGTGAGTGGGGCATCATGACCCAGCGCGACGTGCTCTCGCGGATCGTCTCCGCCAACCGCTCCCCCAACTCCGTGAAGGTCGGCGAAGTGGCCACCCGGCCGCTGGTCACCGTGCAGGTGGACATGACGCTGCACGACTGCGCCGAGAAGATGAGCACGGGCAACATCCGTCGCGTCGTGGTGATGGATGCCAACAACCAGCCCGTGGGCATCATCTCCGACACGGACATCTTCGCCAGCGTCGAGCAATTCGGCCTGCCGGAGTAGGGGGACGCGGGGCCCGGGGCGGCGTCGTTCAGATGCCGCCCCGGGGCAGCGCCGTGGTGTGGGAGCGCCGACCTCGGCGCGAATGCACTGCGTGGGGGCGTGACCCGTTCGCGGCGCGGTCGCCGCTCCCACGGGGGCTTTGCCATGAACGCCCCGTGCCCCGCCCGCTTGTGTTGCCCCGATAATCGGTAGCAGTCTGTAGGCTGTCCGCCCGTGAGACACGGGGCGCCTAACAAGGAATTAGCGGCTATGCCAGGCAAACGCACCGATGCGCCCCTGCGCGAGGACATACGACTGCTCGGGGGGCTCCTGGGGGAGACGCTCAAGGAACAGGGCGGCGATCATGTCTACGAGACCGTCGAGACGATCCGAACACTTGCCAAGGAGGCCCGCTCCGGCGACGCCGAGGCCGCCGCGCGGCTGGAGAACGAGCTGCAGTCCCTGCCGGACGAGCTCATCATGCCGGTGGTGCGCGCCTTCTCCCAGTTCCTGAACCTGGCCAACATCGCCGAGCAGCACCACCGCGTCCGGCGCAGCCGGGCCTGGCTGAAGGACCCGGACTCCGAGCCGTTACGCGGCTCCATGGAGGAGGTATTCGACCGCCTCGGCGGCGAGCTCGACGTGGACGAGCTCTATCAGACCATCTGCTCGCTGGACATCGAGCTGGTGCTGACCGCCCACCCGACGGAAGTGACGCGCCGCACCCTGCTGCAGAAGTACAACCGAATCGCCGAGCTGCTGGACCGGCGCGACCGCGTCGATGCCACGCCGGACGAGGCCGAGGATGTCATGCAGTCCCTGCGCCGCGAGGTCGTCTCAGCCTGGCACACGGACGAGATCCGCCGCCGCCGGCCCTCGCCCCTGGACGAGGTCCGTTGGGGCATGACCGTCATGGAACAGACCCTGTGGAACGTGGTGCCGCGCTACATGCGCCGGCTCGACCAGATCCTGCGCGAGCGAACCGGCAAACCGCTGCCACTGGACGTGGCCCCTATCCGGTTCGGCTCCTGGATGGGCGGCGACCGGGACGGCAACCCCAGGGTCACCCACCGCGTCACGCGGGAGGCGTGTCTGCTCGGCCGCTGGATGGCCACCACGCTCTACGAGCGCGAGCTGGACCGGCTCATCGACGAGCTCTCGCTACAATGCGCCGATGACGAACTGGTGGAGCGGGCCAACGACGCCTGGGAACCCTACCGCACCATGCTCAAGCGGGTGCGCGCCCGGGTGCGCATGACCCGCAGCTGGGTGGACGCCCGGCTGGAGGGCCGCCGCCCGCCGGAAGGCGATATCTACCTGCGCGCCGCCGACCTGAAGGAGGCGCTGCTGACCTGCTACCACTCGCTGCAGCATGCCGGCGCCGGCGTTGTTGCGGACGGGCGGCTGCTGGACCTGATCCGGCGGGTAACCGTGTTCGGCGTCACCCTGATGCGGCTGGACATCCGCCAGGAGGCGTCCCGGCACACGGATCTGATGGACGAGATCACCCAGGCCATCGGACTGGGCAGCTACCGCGAATGGGACGAGCAGACCCGTCAGGCCTTTCTGATCGCCGAGCTGGAGAATCCGCGGCCACTGATTCCACGCGACTTCGCGCCGGAGGCCGAAGCCCAGGAGGTACTGGACACCTTCCGGGCCATCGCCGATATAACGCCGGAGGCGCTGGGTGCCTACGTCATATCCATGGCGGCGAATCCCTCGGACATACTGGCGGTGGCTTTGCTGCAGAAGGAGGCCGGTGTGCGCCAGTACCTGCGCGTCGTGCCCCTGTTCGAGACCCTGGACGATCTCAACGGCGCCGAAGCCTGCATGGAACGGCTGGTGCAGATCCCCTGGTACCGCGCGCACATTGCGGGCCACCAAGAGGTCATGATCGGCTACTCGGACTCGGGCAAGGACGCCGGTCACCTGAGCGCCGCCTGGGCGTTGTACCAGACCCAGGAGAAACTGGTACAGATGGCGCTGCGCCAGGGCATCAAGCTCACCCTGTTCCACGGCCGGGGCGGCTCCATCGGCCGCGGCGGCGGCCCCACCCACGCGGCCATCCTCTCCCAGCCACCGGGTTCGGTGGGCGGGCGCATCCGCGTGACCGAGCAGGGCGAGGTGATCCAGGCGAAATTCGGCCTGCCCGGCATTGCGCTGCGCAACCTGGAGCTCTACACAACGGCCGTGCTGGAGGCCACGCTGCGACCGCCCCAGGACCCGCAGCCGCAGTGGCGGGAGCTGATGAACACCCTATCCGACAGGGCCGTGCGCACCTACCGGGGGCTGGTCAAGGAGACCCCGGAGTTCATCGAGTACTTCCGCTCGGCGACGCCCGAGCGCGAGATCAGTGGCCTGACCATCGCCAGCCGGCCAGCACGGCGCAAACCGACCACCGGCGTGGAGAGTCTGCGCGCCATTCCCTGGATCTTCGCCTGGACGCAGACGCGGCTGCTGCTGCCGGCCTGGTACGGCGTGGGCAAGGCCCTGGACGCCGCCATCGAGGGCGGCGATGGCAACGAGCTGCAGCGCATGTTCGACGAATGGCCGTTCTTCAATACCTTCATCGATATGGTGGAGATGGTCATCGCCAAGGGAGACCCGGCCGTGGCCGCGTGGTACGACAGCCGCCTCGTGCCGGCGGAGCTCCAGCCCATGGGTGAGCAGCTGCGCACGCATTTCCAGCGCACCCTCCAGGCCATCCTGCACGTGACCCGGCACGAACGGCCACTGGACGATTTCCCCGTCGTGCAGCGCTCCGTGGCCGTGCGCAACCCCTACGTGGACCCGCTCAACCTGCTGCAGGTGGAGCTGCTGGACCGCGTCCGTCACGGCAACGAGGAAGAGCTGCGCAAGGCCTTGATGGTCTGCATCAACGGTATCGCCGCCGGCATGCGCAATACCGGCTGACACGAACAACGAGGAAACGCGCAATCCATGACCGACCCCGCCGACAACAGCCTCGAGTTCATCCGTTTCGCGCTGGAGCGCGATGTGCTGCGCTTCGGGGAATTCACCCTGAAGTCCGGCCGCGTCAGCCCGTATTTCTTCAATGCCGGGCTGTTCAACACCGGCGCCAGCCTCGCCCGGCTGGGCCGGTTCTACGCCCGGGCACTGGTGGAGTCGGCCGTCGGTTTCGACATGCTATTCGGGCCGGCGTACAAGGGCATACCGCTGGCGGCGGCCACCGCCATCGCCCTGGCGGATCATCATGAAATTGAGGTGCCCTTCGCTTTCAACCGCAAGGAAATCAAGGACCATGGTGAGGGCGGCAACGTGGTCGGCGCGCCGCTCGCCGGGCGTGTGATGGTCGTCGACGACGTCATCTCGGCGGGAACCTCGGTGCGCGAGTCCGTGGAGATCATCCGCGCCGCCGGGGCGACGCCCTGTGGCGTGCTGATTGCCCTGGATCGTCAGGAGCGCGGCACCACGAACCGCTCCGCCGTTCAGGAGGTTCGCGACACGCTGGGCCTGCCGGTGGTCGCCATTGCCAATCTGGACACGCTGCTGCGCTATCTGGCCCGCCAGGGCGGGCGCCAGGCCGACCTGGATGCCGTGCAGACGTACTACGATGAATACGGGGTGGCCGAACAGTAGAGGCCGTCGGATCACGCCGGCGAGCGGTCAGGGAGGCCGGCCGCCCTCTGGAACCACACGGGAACCTCGTCCGTGTCAACGGTTCCAACGGTAAGCAACACAGGGGAGGGCCGGCGAAGCCGGCCATGAGTGGATAGGGTGCGATAGATGAAGTCACGAATCACACCTGGCCGTCGCGGGAGCAGCCGCCTGGCCATGCTGGGCGCGCTGGTTCTCGCGCTGGCCAGCGCCGCCGCGCCAGTTCAGGCCAAGCTGTACAAGTGGGTGGACGAAAACGGCAACGTCCACTACAGCGATACCGTGCCGCCCGAGCACGCCCGCCAGGGTCGGGAGGTCAAGTCGAAGTCCGGCCAGACGGTCGAGGAAGTCCCGCCCCCACCCACCGAGGAAGAGCTGGAGCGCCAGCGTCGCGAGCAGGCCCGCAGGGAGGCCGAGCGGGAGCGCGAGGCCGAACGCCGGGAGCGCGACCGCGTCCTGCTGATGAGCTACTCCAGCGTCGAGCAGATCGAGCGCACCCGCGATCAACGACTGGACACGCTGGAGTCGCGTATCAATATTACCGAGAGCCGCCTGGAGAAGCTGCGGGGCGATCTGGAGCGCGAGCGCGAGCGTGCCGCGGCCGCGGAGCGTTCCGGCCGCGGCGACCCCGCGCAAATACACCAGCGGGTCGAGGAGATCGTGGACCGCATTGAGCGCAACGAGGCGGTCATCGAGGATACGCGGCGGGAAATGGACCAGATCCGCGAGCAGTTCGCCGCGGAGATCGAGCGCTACCAGGAGCTCACGGACGAGTAGAGCCCGGCGAATGCCGGGCCGGCGTTGTGCACCCGCCTGAACGGCGCCGCCACCTTCCTCTGGTAAAGTGTCCCCGGTGGCCGCCGTACAAACCGGGAGACGCCGATCGGCGCTCTCCCCGCCGGATCTCCGCGCCGCCACCGGCTCTGCCGGCCGGGTCCCTCGGACCGACGCCGGGCCCGCCGGTCCGTCCAACAATACGTCGGAGCACCGGGCACCTTGGAGTTCACGAGCCAGTTCATACTGCTCAGCGGCATCCTGCTGACACTAAGCGTACTCGCCAGCGTGGTAGCCAACCGCAGCGGCGTACCGCTGCTGCTGCTGTTCCTCGTGCTCGGCATGATCGCCGGGGCCGAAGGGCCCGGCGGCATTCGCTTCACCGACATCCAGTCGGCGCATCTGCTGGCCACCCTGGCGCTGGCCATTATCCTCTTCGACGGCGGCCTGCATACCCCCTTGCGCACCTTCCGGGTTGGCTGGAAGCCCGGCCTGGCACTGGCCACCGTGGGCGTGGTCATCACCGCCGGCGTGACGGCGGCGTTCGTCATGACCGCCTTCGACCTGCCCTGGGCGCAGGCACTGCTCATGGCGGCGGTGGTGGCCTCCACCGACGCCGCGGCGGTGTTCTATCTGCTGCGCTCGAAGGGGCTGCAGCTCCAGGAGCGCGGCCGGGCGACCCTCGAGGTCGAGTCCGGCGTCAATGACCCCATGGCCGTATTCCTGACCGTGGCCATGATCGAAGTGCTCCTCGCCCCGGAGGCCCGGCTCGGCTGGGATGCGCTAATCGCCTTCGTCCAGCAGATGGGTCTGGGTACGGTGATCGGCCTGGGCGCCGGCGCCGGTCTCGCCCTGCTCATCGACCGCGTCCGCCTGCCGGAGAGCCTCTACCCCCTGTTGGCGCTGTCCGGCGGCCTGCTCACCTTCGGCGCCGCGTCCGTGATCGGCGGCAGCGGTTTTCTCGCCGCCTATGTGGGCGGCCTCACGGTCGGGGCCCGGGCCCGTACGGCGCGCCTGGCGATTCGACGGTTTCACGACGGCGTGGCCTGGCTGTGCCAGATCGGCCTGTTCCTCATGCTGGGGCTGCTGGTCACACCCTCGCAGCTGCTGCCGACCATCCCCCAGGCGCTGCTGGTGGTGGCGGGGCTCACACTGGTGGCCCGGCCGGCGTCGGTCTTCATTTCGCTGCTGCCGTTTCGCTTTCCCTGGCGAGAGCAGGTCTTCCTGAGCTGGGTGGGGCTGCGCGGTGCGGTCCCCATCGTACTGAGCCTCTACCCGCTGCTGGCGGGGGTCGCCGAGGCGGCGACGGTGTTCAACATCGCCTTCTTCGTGGTGCTCATGTCACTGCTGGTTCAGGGCTGGACGGTGGCCCCGCTGGCGCGATGGCTATCGCTGGCGTTGCCGGGGCAGCGCCAGCACACGCCCAAGGTGGAGATGGAGGCGCCCGACGGGCAGGACCTGCTGATCTATCATCTACCGGCCGACTGCCCGGCGGCCGGACAGCCGGTCAGCGCCATCCCGTTGCCGGAGGATGCCGACGTAATGGCCGTGGTACGCGACCGACACCCGCTGGCCATCGAGCCGCCGCCAAAGCTGCTGGACGGCGACTATCTCTACATACTCGCCCGTCACGCCGGCGAGGCCGACCTGGCGCTGCTGGATCAGTGGCTGACCTCCCAGGATGCCGACGCACTGATGCGCGAGCACGAGTACTTCGGCGAGTTCGTGGTCAATGCCGAGGCGGAAATCGCGGAGCTGGCCCCCGTCTACGGCATCGATCCGCCCCGGGACATGGTCCAGGGCGAATCCGTCGGCCGCTACCTCCACCGCCGGCTCAAGCGCCGCCCCACCCCGGGCGACCGCGTGGTCATCGGGAAGATGGAACTGGTGGTGCGTGAGACCGAAAACGACCGGATCACGCGCGTCGGATTGAAGCTGCGCCGGCAGCGGAAGGCTTAAAGCCTTACTTTAGCCACAGATGAACACGGATAAACACTGATAACTGGCAACGTCGCCGGCGCGGCCCTGGACTCCCGACACCGTGGGAGCGCCGACCTCGGCGCGATATTAGAATCTGTGTCCATCCGTGTTCATCTGTGGCTAAGAAAAGGATTTTGAGTTAGTCCGACTGCCGCTGGATTAACGTACCCACGCCCCGATCCGTGAACAGCTCCAGAAGCACCGCGTGCGGCACCCGCCCGTCGATGATGTGGGCGGCGTTGACGCCGCCGGCCACGGACTCCAGGGCGCAGCGGATCTTGGGCAGCATGCCGCCGTGGATGGTGCCGTCAGCGATCAGCTCCTCGACTCGGGCGGGGCTCAACCCGGTGAGCAGCTCGCCGGAGTTGTCGAGCAGCCCCACGGTATTGGTCAGCAGGATCAGCTTCTCCGCCTTCAGGATCTCGGCGAGCTTGCCGGCCACCAGGTCGGCGTTGATGTTGTAGGCGCGGCCGTCCTCGCCGACGCCGATGGGCGCGATGACGGGGATGAAGTCCCCCTGGTCGAGCATATCCACCAGTGCCGGGTCGATGTGCTCCACCTCGCCCACGTGACCGATATCCACCAGCTCCGGTTCGGCGGCGTCCTCCGCGCGGCGGCTGACCTTCAGCTGCCGGGCCCGGATCAGGCCGCCGTCCTTCCCGGACAGGCCCACCGCGCGGCCGCCCTGGCCGTTGATCAGATTGACGATATCCTTGTTCACCAGCCCGCCGAGGACCATTTCCACGACGTCCATGGTCTCCGCGTCGGTGACGCGCATGCCCTCGATGAACTGGGTCTCCTTGCCGATACGCTCCAGCAGCTTGCCGATCTGGGGGCCGCCGCCGTGGACGACCACCGGATTGAAGCCCACCAGCTTCATCAGCACGATGTCCCGGGCGAAGCTGTGCTTGAGCTGATCGTCCACCATGGCGTTGCCGCCGTACTTCACCACGATGGTCTTGCCGTGGAAGCGGCGAATGTAGGGCAGGGCCTCGGTGAGGACGTGGGCCACGAGCTGGGGTTCGGTCATGGTATAGCGATTGCTCCCGGATCGATTGTCGGTCTGGAAGGGGCTCGCGCCCCGTCGCTGCTACAAGGGTTTCCGGGAACCGCGCAGGCGATTCCGGGATCGTGTAGGAGCGCCGCAAGGCGCGATTCGTTGTTCAATCACAGCTCCGTTCACGTCCATTTCGCGCCGCAAGCATGTGGGCTCGCGTGGAACCAGGTCGACATCCGACAGCGCCAATGGGCCGCCGCCAGGCGCGATCCCCCGGAATCTTAAACCTTCACGGCTAGAAGGGCAGCTGCAGATCCGGCTTGGCTTTCAGCAGCAGCGTCTTGAACTGACCCTTGAGGCGCTCAAGGGTGGCCTCATCCCGGCCTTCGAAGCGCAATACCAGGCTGGGCTGGGTGTTGGAGGCACGGACCAGCGCCCAGCCGTCGGGGAAGTCCACCCGTAGCCCGTCAATATCGGTGATGCGGGCGTCGGGGAAGCTCGCCTCGGCGGTCAGGGCGTCCATGACCCGGGCGGGTTCGCCCTCTGCCAGGTCCACGCGCAGCTCCGGTGTGCTCACGGCCTCCGGCAGGTCGGCGAAGACATCCGCGGAGCTGCGCTCGTCGCCGGAGAGCAGCTCCAGCAACCGCGCGGCGGCATAAATGCCGTCGTCGAAACCATACCAACGGTCATTGAAGAAGATATGGCCGCTCATCTCGCCGGCCAGCGGCGCGCCCGTCTCCTTGAGCTTGGCCTTGATCAGGGAATGCCCCGTCTTCCACATGCGCGGCACGCCGGCGGCCTCGGTGATCACGTCCGCCAGCGCGCTGGTGCATTTGACATCGAAGATGATGTCCTCACCCGGCTGACGGCTGAGCACGTCGCGGGAGAACAGCATGAGCTGGCGGTCGGGCCAGATGATCTTGCCCTGGGAATCCACGACACCCAGGCGGTCGCCGTCACCGTCGAAGGCAATACCGAGATCCGCTTCCTGCAGCCTGACGTAGCTCACAAGCGCAGCCAGATTCTCCGGCACCGTGGGGTCAGGGTGATGATTCGGGAACGTGCCGTCGACTTCGCAGAACAGCTCCTCCACCTCGCAGCCGATGGCCCGCAGCAGCTGGGGCGCCACCTCGCCGGCCACCCCGTTGCCGCAGTCCACCACCACCTTGAGCGGGCGATGCAACAGCACGTCCTGGGCCACCCGATCGACATAGTCGCCGAGCACGTCCCGCCGGTCGACCTCGCCCTGGCCGGTAATCAAGTTGCCGGTCTCCAGCCGCGTGCCCAGGGCCTGGATGGCCTCGCCGGAGAGGGTTTCGCCGCCGATGACGATCTTCATGCCGTTATAGTCGGCCGGGTTGTGACTGCCCGTGATCTCCACGCCGGTGCCGGTCTCCAGCAGATGGGTGGCGAAGTACATCACCGGCGTCGGCACCCGACCGATGTCGACCACGTATCGACCGGCGCGGGTCAGCCCCTCGATCAGGGCCTCGGCGAGCTCCGGGCTGGATACCCGCCCATCCCGGCCCACCACGACCCGCTGTTCGCCACGGCTCGCCGCCTCCGTGCCGATGGCCTGCCCCAGCGCCCTGACCACGTCGGCGGTCAGGGTCTGGTCCACGACGCCACGGATGTCGTAGGCGCGCAGGATGGACGGGTCGAATGCCACTGGCTCGGCGGCTGGCTCCGGCTCCGGTTCCTCGGGCGTCGATGCCGCGGGTACCTCCTCGGTCGTGAAGCTGTCGGCGTCAGCCTCCTCCTCGGCCACTTCCAGGCCGCTGACGATATCCGGCGCCAGATCCTCTTCCTCCTCGGCCGAGGCGCGCCGGGAGGCACGGCGCTGCTCGCGAAGCCGGCCCATGAGCTCCCGGGCCGTTTCCTGGGCGCGGGCCAGCGCCGGCTTCGATTCGCTCAACGCGGCCGGATAGCTGGTCTTCAGCGCGCTGACCCTGAGGTCCTGGAGCAGCTGATTGAATGTCGAGGCATCGGCGCGCACGGCCCGCCGCAACACCACGCCCAGCCCGAATACCACGACGGCCAGCCCCAGGACACCTGGGCCGGCATGGATCGCGAAGGCGCCCCAGTCGATGGCGCCGATGCCATAGGCCCGGGCCGGCGCCGTGTAATGCACCGTCCAGGGCGCACCGGATACCGGCGTGCGCACGGTGGCCCCGTCGGCGCCGCCAAGGCTGACGATATCAATGCCCTGGCCGCCGGTACGTTGCTCCAGGCGCACGGCGCCGGTCCCTCGGGGGAGCGCCAGCTGCCGGCGGACGACCGCGGCGGGGAAGGTCAATACCAGATGTCCGGTCACGCGCTCCCCGTCGCTGACGGGTGCGACCAGATTGACATGGGCGTCCGGCTTGCCCGGCAGGTGCATCTCCAGCGGTGGCATCGCACCGGAGCGCTGAGCCTCACCGAGCATGTCCAGCAACGCGTAGCCGATGGGCGGTTTCACGCCCAGGTCCGGCTCGGCCATGTTCAGGGGGAATAACGCCAGGCGACTGGCATCGGGGAAAGCGCCGACCAGCGTATCGAGGGCCTGGGGCCGATCCGCCGGCACCGCCCGGGCAGCCTCGATGATCTCGGGCTGCCCCGCGAGCGATGAGAGTGCCTCGCGCTGCAGCGCGACCCACTGGCCCACACGGCCCGCGAGCAACTCGCCGACCTCCACGGCCTGAGCTTCCGCCTCGGCGCGTCTGGGCTCGTCCTGACCCACGCGCAGCGCCAGCGCAGCGGCCACCAGTACCGCCGAGGCCGCAATCCAGGCAACCGTGGCGTAAACGAACAGGCTGGCACTGCCCTTGCCCGCCTTCTTCACGTTGCGCGGTTGCTCATCCTGCTCCTTGCGCTTGCCAAGCTTCATATCGCCGGCGCCTCTGTTGTTATTTGGAGAGTAATCGCCGCTGCACCTCGCCCCTGTCCGCCTATTTGAGCGCAGCGCCGGTCGCCGAACAAGGCGGGCATGTGAGCCGACACCTCCACACGATGTTCCTGGAGGCCTGCCCCGCGCGCGGCAATTACGGCATGGAACCCGTCCTTGTGCCTTAGTGCCGCCCCGAGTGCCCGAAACCTCCCTCGCCCCGCTCGCTGGGGTCGAAAGTGTCGACGACCGTCAGCTCCGGCCTCAGCACCGGCACGAAAATCATCTGCGCGATGCGCTCTCCCGGCTGCACGGTTACCGTATCCAGACCCCGGTTCCAGCAGGAAATGAACACCTCGCCCTGATAGTCGGAATCGATGAGCCCGACGAGATTGCCCAGAACGATACCGTGCTTGTGCCCCATGCCGGAGCGCGGAATGATCATGGCCGCCACCTCGGGCTCGCCTATGTGGATGGCGATACCGCTGGGAATCAGCTCCGTCTGCCCCGGCGACAACCTCAGCGCCTCGTCGATGCAGGCCCGCAGATCAAGACCGGCGGAGCCGGCGGTCGCATAGCCCGGCATGTCCCAGTCGCCCCGCAGCCGGTTATCGAGAATCCTGACTTCCACGTTCTTCATGATAGCGCTCCGCCACCAGCTCCATCAGCGCGTCGGCCAGAGCCGCCTTGGACTGCATGCCCAGGCTGCGGCCCCCACCCTCCCAGAGAACCTCCAGGGCGTTCTCGTCACCCTCGAATCCGCCCTGCGCCCGCCCGACCCAGTTGGCCGCGATCATGTCCAGCGACTTGCGGCGCCGCTTGGCCTCGGCGTGGTCGCGCAGGTCGTGGGTCTCCGCCGCGAAGCCCACGGTGAACGGCGGATCGGGAAGCGCGGCAACGCTCTGGAGGATATCCGGATTCTTGAGCAGGCTCAGTGTTAGCGTGTCGTCGTTCTTCTTGATTTTGGCCTCCGGCACCTCGGCCACCCGGTAGTCGGCCACCGCCGCGGCACCGACGAAGATATCGCAGCCCGGTGCCCGGGCCATTACCGCCTCATGCATCTGCGCCGCGGTCTCCACGTCGACTCGTTCCACCCCGGGCGGCGTCGACACGGCACAGGGTCCCGCCACGGCAACCACCTCGGCCCCCATTCGCCGGGCCGCGGCGGCGACGGCGAAACCCATGCGCCCGGAGCTCCTGTTCGAGAGAAAACGCACCGGATCCACCGCCTCCCTCGTGGGACCGACGGTCACCAGAACCCGGGTACCATCCAGCGGGCCCGGCTCAGCCGGGTCGCCAGTCAGCGCGGCGACGATGTCGGGTACGTCCAGCATCCGCCCCTCACCCACCTCGCCACAGGCCTGATCACCGCTGCCGGGGCCGATCATCCGTATCCCACGGCGGACCAGCAGGTCCCGATTCGCCAACGTGGCCGCATTGGCCCACATGACTCGGTTCATGGCCGGCGCGAGCGCGATGGGTGCCTCGGTGGCCAGGCACAGGGTGGTAAGCAGGTCGTCGGCCATACCGTGGGCCAGCCGGGCCATGAAGTTGGCGCTGGCGGGAGCAACCAGCACCTGGTCCGCCCACCGGGCCAGCTCGATATGGCCCATGGCCGCCTCTGCCGCCGGGTCCAGCAGGTCATGATGCACGGGTTCGCCGGAGACCGCCTGGAATGTCAGCGGCCGCACGAACTCCATGGCACCGGCCGTCATGGCGACGCGGACCTGGGCGCCGGCCTCGCGCAGGCGCCGTACCAGGTCCGGACTCTTGTAGGCCGCGATGCCGCCGGTAACGCCCAGCAACACCCGCCGCCCATACAGGTTGCTCATTGGGCGATAGTCCCTGTCATGGCCGTGAACCTCAATACCGGGCGGGCTTTGGCTGTCGATGATCGGGCATTAAACTCTAAAGCCGCGCGGTGATACCGGCGCTGCGCACAGCACCCTATGGATGCCGCATAGATTACCCGAAGACGCGGCACTCTTTAAGGAAAGCCTGCGGGACTGCGGTACGGCTCCGGCATTCGCGGAAAAGGATTCGGACCGCTCATGTGATGGAGCCGTGGACAAAGGACCGCCATCGTGATCGAAGACAGGGAGCGTCAACATGGCCATTACCGACTGGCCCGCGGAGGAGCGGCCCCGGGAAAAGCTGATCGAACGCGGCGCGGCGGCGCTGTCCGACGCGGAGCTGCTGGCGATATTCCTGCGCACCGGCGTGCGGGGCATGACCGCGGTGGACCTGGCGCGGCAGCTGCTCGCTGAGTTCGGCGGCCTGCGCGAGCTGCTCCGGGCCGACCAGGCGGGATTCACCCGCCAGGGCGGACTGGGGCGCGCCAAGTTCGCCCAGCTGCAAGCGGTGCTGGAAATGGGCCGGCGCCACCTCTGGGAGCGGCTGGAACGGGGCGAGCCGCTCACCAGTCCGGCCGCGACCCGCCAGTATCTGAGCGCCCGCCTGCGGGACTACCGCTTCGAAGTATTCGCCTGCCTGTTTCTGGACAACCGTCACCGGGTCCTGGCCTTCGAGGAACTGTTCCGCGGGACCATCGACGGTGCCAGCGTCTATCCCCGCGAAGTGGCCCGGCGCGCGCTGCATCACAACGCCGCCGCGGTGATCCTGGCCCATAATCACCCTTCCGGCGTCGCCGAGCCGAGCCGGGCCGATCAGCTCCTCACCGACCGCCTGCGGGAGGCCCTGGGCCTGATCGACGTCCGCGTTCTGGACCATTTCGTGGTCGGCGACGGGGATCCGGTTTCATTCGCCGAGCGGGGTCTCGTGTGACTGCCCCCTCGGCAGCGGCGCCCCCGATTCAGGCGCTCGGGCCGGTGATGATGGCTGTCTTTCCTGTCATGATGGACATGCGATCCTCCCGTCGATTCTCCAGAAGCACGGGAGAGCAGTCCGGGGCCGCGGCACGGCCCACGCTGGCCAATGCCGGACGTCTAACCGTGAACCCCGTCGACAGTACCCGGCACGCCGAGCGGGAGTGGAGATGCGCACCCTGACCGATGACAACGGCACTACGTGGACGGCCACCGTCGGCCGGGAGTCCTACGGCATGCAGGTCATCCTATTCTTCCCCGATGACGGCAAGGGGGTACGCAAGGCACTGATGGCTTCCGATACGCGCCTGGACGCCCAACGGGAACTGGCCGACATGGATGCCGAGACGCTGCGAGAGCGGCTGGACGTATCGCAGCCCTGGGAGGCGGAATCCCCCTTCGGCGGCGGCTGAGGCGCATTCAATCGTGCCCGCGAACGAAAACGGCGCCCTGAAGGCGCCGTTTTCCTCGTCCTGCTGGATGATCGTCCGGCGTCAGGCAGCCTCCGCATCCTCCGCCATGGCCGCACGCAGCTTTTTCATGGCGTTCTTCTCGAGCTGGCGGATGCGCTCGGCCGAAACCTGGTAGTGGTCGGCGAGCTCCTGAAGAGTCGCCTTCGGCTCGGCCAGCCAGCGACGCTGCACGATATCGCGGCTACGCTCATCCAGGCCGGACAGCGCCGAGGTCAGTGCCTCGCTCTGGTGGGTGTCCCAGTCATCGCGCTCGACCTCCTGGGCCGGATCGAGGCGTTGATCTTCCAGATATGCCGCCGGCGCGCGGATGGCGCCGTCCTCATCGTCGGATTCCGGCGCCGGATCATAGCCCACGTCCTGGCCCGACAGACGGGATTCCATCTCCACGACCGTCTCCGGCTTGACGCCCAGATCCTGGGCCACCGCGTTGACCTCGCTGCGGTTGAGCCAGCCAAGGCGCTTCTTCGACCCGCGCAGGTTGAAGAACAGCTTGCGCTGAGCCTTGGTGGTGGCGACCTTCACGATGCGCCAGTTACGCAGGATGAACTCGTGAATCTCGGCACGGATCCAGTGGACGGCGAAGGACACCAACCGCACGCCAACGTCGGGATCGAACCGCTTCACCGCCTTCATCAGGCCGATATTGCCTTCCTGGATGAGATCTGCCAGGGGCAGACCGTAGCCGGTGTAGCCGCGGGCGATATGGACAACGAAGCGCAGGTGCGACATCACCAGCTGCCGGGCCGCGTTGATGTCCTCTTCGTCCCGATACCGCAGCGCCAGGTTCTGCTCTTCCTCCGCGCTGAGCATCGGAATGCGGTTGACGGCCTGGATGTAGCTGTCTTCACTGCCCGCCTTGAGAGGCAACTGTTTGCTGTCGACGGCTGCTAAAGCGGTGCTCATCGTCTTGACCCCTTCATCGCTATGGCGCTGTTGAACACGGCCTCGCGAATTTCGTTCTGTTTTGCCTGCATCCTGAGACTGCAGCGCTCCTGAAAAGTTCCACAGCTCTTGTACAAGTGTAGTTAAATTAACGCGGATGCGAGGGCGCTGTCATGATGATTCGGTGAATGGGCCCAATAGGCTGACCCTATGACGGCAGTACCCGCTCATCGCGGCTCTATGGCGGCCAGGTGACGCCCCACGGCCAGCCAGGACCCGGCCCAGCCCAACGCAGCCCCGCAGGCCAGCAGCAGCATGATGTCATCCAGGCCGAGCCCGTGCAGCCGGAAACCGCTGCCGTAGAGCGTGGCGAGCTGCCGCGAGGGATCGACCAGCAGCCAGCGGCCCGCCTCGACGAGGATACAGGCCAGCAGCCCGCCGGACAGCCCATACCAGAGCCCCGCATAAAGAAACGGCCGGCGGATGAACCCGTCGGTGCCACCGATGAGCTTGGTGATCACGATTTCCTCGCGACGGTTTTCGATATCCAGCCGGATGGTGTTGCCCACCACCATGGCCACCGTCAGCGCCAGCAGTCCGGCGATGACCCAGATACCGCGCTTGATCAGCGCCATCATGGCATGCAGCCGTTTAACCCACGCCCGGTCCAGGCGCGCCCGCGCGACCTGGGGAAGCCCGCCGAGCCGGTCCGCCAATGCTTCGATCTGCGCCGGCGCCCGCCCGGAGGCTATCTCCACCACCAGCACGGGCGGCAAGGGGTTCTCGTCCAGCAGCTCCAGCGCGTCGCTGAAGCCGGACATGCGCTGGAACTCCGCCATGGCCTCTTCGGGCGGGATGATGCTCACGGCGGCGACACCGTCCTCGCCACGCAGCTGCTGAGCCAGCTCCCGATAGGCCTCCGGCTTGACATCCTTGTGCAGAAACAGCGAAGCCCGCGCGTCCCCGCCCCATTCGCCGGTAACGGACTGAAGATTGTCCAGCAGCACCAGGAAGGCCGCCGGCAGAGCCAGGGCGATGCCGATCACGCCGGCCGTCATCAGGCTTGGCGTCCAGTCGCGCACCAATCGCCCCAGGGCGCCCAGCGCCGCGCGGCCGTGATTGCTCAAATAGACCTCGAAAGCCTGGCGCAGACGGCCGGGTTGCTGCCTAGCCATCCCGCGCCCCCCGGATGGCGTCGCCAACCAGCGCTCCGTCCGACAGGGTGATATGTCGGTGCCCCAGCTGATCGATCAGTGCCAGGTCATGGCTGGCGATGACCGTGGTCACCCCCACCCGGTTGAAGTCCTCGAAGATGTGCATGATCTCCTCGGACAGCCCCGGATCCAGGTTGCCGGTGGGCTCGTCGGCGAGCAGCAGTGGCGGCCGGGTAACCACCGCGCGGGCGATACCCACCCGCTGCTGCTCGCCCCCGGACAGCGTGACGGGAAAGGCGCGTTCCTTATCGAGCAGATTGACCTTGTCCAGCGCCGCGCGCACGCGCCGGCCCACCTCACGGTGGTGCACGCCCGAGATGACGAGCGGGAGCGCCACGTTGTCGTAGACGCTGCGGTCATGGAGCAGGCGGTGATCCTGGAAGATCATGCCGATGCGCCTGCGCAGGTGCGGAATGCGCCGCTTGCCCAGCCGGCCCAGGTTGATGCCGGCCACCACGACCTGCCCGCGAGTGGGCCGTTCCAGCAACGGGATGAGCTTCAACAGGGTGCTCTTGCCGGCCCCGGAATGACCGGTGACGAACACCATTTCCCCCTGCTCGACCTTCAGCGTGACCCCGCGCAGCCCTTCATGGCCGCCGGGATAGCGCTTGGTGACCCCATCGAAATGGATCAATCACGCCTCCGTCGCGACATCATCCAGCAGCGCCGAGACGAACTCCTCGGCGTCGAAAGGCCGCAGGTCCCCGGCGGCCTCGCCCACCCCGATGAAACGGATGGGCAGCCTCAATTGCTCGGCAATCGCAAAGATGACGCCGCCCTTGGCCGTGCCGTCGAGCTTGGTCAGCGCCACCGAGTCGAGCCCCACCGCCTCATGGAACTCCCGGGCCTGGGACAGCGCATTCTGGCCGGTGCCGGCATCCACCACCAGCATGGTCTCATGGGGGGATTCCGGGTCCTGCTTGCCCAGCACCCGCTTGATCTTCTTGAGCTCCTCCATGAGGTTGCTCTGGGTATGCAGCCGACCCGCCGTGTCGGCGATGAGCACGTCCGTACCGCGGGCATGGGCGGCCTGCCAGGCGTCAAAAACCACCGACGCGGAGTCGCTCCCGGTAGGCTGGGCAATGACCGGCACGCCGCTGCGCTCACCCCAGATCTTGAGCTGCTCGACCGCAGCCGCCCGGAAGGTATCGCCGGCGGCCAGCATGACGCCGCGCCCCTCGGCCTTGAGGCGGTTGGCGATCTTGCCGATGGTGGTCGTCTTGCCGGCACCGTTGATGCCCACGGTCAGCAGGACGTAGGGGCGCTTGGCGGCATCGATCTCCAGGGGTCGGCTGCAGGGCTGGAGGATCTCCACCATGGCCGCGTGCAGGGCCCGGAACAGGGCCTCGGCGTCGGCCAGCTCCTTGCGGCGCAACCGGGCGGTCAGGTCGTCGATGATCCGCTGGGTCGCCTCGATGCCGACGTCGGCCATGAGAAGCCGCGTCTCCAGCTCCTCCAGCAGCTCGTCGTCGATGCTCTTCCTGCCCATGACGAGGGATGAAAGCCCCTCGGTGAGCCCGCCGCGGGTCTTGCCCAGGCCGTCTCTAAGCCGGCGGAACAATCCGCGCCTGCCCTCGGCCGGCACTTCCTCGGCGACCGCCGGCGCTGCCGCTCCGCTGTCGCTCCCCGGCTGCTCCTGAGCTGCCTCGCCACCGCCCTTGCGCTTTTTCTTGAAACCCCACATGTCTCACTCGGTCTCAAAGGAAATCCGGAATGTGGGCTATGCTACCACTCCTCCCTCGGGGAGCGGTCAGGATGCCGCCGTCTCGGTCCATGCCGGGCGGGCGAACCGCGCGGGCAACAGCGATAGAGGAGCCACTCAGGAAGCGCCAATGGCATTCAAATACGCGACACGGGCCTGCACCATCGCCCTGACAGCTATGACGTGGCTCGCCACGCCGGCGGCGGCCATGCCGTCAGACACCCATGAATACACCCTGGATAACGGCCTGAGCGTGGTCGTCCGCCGGGATGCGCGGGCACCCGTGGCCGTGAGCCAGCTCTGGTACCACGTCGGTTCCAGCTACGAGCACCAGGGCATAACCGGGGTGTCCCACGTCCTCGAGCACATGATGTTCAAGGGGACCGAGACACTCGCCCCCGGGGAGTTCTCACAGATCGTTTCGGACAACGGCGGCGAGCACAACGCGTTTACCAGCCGGGACTACACCACGTATTACGAGCAGCTCGCCGCCGACCGGCTGGAGGTGGCGTTCCGCCTCGAGGCTGACCGCATGCGCAACCTGCGCCTTGATCCTGCGGAGTTCGACAAGGAGCGCCAGGTGGTCATCGAGGAGCGGCGGCTGCGGGTCACCGACCAGCCCCAGAGCCTGCTGTCGGAACGTTTCAACGCCCAGGCCTATCTCGCAAGCCCCTATGGCCTGCCGGTGATCGGCTGGCGCGGGGATCTGGACGACATGCAGCTGGCGGACCTGCAGCAGTGGTACGAGCGCTGGTACGGCCCGTCCAACGCCACGCTGGTGGTAGTGGGCGACGTGGAGCCTTCCGCCGTCCGCGACCTGGCCGAAAAGCACTTCGGCGACATCCCGGCCGGGGAGGTTCCCGCGCCGCGTGGCGAGACGGGTGTTGCGGAACCCGGCGAGCGGCGCCTCACGCTGCACCGAACGGACGTGAACACGCCCTACCTGCTGATGGGGTACAACGTCCCCTCGTTGGCGAGCGCCGAGGACGCTACCGAGGTCCATGCACTGGCCGTGCTGTCGATGATCCTTGACGGTGGGGAAGGCGCGGTGCTGTCCGAGGAGCTGGTGCGCGGCCGTGCGCTGGCGGCCTCGGCCAGCGCGGGCTATTCGCCGGTGGACCGTCTGGACACGCTATTCATGCTGAGCGGCGTGCCGGCCATGGATCACGACATCGACACGCTGGAGGCCGCCCTGCTGGAGCGCATCGAAGGTTTCCGTCAGGAGCCGGTCAGCGCGGAGACACTGCAGCGGGCCAAAACACAGCTGCTGGCCGACCATATCTACCAGCTCGACTCCACTTTCTACCAGGCCATGGAGATCGGCCGGCTGGAGGCAACCGGCATCGGCTGGGAGGTGCTGGAGGGCTACGAGGCGGCCGTGGAGGCCGTCACCGCCGCGCAGGTCCAGGCCGTCGCGCGCAAGTACCTCACGGCCGACCGTCTGACCGTGGCACGGCTGATCCCGGCGGCCCATCGGGACCGGACACGACAGGAGGCCGAATGATGACAGCGTCCATGCGCCTGGCAATCGCCACCCTCCTGTTCCTCGGCAGCGCCGTCGCCGCCGCGCAGCCGCAGATCCAGCACTGGCGAACGGACAACGGCGCCGAGGTCTACTTCGTCGCCGCCCGGGAGCTGCCCATCGTCGACGTGCGACTGACCTTCGACGCGGGCGGGGCCCGGGACGGCAATACCCCGGGGCTGGCCCGGCTGACCAACGAGCTGGTCATGGCCGGCGCCGAGGGAATGGACGCGGGCACCATCGCCCGGCAATTCGAGGCCAATGGCGCGCGCATCGACAACGCCAGCCAGCAGGATATGGCCTACCTCCACCTGCGCAGCCTCAGCGATCCGGGCCGGCTCGCGCCGAGCCTGTCCCTGTTCCGGGACGTCGTCGCGGCGCCGAGTTTTCCTGCCGAGGACTTCCAGCGCACCCGTGAGCAGATGCTGGTGAGCCTGCGCCAGAGCCAGCAGAGCCCTGGCAAGACGGCCAGCCGCCGCTTCAAGGCGGCCATCTACGGCGATCACCCCTATGGGACGCCGGCCGCCGGCACCGTGGCGGGGCTGAAAGCTGCGACGCGCGGCGAGGTCAAGGCCTTCTACGAGCGCTACTACGCTGCGCGGAACATGGTCATCGCCATTGTCGGTGACCTGGAACGCGACCGTGCCGAGCGGATCGCCGCGGACCTCGCGAATACCCGCCCCGACGGCGAACCGGCATCGCCTCTGCCGCCGGTGGCTGCCGGCGCCGTCGGCGAGACCCTGCGCGTCGATTTCGACACACAGCAGACACACATCCTGCTGGGGCAGCCGGCCGTTCGGCGCGGTACGGCGGACTGGCACGCGCTGTACGTGGCCAACCACATCCTCGGCGGCGGCGGGCTGACCTCCCGGCTGAGCGAGGAGATGCGCGAGAAGCGGGGCCTGTCCTACAGCACCCAGAGCTACTTCGCGCCTGCGGCCCGGAAGGGCCGCTTCGAGATCCGCACCCAGGTGCGCAACGACAAACGCGACGAGGCCCTTACGGTATTGCGGGAGAGCCTGCACGCCTTCCATGCCGAGGGCCCCACCGCAGACGAGCTTGCCTCCGCGAAACGCCAGATCACCGGGAGCTTCCCGCTCAACCTGGACAGTAACCGCGACATCCTCGGTTACGTGGCCATGATCGGCTTCTACGATCTGCCCCTGGACTACCTGGCCCGATTCCGCGACCAGGTGCAGTCGGTGGACGCGGACGCGGTTCGCCGGGCGTTTCGGGCCCACGTGGACCCGGATGCGCTGACCACGTTGATGGTCGGCCCCTACCCGGAAACACGCGGCGAGGAGTGACCGCGGCCATGGCCGGGCGCAACCAGTTCCGGATCATCGGCGGGGAGTGGCGCGGCCGGCGGATGCCGTTCCCGAACGTACCCGGGCTCAGGCCCACCGCGGACGCCGTGCGCGAGACCCTTTTCAACTGGCTACAGACTCGCATCGAGGGAAGCCGGTGCCTGGACCTGTTCGCCGGCAGCGGCGCCCTGGGCATCGAGGCGTTATCCCGCGGCGCATCTGATGTAATCTTTGTGGAAAGAGCCCGCCCGGCGGCCACGGGCCTGAAGGCGGGGCTGGAGGCACTGCGGGCGGGCGAGCGGGCGCGGGTCCTGCAAAGCAGCGCACTGTCGCTGTTGCAGCGTGGCGCCGAGCCCAGGGATCTGGTTTTCCTTGATCCGCCGTTCGAGTCCGATATTATCGGGCGCTGTTGCCGCCTGTTGGCGGAACGCGGCTGGCTGGCCCCCGGCGCGCTGGTTTACGCCGAGGTGGACCGCCAGCGGGGGCTGCCGGAGCTACCGGCCGGCTGGTCGGTCATCCGCCAGGGGCAATCCGGTCGGGTGGGGTATCACCTGATTGCCACCGAGGACCAGAAGGACTAGAAGCATGGCCATAACTGCGGTCTATCCCGGCACGTTCGATCCAATAACCAACGGGCACAGCGATCTCGTCGAACGCGCCGCCAAGCTCTTCGACAACCTGATTGTCGGCGTGGCGGGCTACCCGAGCGCGAGCAAGCGGCCCGCATTCGAGCTGCACGAGCGCGTCGAGCTCGCCCGAATGGTTCTCGACGGCATTCCCAACGTGCGTGTCGAGGCCTTCGAGACGCTGCTGGCGGAATTCGTCACCACCGTGGACGCCCAGGTGATCCTGCGCGGACTGCGGGCGGTATCGGATTTCGAGCACGAGTTCCAGCTCGCGAGCATGAACCGCCAGCTGGTGCCGGGCGTGGAAACGGTGTTCCTCACCCCGGCCGAGCAGTACTCCTACATCTCCTCCAGCCTGGTGCGCGAGGTGGCGGCACTCGGCGGGGACGTGAGCCGTTTCGTCCACCGGGACGTGGCCACGGCCCTCACACAGCGACTGGCGAGCGACTAGCCCGGCGTGCCGACTCGCCGGCACAGGCTGCTCCCGGGCCTGCTACTGCTACTGGCAGCGGCGCTGGCCCCGGTCGCCGGGTCATGCCAGGACACGCCGCCGCGGGCGGCCGTCGCCACGGCCCACC
>JACDUA010000057.1 GCA_013519935.1 Ectothiorhodospiraceae bacterium WFHF3C12 | reverse complement strand
CGGCGCCGACGGCGCGGCCTCCACGGTGCGCGACCTCGCGGGCATCGATATCAGTACACACGATTACGGCCAGCTGGGCGTGGTGGCGACGGTGGCCACGGAGCTGGCCCACGGCCGGGTGGCCCGTCAGCGCTTTCTGCCCGGCGGGCCCGTGGCCTTTCTGCCGCTGGCCGACGGCCGGTGTTCCATCGTCTGGTCGCAGCCGGCGGACGAGGCACCAGAGCGGCTCGATCTGTCGGAGGAGGCCTTCCGGGATGCGCTGACTGCCGCGTCGGGCCGATTCCTGGGTGCGGTTACCGACTGTGGCGAGCGTGCCGCATTCCCGCTGCGGCGCCAGCATGCCGCGCGTTATGTCGGGGACCGCGTCGCGCTGGTTGGCGACGCCGCCCACGTCATTCACCCCCTGGCGGGTCAGGGCGCGAACCTGGGCTTTCTGGACGCCGCCGCGCTGGTGGAATGCCTGTCCGCGGCCCGCGAGGCGGGCCGTGACCCCGGCGGCGCGGCCGTTCTGCGGCGTTACGAGCGCTGGCGCAAGGGCGACAACCTGTTGATGCAGAATGCCATGGATGGCTTCCACCAGCTGTTCGGCCGTACCGACGCGGCCACGGTGGGCTTGCGGAGCCTCGGCCTGTCCGTCGCGGACCGGCTGCTACCCCTCAAGCAACGTTTCATGGCCCACGCCATGGGCGAGCGGGGCGACCTGCCCGCGCTGGCGCGGGCCGGCGGCGGTTGATCGGCTGGCCTCGTTCAGCTTTTCCTTAAAATCAATATCTTGTACTGTCTGCCTCGGTGCTGCGCCGGGTGTGGCGGTTGGTTTTGGGGGGCTCAGCCGGTATGATTGGCGTCCTTGACTCCCGCATGGGGCGCTTCGATCAGTACGCGGAGCCCGCTCATGCCGGGACCAACCCGCAGACGGCCGGGCCCCCGTGCAGGGTGTGGCTCCGCTGGCCCGAGGACCGACGTCCAGTGCCGTTTAACCGCGCCGCGAACGGTTCGGTGCGATGACCCGCTGCGCGCGAGGTCGCTCAAGCCTCCGGTATCGGACAGTGATACCGTCAGTTTTCAATAGGTTGAATCGATGGGAAACCGCACATCGCTTTACGACGCGCATCGTGAAGCCGAGGCCAAGATTGTCGATTTCGCCGGCTACGATATGCCGCTGCATTACGGCTCCCAGATCAAGGAGCACCGTATCGTGCGAGAGGACGCCGGCATGTTCGACGTCTCCCACATGTGCCCGACGGACGTCACCGGCGCCGGCGCGCAGGACTATCTCCGCCGGCTGCTGGCCAACGACGTCGCCAAGCTCGCCGAACCCGGCAAGGCGCTCTACAGCTGCATGCTGGACGAGCGCGGCGGCGTCATCGACGACCTGATCGTCTACTTCCTGGCGCCGGAGCGCTACCGGGTGGTGCTCAATGCCGCCACGCGAGAGAAGGACCTGGCCTGGATGCGCCGCCAGACGGCGGGCTTTGACGTGGCCATAGAGCCGCGCGACGAGCTGGCCATGATCGCGGTTCAGGGTCCGAATGCCCGCGACAAGGCACTGACGGCGCTCCCGGCGCCGGTAGCGCAGGCTGCGCGGGATCTGGGCGTGTTCTATGCTTCGGAAGCAGACGGCTTCTTCGTCGCCCGCACGGGATACACGGGCGAGGACGGATTCGAGATCATGCTGCCCAATGACGAGGCCCCGGCGTTTTTCGCCGCGCTGCAGCAGGCGGGTGTCAGCCCCTGCGGCCTGGGCGCCCGGGACACCCTCCGACTGGAGGCCGGCATGAACCTCTACGGCCAGGATATGGACGAGACCACCACGCCCCTCGAGGTGGGGTTGAAATGGACGGTGGCCTTCGAGCCCGAGGAGCGCGATTTCATCGGCCGCGACGCCCTGGCGAAACAGCGCGAACAGGGGCCGGCGCGAAAGATGATCGGCCTGGTGCTGGAGGAACGCGGCGTGCTGCGCCCGCATCAGAGCGTCCATGACGGCGAGCTCAGTGGCGAGATTACCAGCGGCAGCTTCTCCCCGACCCTGGGCAAGTCGATTGCGCTGGCGCTGGTGCCGGCCGGGTTCGGCGACAGCTGCCAGGCGGAGGTGCGCGGCAAGCTGTTGCCGGCGCGCACGGTCAAGCCGCCGTTCGTGCGCAACGGCAAGGCCCGGATCTGAATTCAAAGCTTCGTTTAGGGGAACAGACGAATGAGCACAATTCCCGAGGATCTCAAATACACCGAGAGCCACGAGTGGGTGCGCCTGGAGGACGACGGCACGGTAACCGTAGGCATCACCGATTTCGCCCAGGAATCGCTGGGTGACCTCGTCTTCGTCGACGCACCCGAGGCCGGTGGCAGCTTCGACAAGGGCGATGCCTGCGCGGTGGTCGAGTCCGTCAAGGCGGCCTCCGACGTTTACGCGCCGATTTCCGGCGAGGTCGTCGCGGCCAACGATCGCCTGGCCGACGAGCCGGAGCTGATCAATACCGATCCATATGGAGAGGGCTGGCTGATGCGCATGCAGCCCGGCAGTGCGTCCGAGCTGGACGAGCTGCTGGATGCAGATGCCTATCAGCAGGTGGTGGCGGAGTCCGACTGAGCCGCTGCCCGGAACGTTGGCCTTCCCGCGATGTCCGTGGGAAGGCAGTTGAACACGGGATAGCGCCATGCCTTTCATACCGCATAGTGACCAAGACGTTCGGGACATGCTCGACGCCATCGGTGCGTCGGATATCGAGTCCCTTTTCGACGAAATTCCCGATTCGCTGCGCGCCGCGGAGCTCCGGAAAGTGCCGGCCCAGGTCGGCGAGATGGAGATCACGCGGATCATGCAGGAGCGCGCGGCGCAGGATGCCCAGCCGCTTTGTTTCCTCGGCGGCGGTGCCTACGATCATCACATTCCCGCGGCGGTCTGGGAGATAACCACCCGCGGCGAGTACTACAGTGCCTACACGCCGTACCAGGCGGAGGCCTCCCAGGGCACGCTGCAGGTCATCTACGAGTACCAGACCATGATGGCCGGTCTCATGGCGATGGATGTCTCCAACGCCTCGCTCTACGACGGGGCCTCGGCCCTGGCCGAGGCCGTGCTCATGGCCGTGCGCAGCAACCGCAAGTCCAAGTCCAAGCGCATCCTGGTGCCGAGGACCGTGCACCCGGCGTATCGACGGGTGGCCGAGAACATCGTGCGTAATCAGGGTATTGTCCTGGAGCCCATCGGTTTCGACGCCCGCACGGGGACCGTCGACATGCAGGCTCTGGACGGCTTTGCCGGCGAGGACATAGCCGCCGTGGTCGTGCCACAGCCGAACTACTTCGGCGCCCTGGAGCCCGTGGACGAGATTACCGACTGGGCCCATCGCAATGGTGCGCTGGCGATCGGCGTGGTCAATCCCACCGCGATGTCGGTTATCAATCCCCCCGGTGAATGGGGTGAGCAGGGGGCCGACATCGCCTGCGGCGAGGGTCAGCCCCTGGGCATTCCGATGTCCTCCGGGGGGCCGTATTTCGGCTTCATGTGCTGCAAGAAGGCCCATGTCCGGCAGATGCCGGGCCGGATCATCGGCCGCACCGTGGATCTGGAGGGGCGCACCGGCTACACCCTCACCCTCCAGCCCCGCGAACAGCACATCCGCCGCTCCAAGGCGACGTCCAACATCTGTACCAACCAGGGCCTGATGGTCACCGCGGCGACGATTTACATGAGCCTGCTGGGCGCCGAGGGGCTCGAGAGAGTGGCGGCCGTGTCCCACGCCAACACCCGCAGCCTGGTGGAGCGCCTGTCCGCCGTTAACGGCGTCGAGCCGTTATTCGAGGGGCCGTACTTCCACGAGGTGGCACTGCGCGTCCACGCGCCGGTCGAAAGGGTGCTCGAGCGCCTGGCCGACGCCGGTGTGCTCGGCGGGCTGAGCCTGGAGCGCGAGTATCCCGAGCTGGGCCAGGCGCTGCTGGTCTGTGCCACCGAGAAGCGCACCGAGGCCGACATCGACGCCTACGTCCAGGCCCTGGAATCGGCCCTCAAGGTCGCCAAGAGCGCCTGAGGCCAAGGGAGGAATAGCCCATGCTGATTTTCGAGCAGAGCAAGGCCGGGCGCCGGGCGCAGGCCCAGGCGCCGGCGCAGCACCCGGAGATTGACGCCATCCCTGAGGGGTTCCGGCGCCGGAACGCGGCGGTGATGCCGGAGGTATCCGAGCTGCAGGTGGTGCGCCATTACACCCGCCTGTCGCAGAAGAACTTCTCCATCGACACCAACTTCTACCCGCTGGGCTCGTGCACCATGAAGTACAACCCGCGGGCGTGTAATACGCTGGCGCTGCTGCCGGGGTTCACCGGCCGGCATCCCCATAGCCCCGCGGCTCATGGCCAGGGCCTGATGTCCTGCCTCCACGAGCTGCAGGAGATGCTCGCCGAGGTTACCGGCATGTCGGCCGTGACCCTCAGCCCCATGGCCGGTGCCCAGGGCGAGTTCGCCGGCGTGGCCATGATCCGGGCCTATCACGATGCCCGCGGCGATACGGAGCGCACCGAGATCCTAGTGCCGGACGCCGCCCACGGGACGAACCCGGCCACGGCCGTGATGTGCGGCTACAAGGTGCGCGAGATCGCCACGGGCCCGGACGGCGACGTGGACATGGCCGCCCTGCGTGAGGCGGTGGGCCCGCAGACGGCCGGCATCATGCTCACCAACCCGTCCACGGTGGGCGTCTTCGATCGTCGCATCCAGGAGATGGCGCAGGTCGTCCACGATGCCGGCGGGCTGCTCTATTACGACGGCGCCAACCTCAACGCCATCCTCGATAAGGTGCGGCCCGGGGCGATGGGCTTCGATGTCATCCACATGAACCTGCACAAGACCTTCTCCACGCCCCATGGCGGCGGTGGGCCGGGCGCCGGTGCGGTAGGCGTCAGCGAGCGGCTCAAGCCGTTCATGCCGCTGCCGGTGGTCGGCTGCGAGAACGGCCGCTACCGCTGGCTTGACGAGGACGACTTCCCGCAGAGCATCGGCCGGCTATCGGCCTTCGGCGGCAACATCGGCGTGCTCCTGCGCGCCTACGTCTATGCGCGGATGCTGGGCAAGGAAGGCATGTCCCGGGTCGCCAACTACGCCACGCTCAATGCCAACTACCTGATGACCCGGCTGCGGGCCGCTGGCTTCCAGGTGGCCTATCCGGACCGGCGGGCGAGCCACGAGTTCATCGTCAGCCTCAAGCGTGAGTCCAAGGAAATCGGCGCCAACGTCATGGACTTTGCCAAGCGGCTGCTGGACTACGGCTATCATGCGCCGACCACCTACTTCCCGCTGCTGGTCCCCGAGGCGCTGCTGATCGAGCCCACGGAAACCGAGACCAAGGAAGAGCTGGACGGGTTCGTGGATGCCATGTGCAAGATCCGCGACGAGGCGAAAGCCGACCTCGACTTCGTCAAAGGGGCGCCGTACAAGCTGCCGGTGCGCCGGCTGGACGACGTGCGTGCGGCCAAGGAGCTCAATCTCAAGTGGGAGCCGGCCGAGGCTTCCTGATTGGCCCGCCCGGCCCTGGCCGTCGGCCGGGGCCGTATCGACTGACTCGCGTATCGCCCGGTGCGGATCAACGCCCGCGCCCGGGCCGTGGGCGTGCGTCGAAAGCATATAGGGGAAGCGCCGCCTGCGGCGGTTCCCACCTTTTCCGAAGCAACCGAGAATGAAGGGGAATCATGACTGCGCTTATCAGCGGCTCTGTCGCCTTCGACACCATCATGGTCTTCAACGACCGTTTCAAGAACCACATCCTGCCCGACCAGGTCCACATCCTGAACGTGTCATTCCTGGTACCGGACATGCGCCGCGAGTTTGGCGGCTGCGCCGGCAACATCGCCTTCAACCTGCGCCTGCTGGGCGAGGACCCGCTGCCGCTCGCCACCGTCGGCGCGGACTTCGACAAGTACGGCGAGTGGATGGAGAAGTGGCAGGTCCGCCAGGACCACGTCCGGGTCATGGATGATCACTACACCGCCCAGGCCTTCATCACCACCGACCTGGACGACAACCAGATCACCGCTTTCCATCCCGGCGCCATGGGCATGGCCCACGCCGTGGACGTGCCCACCGGCGAGGAAAACGCCATTGGCATCGTCGCGCCCAACGGGCCGGAGGGCATGGTCAAGCATGCCGAGCAGTTCAAGGCCGCCGGCATCCCCTTCATCTTCGATCCGGGTCAGGCCATGCCGCTGTTCGACGGCGAGCAGCTGATGAGCTTCGTCGAGCAGGCTACGTGGGTGGCGGTGAACGACTACGAGTCGCAGCTGCTGCGCGATCGCACCGGGCTCACCGTGGAGGGTATCGCCGAGAAGGTGGAGGCCCTGATCGTCACCCGGGGCGCCGAGGGCTCGCACATCTATGCCGATGGCGAGAAGCTGGAGATCCCGGCCGCCACGCCCGAGGCGGTCAGCGACCCCACCGGCTGCGGCGACGCCTATCGCGCCGGCCTGCTCTACGGCCTGGGTAACGGCATGGATTGGGAGACCACCGGGCGCATCGCCTCGCTGATGGGTTCCATCAAGGTCGCCCACCACGGCACCCAGAACCATCAGTTCACCATGGACGAGTTCAGGCGCCGCTACGAGGAGGCCTTCGGCGGCTCGTTCTGATTGGCCTCACGCCAAGGCGCGAAGGATCAACGGTGCGGTGGGCGCGGTGAGCTCGCCGCGAACACGGTGCCGTTGATCCGAATGACGATCGCGACGGGGACGTCGCCCCCATAGTCCAGGCCGTTCGCCGGGGCATCCTGCGAGGTCTGGGGAGGCCGGTCCCTGGGGTGCTTTCCTCGGTGTCTTCGCGACTTTGCGTGCGGCGATGGGCTACTTGTCGGCCGCGCCGAACAGCGTCCCGTACACCTCGATGGACTGCAGGTCCGCCTCGACCCTGAGCTCGCCGAGGAGCTCGGCGTTCACGGGCACCCGTTCCAGTATCGCCGCGTCCAGCAGCGGCACGTCGGTCTCATCCACGGGCCGCTCGTGGCCCGGCTCCACCTTTTTGGTCACGGCGTTGGCCACGCAGACCAGTGCGGTTTCCTCGGGAAAACCGTCGGCGCTGGCGGGCTCATGGTGGCACGCCGCGATCTCCTGGTAGACCAACGGCAGCTCCCAGACCCGCAGCAACGCCGCCCCGACTTCGGCGTGGCTGAAACCCAGCTCTTCGCGCTCTATCTGGAACAGGGGACGCCCGTCCTCGCGCAACCGCCGCAGCAGTGCCGCGGACTCCTCGGGTATCTGGCTGTACATGACCAGCTTGCCGATGTCGTGCAGGAGCCCGCCGATGAAGGCCTGCTCGCTGTCGCCCACGCGCAGCCGGCGGCTCAGAAGGCGCGCCATGATCCCGCAATACAGGCTGTGGTGCCAGAAGCCGGCCACGTTCACCAGGTCGGTGTCGATCCGCTCGAACGCGGCCGAGACAGATGTCGTCAGGACCAGATCGCGCAGCGCCTTGGTTCCCAGCACGGTGATGGCCATCGGGATCGTGTCGATCTTGGAGGGCAGGGCGTAATAGGCGCTGTTCACCATGCGCAGCAGCCGCGCCGTCAGCGCCGGCTCGTGCCCGATGACCTTGCCGATATCGGCGGCCCCGTAGCGATCGTCGTCCAGCATCTGCTGAACGCGGTAATAGGCGCGGGGCAACGTTGCCAGCTGGCTGGCGGATTCGGCGAGTTGCTGGGGGTTGGTTCTTGTCATGGGTTCCGTCCGGGCGCCGGTGTGCCATCGTTCTCTTTTTCCATGCAATGGCGGATGCGGTCTATGCGACGCTGCTGCATGGTGTTTCCCTGAGCCTGAACCACGCGCACGCTCGTGGCGGGTCCATCGCCACCAGAGTACACCGAGCTCAGCCGCCGCGGCGAGCCGAGGCAAGCTGCTCGGCGAGCGCGTTGGGATCGCTCACGGGCGGCAGGCATTGTCCGGCGGTGCACAGCCAGGCCCGCGGACCCGCAGCGGTGTCTCCGCTGGCGGCCGGCGCCACGCCGGTCGGTGCCGGGCTTTGCGCCGGCAGCCGGTATACCACGCGGTAGGGTACGAAATAGCGTAGTGCCGCGTCCTGAAGCGCATCGGCTTCCGGATCTCGGCAAACGACCTGCTCCAGCCCGTTTCTCATCTCGTCCAGCGCCAGCAGCACGGCACAGTGGGCTTCCGGCGCCCGCATCACCGCGCCCTCGGCCGCGGATAGCGCGCGTTCGGCGGCATCGATGTGGGTCATGTCGCCATCGAGATGGCCCAGCCGGTTGAGCGCCAGCATGGTCATGCCATTGCCGGAGGGCAGCGCATCGTCCATCAGCGGCAGGGGGCGCTGGATCAGGGCTTCGTGGTCATCGGGCGTGAAATGGAAACCACCATGGGCGGCGTTCTGGAAATGCTCCTCGAGCACGGTTGCGAGTGCTTCGGCGAAGCGCAGAACGTCGTCCGACCAGCGTGCCTGCAGCAGCTCCTGGCACGCGTGGAGCGTGAAGGCATAATCGTCCAGGAAACCCGCCGCGCCGTATCGGCCGTCCTTGAAAGTGGCCGCCAGGCGACCGTCTTGCCAGACGGTTTCGCGGATGAAGGACAGGGCACGCTCGGCGGCGTCCACCAGCTCCGGGGCGCCGAGTACGCGGCCCGCGCGGGCCAGGGCGGCGATCGCCAGGGCGTTCCAGGCGGTGATAATCTTGTCGTCGCGCTGGGGCGGGACGCGCTCGGCGCGGCGATGCCGAAGCTTGTCCCGGGCGCTCTCCCACAGACCCAGGACTTCCTCGCGGGGCCGCTTGAGTTGTTTGGCCAGCTCCGAGAAGCTCGCGTGAACGTGAAAGTGCCACGCGCCCTCGAAGTTCGGGGGGTCGTCCAGGCCGAAGCGGCGCACGACCAGGTCGCGCTCCGCCGCCGGCAAGAGCGACTCGATCTCCTCGCGCTGCCAGACGTAGTATCGTCCCTCCTCGCCCTCGCTGTCGGCATCCAGGGCCGCGTAGAAGCCGCCGTTCTCCCCCTGCATGTCGCGCTGTAGCCATCCGGCCGTCTCCAGCGCGATCCGCCGGAACAGCCCGTCACCGGTGGCGTGCCAGGCGTCGGCGTAGAGGCTCAGGAGCAGCGCGTTGTCGTAGAGCATCTTCTCGAAATGGGGAATCATCCAGTGCTGATCGGTGGCGTAGCGGGCGAACCCGCCGCCGACCTGGTCGTAGATTCCCCCCAGCGCCATGCGCCGCAGGGTGTTGCACACCATGTGCAGGGCGTCGCGATCCGGCGAACCGCCGTGGTTGCTGCGTCCGTAAACCCGCAAGAGCAGGCTCAGCGCCACCGGTTGCGGGAATTTCGGTGCCCGGCCGAAACCGCCGAACTGCGGATCGTACCGTTGGGCCAGGGCCCCGCGGGCCGCCTGCATTGGGTCCGCATGCAGGTTGTCGGCCGCCGGCGGCCGGGCGAGCTGCTCCAGGGCCTGGCGCAGCGCGCTGTTCTGTGAGGCGATGTTCTCCCCCTGTTCCCGGAATGCCTGCGCCACGCGGCGCAGCAGGTCGGGGAAGCCCGGCAGCCCGTGGCGTGGATCCGCCGGGAAATACGTGCCGCCGAAGAAGGGCGTCTGGTCCGGCGTGAGGAACAGTGTCAGGGGCCAGCCGCCGGGCCTGTCGGTCAGCAGCTGATGGGCGAGCTGGTAGATCTTGTCGAGATCCGGGCGCTCCTCCCGGTCCACCTTGATATTGATGAAGTGCTCATTCATCACGGCGGCGATACCGGGGTCCTCGAAGGACTCGTGGGCCATGACATGGCACCAGTGGCACGCCGAGTAGCCAATGGACAGCAGGATTGGCTTGCCTTCGTGCTGTGCCCGGTCCAGGGCCTCCGGTCCCCATGGGTACCAGTCCACGGGGTTGTCGGCATGCTGCAGGAGGTAGGGGCTGGTCTCGTCGGCCAGTCGGTTCCTTCGCGCTGATTCGGTCATGGTATTTCGTCGGCCTGTCGCCGCGACACGGCGACAACGGTGCCTGGCAGGTTGATGACTGTGTTGATGGTATCATCCGCCCCGGGGGAGGCAGCGAACATTCTCCCTGCTGGCACCGTGCTCCCACGGGAGGACGCGGTGCCCGTCAACGGAAAGGAGGCCTCCGTGTCCGGAAGCGAAACACTGACTGTCGATCCGGCCAGCGGCGTCGTGGCCGCCGCGCGGCAGATTCCCTCACCCAACTGTGACGACCGGCCCGATCCCGACGATGTATCGCTGATTGTCGTGCACGGCATCAGCCTCCCCCCCGGAGAGTTCGGCGGGCCCTGGGTGCTGGATCTTTTCACCAACTGCCTGGATCCGCGCCGGCATCCCTACTTCGAGGGGTTGCAGGGCGTGCATGTTTCCGCTCATCTGTTCATCCGCCGCGACGGTGAGCTGATACAGTTCGTCCCGCTGCACAGGCGGGCCTGGCATGCCGGGCAGTCCGAGTTCCGGGGCCGGCACCGCTGCAACGATTTCTCCGTGGGCATCGAGCTGGAAGGTACCGACGAGCAGCCCTACACGGCTTCGCAGTACCGGCGGCTCGCCGCGTTATGCCGGGCATTGATGGCGGCCTACCCGGCCATTACCCCGGAGCGCATCACCGGTCACAGGGACATCGCACCCGGACGAAAGACCGACCCGGGCCCGTATTTCGATTGGCCATGGCTCGTGGCCAGTGTCAACGACGGCGCGGAAAGGGTAGGTTAGTCAGCGCAAGCCAACGTGATGGCGGCGCACGCCAGCACGAATAAAAACTATTGCGGCTCGGCCGGCCGGGTCGAGCCAGTGGAAGGGGGAGCCGGCCATGCGCCTGATCGCCGTTCTCATCAGCCTCTGGCTGAATCGCTATCCCGACCAGCTCCAGGTGCTGCGGCAGACGCGCTACATTCACGACTACCTGCGCTGGATGCAGCGCCAGCTCCAGACCGTCAGCGCCTGGGACAGCGTGGCCGGGGTGGTCCTGGTTCTGGCGCCGTGGGCTCTCGCCGTCGGGCTGCTGCAATGGTGGATCGGGAACTGGCTGCTCGGCCTTGGTGAGCTGCTACTCGGCGTGGCGGCGCTGCTTTTCGCCTTCGGCCCATCCCGGGTCGACGACCATCTCGAGCGCTTCATCGAGGCCTGGCGCGCGGGCAACATGGATGCCGCCCGGGAGCAGGCGGCCTGGCTGGCGGAACGGCCGGCCGGCGATATCCCCGAGCATTCCCTGACGACCATGGCGCTGGAGGGGCTGTTCGTGAGGGCCCATGAACGGCTGCTGGGACCGTTTTTCTGGCTGGTGCTGTTGGGGCCGGTGGGACCCGTGGTGTTCCGGCTGGGGCGGCTGTGCCGCGAGTACGTCGCCGCCAACGCGGACGCCGGCCGGGGCTTCGCCAATGCGGTCAATGGCTTCAACTGGCTGGCGGCCTGGCTGCCGGCCAGGGCGAGCGCGGCGGCCTTCGCCCTGGTGGGCAGCTTCGTGGAGGCGTTCCAGGGCTGGAATGCGGCCCGGGGGTTCTACGAGGACAATGAGCGGGCCGTTCTCGTGGGGGCTGGCATGGGCGCCATGGGCCTGCCGGTGAACTTCGAAGAAGTCGACGTCATCGAAGGCACGCTCCACGACGCCCGGGCGCTCATCGTGCGCGCCACCATGATCTGGCTGGCGGTGATCGCCGTGCTGACCCTGGCCGGATGGGTGCGGTAGGGCGGCCGCCTCCACACCCGGAGACACAGGTTGGTGAAAGCGCTTCTTGGCCGGGCGGCGCCGCCTGTCTCAGCGGCTGTCCGCCACCTACCCGGTGCATTCGGACCGGCGGGGTGCGCAACACGCGGGGCTGGCCTCGCCGAGATCAGTAGGCCAGGGCCTCGTTGGACCGGTATTGCTCCCCAAATGCGCGCTGACTCTCCAGGACGCGCCGGAATTCCGGGTCCCGCTTGGCATGGGCCTCCAGTACGGTGCGACTCGTCTCGCGCAGGCGTTCCAGGACGGCGTCGGGCAGGCGCTGCAGGCTGGCACCGGTCTCGCGCAGGGCGTCGAGCGCCCCTCCGCGGGCGTGTGTTGACTGCGCCAGGGAGCGGGCCGTGACCGCCTCGCAGGCGGTCCGAACCATCGTCTGCCGCGCGGGGGCGATCTCGCGCCAGCGGTTGCCATTGATGAGCAGATACTGTGCCGTGAACGGCTGCTGCCAGCCCGGGTAGAGGTTGTACCGCAGCTGCTCGTGGATGCCGGTGTGCAGGTCGACCGCCGGCAGCGACAGCTCGGTGGCCTGCAGATCCCCGGATTCCGCGGCCGCGGGGACGTCCTCGGGCGGGAGCGGCACGATCTGCATGCCCAGGCGTTTCAGGATCTCGCCGCCGAGGCCCCCGAAACGGCCCCTGGTGCCGTCAAGATCCTCTACCGCCTCGACGGGCGCGGCGAACCAGCCGGCACTTTCCGGCCCGGCAAGGCCGCAGAGCAGGGTCCGTACGTCCAGACCGCGATTCGCCTGAACTTCCTGGAGCAAGTCATGGCCCGGCCCCTCGTAGTACCAGGCCATGAAAACCGCCGGATCGGGGCCGAAGGGCACGGCATCGAACAGGTTGGCGGCGGTGACCTGCCCCGCGCTACGTCCAATGCGGGTATAGCCGGCGGCCACGCTGCCGTCGGCGACGGCCCGGGGGATGTCGCCCGCCGTCATGTCGGTGGGGCGCAGGGATAGCTGGATATCGCCGCCGCTCATCCGTTCCAGCCGCCGGGCCAGCATGGTCGCGCCTGATCCGAGAACGGGTACGGCGGTCGGGGTATCGAGCTGCACCGGCCAGCGCGTGGGTTCCGCCGCGACGTCCGGTGCGGTGGCCACGAGGAACGAAATCATCGCCAGGGTACGTGCGATGGGGCGGTGAATCGGGATGGTGATCATGGGCTCAGTCGTAAGACGGTCTCGGTTCCAGCACCGCCTCGCAGGGCAGTGAGTGGCGCTCCAGCTCGCCGTCGAGCCGCGCGGCGGTCAGCTCGCCGCCCCACAGGCAGCCGGTGTCCAGGGCCAGGACATCCCGGCGGTGGACGAACCCGAGCGTTGACCAGTGTCCGAAAACGATCGTGCGCTCGGCGCCCAGCGAGGCGCGCCCGGGTGTCTCGAACCAGGGATGGTAGCCCTCCGGGCGGCCTTCCACGCTGCCCTTGTAGTCCAGCAGCAGGCGCCGCTCCTCGTCGCAGTAGCGCATGCGGGTAAAGGCATTGGTGATGAACCGCAGCCGGTCGGCGCCGCGCAGATCCGGGTCCCAGGCGTCCGGCCAGTTGCCGTAGAGGTTCGCGAAGTAGCTGTCGTAGTCACGTCCGCTCAGGGCGTGCTCCACCTCGGCCGCGCGTTTGCGCGCCTCGGCGAGGGTCCAGCCGGGGTATATCCCGGCATGGGTGAGGGTATAGCCGAGCTCCGGGTCGTCGTGGAGCAGCGGCCGCCGCCGCAACCAGTGCATCAGCTCGTCGGCGTCCGGGTCGGTCAGGAGATCCCGAAGGGTGTCCTTGCTCTTGACGCGTGCCTGGCCAACCCAGACCGCCAGCAGGTGCAGGTCATGGTTGCCGAGCACGGTTACGGCGCGGTCGCCGAGGCTGCGGACGAAGCGGACCACCGCGGCCGACTTCGGGCCGCGATTCACCAGGTCGCCCGTGAACCAGACCCGGTCCCGTGCCGGGTCGAACCGGATCAGGTCCAGCAGCCGCCGGAGCGAGTCGTAGCAACCCTGGATATCTCCAATCGCGTAGGTGGCCAACTATGAACTCCCCGTTAAAGACCGCACCCGTTGAGGAATGGCTGTTCCGCGCCGCTGAGACGCCACCGGACCAGCGTATTGCCCGCCTGCGCGCCGGCCCCGTTCACTGTGCCGTAATCGGCCGCGTGGGGCTAGGAGGCGCCGCACCGTCGCCGTCGCTGAGCGGGGCCGCCCCGGTCGAGGCGCCCGCGCGGTATCGGTGTCATGCGGCGTTTTCCGCGAGGGCCTCGCGCCGCCATTTCGCTGAGGCCCGTCACGGGCGCACCTTGCCTTGCGGGCATACGCCACGGCTGCCCTAATGAAGCGTGCCCGGGACCGCCAGGGTAAAGGCATCGATCGTGGCGTCGAACTCGGCCCCGTCTTCCGCCTGCATGCGGTAGCTGCCGCGCATGGCACCCACCGGGGTATTCAGCACCGTGCCGCTGCTATAGCGGTAGTCGTCGCCGGGCGCGAGATAGGGCTGCTCGCCGATCACGCCCTCGCCCCGGACTTCCCGCTCGTTGCCGTCGGCGTCGGTGATGAGCCAGCGTCGCCGCAGCAACCGAATGGCGACCGTGCCGTTGTTTCGGATCGTCACGGTGTAGGAAAAGGCGTAGCGATCCGCTTCAGGGTCCGACTGGGCATCCAGGTAAGCGGGCTCGACCTCGATCTCCAGGCTGTAGCGCTCCAGCTCCTCGGCGGTCGCCTCTTGGGTCATATCCGCGGTGGCTCCCGTTTGCCCTGACGTGGGTTCAGGCGCTCGCCCGGTTCAGGGCGGCGGCCTTTCTCTCGATGGCGCTCAGCAGGTTCCGGTACGCATCCACGAAGGCCTGCACCCCGTCGGCCTCCAGTCGCGCGGTCTCGGCGTCGAGGTCGACACCGGTCTGCGCCAGCGCGGCGAAGAAGTCTTCCAGCTCTGCGGCGGCCTGGTCCAGCCGCGGCGCCGGTGCGCCGCGTTCGCGGTAAGCATCGAACGTCGCGGGGGGCAGGGTCGTTACCGTCTGCTCACCGATCAGCTCGTCCACGTAAAGCGTCTCGGGGTAATCCGGGTTCTTGGTGCTGGTACTGGCCCAGAGCAGACGCTGCGGCTGGGCGCCGGTCTTGGCCAGGCGCTGGAAGCGCTCACCGCCGAAGACCGTCCTGAAATGCCGGTACGCGGCCCGCGCATTGGCGATGGCCGTCCGACCGGCAAGCTCCGGCGCGGCCGCCGCGAGCCGGGGGTCGACGGCGCCGTCCACGCGGCTGACGAAGAAGCTCGCCACCGACGCCACCCGCTCCAGGGGCAGGCCCTGCGCAGAGCGTGTCTCCAGGCCCCGGAGATAGGCCTCGGCCACTTCGCGGTAGCGGCCCACGGCGAAGAGCAGGGTCACGTTGACTGGAATACCCTCCGCGATCAGCGTGTCGATGGCGCCGAGGCCGGCCCGCGTGCCGGGCACCTTGATCATGACGTTGGCCCGGCCAAGGGTGCGGAACAGGTGGCGGGCCTCCTCAGTGGTCGCCCGGGTATCGTCGGCGAGCAGCGGCGAGACCTCGATGCTGACGTAGCCGTCCCGGCCCCCGGAGCGGTCATACACCGGGCGCAGTACGTCGGCGGCATCGCCGATATCGGCGAGGGAGAGTGCGACGAACAGTGCCTCCGGATCCTTGATCCCCTGCCGGAGGGAGTTGGCGATCACGGTGTCGTAGTCGTCGCTGCCCGTCACGGCCTTCTCGAAGATGGCGGGGTTGGAGGTTACGCCCGTCAGGCCGTCCTCCCGGACCATGCGCGCCAGTTCTCCGGAGTCGATCAGCTGCCGGTGGATATTGTCGTACCAGACGCTCTGGCCAAGCTGGGCCAGCGTGTGCAGCGGAGAGGCATTGCCAGTCATGGGTTTCCTCGACGAAGGTTGACGTCGCCGGCGATGCGATCGTTCAGCGACTCCCTGGGAGCGGCGTATTGTAACGGGGGGCACGGTGCGGCGAAACTGCAGTGCCGGCGGCGGTTCCGGCAAATTTCCCGGCTGGTCACGGAGTTGCGAAGCTGTGCGCCCCTTCACACTGCGTAATTATTTGATTATGCTATCGTTCGATAACGCACAATAAGAAAAGTACCGCTCAGCAGCGGCGGGGTGCGCCGGGAATATTACAAAACAATAGGGATCTGGGATGTCTTTCGAGAAGCGTCGTTTACGCAAGCCGGACCTGATGGCCTGGGTGGCGGTCTCCGTGATCGCGGGTGTGGCCTTCAGCGTCGCGCTGCCTTACCTGACCTGATCAAGCCCGTAAGGGTACCGCGCCGGTAAGGATCGATTAAGCCGTTCAGATGCGGACGGCCAGCACGTCGCACGGTGAGCCGTGGAGGACGGCGTTGGCGGTCGAGCCCAGGATCAGGGCGAGGCCGTGACGACCGTGGCTACCGACCACGATCAGGTCGACGTTCTCCTCCTCGGCGAAGTAGACGATCTCGCGTTTCGTCTGTCCGACGGTGACATGCTGTCGATCCGATGGCACGCCGAGCCGTTCGCCGAGCTGGCGGAGCCGGCGCTCGGCGTGCTCCAGCAGTTCCGACTCCACGGTAGTCGCCGGCGGGATCATGAGCTCGTTGCCGGGTTCCACCGGCATGTTCTCCACCACGTGAAGCAGGGTCAGCTGCGCCTCGTAACGCCTGGCGAGATCCACCGCGCGATTGCTGACCGGCTCGCACTCCGGGGTCAGATCGATCGCCAGCAGGATGTGCTGGTAGTCGGCCATAGCCTGTCGCCCTCTTCCCGACTCGTTACCCTGTCAATCTAACCCAAACACAGCCCTGGCGTCCCTGAAAATCCCCGCCTGCGGCAACGTCGCGCTCAGGATCCGGCGGCCACGCGTGTCAGTGCCGCGAACTGCGCCAGGGACAACGTCTCCGCGCGCGCCCCCGGGTCCACGCCGGCGGCTTCAATGGCCGCCGCCGTCAGCAGGCCGCTCAGGGTGTTGCGAAGGGTCTTGCGGCGCTGGGCGAAGGCCTGGCTCACCACTCGCGCGAACAGCCGCTCGTCCGGGACATCTGCCGGCGGTTCGGCATGGGGCACCAGCCGGACGATGGAGGAGGTGACCTGCGGCGGAGGCCGGAAAGCGCCGGGGGGCACGTCGAAGAGCCGCTCGGCGCGGCAGGCGAACTGCACCATTACCGAAAGCCGGCCGTAGCGCCTGGAGCCCGGCGCCGCGGCCATTCGTTCCACTACTTCCCGCTGCAGCATGAAGTGCATGTCCGCCACGTGGCGCCGAGCCGCCAGCAGGTGGAAGATCAGCGGCGTGGAGATGTTGTAGGGCAGGTTGCCGACCACCCGCAGCGGGCCATCGCCGGCCAGGGCGGAGAGGTCGGTGTCCAGCGCGTCTTGGCGGTGAATCACCAGCCCGCGTTCGTTGCGAAAGCGCTCCCCCAGCTTGGCGGCGAGATCCCAGTCCACCTCGATGACGTCCAGGCGCTCGACGCGAGTCAGCAACGGGCCGGTGAGCGCACCGAGCCCGGGCCCGATCTCCAGAAGATGGTCCTGCGGTCCCGGCGCGACGGCATTGACGATGCGCTCGACCACGTTGTGGTCGACCAGGAAGTTCTGGCCGAAGCGGCGACGGGGACGATGGCCCATGGTCACCTAGCCGCTGCGCCGGACCAGGTCCACGGCGCAGTCAATGGCCGCGCGCAGGCTCCCCGGGTCCGCACGGCCGGTGCCCGCCAGGTCCAGGGCGGTGCCGTGGTCCACCGACGTGCGGATAATGGGCAGGCCGAGGGTGATGTTCACCGCCCGGCCGAAGCCGGCGTACTTAAGCACCGGCAGGCCCTGGTCGTGGTACATGGCGAGAACCGCGTCGGCGCCCTCCAGGTGGCGGGGGGTGAACAGCGTGTCCGCTGGAAGCGGCCCTTCGAGACGCATTCCCTGTTCGCGCAGTCGCTCGAGCACCGGCTCGATAACGCGAATCTCCTCGTCACCGAGATGGCCGCCTTCCCCGGCGTGGGGGTTGAGGCCGCACACCAGGATCCGCGGGTCCGGCAGGGCGAAACGCTGCTGCAGGTCGTGATGAAGTATGCGGGTCACCCGCTCCAGCCGGTCAGGCGTCAACGCCGCGCTGACCTCGCGCAGGGGCACGTGCGTGGTCGCCAGCGCCACGCGGAGCTCGCCGGCAGCCAGCATCATCACCGGCATGTCGGCGTCGGTGAGCGCGGCGAGGAACTCGGTGTGACCCGTGAACGGGTGGCCGGCGTCGTTGATAACCGCCTTGTTAACCGGTGCGGTCACCATGGCGTCGAAACGCCCGGACTGGCAGCCCAGGGCGGCACTGCGCAGTGTGGCCAGGACGTAGTCGGCGTTGGCCGGATCCAGTACACCGGCCCGCGCGGCGTGTTCCAGCTGTATGGGGACCACCGGGAGCCGTCCCGGGACGTGTCGACGCGGCGGGGCGCCGTCGTCGAAGGGGACGACCTCCAGCGCGAGACCCAGGGCCTCGGCCCGGTCCCGGATCAGGGCCGGGTCCGCCACAGCCACCAGCTCGGCGTCAATGGCCTGGCCGGCGATCATCGCGGCAAGCTCCGGCCCGATGCCCGCGGGTTCGCCCGGCGTCAACGCGATGCGCGGCAGCGCCTGCCCCGTGGCCATGGCGTCACTCCTCCAGCCGGTAATCCACGTAGGCTTCCTCGCGCAATCGGCGCAGCCACTGCTCCCGGGCTTCTTCCTCCTTGCGCTGGCGGATCTCATTGGCGGCGCGGTTGCGCTGGACGTCGTCGGTGCTGTCGTGCCGGCGGCGCTCCAGCACCTGGACGATGTGCCAGCCGTAGCGGGTCTCGAAGGGCTGGCTGATCTCGCCTTCATCCAGGCGGTCCATGGTCTGCTCGAAGCGGGGCACCATGGTGCCCGGATTGACCCAGCCCAGCTCGCCGCCCTGGGAGGCGCTGCCGCCATCGTCGGAGTTCGCCCGGGCGAGCTCCTCGAAGGATTCACCGGCCTGGATGCGCCGGCGCAGGGATTCCAGCCGCTGACGGGCGTCGGCCGCGGTGACCACGGCATTGGGCTTGATGAGAATGTGCCGCGCCCGGGTCTGCTCGACCATGTGGCGTTCGCTGGCGCGCCGGTCGGCGAGCTGGATGATGTGGAAGCCGCTGGGGTTGCGGATGGGGCGGCTGACCTCGCCCACGCTCATGCCCGGTACCCGCTCGGCGAACAGGGTAGGCAGCTCCGCATTGCTGCGCCAGCCGAGATCGCCGCCCTCCAGCGCGGTCTGGCTGTCGGAACGGGCCGCGGCGACGGCACTGAAGTCCGACTCGCCGGCCGTGAGGTTCTCGTAGATGGTCCGGGCCTCTTCACGAGCGGCTTCCACTTCCTTGGCCGAGGCGGCCTCGGGAATGGAGACCAGGATGTGCCGCAACCGGTACTCGTAACCGCTGCCGGCGCGCTGCTGCTGCTCCAGCTGGTCCTCGATCTCCTGGCTGCTGACGTTGACCCGGCGGGACAGCGCCTGCTGCTGCAGCCGGTTGATCTTGATATCCCGGCGCAGGCGGTCCCGGAAATCGGCGAAGTCCATGCCCTGGCCCGCCATTGCGTCGCGCAGCTCGGAAAGGGACATGTCATTGTTGCGGGCCACCCGTTGGACGGCGGCGTTCAGGGTGGCGTCGTCGACGCTGATGCCGGCGCGGTCGGCCTCGTTGAGCTGGATGCGCTGCATCACGAGCCGCTCGAGCACCTGCTGGCGCAGGCGCTCCGCAGAGGGGGTTGGGACCCCCCGGGCGTCGAGCTGGGCGCGAACCTCCCGCAGCTCCTGCTCCAGCTCCGAGGCCAGGACCACGTCTTCGTTGACCACCGCGACGATCCGGTCGAGCGTCTGGGCCGCGGCCACCACGCCCGGGGCGCACAGCGCCAGGCCCAGGATCGCCACGAGACCATGAACGAGGGTTCGGGTGGTCCGTCGCGTCCGGGGATATCGGTTGGACATGCCTGTCAGTACCTCCGCTTGTAGCCGGGAATCGCGCCCTGCAGAAAGTCGCCGATTGTATCACCCACGCCGCCCAGACCGCGGAACTCGAACTCCAGCATGGTCTCCCGGTTGTAGCTCGCGTCGGGTATGTCGTTGAGGTCGTTCAGGTAGAGCCGGTGGACCATTCGAACCGCCCAGCAGCAGTCGCTGTATTCGAATCCGCCGAAGCGCTCGATGTCGCGCTCGTAGAGATGGGAGTAGGCCCCGCCGCCATAGAACTGAATCCGTCGCGTCACCGGAAAGACAAGGCTGCCGGAGGTTTGTTCCCGCTGCCGGGAGCCGTCGTCCCACTTGATCCGGTAGTCGAGGTTGAGCACGGTGTCAGCCGCCGGCTTGAGCTGGGCGCTGAGCCGGCTCTCCTCGTCGCCGGACTCGTAGGGGCTGGCCAGGTAGTCCCAGCGCACCGTCAGTCCCGGCGGCAGGTTGGCGCGCAGCTCGAACAGGTAATCCGAGCGGTCCCGGGTGTCCGGCTCGGCGCCGGCGCTGAGCTGTACTTCACGGTCGTCGAAGTAGTGGCGCTGGCCGGCGGACAGACTCAGGTAGGACCGGCCCGATCCGCGATCGAGAAAGCGCGTGGTTAGCGCGAAAGCCAGGTGGTTGGTATCCCCCATGCGGTCGGCGCCGCTGAAGCGATTGACCTGGAAAAGCCGGTTCATGCTCAGGCGCGGCTCGCTGGTGTCGAACAGCGGCAGCTCGTCCTGTTCCCGGTAGGGCACGTGCACGTAGAACAGTCGGGGCTCCAGGGTCTGTTGCAGCGGCGTGTTCCACCACTGGAAGTTGCGCTGCAGGATCAGCCCGCCGTCGACGCTGTAGTAGGGCAGTGCCCGCGTGGGCGATTCTTCGGCGGTGGCCGAGGGGCGGTCCAGCTCGTAAGCCGTATAGCGGTAACCGGCCGTCGGTACCAGGAAGTAGCCGAGGTCGCGGATCGGGTAGCCGAGCTCCACCTCGGTGTCGACGCGGTCGCCGGTGTCCCGCAGATCCGCCTCGGTGTGGTCGAAGCGAACGGCCTCCGAATCGAGCCGCAGGTCGAAGCCCGCCAGCTCCGGCGGACGCAGGTTCAGCGCGATCTGGGGCCTGCGCTCGTACGGGTAGCGTTCGCGGGCGAGGTCCCGGTCAAGCACCTGCCAGCGCTGCCAGCGGGCGGAGAGATCCCAGAAGTCGCCGTAGTAGGCCGCGGCGGCGTTGCTCTCCAGCCGCTGGCGGTAGAGATCGTCCAGCTGGTTGCCGAAGTCGTCGAAATAGGACTTGTCGCTGACCTCGTTGTAGTCGATCTCGGCGCGGAAGCGATCCATGGGCTGGAAGACGTGATACTGGCTGTGGAGCCAGCGCTCGCCGCCGTAGCGCGCGTCGTCGGCGATGTAGTCGAATCGCATCTCCCCTTCCAGCGAGGGCTGGAGGTAGCGGAACTGGTTGCCCAGCAGCAGCCCGCGGCGGCTCATGTAGCGGGGCCTGAGGGTGAAGTCGTAGTTGGGAGCGATGTTCCAGTAGTAGGGCAGCTCGATGGTGTTGCCGGAGCGCGTGGAGCGGCCCAGGCTCGGCGAGAGAAAGCCGGACTTGCGCTCGTCGGTGACCGGGAAGTTGAGGTAGGGTGCGTAGAAAAGCGGGACGCCGTAGAAACTCAGCCAGGTGTTCCAGGCCTCGCCCAGGTTCGCCTCGCGGTCGATGTCCAGCGACCCGGCCCGCAGCCACCAGTCCTCTTTGCCCACGTCGCAGGTGGTGAAGGATACGTCCCGGTAGCTCGAGCGGCTGCGGCTCTCGAACGACGCCACCGCCGCCTCGCCGTGGATATGGCCCGTTTCGATGCGGTAGGCGGCTTCGTCGACGCGACCGCGGTCTTCGTCGAGATTGACGAAACCGCCGCTGCCGCTGAGCTGGAAGCCCTGTTCCCGGTAGAGGATGTTGCCGCGCAGATCCGCGCGGCCCGTGCGTTCGTCGTAGATGACCTCGTCGGCTTCCGCGTGCTGGTCGGCCCGGTCCAGGGATACGTTGCCGCGAAAGCGGTAGGTCCGCTCGGCCTGGTCGTAGGATGCCTCGTCGGCTCTGATCCGGGCCGGGGTGGCCTCGTCCTCCCGCGCCTCCGGTGAGCCACCCGACGGCGGTACCAGGGGTCGGTCGCAGAGCGCCCAGGGATCCGCTCCGTAGGCCGGCCCCTGCACGGCCGCCAGCAGCAGCAGGCCGATCAGCGCGTGTCCTTTGATGTTCTTCACACCGGGCGTTCCGATTCGCAAGCGGGGCCGGGACCAGGGCCGGCGGGCTGCCGCCATTCTACAGCCCGGCTGGTGCCGGACAATTCTTCGGCCGGCGGCAGGCCCGCGAAGATGGCACACTGCCTGGTGGGCATCAATGCCGGGGGCGTACAGGGCCAACGAGATCTGGCAAAACCGCCTGAAAGGTTAGTAACCTTCCGGTCACGGGCGGAGCGGCCTGGCCGGCTTCGTCCATATTGCCTCTTCCACAGTCGGGTTTCACCGCGATGGATCAACGCCTGGACGGCCTCAAGCAGTGGCTGGCCGAGGATCTGGACATGCCGCCGAGCGCCGTGGATACCGTCGCCGGCGACGCCAGCTTCCGCCGCTATTTCCGTGTCTTCCACGGCGACGAGAGCTACATCGCCATGGACGCACCGCCGGATCACGAGGACATCAAGCCTTTCATGACCATTGCCTGGGCGCTGCGGGACTGTGGCGTCAATGTGCCCGAGGTGCTGGAGGTGAACCAGGAGCAGGGCTTCCTGCTGCTCTCGGACCTCGGTGACCGGCTGTACCTGGACGCGCTGGACGCCAATTCCGTGGAGCACCTCTACGGTGACGCCCTCGAGACACTGGAACGCATCCAGACGCGCGGCCCGCGGGATCAGTCCGTGCTGCCACCCTACGACAGCGCGTTACTGGGCACCGAGATGTCCCTTTTCACGGACTGGCTGCTCGGCCGGCACCTGGGTCTGTCCATGGATGCGGGGGGCCAGGCGGGCCTCGATGCTGCCCTGGCCTGCCTGACGGAGAACGCCCTGGATCAGCCGCGGGTCTGTGTCCACCGCGACTACCATTCCCGCAACCTGATGGTGGTCGAAGACCATAATCCCGGCGTGCTGGACTTCCAGGATGCGGTGGTCGGTCCCGTGACCTATGACCTGGTTTCCCTGCTGCGAGACTGTTACATCGCCTGGCCACGCAGCCGCGTGGAGGCCTGGGCCCTGGAGTATCGCGCCCGTCCCGCCGTCAGGGAGATCGCTGGCGATGTGGATGACGAGCAGTGGTTGCGCTGGTTCGATCTCATGGGTATCCAGCGCCATCTCAAGGCCAGCGGTATCTTCGCGCGGCTGTATCACCGGGACGGCAAGCCGGGCTACCTCGGCGACATCCCCAGAACGCTGCGCTATGTGGCGGAGGCGGGCAGCGCCTACCCGGAGATGGAGCCGCTGGTCTCGCTGGTCGAAGAGGACGTATTGCCGGCGCTGGAGAGAGGGTGAGCGGGCGCATGCGCGCCATGATACTCGCCGCCGGTCGGGGGCAGCGGATGCGCCCGCTGACGGACCACACCCCCAAACCGCTTCTGGAGGTGGCCGGCAAGCCGTTGCTCGCCCATCACCTGGAGGCGCTGGTTCGCGCCGGGATAACGGAGATCGTCATCAACACCGCCTGGCTCGGCGCGCAGATCGTCGAGGCCATTGGCGACGGCGGGCGTTTCGGCGCCAGCGTGCAATACTCCGACGAGGGTGACTCGGCCCTGGAGACCGGCGGCGGTATCCGCAAGGCGCTGCCGCTGCTCGGTGAGGGGCCTTTCGCCGTGGTCAACGGCGATGTCTGGACGGACTTCCCCTTCGAACGGCTGCCCGGCGACATCGACGGGCTGGCCCATCTCGTGCTGGTGGACAATCCGGGGCACAACCGCAACGGGGATTTTGCGCTGGTGGACGGCCGGGTGAGCGTCGAGGGCGGCGAACGGCATACCTTCAGCGGAATCGGGGTCTATCGCGCCGCGCTGCTGGCGGATACCGAGCCGGGTGCCTTTCCCTTGGCGCCCCTGCTGCGCGACGCCGCGAGGCGGGGCCTGGTGAGCGGCGAGCTCTACGCAGGGCGTTGGGACGACGTGGGGACGCCGCAGCGGCTGAAGGCGCTGCGGACCGCTTTGACAGGCGACGGGGCCGGCCATGGGCAGTGAGATCGACGAGACCCGCTTCCGTCGGGCGGACTTCCAGCGCTTCGGTCAGCGTCTCAAGGAGGAGACGGAGACCCTCAAACGGTGGCTGCATAGCGATTTCATGGTCGACGAGCCGCCGCGCATGGGCCTGGAGCTGGAGACCTGGCTGGTGGATCGCGATGGTCGGCCGGCCCCGGTGAACGCCGAGATCCTCCAGGCACTGAAAGACCCCCTGCTGACTCCGGAGCTGGCCCAGTACAACCTGGAGCTCAACACCACGCCACGATTTCTCTCCGGTCGGCCCTTCTCGGCGACGGCCGCCGAGCTGACCAGCCTGTGGGACCGCGTGGCGGCGGCCGCCGGGGCGCTGGACTGCCGCAGCGCGATGGTGGGCATCCTGCCGAGTCTCGCGGAGGCCGATCTCTGTCTGGAGCGCATGTCGGGCCTGAAACGTTACCGGGCGCTCAACGAGCAGATCCTGCTGCTGCGCAACCGCCGCCCCATCGAGGTGGAAATCGAGGGTGATGAGCGCATCAGCCTGCTCCACGACGATCTCATGCTGGAGGCGGCTGCCACTTCCATCCAGTTGCACCTGCAGGTGGCCCCGCGGCATGCCGCCCGCCTGTACAACGCGTCGGTGGTGGCCTCGCCGGCCACGGTGGCCCTCGCCGCGAACTCGCCCCTGCTGTTCGGCCGGCGCCTGTGGGAGGAGACGCGCATCCCGCTGTTCGAGCAGGCGGTGGCGGTGGACCGGTTGCTGGGCGGTCACGCCGGGCCGCTCGCGCGCGTGACCTTCGGCAGTGGCTATGCCCGGGACGCCATGTTCAACTTCTTCGTGGAAAACCGGCAGCATTATCCCATTCTGCTTCCGGTGAACATGACGGAGCCGGTGGAGCGGCTCCCGCATCTGGCCCTGCAGAACGGCACGATCTGGCGCTGGAATCGTCCCCTCGTGGGTTTCGCGGCGGACGGGCGCTGCCACCTGCGCGTGGAACACCGGGTGATGGCGGCCGGCCCCACCGTGGCGGACATGATGGCGAATGCGGCATTCTATTTCGGCCTGGTCCACGGCCTGCTCCAGGAGGAGGTGCCGGTGGAGGCGCGCATGCCCTTCGTCGCCCACGAGGAGAACTTCTACGCCGCGGCCCGGTACGGCCTGGGCGCTCGCGTACGCTGGTTCGGCGGCACGGAGAAGCCCCTGGCCGAGCTCATCGAGGAGGTGCTTCTGCCGGTGGCCGAGCGGGGCCTGGAACGCCTGGAAGTGGACGCCGAGGAGGTCCGGCACTACCTCGGCATCATCCGGGAGCGTCTGGCCAGCGGCCGTACGGGTGCCAACTGGCAGCGTCGGTGGCTGGAGCGCCACGGCGCCGATTTCAACGGCATGACCCGGGCGTACATCGCCCGCCAGGACAGCGGCGCCCCGGTACACACCTGGACGGTATAGGACACGGCATGCTCAGAGAATGGCATCATCTGCCCGACGGCTTCCTGGAGGCCGGTCCCGAGGACCTGGCGGCGCTGCTGGGCGGGCCGAGCCTGATCCATCTGGCGGGGCGGCGGGAGCCGGCGCTGTTCCTGTCGGTACTCCTCCACGGCAACGAGACGACCGGGTTGTCGGCCGTCCAGGCGGTGCTCGGGCACTACGGCGAGCAGAAGCTGCCGCGCAGCCTGTCGCTGTTCGTCGGCAACGTGGCCGCGGCCGTGGAAGGCGTACGCCGGCTGGACGGTCAGCCGGACTACAATCGCATCTGGCCCGGCGGGGACGCCGCGGACAGTGATGAGCGGGCCATGGCCGCCGAGGTAGTGGCCATCATGCGCCGCCGGGGCTGCTTCGCGAGCATCGACATCCACAACAACACGGGCGTCAATCCCCACTACGGCTGCGTGAACTACCTGGAGCCGGCCTATCTCTACCTGGCCACGCTTTTCAGCCCCACGGTCGTGTACTTCACCCAGCCCCGCGGGGTGCAGTCGCTGGCCTTCGGTGCGTTCTGTCCCGCCGTTACCGTCGAATGCGGCAAGGCCGGCAGCGAGCACGCCCTGCACCATGCCCGCGAGCTGATCGACAGTGGGCTGCACTTGCAGGCCATCCCCGATCATCCGGCGCGGGACCGCTACGCCGTGTTCCATACCGTCGGCATCGTGCGGGTCCGGCCCGAGGTCCGTTTCGGCTTCGAGCCCGGCGCCGATCTGACATTGATGGAGGACCTGGAGTCGATGAACTTCACCGAGCTGCCGGCCGGCACCGCCATCGGCGAGATCGGCGCGGGCGGGGCGGATATGCTGCCGGTGAGCGTCGTGGATAACGACGACAACCCGGTGGCGGAGGATTACTTCGAGGTGGAGGACGGGGTGCTGCGTACCCGGCGGAAGGTGGTACCGGCCATGTTCACCCGTGACGAGCGGGTGATACGGCAGGATTGCCTTTGTTATTTCATGGAGGCGATTGATCCGGGCTTGTAGCCGCCGGCGGGTGCAGCCTCGCGGCGGCTATGCCCTGAGCCGTTGTTCGCGGCCGTGGGCCGCTCCAGCGAAGGCCGAGCAATCTCGAAGGCGGCAAGGCGGGAATGTAGGTCGGCACCGGCGAAGCCGGCGCCGATAATGCCATCGTGACGTCCCACGGCACACCCGTCCGACCTGCTCGCTGGGAGCTGGGAAGCCTTGTCGCGAGAATCGGTGCGCACCGGGTCCGAGCCCCGTCGGCGCTCCCACGGCTTCGGAATCGCGGCTCGCGCCGCTCCTACGGGTGTTGTGACCTCGTCTGGAAGCGGCCCCTGGCCGTGGACTTCCATTGCGGGCCCTAATAGCGAACCCGGTACCAGAGCCGACCGAGACCCTCGTGGACGGCCAGCCAGGTGCTCTCCAGGACGCTGGCCCGGGGCAGCACCAGCAGCGGCCAGCTCTCCGGCCAGGCGGTGCTGATGAAGCCCGTGGGGGCCGGTATGGCCTCCAGCTCCGTCTGTCCGAAACACCACAGCGCCCGGGGCATGTGCAAGGCGTGGGTTACCACGAACACCCGCCGGATTTCCCGCCCTCGTAGTCCTCGCGCGACGAAACGCGCATTCTCCATGGTGTTGCCTGCCTGCTCTTCGGCCCAGGGCACTACGGCTGCGAAATCGTCGCGCAGCGTCTCGCGCATCAGTGCCGCGCCCGAGCGGTCGTCGTAGGGGCCGACCCCGCCGGTGGGGATGATGGGCAGGCCGGTGAGGCGCTGGAGCCGGGCCGCGTAGCGTAGCCGCTCCAGGGCGTACTCATTGATGGTTTCGCCGCCGTATTCCGGCGCGTGCAGCCGCCGGCCCGCGCCCAGCACCACGATGGCGCCGGCGCCGGCGTCCCGAATGTCACCCTCGGTCAGGAATGGCTCGTGCTGGAGGGCGTCGATCAAGGGGTACGCCACGAGGGGGGTCGAGGCGGCGTAGAGCAACAGCAGACCGAATGCCGCGAGAAGCCGGCCGGCAAGACGCCGCCACAGAACCAGTCCCGCCAGGATCAGCAGCATGGGCGCCGTTGGCGGCAGGATGAGCCACTTGATCAGGTCCGGCAGACTCAACCCCGGCCCTCCAGGGCATCGATGAGATAGTCGGCGAGGCGATTCTCGACCGCTTCAACGCTCAGGGACACGCCCAGGCCCGCCAGGTCGGTGACCGGCATGCCGGCGTGACCGCAGGGATTGATGAGCGAGAACGGTGTCAGGTCCATGTCCACGTTAACGCTCAGACCGTGGTAGCTGCAGCCGCGGCGAATGCGCAGGCCCACCGAGGCCACCTTGGCGCCGTCCACGTACACGCCGGGGGCATCGGGCCTGGCCGCCGCCGTTACGCCCTCGGCGGCGAGCAGCTCGACGACGGCCCGCTCCAGCAGCGAGACCAGGGCGCGCACGCCGATCTCCCGTCGACGGACATCGAGCAGCGGATAGACCACCAGCTGGCCGGGGCCGTGATAGGTAACCTGGCCGCCCCGGTCCACAGGCACCACGGGGACGTCGCCGGGATTCAGCAGGTGTTCGCGGCTGGCGTTGAGGCCCAGGGTGAATACCGGCGGATGCTGCAGTGTCCACAGCCGGTCCGGCGCCGTCGGCTCACGGGTCTCGGTGAAGCGCTGCATCCGGCGCCAGGTCGGCTCGTAGGGCACGGTGCCCAGCCGTTCGTGCTGGATGGCGGTGGGGCCGGCCGCATAGCGGCCCGGGTCAGGATGAGCCATGGCGTCAGAGGGTCATCAGGACCCGCTCGTGGTCGTTGAGCTCCTGGTAGATGGCGTCGAGCTGGGCGCGGCTCTGCGCCTCGATGGTCACCGTGACGGAGACGAATCGGCCCTTGCGGCTGGGGGTGGTACGCAACCGCTCGGTGGGGGTCTCCGGCGCGTGGCGGGTGACGATCGACCAGACCTGCTCGGCGAAGTCGGCGTCCGCGTGACCCATGGCCTTGATGGGGAACTCGCAGGGGAATTCCAGGAGCTGTTGATCGGTGTCTTCGCTCATGACGTTGAAATCGCCTCGCGCTTGCCGGGGTCGGCCAGGTCGGCCTTGAAGGCGTCGTAGAGCTCGCGCATGCGCCACCATACGGGCCCGGGGCGGCCATCGCCCACCGGCTGCCCGTCGACGCTGGTGACCGGGATCACCTCCTTGGTGGAACTGGACAGCCAGACCTCGTCGGCGGATCGGAAACGGGCCAGGGAGATATTCTCCTGGCGGCATTCCAGGCCGTTGGCCTCGGCCAGCTCCACGACCAGATCGCGGGTTATGCCAGGCAGCAGCAGCGGCGATTTCGGCGGGGTGACCAGAGCGCCTCCCTCGACGACGAACAGGTTGCTGGCCGCCCCCTCGGTGATGAATCCGTCGCGGATCAACACCGCCTCGTCGGCGCCGGCCTCGATGGCCTGCTGGCGCAGCAGCACGTTGGGCAGCAGCGAAACGGTCTTGATATCGCAACGGCGCCAGCGGATATCGTCCACCAGTATGACGCTGCGGCCTCGGGCCTCGGGGGCGCGCAGTGGCGATGACATGACGAACACCGTCGGTCGTTCGCCATCCGGGAAGGCGTGGTCGCGCAGGTCCGGCGCGCCGCGGGTCACCTGCAGGTAGAGGCTCTGATCGCCGCCGCCATGACTGTCGATGATACGCGTGAGCAGCGACGCCCATTCCGCGTCGCTGTACGGCGAGGGCAGACGGGCCTCGTCCAGGCTGCGCCGCAGCCGCGACAAATGCGCCTGCAGGCGGAACGGCCGTCCGGAATAGACGGGGATAACCTCATAGACGCCGTCGCCAAACAGGAAACCGCGGTCCAGCGGCGAGATCCTGGCCTCGGCCAGGGGCCGGTACGCACCATTGATAAAGCAAAGGTCCTCGCCGTCGCCGATGGTCTGCCGGTCCGCTTCGGTCACGCCGCCTCCCTACTGGAACAGCAGCAGCGCCTCATCCACCAGGCGCTGCCAGAGATTGCCCTCTTCCACGGCGGATACCGCCACCAGCGGTGCCGTGGCCACGGTGGACCCCTCCAGGGTCACGGTCACGTCGCCGTAGCGCTGGCCTTGCTGCACCGGCGCGACGATCATCTTGTCCACGCTCATGCTGGCCTCGAGATCGTCGTAGCGGCGCTGGGGGATGGTCACGAACAGGTCGCGCGTCAGGCCGAGCCCCACCGTGTCGGCGGCGCCCTTCCAGACCTCGGCCTGGGTAAGGGCCTCGCCCGCGGCGTAGAGTCTGTGGGTCTCGAAGAAGCGGAACCCGTAGTTGAGCAGGGCCTGGTTCTGGTCCGCGCGGGCGTCTTCGGACTCCGCGCCCATGACAACGGCGATCAGCCGCATGTCCTCGCGCTTGGCGGAGGTGGTCAGGCAGTAACCGGCGGACTCGGTGTGGCCGGTCTTCAGTCCGTCCACGGATGGATCGCGCCAGAGCAGGGCATTGCGGTTGTGCTGGGTTATGTCGTTGTAGGTATAGGTCTTCTCGGCGAACAGCTTGTAGAGCTCCGGGAAGTCCCGGATCAAAGCCCGGGCCAGCCTGGCGGTGTCGCGGGCCGTGGTGTAGTGCTCCGGATGGGGCAGGCCGGTGGCATTGACGTAGTGCGTGCCGGTCATGCCCAGCCGCTCGGCGTACTGGTTCATGAGCTGGGCGAAGGTCTGCTCGTCGCCGGCGATGGTCTCGGCCAGGGCGATGGAGGCATCGTTGCCGGACTGGACGATGACGCCGAACAACAGCTCGCGAACGGTGACCCGCGTATCCACCTCGATGAACATCCGCGAGCCTTCGGCCCGCCATGCCCTCTCGCTGACGCGGATCTCCTCCTCCATGGACAGGTCGCCGGAGTTGAGCTCGCTGAAGACCGCGTAGACGGTCATCATCTTGGTCAGGCTCGCCGGCTCCATGCGCTGATCGGCGTTCTCCGCGACCAGCTCGACCCCGCTGTGGTGATCCATCAGCAGGTAGCTGGGGGAGGCCAGCTGCGGCGGCGCGGGCAGGGGGATGTCGGGCTTCTGGGCCGTGTGCCCGAGCCCTTGAAAGCCCAACAGGGCGCAGAGGAACAGGGTCTTGAGTATCGTCCGTACCGTTTTCATTCCGATTCCGTTATGCCGGGCAAGGGAGAGCGCTCAGTGAACAGACGCCGGATGCGGGTCAATGGTTCCTTGCCGGTTCGCTTCGCGGATTGTACCGGCTTAGCCGGCCCAGGAGAATTGACACGCTGCGGGGCCTATTCCACCACCACGTGGGTGTTGAGGATGCCGTGGGAGGCGAGCCGCTCGGCGACCCGGTCCACCGCGGATGCGTCGCGCAATGGGCCGAGCCGTACGCGGTAAAGCCGGGCGCCGTCGCCGCGCCGTGTGGTGCTGAGCTCCACCGGTGCCG
>JACDUA010000056.1:18976-31226 GCA_013519935.1 Ectothiorhodospiraceae bacterium WFHF3C12 | reverse complement strand
CGGGCTGGCCGTCGGCGTCCAGCGGGACCCACCGGACCATGCCGTTGGCGGTTTCGGATAGGCGAATGACCAATCGTGGACGCATTGCGAGCAGTCGTTTTGTTATGAGTGTCCGTTGACGGGCCGAGGCCCGAATCTGCCGCCCCAGACGGCGGGCAGGGCTCCTTGACGATCCATGCGGGCGCCAGCCGGCGCCGGCCGCGGGGCATCCATTGTCGCGGAAAAAATCCGGGCGTACCAGCCGCCGCGCCGCGCCTCAGGGCCGCGTCTGGCTGCGTAGAACCACGCTCAGCGCGTCCGCGTTCTGGTTGCCCTGATCCTGGGCGGCCGTGGCCGCTTCGGCCACCGCGGATTGCCCACCGCCCTGTCCGCCGGTGGGTGTCGTCCGGGGCGGCGGTCCGCGGCGGAGGATGGTGTACAGCGTGACGTTGGCCCGGGCCGCCTGCGTCGTCACGATGGCCATGTAGTAGTCGCTGTCCGTGCCGAGCAATGACTGGTCCAGGTTCTCCGTGTTGAACTCCGTGTTGCGCCCCAGGAAGTCCTGCACGTCCTCGTAGGGTTCTTCCTTGCGCGCCTCGACCGCCTGCTCGGCCTCGGCCACCGAGATGCCGGGCAGCAGTGACGCCAGGACTTCCGCCGGGGCGGCGTTGACGTTGATGGTCGTATCCTCCGGCAGGGCCGTGACCAGCGGCCGCAGTGCCTGGTACCAGCGCTCCGCCTGCTCGCTGTCGTTGCCGGCATGGAGCTCCAGTACCAGCCGCAGCTCGCTGGCGCCCATCATGGGCCGATTGGCGGTCCGGTAAGCGCCCACCGAGCGGGTATAGAAGTCGTCCTCGGCACCGCCGGGGATCTGGCCCTGCAGGTCCGCGTCGATCCAGTCGGCCACGGCGCGGTCCAGATCCGTGTAGCTGCTGTTGACCGGCACCTGCACCTCGTCCTTGCCGGCGAGCCCGGCCAGGCGGCGGAACATCTCCAGATGAACCTGGCTGGGCTGGTCGCCGGCGACGAGGTTGTTGAGATTGAACCGGCCCTGCAGGTCCTCCACGCGCAGCCGGAAATTCACGCCCCAGTAGGAGAAGTTCTGGAACTGGGCGCTGACCTTGTCGAGGTCCTCCTGCCGGATGGGCTGCTCGGCGTTGGCCAGGGATTGCTGCATCAGTGAACGGACTACACCCTCGGCGGCCAGGGCGGCCGCGTAGGCCTGGTCCCGGGCGAGCACGTTCTGGGTACGGCGGATGTCGAGCTGCTGTCGATAGACCATCTGCACGGCGGCCGTCGTGGCCAGCGCCATGATGAGCAGCGCCGTGATCAGGGCCACGCCGCTTTGGCGATGACGGGTCTTCATCCGGCCGGCACCCTGAGAATCCGGATGATCTCGCCGCCGTAGTCAGGCAGCTCGAGGGTGATGCGCACGGCGATGGGCATGCTCTGCATCGGATCGCGCACGCCCAGCGGCGGCCACTGCTCCAGCCATTCGGAATCAGTGCCGGCGGCGAACTCGACGCTGAAGCCGTCGACGCCTTCCAGAAGCCGGGTCTCGCGTTTCACCGGATCTATGGGTTGATCCAGGCCCCGCCAGCTGACGCGAATCAGGTTGCCTTCCTCGTCGAGCCGGTAGCCGACCCGCTCGAAGGCGCTACGGGCCTGGCCCATGGGGTTGAGCTGGCCGGCGCGGGTAAAGGCGATGCCCTCGACGTTGACCAGCATGGCCGCCTCGGGGTCGCCGTACTGGTCGCGGATGGGCCGGGGCACGGCCTGCTCGAAGTCCATCGCCATGACCGTGAGCGCGCGCTGGAGGCGGGTGAGCCGCTCGGCGTGGTCCCGGGTCTGGCTCTGGGTGTTGAGCACGGCGTTGAGGCCGCCGTAGGCCACCGCGGAGACCACCGCGAAGATGGCGACGGCCACGATTACCTCCAGCAGCGTGAAGCCGTGGTTCGATTGCCGCACGCGCTCGATCATGGGTTGGGGTTCACGATGGCGCCGTGGAGTGTCGTGAGCGGGGAGCGCTCGTCGATGCTGATGGTCTCCTCGTCCCCCGGGGCGTAGACCCGCACTTCGACCTCGCGCATCTGTTCGGCGGAGATGACGCCCGAGGGGAACTCGGTGATCTCGACGTGAACCGGCCACTGCTTGCCGGCGAAGGTGCGATTGCTGTCCTGGCCACCGCTACCCCAGAAGCCGGAGAGCTGCATCTCCGCGAGCTTGTTGGAGGCGATCCAGTGGGCGAAGGTCTTGTCGCGCAGGTAGCTGGCATTGGCGCCGTTCTCGGCGGTGGCCTTGATCACGGCGGCCATGGCGATACCGAGTACGGCCACGGCCACCAGCACCTCCACCAGGGTGAAGCCACGGTGCGATGCGCCGGCGCGCCTAGTCCCGGGTTTCCAGCGCAATCTCGCCATGGATCTCACCGGTGATGCGGAAGTACCGGCCGCCGGGCTCATCGCCGGCGACATCCAGCTGGAAGGGATAGATCTCCCCGCTGGGATAGATGACCGTATGCGGTTCCTTGCCTTCGGGGTTTTCTTCGTCGTCGCCGCTGGAGGCCGTCTGTTCGCCGTTGTCGGCGTCGGCGTCCGTCGAGTCGGCCCCGGACTCCGACCCGGAGTCGCTGAGCCCCGGGTCGCCGCCGCCGGATAGCCCCGGATCGTCGTCGCCGCCGTCCCCGCCGGACAGGCCCGTCCGACCCGGGGTGATCGGCTCGCCGTCCACCAGCATATCCAGCCGGACGAACTCCGGCAGGTCGTGGGGCGCGAGGGCGCGGTCACCGGTCATTGGTACCCAGGTGTCCGCGTCCTGCTGGGCCAGGAAGGCATAGCCGTCGTGACTGACGTGCAGCCCGACCGCCTGACCGCTCAGCGTGGCCTCGTCCTGGGCCAGGCGCAGGAGCGCTACCAGCCTTTGTGCCTCGCGTTCGACAACCTCGCCGCGGTTGTCGCCAACTGCCAGGGAAGCCATGCCCACCATGACGCCGACGATCAGCAGCACCACCAGCAGCTCGATGAGCGTGAAACCGCGGACGGCATCCACCGGCCGCTGCTGGCGATGCCGCCGTCGCATCATTCCGTGTCCTGGTTGGTGATATCGGCGTTGTTGCCCTCGCCGCCGGTGCGATTGTCCGCGCCCAGGGTCAGGATCTTGATCTGGCCGCCCGCGTCCTGCGGGCCGAGGTATTCATACTCGTTGCCCCAGGGATCCTTCGGGAGCTGCTTGAGGTAGCCGCCCTGCTTCCAGTTCGACGGCTCCGGCGAGGAGGTCGGCTTCTCCACCAGCGCCTCGAGCCCCTGGTTGGTGGTCGGGTAGTTGAAGTTGTCCAGCTTGTACATTTCCAGGGCGTTCTCGATGACCCGGATGTCGTGCTTCGCCTTGGTTATGCGGGCCTTTTCGGGGTTATCCATGATGTTGGGCACCGCGAAGGCCACGAGGATGCCCAGAATGACGACCACGACCATGATCTCGATGAGGGTGAAGCCGCGCATGCCGCGTCGGTGCCTGAGTCGCTGGAGGTTGTGCAGTTTGCGCATGGTTGTTTCTCTCAGTCTCCTTGTGCCGTCTCCGCTGCAGGAAGGCTCGGGTCAGAATGGCGATCCGGCTCATACCTTGGACAGGTCAGGCACGATAAGTTTCTACCCGGGTGTTTGAAGCTATTGTCCAACCAGCTGGTTGAGCTGGAATATCGGCAGCAGGATCGCCAGCACGATCACGAGCACGATGGTGCCCATGAAGACGATCAGCAGCGGCTCGAACAGGGCCAGCAGCGTGTTGATCATGCTCTCGATCTCGCGCTCCTGGTTGACCGCGGCCCGCTCCAGCATGCCTTCCAGGTCGCCGGAGGCCTCGCCGCTGGAAATCAGGTGCATGGCCATGGGCGGAAACTGCCCCGTGCGTTCCAGCGCCTTGCTGATGCCCGTGCCCTCGCGTATGCGGGAGGCTGCGTCCTCCACGGCCTCGCGCATGGGCACGTTGCTGATGACCCCGGCGGAAATTCGCAGCGCTTCCAGCACGGGCACACCGCTGCCGGCGAGGATACTGAACGTCCGTGCGAAGCGACCGGTATTGAGTCCGCGGGTCAACCGCCCGATCAGCGGCAGCCGCAGCAGGCCGGCATGCACCCGCCGCCGGAAACGGTGGTTGCGCATGGCGTAGGCGAAACCGATGACGCCGGCCGCCAGGGCCAGTAACAGCCAGATGCCGTGATTGCGCAGGAAGTCGCTGGTGGCGATGAGCCCGCTGGTCAGCGGCGGCAGGTCCTGGCCGATATCCTGAAAGACCTTGGTGACCTTGGGCACCACGTAGGCCAGCAGGCCGATAACCACCATGATGGCGATGATCACCAGGGCGATGGGGTAGATCAGCGCCTGCTGGATCTTCTGGCGCATGTACTGGCGGTTCTCGGTATAGTCCGCCAGCCGCTCCAGGACCAGGTCCAGGTGGCCGGTGTGCTCGCCCGCCGATACCGTGGCGCGGAAGAGCTCGTTGAACACCCGCGGGAAATCCGCCAGTGCGTCGGCCAGGGTGTGCCCCTCGAGCACGCGGGAGCGCACGGCGGTGACCATGTTGCGCACGCGCGGCTTTTCCGCCTGCTGCGCGATGGCGCGCAGCGCCTCTTCCAGGGGCTGGCCGGAACCCACCAGGGTGGCGAGCTGGCGGGTGACCAGCGTGACTTCGGCGGTGGAGGCGCCCTGCCGGCGAAGCCCGAGCTGCGGCCCCTTGCTGGCCTTCTCCGCCACCTGGTCGACGGAAAGGGGGATCCAGCCCTTGTCACGCAGCTGCTGGCGGACCTGCCGGGCGGTGTCGCCTTCCAGGACCCCTTTCTGCTCCCTGCCGCCCGGGTCCAGGGCCTGGTACTCGAACGCACCCATCAGTGTTTACCCGACGATAACTGCGTACCGGGCGCGAGCATCGCCGCGGGGATGCGCCTCCCACAGCCTCGGGCCTGTCTGTGGGAGGCGTGTCCCTGCGGCGACATGGCCGGGATGGGAGCGGAGCGTCGATCACTCATCCGTGCTCACCCGCAAGACTTCCTCCACCGTGGTGAGGCCGTCCAGGACCTGGCGGACGCCGTCCTCGCGGAGGCTGGGGGTGCGCCGGCGCGCATGGCGTTCCATGGCCTGCTCGCCGGAGCCGTCGTGGATGAGGGTACGCATGGTCTCGTCGATGACCACCAGCTCGAACAATCCGCTGCGGCCGCGGTAGCCGATCTGGTTGCAGGCCGGGCAGCCGTTCCACGTGTAGAGCGTGGGCGGGTTGTCCGTCGGCACGCCCAGCGCTTCGCAGTCGGCCTCCGAGGCGGTGTAGGGCTCCTTGCAGTCGTCGCACAGCCGCCGTACCAGCCGCTGGGCCAGGACGCCGACCACGCTGGACGAGAGCAGGAAGGGTTCCACGCCCATGTCCCGCAGCCGTGTCACCGCGCCAATGGCCGTGTTGGTGTGCAGCGTGGACAGCACCATGTGGCCGGTGAGCGAGGCCTGCACGGCGATCTCGGCGGTTTCCAGATCGCGGATCTCGCCGACCATCACCACGTCCGGGTCCTGGCGCAGGATGGCGCGCAGGCCCCTTGCAAAGGTCATGTCCACCTTGGTGTTGACCTGGCTCTGACCGATGCCGTCGATGTAGTACTCGATGGGGTCCTCGACGGTGAGGATGTTGCGGCTCTTGTCATTGAGCCGGGTCAGCGCCGCGTAGAGCGTCGTCGTCTTGCCCGAGCCCGTGGGGCCGGTGACCAGGAATATGCCGTGGGGCCTGTGGACGAGCTCGTCGATGTCATCCCGCAGCTGCTCCGGCATGCCCAGGTGTTCCAGATCCAGCCGGCCGGCCTGCTTGTCGAGCAGGCGCATGACCACCCGCTCGCCGTGGCCGGAGGGCAGGGTGGAGACGCGCACGTCCACCGCCCGGCCGGCGATCTTAAGCGAGATCCGCCCGTCCTGGGGCAGGCGTTTCTCTGCGATGTCCAGCCGCGCCATGACCTTGATGCGCGAGACCAGCAACGGCGCCATGACCCGCGGCGGCTGCAGTACTTCGCGCAGCACGCCGTCGACCCGGAAGCGCACCACCATGCGCTGCTCGTAGGGCTCGATGTGGATATCCGAGGCGTCCTCCTTGATGGCCTCGGTGAGGATAGCGTTGATCAGCCGGATGATGGGCGCGTCGTCCTCGGACTCCAGCAGGTCCTCCGGCTCCGGCATGGACTCGGCGATGCGCGAGAGGTCCATGTCGCCGCCCATGTCCTCCATCATCTGCATGGCTTCGCCGGACTGGGTCTCGTAGCTCTGCTGGAGGATCCGGTCGAAGGATTCGGCGCTCACCCGCTCGAGCTTCAGCGGCCGCTGCAGACTGCGGCGCAGCTCGGTGAGGATGTGGGGGCTGACCCCGGCACGGTAGGCCACGTGAACGCCGTCCTCGCCGAACTCCCGGACGACGACGCCGTGGCGCTTGGCGAAGCCGAAGGATGGGCGATAGCCGTCGCCGCCCGCCATGTCCTGGCGGACGTCGTGCTGGCTGAGAATGTCTTCCGTGCTCATGCCCACTTCGTTGTTCCTCGACTACCTGGCCTGCGGGAACGGGTCCGGCAGCTCCACCTCGTCCAGAGGCGGCAGCACCGGGGAGGTCTCATCCGGCAGAAGGGCAACGCCTTCCTGGCGCTGTGCCAGCTGTTCGGCGCGCATGTAGTTGTACTTGTTCGCCGCGTAGCGGTTCATGGTCTCCTGGTCGCGGATGATACGCGGGCGCATGAAGACCATGAGGTTGTTCTTGCTGGAGCTGCTGGAGCGGTAGCGGAAGAGCTCGCCCAGGAACGGTATGTCGCCCAGCAATGGCACCTTCTGCTCCTGCTGGCGCACGTCCTCGTCGATGAGGCCACCGAGGATGACCAGGTCACCATCGTCCACCAGGACGCTGGTCTTGATGGAGCGCTTGTTGGTGATGAGGTTGTCCGCTGAGGCCGTCGCCGCGCTCACCACGTTGGATACCTCCTGCTCGATGTCGAGCATGATGGCGTTGCCCTCGTTGATCTGCGGGGTGACCTTCATGATCAGGCCCACGTCCTTGCGCTCGACGGTCTGAAAGGGGTTCTGCGCGCTGGTCCCGGACTGGGTGTACGACCCGGTGACGAAGGGCACGTTCTGGGCCACGCGGATCTCGGCCTCCTCGTTGTCCAGGGTCAGCAGCGACGGTGTAGACAGCACGTTGGTGTCGGAGTTCGAGCGCAGCGCCTGCAGCAGGACGCCGAAACGAGTGCCGGTGTCCAGACGGCCGACGGCCAGGTTCAGGCCGGCGCCCAGCTGGGGGACAGTTTCCTGCTCGATGGCGCCGATCAGGTTCGCCAGGGGAGTGCTGGCGTTGGAGAAATTGGTGCCGCCGACGCCGCCCTCCTGGTTGCGCGTGCCGTCCACGGCCCATTGGAGGCCCAGGTTGGCGGCCAGCTCCAGGGAGACCTCGGCTATTGCCGCCTCGATCAGCACCTGGGCGCGGCGCACGTCCAGCTGGCGGATCACCGCTTCCAGCTCCTGCTGGATCTTCGGCGGCGCGGTAATCACCAGGGCGTTGGTGTCCTCGTCGGCCTGGATGTTGACCTCGCCGGCCTGGGCGGCGGCGCCGCCACCGCCACCGCCGTCCTGGCCGCCCTGTTGCTGCTTCTTGAGGTTCTCGCTGACGCCGGTGAGCACCTCCACCAGGCTCTTGGCCTTGGCGTACTTGAGGTAGATGACCTGGGTGTCGCCGCCGCGCTCCAGCGGGGTGTCCAGGTGGGCGATGATGCCGCGCAATCGGAGGCGGCGCGACTTGTCGCCGCTCATCAGGATGCTGTTGGTGCGCTCGTCGGCGGCGAGCTGGATGCCTTCCCCCGGCGGTTGCTGGCCGCCCTGGCCCTGCTGCATGGAATTGAGCACGCGTACTACCTCCGAGGCGGAGGCATGCTTGAGGCGGATCACCTCCACCTCTTCGTCGCCGGCCCGGTCGATGCGGTTGATGATGGCGGTCAGGCGGTCGATGTTCGCCGCCCGGTCGGAGATGATCAGCACGTTGGTGGGCGGATACGCGGCGAAGTGGCCCTGCTGCGGCACGAGTGGCCGCAGTATCGGCACGAGCTGGGCAACCGGCACGTTCTGCACGCGGATCACCCGGGTGACGATCTCGTCGCCGACCTCCTGCTCCGGTGGCTGACCGTCCGCCTGTCCCAGCTGCTTGGCATTGATGTCCGGAACGATCTTGGTGACCTCGCCGCTGGGCACGGCCGAAAAGCCGTGCACCTGGAGGATGGACAGGAACACCTCGTAGAGCTCGCCCGGGCGCATGGGCTTGTTGGAGATCACGGTGACCTTGGCCTTCACCCTCGGGTCGACGATGAAGTTCCTGCCGGTGACGTCGGAGACGGTCTCGATGAGCGCGGTGATGTCCGTGTCCTTGAGGTTCAGGACGGCGGTCTTGCCCTCCTCCTGGGCGACGGCGCTCGGCAGCGGCCAGACCGTTGCCAGCGCCAGCAGCGCGCCCGCCACAAGGCGCCTGGCAGATGCTGTTTTCCGTGCTTCCCTAAGACGGCGCATTGTTTGGTTATCCCGGTCAGTTCTGGAAGTTTATCGGAATCTGGGTCGTCGACCCGTCGCGGATGACGGTGAGCGTGACGCTGTCGGAGCGGGACAGCTCGTCGAAGACCTGAAATCCCTTGTCGGGGCTGTCGATCTGTACGTTGCCGACCGCCGTGACGATGTCGCCGGGCTGCAGGCCGGTCATCTGGAACATTCGCGGGTTGCTGCCCGGTTCGACGCGGAATCCGACCATCTCGCCGTTGCGCATCTCCGGCCGCCCCTGCAGATACTGCTGTATCTTCGCCGGGTCTTCCAACAGTTGCTGGCGGTAGTCGCTCAGCGACTCGTTGCCGCCGGCGCTGACCCGCGGCTCGCTCTGCTGCCGCGAACCCGAGCCGTAGCTCTCCACGGCCGTGCCCTCGCGGTCTTCGGGCAGGCGCAGCGTTTCGTGGCGGCCATTGCGCAATAGTATGACGCGGTCCTTGTAAATCGCGTCCAGCGTTGCGCCGCCGGGAAGCTGGTCGCCGATCCGGTAGAACTTTTCCGGTCCGCGGGCGCCGGCGATGATGGCCCGGGCAGCGTCCTGGTCCTCGTTGTAGAGAACGCCGCTGAGCGTGAGGTTCAGCTGCGTCTCCGGCGCGTCCACCGGCGCCTCGCGTTGCTGGCGGGGTTGTTGATCCGCTTCGCCGAACAGATGCAGAGCGGCCACCCGGTCCAGGTCGGCCCCCGCCTGGGACTGGCCGCCGTTACTGCCGGTGCCGGGGGCGCTCGGCGTCGGCGGCAGTGTCGTGGCGGTCGGCCAGAGGGTCCACGTCAGACGCGCCAGGCCGTGGGCTAGCAACACGACCAGCACCAGCACGGCCAGGCGCTGTATGCGTTGCTGGGTCTGCGTGGATACCTGAGGCGGGATCCTTCCGAGAATGCCTTGCACGTTCTTCGCCTATTGTAATGTAGCGCTGAACCGCCGCCGGGGCGGGGCAGGCCCTCTTTTCGGGCCGTGTGGAGTGTTCCCTGGACCCGACTTTATATTATTCGCCGCTGCCGGATCGACAGATGCGACCGGACATCGAGTGTTCTGTCCCGCAAGTTTGTGACCCGTTCGCCGTGCGCACGGCCGACGGGGAGCGCCGCTGCCGCTGCCGCGCTCAGGCAGGCCACGGAGCCCGCGGGACTGGACACTAGTGTACAAAACCTGGCATTTCGCGAACATGAAGGTTAGGTGAGGCCCGCGGACGCACGCAAGCGTGGACGCGTTCGCCGCCAGATCGTTCAAGTCTGCGGCGTCCGCGTTTCAGGGTCATGACGTCCCGCACCGGCGCGCCGGCCCGGGGCTCAACATCCGGACATCGTTCCCGGCCTAGCTTTTCGTTGACAGCGTCGCGCGGGGTCGCTATCGTTTCTCAACAAAGTACGACATGGTCGCGCTTCCCCGTGTTCCCCGCATCCGTTTGATCGTTTCCGCACCTGAATAATCACCGGTTTCGCTTTGATCCAAAGAGTATCTCAGTCGGAGGCGAGAGCGTGAGCGGACCTGTCGTATGGGCCTCGCGCCATGGGCGGCATTCGCCATGACGCGCCCGGCCGGACGTCGTGATTGCTTGCCGCCGTCCATGCCCAGGGGTTCACGCCAGATATGGGCGCCGTGAGAGCGCCGCGCGAACAGGGTAAACGAATAACCATGCGCGACCCGGCAGCCGCCGGGTGCGCCACCCCGAACCGGACCGAATCGCGGCTGGCGCGTGCGGTCAACGAAGAGCCAGGATGGCCGTTGCCGGCATGGTCTGGCCGGATCGGCGCACGGCCGCGGAAGCTTCGGTTTCGGTTCGGCGACATTGGGGGAAATGCTGGCGTCGCCGTCGCGTTGAAAGACGGGCCGGTGCGCTTCGTGGGCCCATGGCGGCACTCTCCGGGTTCGTTGAGTAAGCGCCGGGCGTAGCCGGTAGCTGTCCGTCGCGGTTGCAGCAGTTTGCCCGCCGCCGGCAGATGGACGCCCGGACATCGCGGACCGGCATCGGCAGAAGCTCAGGCCACCGATGCGGATCGGCCAAGGACGAACACCGGGACCGGCGCGAGAACCGTGAATCCCGCAAGAGATCAAGTAGCCCCGTTCCATTCCAGTCAATAACGGTTACGGAAGGACATGAACCTCACCGAACTCAAACAGATGCCAGCCGCCGAGCTGGTCGAAGTCGCCCAGTCCATCGGCATCGAGGGGATGGCGCGGTCCCGAAAGCAGGATGTGATCTTTTCCATCCTCAAGGCTCGCGCCAAGAAGGGGGAGGACATCTGGGGCGACGGCGTCCTGGAGATCCTGCAGGACGGCTTCGGCTTCCTCCGCTCCGCGGACAGCTCATATCTGGCCGGGCCGGACGATATCTACGTCTCGCCCAGCCAGATCCGGCGCTTCAGCCTGCGAACCGGCGATACGGTTGCCGGCAAGATCCGCCCGCCCAAGGAGGGTGAGCGGTACTTCGCGTTGTTGAAGGTCAGCGAAGTCAACTTCGAAAAGCCCGAGGTTGCCAAGCACAAGATCCTGTTCGAGAACCTTACGCCGCTTTTCGCCCGCGACCGCATGGTGCTGGAGCGGGGTAACGGCAGCACCGAGGACCTCACCGCCCGGGTGATCGACCTGGTCTCACCCATCGGCAAGGGGCAGCGCGGCCTGATCGTCTCGCCGCCGAAGGCCGGCAAGACCATGCTGCTGCAGAACATCGCCCAGTCGATCACCAACAACTACCCGGAGTGCTACGTCATCGTGCTGCTCATCGATGAGCGGCCCGAGGAGGTCACGGAGATGGCCCGCACGGTGCGCGGCGAGGTGGTCTCCAGCACCTTCGACGAGCCCGCCAGCCGGCATGTGCAGGTGGCCGAGATGGTCATCGAGAAGGCCAAGCGGCTCGTCGAGCACAAGAAGGACGTGGTGATCCTGCTGGATTCCATCACGCGGCTCGCCCGGGCGTACAACACCGTGGTGCCGTCCTCCGGCAAGGTGCTGACCGGCGGCGTGGACGCCAACGCCCTGCACCGGCCCAAGCGCTTCTTCGGCGCGGCGCGCAACGTGGAGGAGGGCGGCAGCCTCTCCATCATCGCCACGGCGCTGGTGGAAACCGGGTCCCGCATGGACGACGTCATCTACGAGGAGTTCAAGGGCACCGGTAACATGGAGATCCACCTGGACCGGCGCATCTCCGAGAAGCGCATCTACCCGGCCATCAACATCAACCGCTCCGGCACCCGCCGCGAAGAGCTGCTGATGAGCCAGGACGAGCTGCAGAAGGTGTGGATCCTGCGCAAGCTGCTCCACCCGATGGACGAGCTCGCCGCCATCGAGTTCCTGCTGGACAAGCTCAAGGACACGAAGACCAACAACGAGTTTTTCGACTCGATGAAGCGTTAACTGCGTCGGCCGCAGATAAACGCGGATGGACGCAGATTAGGGCCAACCCCCGCTCGTATCGTGGGAGCGGCGACCCCGCCGCGATCCGTCAGACCGCGTAGGCCTGATGCGCTTGGCATCCCACAACGTTGCTCAAGGGTAGCCCATCGTCGTGTCGGCGTCGCCTGCGGCGATGCCGACCTACGATCCTAACGGCGTCGGCCGCAGATAAACGCGGATGGACGCAGATTAGGGGCAACCCCCCGCTCGTATCGTGGGAGCGGCGACCCCGCCGCGATCCGTCAGACCGCGTAGGCCTGATGCGCTTGGCATCCCACAACGTTGCTCAAGGGTA
>JACDUA010000056.1:0-18926 GCA_013519935.1 Ectothiorhodospiraceae bacterium WFHF3C12 | reverse complement strand
TGTCGGCGTCGCCTGCGGCGATGCCGACCTACGATCCTGCGACTGTTGGATGCCGGGTGGTGTAGGAGCGCCGCGAGGCGCGATCAGTGATGGGGTCGGTTCCGGCGGCGGCCTCCTGCGCCGCTCCAGCCGGAAGCGTAGGTCGGCACCCGCGAAGCCGGCGCCGGCATTTCGCGATTGGTTGTCGGACGGCGAGCCCATGCGATCTACGGTGTCTATGGGCGGAATAATGCGTCGCCGCGGGGACGCGCCTCCCACAACGCCTCGATCGGCCGCGGTGTTAGAGCCTGGATTGCGGGAGCGGTGTCCTCGCCGCGACTGGTCGGATCCGGGCGCCTGGCCCCACGATTTGCCGTGTCCGGCCCACGGCTACTCGTCGTAATAACTATCCCACTCGTCCAGCTGGCGGCGCATCTTCCGGCACTGGTCGTAGGCCTGCCCGGATTGCTCCGCATCCAGCACGCGATCGCAATCCTTGGCGCTGTAGCTGCTGAGCATCGACTGGCGGACCCACTCCTTGGGGATCTCCGGGTCATCGGTATGCGCGGGCGCCCCGGGGCTGGTCTGGATGGGTACGGCGCCGCACCATGCCCGGGCCTCGGCCGCTTCGCGCATGATCTGTTGAAAATCCCGCACCGATCTTCCCTCCGGTGCACCTTCCTCCCGGGTCTCCGCGGTCGCCCGGAGCTGCCGCTTGATGGCCTCGAAGTGTTTCGCCGCGGTTTCGTTGCCGGCCTCCGCCAGCGTCCTGCAGGCCTGGGCCACGGGGTCATCGGCCAGTTGCTGTTGCAGGTCCTGGGCCTCGGCGGAACCGAGCACGGTCGCGAGCAACAGGGCGAAAATCGTGCGCTTGATTGTGGTCTTCAACGCGGACCTCCCAGTTCAGCTCTGGCGGCGCAGCGGCAGGATGGGACTCTGCGGGGTCGGCGCATTGCCCTCCACCTGGCGGGCGATGGCGATGCCCTCACCGGCGAAACCGGTCACTTCCAGCACACCGCGCTGCTCGCCGGGGACCCAGCCGGCGACGTTGCCGCCCGGCGTGGCGATGGTGCGTCCCGGAGCGTGGACGCTCAGCCGGTCGCCGACTTCCAGCCCGGCGTCGCGACCGGCGCTGAGATACCACTCGCCGTCGCGCTGGTTGAAGGCGCGGGTCTGCCATGGCGCGCGGTCGACCAGGTCCAGCCCGGACGTCACGATCTCCTCGGCAGCGGCGTCGATTGCCGCACCCGGGGCATCGCCGCCCGCAGCGGTCAGGCGCAGGGTCCTGACCGGACCCACCGTGCCGGTAACCGTGTCCAGAAGCCGATAGCTCACCACGGCCGCCTCGGCGCTCTGCCGCGAAGACTCAACGACGACCAGGACGCGGACGCCGGGGTAGGTGGCCAGCTCCTCCGGGCACCCGGCCGCGGTGACGTCGTTGCAGCCGGTTTCGGCCAGGCGCTCCTCGACGGCCGCCGAGCCGCTGAAGGGCAGCCCGTATGCGGCGGCCTTGTTTGCGAGGGCGCGGACCAGTCTGGCGCTCGCGCCATCGCTTGTTCCGCGGTCAAGCACGCCGAGCTCCGGGGCATGTTGACCGGAAAACGCCACGGGGCCTGCCTGCTCGGCCGCCGGCTGTTGCCCGCTTCGCTCCATGGCGGCAACCTGCTGCTCCAGCCGGGCCAGTCGCTGTTCCACGCGCTGCAGCTGACGACCGGCTGCCTCTTGAGCTGCCTGCTCCTCCTCGCTCGCTTCGTCATCGTCGCCGGAGAACATGCGCTCCAGCACCCCCTGGCCCTCGTAGTCCGGCCGCTCGCGGCCCAGGGCTTCGTCCACCTCCGGCGGTATCTCTTCGTCGGGGTCCGTGGGCGTGTTGGAACAGCCGAGGAGCAGAGCCGCGGTCAGCACGGCGGCCAGCGTGGGCCTCAAGCGATGCACCATGGGGGCGTGTCCTTGTGGTTCAGGGATTCGTGAGCAAGCGCAAGGATAGGGTACGGCGGCATCGTGGCGCAACGTACGCGTTTTAGCCATAGATGAACACGGATGAACACAGATTTGTTCGCCAGCATTGGGCGGAAAGTGCATACGTCGCAATATGTGGGCCATGGGACATTCCCCGGCCCATTGTCGGCAGCCGGCTGCGCCGGTGCCGGCTTACACATCTGTGTATATCCGTGTTCATCTGTGGCCAAACAAAAAAAGGGGCGCCGTAGCGCCCCTTCCGTCCTGACTCAACTTGACCCGTTCTTAGAAGCGGGTGTTGAGGTTCAGGCTCATGGCCGACGGGTCGGCCTCGTCGTCTGCCGCGGCAGCGCTGGTGAAGCCAGCCTGGATGTCGTCGCCCTGCAGCATGCCGTAGGTCGCGGAGACGGTGGTGTCTTCCGTGACGGCATAGTGCACCTGGGCGTCGAAGAACGTGCCGGAGCCGTCGATGTCGAGAGCGCTCACGTTGTCAGAGTCGTTCTCGTACTGGAAGCCGCCCACGGCACCCATCAGCTTCCACTGATCCGTGACGTTGCCGGTCACACGCAGGGCGAAGAGCTGCGACTCCAGCTCGTCGGTGGTGTCGGCGATGCCCACAGAGCCCACGCCGGCGACCGAGGTCGGGCTCTGGTCATGGTCGGGGCTGTTGTGGAGCAGCGACGAGAATGTGTCGAAGCCGGGGGCGACCAGGCCACCGCTCTGGACTGCTACAACCTGGCCTTCGATCAGGACCGGGCCTGCGTCGAAGCCGGCGCGGATGAACTCGGAGGTGTGGGTGTCCTGGAACACGCTGGCGTCGGAGCCGCCGAAGAAGTAGTTCAGGCCGAACTCCAGGTCCACCGGGCCGGCGGCGCCCTTCACGTACGGCGCGATCAGCTTGACGTCGGTGAGCGCGTAGGTGCCGATACCGGCGTTGTCGGCGCTGGCGTCTTCCTCGCCGTTCCAGTAGATGAACAGGGAGCCCGCGGTCCAGCCGGCGTAGTTGCCGATGAAGCCGCCCAGCCACATATCGCCGTCGTCCTCGGGGGCGTTCAGGTTGCCTTCCTGGCGCTTGTCGTAGATGCCGAAGACCGTGGTGTTGCCCAGACGGGTCAGGTACTGGATGCGGTCACGACGGTCGTCGCAGGCCAGGAAGCAGTTGGCCCAGCTGGCCTTCATGCGGCCGGTGCGGACCACGCCGCCGAGCATCGGGACCTGGACGTAGGCATGGTCCAGACGCACGTCGTCGCCGCCGCCGCCGTTGTCGGACGAGCCGGTCACGCCGGCCGCGTCGCCGGTGGTGCCGGCCTGGGGCGTGACGTGGTTGTCGCCGCTCCAGGTGTCACCGGAGAGCAGCACGCCGGAGTGGAAGGAGACGCCGCCGGCGCCCTTCATGTTCATGTTGAGCACGGCGCGCTGCTGGAAGCCACGCACCTCGTCGATGCTGTTGCCGTTGCCGTCCTCGGCGCCGGTGTCCATATCCACCGCGTAACCGTTGACCTCGAACTCGGCGCCGAAGTCCACTTCGGCGGCCATGCCGGTCGCCGGCAGGCCCATGGCCGCGGCCAGAGCGAGTGCAGAGCTGAATTTCTTCATTTGGTTGATCCCCCTGATTGACAGGTTCCTTGGCTTCTTGAGGTTTGCGCTGTGGGTTGTGCGGTTCCTGGGAACCACCGGGCCCACTGCCCGGCTGGATGCGGGTGTTGCGTCACTGCAACAGTCCGCGGCTCCGGGTGTCACCGTAAGCACACACCGTTGTTTACACCATGTGTAGGGCGGAATCAACACATGGGGAAAGACTTATTGCGTGTTGCTAGAGCGCAATCTGAGCCGTTTGATGGGGCGTCACTGGAATCCCGAAGAGGTGTGTGTTGTTTTGTTGCAACGCAACAGAGCGTGAGCCTAGCGCCTTCGATCCAGTGTAATGAACCGCATGGGGTATGGGTTCTCTTCGTCGGCTTCGCGGTAAGTTTCGGATTTGCCGGTCCATTCGTCGTCATCGAGCGACGGAAACCAGGTGTCGCCCGGGATCGCCGCGTCCACGACGGTGAGGTAGATCCGGTCCGCCCTGGGCAGGAAGGCCTCGTAAACCGCCTCGCCGCCGATGACCATGATCTCGGGTACATCGCCGGCAAGCGCTATGGCCTCGTCCACCGTGTGGGCGATCAGGCAGCCTTCGGCGGCGAAGCCGTGCTGCGTGGTCAGGACGATGTTGGTGCGTTTGGGCAGGGGGCGGCCGATGTCCTCGTAGTTCTTTCGGCCCATGACGACGGGCTTGCCACGGGTCATTGCGACGAAGTGGCGCATGTCCGCCGGCAGTCGCCACGGCAGGGTGCCATCCCGGCCGATGACGCGGTTGCGGCTCATGGCGGCGATGAGGCTGATGGTGGGGGCGTGGTTGTCAGTCAAATCATCCGGTCCGGTTGTTGTTCGCGGCCAGGGGCCGCTCCTACATTGGCATTGCGGTTTCAATGGCGCGTAGTTCGGACGGGCTTGCCGTCCGAGGTTTTCGCAACACGACGCTTCTCGAAAGACATTCCAGATCCCTATATGTTTTGCAATATTCCCGGCAGAACCCGTTGCTGGGTGTCGGCGCCGGCTTCGCCGGTGCCGACCTACGGTGCTACGGTGCCTGTCGACTCCCTTGTGGGAGCGCCGTCCCCGGCGCGATGGGTCTCGTGCCGGTACGCGGCGAATCGCGGCGAGGACGCCCCTCCCACAACCGGCTTCGACTCCCCGCGGGCGACCGAAGCGAGTAGGTCGGACGGGCTTGCCGTCCGACATTTCAACAGCGATTGTCGGCACCGGCTTCGCCGATGCCGCCCTGCGTTGCTGTCCACGGTTGCTTGCCGGCATCTGTAGGAGCGGCGCAAGCCGCGAACCGGTGTGGTATCCCCCCCCCCCGAACCCGTCGCGCCTCGCGGCGCTCCTGCAGGTGCCTAACAACCCGAGGTGGCCGAAGGCGCGTACGCGGCGAGCCCTCCGCGACGCTCCCTATACCGCCACGGGTGCCTTGATGTGGGGGTGGTACTGGTAGCCGTGGATCTCGATGTCCTCGAAGCGGAAGTCGAACAGGGACTCCACCCGCGGGTTGAGCGACAGCCGCGGCAGCGGCAGCGGCTCGCGGGTGAGCTGTTCATCCGCCTGCTCCAGGTGATTCAGGTACAGATGCGCGTCGCCCAGGGTGTGGATGAACTCGCCCGCTTCAAGGCCCGAGACCTGGGCGACCATGTGGGTGAGCAGCGCATAGGAGGCGATGTTGAATGGCACGCCCAGGAATATGTCGGCGCTGCGCTGGTAGAGCTGACAGGACAGCCGTCCTTCCGCCACGTAAAACTGGAACAGCACGTGGCATGGCGGGAGCTGCATCTGGTCCAGCTGGCCGGGGTTCCAGGCGCTGACGATGTGGCGGCGGGAGTCGGGGTTGTCGCGCAGCTGCCGAAGCACCTGACCGAGCTGGTCGATGTGCCGGCCGTCCGGCGCCGGCCAGGAACGCCACTGCACGCCGTAGATGGGGCCGAGCTCGCCGTTCGCGTCGGCCCACTCGTCCCAGATGCTGACCCTGTTATCTTTCAGGTAGGCGATATTGCTGTCGCCGGCGATGAACCAGAGCAGCTCGTGGACGATGGAGCGCAGGTGCAGCCGCTTGGTGGTCACCAGCGGGAAGCCCTCGCGCAGGTCGAAGCGCATCTGGTGGCCGAACACCGACAGGGTCCCCGTGCCGGTGCGGTCGTCCTTGCGGATGCCGTTGTCGCGCACGTGGCGCATGAGGTCGAGGTATTGTTTCATGGCGTTCTCGCCCTGTTCCGTTCGCGGCCATGGGCCGCCGCTACACTGATATTGCCGACCTGCGTCGCTCGATGGCGCGTTTCGCAGCCTCTTCCCGGGTGCTGCCGGCGTGGCGCCTGCGAACCGCTATTCGCGGCGAGGACGCCGCTCCCACAAAAAACCCCGCGCCGGGGTCAATCGAACGGTTGCAGCTGGCGCGACCACGCGGCAACGCGTCATTGACGCCGTAGGTCGGATGGGCTTGCCATCCGACATTTCTTTTACAGTTGCCGGCTCCACTCCCACCACCGACGGTGGTCTCACGAGGCCTTGGTGTTCGCGCTCTCGTCCACCTGGCGACCATAGGCGAGCCACAATAACACCAGCCCCAGCAGAATCATCGGCGCGGACAGAATCTGTCCCATGGTTACCCAGCCCAGCGCCTGATAACCGAGATGGGCGTCCGGCAGGCGCACGAACTCCACGAGAAACCGGAACACGCCGTAGCAGACCAGGAACATGCCGGAGACCGCCATGCGAGGGCGGGGTTTGCGGGAGAACCACCACAGGATCAGGAACAGCGCCACGCCTTCCAGCAGGAACTCGTAGAGCTGGGACGGATGACGCGGGTCCGGACCCATGGGCGGGTAGACCATGCCCCACGGCAGCTCGGTGGTCTTGCCCCACAGCTCACCGTTTATGAAGTTTCCGAGCCGCCCGGCACCGAGCCCGATGGTCACCAGCGGGGCCACGAAGTCGATCATGTCCCAGAAGGTCTGGCCGATGCGGTAAGCGAACAGCCACACGCAGAGGATGACCCCGACCAGGCCGCCGTGGAAGGACATGCCGCCCTCCCAGAGCATGAACAGGCTCAGGGGGTTGGCCAGTAGCTCCCCCGGGGCGTAGAAGAGCATGTAGCCGATCCGCCCGCCGGCGACCACGCCAATGGCGACGTAGAGCACCAGGTCGTCCACCTGGGGCGGGGTCACGGGCCGCCAGGGCTGGCGGGCGCGCACCCGTCCGTACCACCAGCCGCCAAGAAAGCCGATGGCGTACATCAGGCCGTACCAGTGAATGGCCAACGGCCCGAGCTGGATCGCAACGGGGTCGATTTCGGGATAGGTCAGCATGCCGTGGTTTTCCCCTGGTTCGTTCTATAGCCGCGAGATGGACGCGAGATCAACGCCGAAGGTCTCGTTGGTCTGAGTCGACCACGTAGTTGGCCTGGCGTTCCGGGCTCCGCCAGGCGGCATTCCGGGGCAAGCATATCTCGCGTGCATTTCGCGTGCATTTCGCGGTTCGGTGGCAGTGCTCAGTGCGCAGCCGTTGCATGGGGCCGTGCCGATTTGCGGTTCAACGGCTCCGAATGCCCATCTGAAAACCTTGACCTCCTTGCCGGTCCATTGCCCGCGACGGCTTTGAGGGCTGGTTATGGCGTCGCCGACGCCGGCAGCAACCGCGAGAAAATGGCCTTGAGATAGCGCGACTCCGGTATGGCGCCGTGGATCGGGTGGTCCGCGGCCTGCTGGCCGTATTCCACGATCTGCATGCTGCGGTCCAGGTGGCGCGCGGCGGCCAACACCGTGCGCGTGAGGTCCGCCTCGGCCAGATGCGCGGAGCAGGAGGCGGAGACCAGCATGCCGTCTCGCTCCAGCAGCTGCGCCGCCATCTGATTCAGCCGGCGGTAGCCGCCGAGTCCCGCGCGATAGTCCTTCTTGCGCTTGATGAACGCCGGTGGATCGGCGACCACGATGTCGAAACGCGCGCGGTCGGCGATGAGGCTTTCCAGGACCTCGAAGGCGTCGCCGCACAGGGCCGTCAGCCGGCCCTCGAAGCCGTTGGCTTTGGCGTTGTCCTGGGCGCTTTCCAGGGGCTCGCGCGCGCTGTCGACGGCCACGACCGACTCGGCGCCGCCGGCCAGCGCGTGCACGCCCCACGCGCCGCAGTAGCTGAACAGGTCCAGAACGCGGGCGCCCTTCGCATAGGGCCGCAGGCGCAGACGGTTGTCCCGGTGGTCGAAATACCAGCCCGTCTTCTGTCCGGTCAGCGCCGGCGCCTGGAATGTCAGCTCCGCTTCCTGCACGGTGAGCGTCTCGGGTCCGGCGTCGCCGGCCCACTCGACGTAACGATCGAGCCCTTCCAGCTCGCGCATGGCGCTGTCGCAGCGCCAGAGCACGTGGCTGGGTCGCACCACCTTTTCAAGCGCGCCGAGGATGGCGTCCCGGGCCGACTCCATGCCGGCGGTGTTGATCTGCACCACGCATACGTCCCCGAAACGGTCGACCACCAGTCCCGGCAGGCCGTCGCCTTCGCCGAACACCAGCCGGTAACAGGGCGCCTCGTAGCGGCGCTCGCGCAGGGCCAGGGCAATCTTGAGCCGGTGGACCAGCAGCGACTGATTGAGCGGGTGATCGCTGTCGCGGCTCACCAGCCGGGCGCAGATCAACGAGTGCGGATTCACGTAGCCACAGCCGATGGCCTTGCCCCGGTGGTCCTCGACCAGCGCCGCGTCGCCGGGAGCAAAACCCGTCAGCGGCGTGCGCTCGGTATCCACCTCGTTACTGAACACCCAGAGGTGGCCGCGGCGTAGCCGCTTGTCCTCATCCTTCTTGAGCCGCAGTGGTGGTAGTTGATCGGTTTTGGTCATGGTCGCCAGCGGTTTGTGGGTCGTGGGGCATCCTATACAATCCGTGCCAACGGGGTTGGGGCCGGGTGACGGGAATCATCGGGCGGAAAAGCCCCACGCATACAATCTAGGGAGTAGGCAAGTGCGCTATCTTGCAGCCATCTTCGGGGTATTGCTCTGTGTCGCGGTCGCGGGGGAAGCCATCGCAGCCACGCGTTACGTCAGCGACCAGCTGCGCATTACCCTGCGCAGCGGCGCGGGCACACAATACAAGATTCTCGATACCCTCACTACCGGTGCGCGCGTGGAGGTGCTGGAGACCCGGGGCGAGGAATGGGCACGGGTTCGCGCCGCCGACGGCCAGGTCGGCTGGGTGCTGACCCAATACCTCATGGATCAGCCGGCAGCGCGGGACCAGCTCGCCCAGGCGCGCAACCAGCTGGAATCCGCCCGGCAGGCCCAGTCCGAGCTGGAGTCGCAGCTGCAGGAGTCCCGCGGCGCCCTGGAGCAGGCGCGGGAACGCATCCAGGCCCTGGAGACGGAGAAAGAGCAGCTATCTCAGCGGCTGTCCCGGGCGGAGGAAGGCCTGGAACAGTACGAAGAGGTCCAGCAGCTGAAGAAGCAGGTGGTGGATCTGCAACGGACCATCCAGGAGCTGGAGGCCGAAAAGGCGCGGCTGGCCGACCGGACCCGCCACGACTGGTTTATGGTCGGGGGCGGCGTCATGCTCACCGGCATGCTTCTCGGCATCATCGTCACGCGCATTCGCTGGCGTAAGCGGTCCACCTGGGGGGACCGGCTCTAGCCGGCAGGGCATTCGCCCGGTTCGGACGGGGCGGTTCGTCCGGTGGCTGGCAAGACCGTATCGTAGGAGCTCAGCTATGCTGAGCGGATTCGCCCGCAATCACATGTGCGAGAGGAAGCCGGACCATGCCAGGTGAGCCACCACCGCTTCGGCAGATGATGGAGGCGCTCGTCGCCGAGCCTTCCATCAGCGCCGTGGAGCCGGAACACGACCAGCCCAACCGGGCGGTGGTCGACCGCCTGGCCCAGTGGGCCGAGGACGCGGGTTTCGCCGTCGAGGTCCAGGAGATCGCCGGCAAGCCCGGCAAGGCCAACCTGATCGCCACCCTGGGCCAGGGCGGCGATGGACTGGTGCTGGCCGGTCACACCGACACCGTTCCGACCACGCCGGCACTGTGGAGCTCCGATCCGTTTCGCCTCGACGAGCGCGACGGCCGTCTCTACGGGTTGGGCATTTGCGACATGAAGGCCTTCCTGGCGCTGGCCCTGGATGCTTCCCGGGGGCTTCGGCCGCGCGATCTGCGCCAGCCCCTCATCCTGCTGGCCACGGCGGACGAGGAGAGCGATATGTCCGGCGCCCGGGCTTTGCTGGACGAGCGGGTGCGGCTGGGCCGGCAGGCCGTCATCGGCGAGCCCACGGGCATGCGGCCGGCGCGCATGCACAAGGGCGTGATGATGGAAGCCGTCCGCATCGTGGGCCGCTCGGGCCACTCCAGCAATCCGGCACTGGGTATCAATGCCCTGGACGGCATGACAGTGGTGCTCAACGAGCTGATCCGCTGGCGCTCGGAGCTTGCGGAGCGCTACCGCAACGATGCGTTCAACGTGCCGTACCCGACACTGAACCTCGGTTCCATCCACGGCGGCGACAATCCCAACCGCATCTGCGCCTCCGCGGAGCTGCATATCGATATCAGGCCGCTGCCGGGGATGACGCTGGATGAGCTGCGCCACGAGCTGGATGCCCGCCTGACGGCCGCGCTGGGAGAGGGACGGGGCGAGCTCAGCGTCTTCCCGTTGTTCTCGGGCCAGGAACCCATGGAGACAGCCGCCGACGCGGCGATAGTCCGGGCCGCGGAGCGCCAGACGGGCGAGGAGGCCGGCGCGGTCGCCTTCGGCACCGAAGGGCCGTTCTTCGCCCGCGCCGGCATGGACGTGGTCATCTGGGGCCCGGGGGACATCGACCAGGCCCATCAGCCGGACGAATACCTGGCCATGGATCGAATCGAGCCGACGCTCGATGGCCTGCGCGGCATGATCCGGAACTTCTGCGTCGATGAGGCGGCCGGCGCATGACGGATGATCTCACCCAATACCTGCGCTGGTTCCGGCAAAGCTCCCCGTATATCAATGCCCACCGGGACCGGGTGTTCGTGGTGGCCTTCGGCGGTGAAGCCCTGGCCGACGGCAGCTTCCCGAATCTGGTCCACGACCTGGCCCTGCTGAGCAGCCTGGGCGTGCGCCTGGTGCTGGTGCCCGGCGCCCGGCCGCAGATCGAGAAGCGCCTCAACGAATCCGGCGCCGAGCTGCGCTACGTCAATGGCCTTCGCATCACCGACGAGGCCGCCCTGGCGTGCGTCAAGGAGGCGGTGGGCACCGTCCGCGTGGAGATCGAGGCGTTGCTGTCCATGGGGCTCGCCAATACGCCCATGGCGGGTTCGCGTATCCGCGTGGCCTCCGGCAATTTCGTCACCGCCCGGCCGCTGGGGGTGCGCGACGGCGTGGACTACCTGCACACCGGAGAGGTCCGGCGCGTTGACGGCGAGGCCATCCGCCAGCGCCTGGCGGATGGTGCGGTGACGCTGGTGCTGCCGCTGGGTTACTCGCCCACCGGGGAGGTCTTCAATCTCTACGCCGATGACGTCGCCTGTGCGGTCGCCCGGGAGCTGCAGGCCGACAAGCTGCTTTTCCTCCAGGAGGGGCTGCCGCTGCGCGATGGCGAGGGCAGCCTGCTGCGGGAGCTGACCGTCGACGAGGCGCGCAAGCTGCTGGCCGGCGGCGCCGATGGCCTCGCCGAGTCCGCACGGCGGCTGGTGACCGCCGCGGTGGACGCCTGCCGCTCCGGTGTCTCGCGGGTGCACATGCTGGACCGGCGCCAGGACGGCGGTTTGCTCATGGAGCTTTTCACGCGGGACGGTGTGGGCACGCTGGTCACGGCGCTGTCCTTCGAACGCATCCGCGAGGCCGGCATCGACGACGTGGGCGGTATCCTGGAGCTCATCGAGCCCCTGGAGCGGGCCGGCGTGCTGGTGCGGCGCTCGCGGGAGCTGCTGGAGACGGAGATCGACCATTTCACCGTCATGGAGCGCGAGGGGATGGTGGTCGCCTGCGCGGCCCTGTATCCGGATGCGCAAGCCCGGGTCGGTGAGCTGGCCTGCTTCGTCGTCCATCCGGAGTACCGTGGCGGCGAGCGGGGCGACCGGCTGCTGGACTGGGTGGAGCGCCGGGCCAGGGCCGAGGGACTGGATCGGCTGTTCGTGCTCACTACCCGCACCGCGCACTGGTTCCAGGAGCGGGGTTTCGCGCCGGCCCGCATCGAGGATCTGCCGGTCAGCCGGCAGGCGCTGTACAACTACCAGCGTAACTCCAAGGTGTTCATCAAGCCGTTGTGAGTCCTTTGAGGAATCGCGGGGGCTCCCACGGCGCCGCGGCTTGTGCCCCCAGAAGCGTCGCAAGGCGCGATTCCGTGTCCTCTATTCTCCCGACAGCGCCAGCTGAGCGTCGTTGACGCGCTGCAGGCGATTGTAGGCGATCATCTCCCGGATCTCGTTCACGTAGGCCATGCCGCGCTCGGAATAGGCCGTCAGGCCGCTGGCCAGGCGCATGCCGCTGACATGCTTGCCGATGCGTTGCAGCTCGGCACGGTGGTCCCGCAGCTCTTCGTAGGCCGGGTGGGTATTGAGATTGCGCACGTAGGCGCGGACCGAGGCGCGCAACGTTTCAAACCTGCGAACGTAGTGATCCGCGTCGCTGTCGCGGCGGCGCGGCACCATGCCCTGGCTGGCGTCCCAGGTCCACTGGCCGAAGAGGTTGTTGCCCTCACGCGCGAAGCGGGACGTGCCCCAGGCGCTCTCGTTGGCCGCCTGGGCGAGGGCCAGTGATGGCGGGATTTCGCCGATGCGCTGCAGGAGCGTGTCGCGCACTGACCGCTCGTTGATGTCGCCTTCCACCTTGTAGCGGGCTGCAATGCGCCGGGCACTATTCCAGGCGGAGGTGCCCGGTTCCAGTGCGCCGGCGGCGAACAGGTCCCGTAGCGTGGCCCGTTCGACGCGGACGATGTGGTTCTCGGCGAGCACGAGCGGGAGGAGGCTGCTGAAGAACAGCCGCTTCTTGCGCTGGACGGCCGTCTCCGACAGGTCCTGCGGAAAAGCGCGCAGGGAGAGTGCCGGAATGGGATCCTCGGGAAGCCATTGATAACCGAGCTCGGCGTAGATCCGATACAACGTCTCCGCGCTGTTGGCCGTTACCGGCTTGAGCTTCATGGAATTGTAGTGTTGCATCGGTTCCAGCGCCGCGGGCGCGCTGGCGAGCCAGTACCAGAGTCCGAACACGATCAGTGCCGCGATGGGCAGTGCGTCGGCGACAACGGACCAGGCCGGCGCTCGAGGCACGATCCGTTGGTATTGCTGTTCTGCGCTCATCACCACTCCTTCAGGTGTTGCGCTGGATTCAGCCCGGCTGCGATTCCATGCGCAGTATCTCGTTCCATTGCGCCTCGGTCACCGGCATGATCGATAGCCGGTTGCCCTTGCGCACCAGCGGCATGTCCGCCAATGCCGGGTTGGCCTTGAGCTCGGGCAGCGGGATGGTGCGCGTCAGGCGGCGCCTGAACTTCACGTCCACCATGAACCAGCGCGGATTCTCCGGGTCGCTTTTCGGGTCGTAGTGATCGGATTCCGGTTCGTAGGCCGTGTGGTCCGGATAGCCCCCGCGAACCACTTCGGCAATGCCGACGATGCCCGGCACCTTGCAGTTGGAATGGTAGAAGAAGACCTGGTCGCCGGGCTGCATCTCGTCGCGCATCATGTTGCGGGCCTGGTAGTTGCGCACACCGTCCCAGTGGTCGGTCTGATCGGGCTGCGCGGCGAGGTCGTCGATGCCGAAGACGCCGGGCTCGGACTTCATCAGCCAGTACGCCATGAATTCTCCTGGATGCCTGGATTCGCGCCGCCCATTCAACCCCGGGCCCGCAGGCGGCGCAACCCTAGCTCGGTACAGACGCCCCAGAGAGGCACGTCCCAGGGCTCGCCCGGCAAGGCCTCGACTTCCTGAAAACCGAAGGCGACACCGACAAGCCTGGGGTGCTGCCAGCGTCGGCGATGGTGGAGGAACGCGAAGGTGTGGTCGTAGTAACCGCCGCCCATGCCCAGGCGCCGGCCCGCGGCGTCGAACGCCACCAACGGCGCCAGCACCAGGTCGAGATGACGCACGGCAATGCCGGGCTCATCCGTGGGCTCGGCAATGCCCATGTAATTCCGCCGAAGGCGCGTTCCCGGCCGGTAGCGGCGAAAGGCCATGCCGCGGCGGCCGTGGTGGGGCAACACGGGCAGATACAGCCGTTTGCCGTCGCGCCAGGCCGCGCGGACCAGCGGGCGCAGATCCATCTCGCCGTCGGCGGGGAAGTAGACTGCCACGGACCGGCTGTGGCGGTATGGCTTCGAGCGGCGCAGTCGCGCGGTGAGCCGTCTGGCGGCGCGTTTTCTCTCGTCGGGGCGTAAGGCCCTGCGGCGCCTGCGCATCTGCCGGCGCAGCTCGAACTTGGTGTGATCCATAAGGGCTTTGCGAAAGCGGGAAAGAAAACAGACACCCCCCGCTGGTGCCGTTCGGGCGTCGCCCTTGAACCGTTAGGTTCAGGTGGGGGCGAGGGACGACCCTTCAGGCTTTCCGCACGGTGGCGGACATGCGCACCAGGTTCGCCACGCTACGGCCCCCGGGGCGTAGATTGTCGGCTCAAGATAACGTGGCCCGGTGTCGAACACCGCAGGGGATGTCTTGGGCTCATGGTGCCGCAGTGGAGGGCACTGCGTCCAGCGCGGTGTTGGTGTGCCGGGCGGCTGGGTAGGGACGGCCTTCGACCCCTCTCATCGGCCGCACGGGCCTGCCATCCGACATCCCGGCTACTGATTCCGGTCGATGGCTTCGGCGAGCTTCTCGTCCAGCGCCTCCAGGCGCTGGCGGACCTCCGAGAGGCTGTCGGCGCTGTTGCGCGCGCGGAGCAGCTCGTGGGTGATGTTGAGCGCCGCCATCACCGCGATGCGGTCCATGCCCACCACCTTGCCGCCGTCGCGGATTTCGCGCATCCGCTCGTTCAGGTAGGAGGCGGATTCCAGCAGTCCGGGTCTCTCCTCCTCGGGGCAGGAGACGAGGAACTCCCGGTCCAGGATTTGCACTTTGACGGGTTCGGCCATGGCGGTGTCTGCGTTTGCGTGAGTGAGGTGTAAGGGGTTGCTGTCAGTAGCAAAAGCCCGGCGGCGTGCACACTGCTGTGCTCGACACGTCCCTAACCGTGTTCCATCTGCTTGAGGCGGCTTATCATCGCCTCGATGCGCGAGCGGGCCATTTCGTTGCGTTCCAGCAGGGTGGCCTTTTCCGCGTTCAGCGACTCCTGCGACTTCTGCAGCATGCGGTTCTCTTCACGCAGCCGGTCGCAGGTGCTCACCAGGGTGTTGATGCGGGCCTCAAGTCTGGCGATTTGTTCGTTAATGTAATCAGACACTTGCCTGCCCCTCTTGATCGCCACTCGAATATAGAGCGCCCCGGGAGGCAGGTCAACGAAAAGCGCCCATCCCCCAATGGCCGCCGCCAACGCAATGCCGGCGGCCGCGCTCGCTCCGGCTACGGCTTTGATGTTATTCCCCCAAGCCGTTGCACCGGGTACTGCGTCGGTCCGCCCAGCGGCCGTTCCGTCGCGTGCCCTGGCGACGGTGCGCCGGCATGGGGCGTGGCCGGCGGGCGGAGGCGCGGGGAAACGCGGGATGACACCCGCCCGGTAACGCGTGGACGGATCCGCGTTCCCCGTAAGCTCGTGATAGCATAACCGGTCCATTCGCCGCCTGTCTGCGGAACCGATCATGGATACCGAAACCCTCTACACCGAGCTTGAGAGCGCCCTGAGCGCGGTGGGTGCCACCATGGGCGCGGCCCAGGCCCACGGCCTGCTCTGCGGCATGCTGTGCGCGAAGCCCGACCAGGACCAGGCTCCCTGGATGGCGCAGGTGCTTGAGAACACGGCGCCGAAAGGCGAGGAGGCACAGGCCGTGCTGGCCGCGCTGACGCGGCTGTTCGAGGCGGGCAAGGAGGCTCTGGAGAGCTCGGAGATGACCTTCGAGCCCGTGTTGCCTGCTGATGATGCGCCGGTGGGCGAGCGTGCCGCGGCCCTTGCCGGCTGGACCGAGGGGTTCCTGCTCGGGCTGTCCCTGGCCGGCCTGCCGCCTCACAAGGATCTCGGTGAGGACATCAACGAGTTGTTGCGGGATTTCACGGAGATCACCCAGGTGGAGCCGGACCCCGATTCCGAGGAGGCCAACGAAGCGGCCTACAGCGAGCTGGTGGAATATGTTCGCGTGGGGACGCTGGTTATCCAGGAGAGCCTGCGCCCCGGCCCGGCGACGAAAGAATCCGGTCGGCAGCGGAGCAAGCCGTCTCCCGGGAACCGCACGCTACACTGACCGTGCTGTTGTGAGCGCTGTTCGCGCGCCCATATTTCAATGGTGAGCGATCCACGCCCTACGGAGTATTGAATGAGCAACGAGCCTTTCGCCCGGCGCCGGGCCGAGCTTATGAACATGGTCGGCGAGGGGGCCATCGCGGTGCTGCCCACTTCGCCCGAGCGGCGCCGCAACCGCGACGTGTTCCATCCCTACCGGCCCGACAGCGATTTCTACTACCTCACCGGTTTCGCCGAGCCCGAGGCCGTGGCGGTGCTGGTGCCCGGCCGCGAGCACGGCGAGTACCTGCTCTTCTGCCGGGAACGCGACCCCAAGAAGGAGACCTGGGACGGGCCCATTGTCGGCCAGGACCGGGCCGTAAGCGACTATGGCGCCGACGACGCCTTTCCCATCGAGGACATCGACGACATCCTGCCGGGCCTGCTGGAGGGGCGCGAGAAGCTCTACTACACCATGGGCACGGACGCGGAGTTCGATCACCGGGTCATCAGCTGGGTGAGTCACGTCCGCGAGCGCGCGCGGGCCGGTGTCCGGGCGCCGGGAGAATACGTCTCCCTGGAGCATCTGCTCCACGAGATGCGTGTGATCAAGGAGCGTGACGAGGTCGAGATCATGCGCCGGGCCGCCCAGGTTTCGGCGCGGGCTCACCAGCGCGCCATGGAGGTTTGCCGGCCGGGCATGGCGGAGTACGAGATCGAGGCGGAGTTCATGGCCGAGTTCCGCCGTCACAACGGCTGGCCCGCTTACCCGCCCATAGTCGGCGGCGGCGCCAACGGCTGCATCCTGCATTACATCGCCAACGACCAGCCGCTGCGCGACGGCGACCTGCTGCTGATCGACGCGGGCGTGGAGCTGGATTACTACGCTTCCGACATCACCCGCACGTTCCCGGTCAATGGGCGCTTTACCGGGGAGCAGCGGGCCGTCTACGACATCGTCCTCGCCGCCCAGGCCGCGGCCATCGAGGCCGTGACTCCCGGCAATCACTGGGATCAACCCCACCAGGCCGCCACGCGGGTGCTGGTCGAGGGCATGCTGGAGCTTGGTCTGCTCACCGGCGACATCGACGAGATCATTGAGTCGGGCAGCTATACGCGTTTCTTCATGCATCGCACCGGCCATTGGCTGGGGATGGACGTCCACGACGTCGGCGACTACCGGGTCGATGGCGACTGGCGGATCCTGGAGCCCGGCATGGCCCTGACCGTGGAACCGGGGCTGTATATTCCGGCCGAGAGCACGGGCGTGGATCCGCGCTGGTGGAACATCGGCATCCGCATCGAGGACGACGTGGTGGTCGCGCGCAACGGCTGCGAGGTGCTCAGCGAGGGCGCGCCCAAGTCCCCCGATGACATCGAAGCGGTGATGGCCGCGTGAGCGGCACCGTCCGGATGCGGGGCGCGCGCTGACCCCGGAGCCACGAAATGGAAGCGAACGGGCATTACGATGTGATCATCGCCGGCGGCGGTCTGGTGGGAGCCAGCCTGTGCTCGGCACTGGCGGGCAGCCCGCTGCGCCTGGCGGTGGTCGAGCCGGTGGCCCGGCGTGCGCCGGGGCAGCCCAGCTTCGACGAGCGCATGACCGCCCTCGCGCCGACCACGCGCCGAATCTTCGAGGCCCTGGGATTGTGGTCACAGATCCGTCCGGACGCCGCGCCTATCCGGCAGATCCACGTGTCCGACCGCGGCCGGCCGGGCTTCGTCCGCATGAGCGCCGCGGAGGAAGGCGTGGATGCCCTGGGGCACGTGGTGCCCAACCGCCGGCTGGGCACGGTCCTGCCGGCGGCCGTGGCCGCCCAGGACAACGTCACGGAATACTGTCCGGCAGAGGTCACCGGTGTCGAGACCGACGCGGAAGGCGTCAGCGTGCACATCAGCGACGAAGCGGGTCAGCGAAGTCTCCGGGGCCGGTTGCTCGTTGGCGCCGACGGCGCCCGCTCGGCCGTGAGGGAAATCCTCGGCCTGGAGGCGCGGTGGCGCGGCTACGGCCAGTGCGCGGTGATCGCCAATCTGGTTCCGGAGCACGACCACCGTGGCGTTGCGTATGAACGCTTCACCCCGGACGGACCACTGGCCGTGCTGCCCGCCACGGACGGGCGCTGTGCCCTGGTCTGGACCCTGCCGGAGAGCCGTGTCGAGGATGCCCTGTCTCTGAATGACGATGCATTCCTCGCCGCCTTGCAGGAACGCTTCGGCCATCGTCTTGGGCGGCTGCTCAAGGTGAGCGAGCGCCATGCCTACCCCCTGGGGTGGATGCGCGCGTCCCGGGTCACTGCGGAGCGCTCGGTGCTCATCGGTAATGCGGCACACACGCTCCACCCCGTGGCGGGGCAGGGATTCAATCTGGCGATGCGCGACGTGGCCGTGCTGGCGGAGCAGCTCCATGGCGCGGCGCTGGCCGGCGGCGACATCGGCGATGCGCGGGTGCTGGAGGCTTACGCGGATTTGCGCCGCCAGGACTACCGCCTGGTGATGGGTTTCACCCACGGCCTGGTAACACTGTTTTCCAACGATCTGCCGCTACTGGCGCCGATGCGCAACGCGGGCCTGGTGGCGATGGATCTGCTCCCGGGGGTCAAGCGGCGATTCATGCGCACGGCCATGGGGCGTGCCGGATGGCTGCCGCGGCTGGCCCGGGGCCTGCCGCTGGAGGGGACCGCATGAGCCGCCGTGGCACCGAAGTGGACGTGCTGGTCAGCGGCGCCGGCATGGTCGGCCTCACCGTGGCCCTGGCCGCGGCGCGGGCCGGCTTCTCCGTGGCCCTGGTGGATGCCCGGGAGCCGGCGCCCTGGGCCGCGGGCCAGGAGGTCGATCTGCGGGTCTCCGCGCTGTCGAGGGCAACGCAGCGCGTGCTGGAACGGCTGGGGGTCTGGGAATACATCGCCGGACGCCGGGCCGGGCCGGTGGAGGCCATTGCGGTCTGGGACGGCCTCAGCGAGGCGAGCGTTGCCTTCAGCGCCGCCGACATGGGCGAGCGGCATCTCGCCCATATCGTGGAGAACAGCCTCGTGCAGACCGCGCTCTGGGAGGCGCTGGGCGCGGAGGAAACCGCGCGGCGTTACGTGCCCGCCGCCGTGGAGGCGCTCGATCCCGGGTCCGGCCGGGTCGGGGTGCGACTGGGCG
>JACDUA010000055.1 GCA_013519935.1 Ectothiorhodospiraceae bacterium WFHF3C12 | reverse complement strand
GCAGGTCGCCGCGGGCCAGGGCCGCGCGCACGCCCAGGGCGTAGAGGCCGATGCGGGCGCGCATGTAGGCGCCCCTGAGATAGGGCGCGGACAGGGAATAGCGGTGGCGCTCGACGATGGCGATGCCCTGTTCGACGGTGGCGTCCAGGGTGTCCCAGTCGGCCAGATGGTCGAGGCAGCGGGCCTGCAGCTCCAGGGCGGCCACGTGCAGGTCCGCCTCGCGCCGCGATCCCAGCGCGCGAAGGGCCGCGCGGGACTGTCCCACTGCCTCCGCGTAGCGGCCCTCCCGGTAGAGGATCTCGCCCATGCGCAGGTGCCAGACACCGGCCAGATCCGGCACGCCCACGGCGTGGACGTCGCGTTCCAGGCCGGCGGCGGACTCCAGCAGGTCGTTCACTCCTTCGTTGGGCGGCCGGCGAAGCAGATCCGTGGAAATGCGTTCCAGGCGGCGCACCAGGTCCGTGGCGGCGGTGAGACTCATGGCTAGGCCTTGTTGTCCGGCCCGCCGCCGAAGAGATGGGCCATGGCGCGGGCGCTGAAGGCCTGGCTTTCCCGGGCGCTGTCCATGGATTCCACGGCCCCGAGGTATTGATCCGCCAATCCGAGGTTCTCCTCGAAGTCCGGATCCGCGGGGTCGGTATTGCGGTACGCCGCGGAGAGGCTCTGGTAGAGCTGCTTGTAGATCCCGCGGATACGCATGCCCGTTTGGATCGGGGTGAGATCGGGTACGTTCGCGCTGTCCGGCGCAGCGCCGAGCAGGCCCGAGAGGGCATCGGCCAGCTGCTCCGGTCCGGGCTGCGCGACGCCCATGGCCTGCAGCATGGTCTCCGCCTGATGGAGGTGCTCGCGGGCGCTGAAGGCGTCGTCGCGATGGTTGTGGGCCGCGCCGAGGCCGATGAGCAGCTCCACGGCGTCCAGCGACGGACGGGCGACCGTGTCCAGCCGCTGCTGCAGGGCCATGATGTCGGCTTCCTGGTCGCCGGAAAGAATGATCTCAAGGTCCCGGATCTTGGCGGTCAGCCGCGCTGTGTCGTCCGAGTCTCCGGCTTCCTTGAAGGCGTCGAACGCGCGGTTGAAATAGTCCAGGGCCTCGGCGTCCCGGCCCAGGGACTCGCAGGCGCGGCCGGCGAATTCCAGGCATTGACCCATCTTGCGGCGCAGATCCGCGGGGTCGACCAGGGTGGAGTCCTTCGGGGCGCGCGCCAGGATGTTCGCGTAGACGGCGTGCAGGTCGGACAGCACCTGGACGGTCTCCGCCGTTGCCGTGCCGGGCATGCAGCTGACCATGCCGCGCGTGAGCTGCCGGTCGGCGTCCAGGACGGCCTGCATGGCCTCGATTTCGCCCATCGGTCCGGTGCCGGTCGGTGGAGCTACGGGCGTCGTGCCGCCGAGAATCTCCTCGGCATGGCGCTGAAACGCCTCGCGCTGCCGCTCCGGCGTGGGCTCCGGCGCCGGCGGCTCGGGCGTCTCGGGCGTCTCGGGCGTCTCGGGCGGGGATTGGGCTTCTGGCGTCTGGAGCTGGGCGGCGCGCTCCTGCCAGAATAGCTGCGCGTATTGCGCCAGCAGGCCGAGATCGTTCAGATGTTTTTCCGCTGCCTGCACGTGGGGGCTGTTGCCGGCGTGGTAGCCCGCGCGCAGCTCCGCCAGGCGCTGGGCCATGCGATCCTCGAAGGAACCGCCCCAGGACTCGCCGCTGGGGTTCTGCCGGGCCTGCTGAAGGGCCTGCTCGGCCTGGTGCGTCTGTTGTCGGACCGCGCTCATGAACAGGCGGAACTGGGCTTCGTTTTCCAGCGAGAATATGTGCTGGTGCAGTCGCTGGATGGCGGCTTCGTAGCTCGGCGCGTTCATTACCTGCTGGATCACGCCGAGGTGACCCAGGTATTCCGCGCCGGTTTCCAGGGCCGCGCCGGCGGCCTTCTTGATCCAGTCCCACATCACGACTCTCCCTGCTCGTGAGGCCCGTCCCGGGCTGTCCGGCCCGGCGGGGGCGAAGGGTATAGGCAGAATATAGACCTTTTCAGGGACATGGCACGTCTTCGGGCGGCATGGCCGGACGAGTGGACGCCGGCGCGGTCGTGACGAAGTGTGAACGGCGCTCAACTCGCGTTTTCCCGGCGAAGCTACTATTGTCTCCCGCTCATGAATCCGCGCGCGCCAGGGCCGGCACAGGCGCACAGCCCCGAGGTAACGATGTCCGAAACCGCTCCCCAGACCCCCAGGCCCAACGCCGTATTGATGGTCACCACCGGCATGTTCGTCACGCTGGTGGTGATCGTGTTCGCGCGGCTGGCCTTCGGGCTGATCGTGCCGCCCATGCGCGAGGGGCTGGATCTGAGCTACGAGCAGGCCGGTTATCTGGGGACGATCACCGCGCTGGGCTATCTCTCGTTCGTGCTCGTGGGCGGCATGGCGGCCGCGCGCTGGGGCGCGCGGTGGACCGTCGTGATGGGCGTGAGCGCGGTCGGGCTAGGGTTCCTGGGTCTGAGCCAGGTGGGGACCTACTGGCACGCCGTGCCGCTGATGGCGGTGCTGGGGTTCGGCACCGCCTTCAGCTTCGCGCCCATGGTGTCGCTGTTGGCCACCTGGTATCCGGAGAAACGGGGGCTGGTGATCGGGCTGCTCACCAGCGGTGTGGGCATCGGCCTGCTGGTGGCGGGGGTGCTGGTCCCGTGGCTCAACGGGTTGTTCGGCGAAGGCGGCTGGCGGGCGACCTGGGGCGTGTTCGCCGCCACCGCGTTCGTGGTGGCCTTTCTGGTGGCGGCGTTCGTGCGCGATCCGCCCGCGGCGCGGCTGGCCGAGGGCGAGCGCCCGCCGTCGGCGGACAAGTGGGCGGTCTATACCAATCCCCGGGTGCTAACCGTGGCGGTGGTCTACGGCATCGTGGGGCTGACGTACATCGTGCAGTCGGTGTTCATGGTCAGCTTCATGGTGGAAGCCGGGTTCGAGGCGGCGCTGGCGGGCAGTCTGGTCTCCGTTAGCGGCATCATCTCCATCGGCAGCAGTCCACTGTGGGGGCTTGTTTCGGATCGCATGGGCCGCGGGTCCGCCCTGATGGCGGCCATGGCGACGGTGACGGTGGGCATGGGGCTGCCGGTGTTCAGCCAGACGCTGCCGGCTTTCGTGGCGCATTACGTGTTGATGGGCTGCGCGGTCAGCGGGATGTTCGCCATGATCCAGGCCGCGGGCACGGAGCAGGTGCCGGCCCGATACGTGCCCATCGCATTCAGCTTCGTGACCCTGTTCTTCGCCGGAGGCCAGCTGGTGGGGCCGGCCGTCGCCGGCTGGCTCATCGAGTACACCGGGGACTTCCGCGCGGCGTTCGGCTTTACCTGCCTGGGGCTGGCCCTGGGCGTGTATCTGACCAACCGTATCCGGCATTTCCCCCGGGAGGCTGCCGAGCTGCACCCGCGCACGAAAGCGGAGCAGGAAGCCTGCTGAGCTGACCTACCGGCCCCGTCCGCTGCGCCGCGGCGCCTCCGCGGCGAGGATGTCGGCCAGCGGGCAGGGGCGGTGGATGCCGTAACCCTGGGCGTAGTCCACGCCCACCTGCCGCAGGATGTCCGCCACCTCGCCGGTTTCCACGAACTCGGCGATGGTCTTCTTGCCCAGGGCCTTGCCGATATCGTTGATGGATTCGACGATGGCCCGGTCCAGGGAGTCCACGGCCATGTCCCGCACGAAGATGCCGTCGATCTTGATCACGTCCACCGGCAGGTGCTTGAGGTAGCCGAACGAGGACAGGCCGCTGCCGAAATCGTCCAGGGCGATGGCGCAGCCACGGGCCTGGACGGTGTCGATGAACCGGCGGGCTTCCTGCATGCTGGTCATGGCAGCCGTTTCCGTGATCTCGAAGCACAGCTTCTCCCCGGGCACCACGTCTTCGTCCAGCTTGGACTCGACGAAACGCAGGAACTCCACCTCCGTGATCGACTGAGCGGAGACGTTGATGTGGCACTGCTCGAGGGCGTTGAGATGCCATGGATGCGCGGCGAACTGCTCAAATGCCGTGGCCACCACCCAGCGGTCGATGGCCGAGGCGAGATCATAGCGCTCGGCCGCGGGCAGGAAGCTCCCCGGCGAGTATTCCCGGCCATCCCGGTGGACCAGGCGCACCAGGAGCTCGTAGTGCAGGCCCTCGTCGGTACCCAGGGGCTTGATGTGCTGCGCGAACAGCCGCAAGCGGTTCTCCTCGATGGCCTGGCGGATGTCGCTGACCCATTCCATCTGCCCGCGGCGCTCGCTGACGGCCTCGTCGGTCTCCACGTAGGTGTGGACGCGGTTGCGGCCGTTGTCCTTGGCCAGGTAACAGGCCGTGTCGGCGGCGCTCAGCAGCCACGTGACGTCCGGTACGTCACGAGTGATCTCGACCAGGCCGACGCTGATGGAGAGGCTGAAGCTGCGCCCCTCCCAGCGGAAGGCGAGCTCGGTGATCGAGCCGCGCAGCCTTTCGGCCAGTTGCTGGGCATCGGACAGTGAGGCGTCATGCAGAATGACGGCGAACTCGTCACCGCCGAGCCGTCCGATGACATCCGCCTTGCGCAGCTGCTGCTCCAGCAGCCCCGCCACCTGGCAGAGCAGGTGATCGCCGGCGACGTGGCCGCAGGTGTCGTTGACCACCTTGAACTGGTCCAGGTCGATGAACAGTAGCGCGTGGCGCTGATCCTCTTCCCACGCCGACGTGAGCGCGGCCTCCAGGCGGCGTTCGATGTCGTGACGATTGAATAGACCGGTGAGCTTGTCGTGGCTGGCCTGATAGGTCAGGGCCTCCGCGAGGCGGCGCGACTCCGTGACGTCTTCCACCACGGCCAGCAGCCGGTCCGGCGCGCGCCGGCGGCCCCGGACCGCCGAGATGGTGACCTTGCCCCAGATGGTCCGCTCGTCGCCCCGGACGTAGCGGTTCTCCGTGGTGTAGTGGTCCACCTCCCCCCGGAGCAGGCGGTCGAGTTGCCACGGGTCGCCGAAGCGGTCGTCGGGGTGGAGCAGGTCCTCGGGCCGGCGAAGCAGCAGGGCGTCACGCTCCATGGCCAGCACGTCGCAGAGGGTGGCATTGACCGCCAGGAAGCGGCCATTGGCATCGAGCTGGGCCATGCCCACGGCCGCCTGCTCGAAGGTGGCGCGGAAATCTCTCTCGGAGTCGCGGATGCGGCGCAGAAGCCAGGCGTAGATGCCGATGGCGATGGCGGTCATCAGTCCGAAGACCGCCACCGTGAGGATGAACAGCCATTCGGCGAGCCACTGGGCGCCGGCCGAGAGCTCCCGGGCGAAAGCGGCCTCCACCGGGTTGAGATCGTTGTCGATCTCGGCGAGGCGATTCTCGAGGGCGTCCCGTCGTGCCCGCGCCTCGCCGGGCGCTTCCACGACCCGCTCGAGCTCATCGGCGAGGGCGCTGATGCGCAGGATCTGCTGGTCCGCCAGGCGCCAGATCCGGATGGCCTCTTTGATGTGGGGGGCGTCGCGGAAGTACAGGAAGACGTTGATCAGGCGGGTCACGTCCTCGGGTGCGTTGCCGCCGTCGAGGAAGTGGCGCCGGGCCGCGGCGAAATCGGGCGGATTCCGCTCCAGGGCGTGGCGCGCCCGGCGATCGGCCAACGGTATCTCGAGCGCCTCGCGGGCGCGTTCCAGGTCCCGTGGATCGCCCGTGTCGGCATAAATGTACAGATGAAGTACGGCGTTCTTCTGGGCCTTGGCCCAGAGGCTGTTGCCGATGAGGTAGGCGCGCCCGCCCGCCTGGATTTCCAGAACCAGAGCGGTCGTCCCGATGGCCAGCAACGCCATCGCCGCCAGCGTGCCGAGGCTCAATAGCAGCACCAGGGAAGTCTGGCGCCTGCTGCTGCGGTTGACGGCGGCGATCATGATCCGCCGGAAGAGCGGGTCTCGACGAAGTGTTCGGTGACGCCGGTCCGCGGTGCCAGCGGTCTTGCCCTCATCATTCGCGGACGGGCCCGGTGATGCGTCGCTGTGCCTGCCCTCGAGGCCACGGTTCCCCCTCCAGTGTGCAATGGAATCCACCCCCACGATCCCTGCCGTCAGGGAACGATACACGCTTGGGGGTAAGCGTCCTGTGGAATGGGTCATAGTTGCCGCATTCCACGGGCACATTTGTACGGGGCGCGTCAGGCCCCCGGGGCGGGATCACGACGATCAGTAGCGGCGCATCTGTCCGACGACGACGCCCTGAATCTCCACGCGGTGGGGTGCGTAGATGATGGGGGACATGTTGCTGTTGGCGGGGTGCAGCACGACCCGGTCCGGGTGCTGCTCGATTCGCTTGAGCGTGGCCTCGCTGCGGTCGATCAGCGCCACCACGACTTCGCCGTTGCGCGCGTGACTGCGGCGCTCGATGACGACCCAGTCGCCGTCGTGGATGCCGTCCTCGATCATGGAATCCCCGCGGACGCGCAGCACGAAACACTCGCCATTGGTGCGCAGCTGCGGCGGCACGCCGATGCGCTCCGGCTGCTCCAGGGCCTCGATGGGACGCCCGGCCGCGATGGTGCCCACCAGCGGCAGGCTGTCCGCGTCCTCCAGCTCGGCGGCGCCGGCCGCCGTCAGGTGGACGCCGCGCTTGCGTCCGTCCATGGGTTCGACCAGCCCCGCTGACACCAGCGCCTGGATGTGCTTGTGCATGGAACCGCGCGAGCGCAGCCCCAGCCCCTCGCAGAGCGCCTCCAGGCTGGGGGCGAAGCCGTGGGTCTGGCCGAACTCCCCCACGAACTCGAGGATCTCGAGCTGGCGTCGGGTCAGCTTGGACGCTTGTCGGTTCTCCATACGTTCTATAAATTAGCACGAAGAGAACATCAGGAGAACGGTCCATGGCCGAACCCGCCGTCAAGCAGATGCCGAGTGCCGCAACGGACCCGATCGCCCGGCTGACTGCCGGGCTGAAGAAGCGCTACCACAAGCGCATTACGGGCGAACTGGTCGTGCCCGCTCGGCCCGGCCGCTACGAGCCCGTGCCGGAGGACCTGGACCCGCGGCTGCAGCGCGCCCTGGCCGCGCGGGGTATCGAACGTCTTTACAGCCACCAGCGCCAGGCGTGGGACGCCATACGCGGCGGTCGGCATACCGTCGTGGTGACACCGACCGCCTCGGGCAAGACCCTGTGCTATAACCTGCCCGTGCTGCAGAACGCGCTGCACGACGGCGGCAAGGCGCTGTATTTCTTCCCCACGAAGGCGCTGTCCCAGGACCAGGTGGCGGAGCTCATGGAGCTCAACGAGGCCGGCGACCTGGGCATCCGCGCCTATACCTTCGACGGCGACACCCCCGGGGATGCCCGCAAGGCCGTGCGCACGCGGGGCGACATCGTGGTGACCAACCCGGACATGCTCCATCAGGGCGTGTTGCCGCATCACACCAAGTGGGCGCAGTTCTTCGAGTCCCTGAAGTATGTCGTTATCGACGAAATGCACACCTATCGCGGGGTGTTCGGCTCCCACGTGGCCAACGTCATTCGCAGGCTGCAGCGTATCTGCCGGTTTTACGGCTCGGACCCGGTGTTCATCCTGTCCTCCGCGACCATCGCCAACCCCGCGGAGCTGGCCGCCGAGCTCATTGGACAGGACGTGGAGGCCGTCACCGAGAGCGGTGCGCCGGCGGGGGCCAAGCACCTGCTGTTGTGGAATCCGCCGGTGATCAACGCCGATCTCGGCATTCGCGCCTCGGCCCGGTCACAGACCACCCGCATCGCCCGGCTGGCGATGCGCCAGCGGCTGAAGACCATCATCTTCGCCCGCTCGCGGCTCATGGTGGAGGTGCTCACGAAGTACCTGAAGGATGTCTTCGACAGCGACCCCCGCAAGCCGGTCCGGGTGGCCGCGTACCGGGGCGGCTACCTGCCCACGGAGCGCCGGGAGACGGAGCGCAGCCTGCGCAAGGGCGCGCTGGACTGCGTCATATCGACCTCGGCGCTGGAGCTGGGCGTGGATATCGGTTCCCTGGACGTTTGCCTGCTCAACGGCTATCCCGGGACCATCGCCGCCACCTGGCAGCGCCTGGGCCGGGCGGGTCGGCGCGAGCGTTCCGCCCTCGGCGTCATGGTGGCCACCAGCCAGCCGCTGGATCAGTACATCGTCCGCAACCCGGACTTCTTCCTGGGGGCCTCGCCGGAGCATGCGCGCATCGCCCCCGACCAGCTGCTGATCCTGCTCGACCACGTGCGTTGCGCGGCTTTCGAGCTGCCGTTCCGCCGCGGCGAGCGCTTCGGCAACGAGGACCTGGAAGGTTTGCTGGCGTATCTGGAGGAGCAGGGCGTGCTGCACCAGGAGTCGGACCAGTGGCACTGGACCGAGGACAGCTATCCCGCCAACAGCGTGAGCCTGCGCTCGGTGGCCGAAGGCAATTTCGTGGTGGTGGACATCACCGACGGCGGCCGGAAGATCATCGCCGAAGTGGATTACTCCAGCGCGCCGGAGACGCTCTACGAGGGGGCCATCTACATGGTCCAGTCCAGCCCGTTCCAGGTGGAGACGCTGGACTGGGAGGGCCGCAAGGCGTACGTGCGCCAGACCCGGGTCGACTACTACACCGACGCCATCGACTATACGCGGCTGAAGATCCTGGAACGCTTCGAGGGCGCGCAGACCGGGCGCGCCGAGAGCGCCTGTGGCGAGGTCCACCTGGTCCGGCGCATTCCGGGCTTCAAGAAGATCCGCTACTACACCCACGAGAACATCGGTTTCGGCAACATCAACTTGCCGGACCAGGAAATGCACACCACGGCCGCGTGGTGGCAGATTCATCCGGACAGCCTGGAAGCGGCGTTCGAGAGCCGGCAGCAGGCCCTGGACGGTTTCCTGGGCGCGGCCTACGCCATGCATCACGTGGCCGCGCTGAGAACCATGGCCGAGCCCCAGGACCTGGGCCGGGCCGTGGGGGACGGCGATGCCCGCTGGTTCGCCACCGTGGGGGTCTCCGGCCGGGGCCAGATGCGCAGCCTGGACGGCGGCGAGCTGGCGCCGGAGCAGCAGGACCGGTTCAAACCGGCCGTGTTCCTGTACGACAACTATCCGGGCGGTGTCGGCCTGTCCGCGCCGCTGTTCGAGCAGCGTGCCGCCGTGGTTGGCGGCGCGCGGGCCATGATCGCCGCGTGTGACTGCGACCACGGCTGTCCGGCTTGCGTGGGACCCATTCTCGCTTCCGACGAAGTGCGGGGGTTCTCGCCGAAGCAGGTGGCGCTGAAGGTGCTGGAGCTGTTGAACGATGAGCAGTCTCAAATCCCGTCTTGACGCGCTGCGTCAGCAGGGCGGGGCCTCCGGCCCTGCCGGGGCCGCGGATCCGTCCATCCACCAGCGGCTGGAACGGCTGCGCTGCGGTACGGCTCCGCCGCGCGGCCAACGCGGGCGGCCGGACCCGGAGGCATTGGCCGAGGCGGTCGGCGGTGTCGTCGAGCCCGGGGGCTTCGTGCGCGTGGAGCGGTTCGTGCCCTGGGGAACGGGCCATGGCGGCCAGACGCTGCGGCCGCTCCCGGCCCTGGAGCACCTGCCGGGCATGTACGGCCTGGAAGCCTCGCAATGGGTATTCCTCGATACGGAAACGTCGGGGCTCGCGGGCGGTACCGGGACCGTGCCGTTCCTTTGCGGTTTCGCCCGATTCGGGCATTCCGGCCTGCATCTGAGCCAGTTCATGCTCGGCGGTTTTGGCGCCGAAGCGGCCATGCTGCGTGCCCTGATGGATGAGATTGGACCGGCTCCGACGCTCGCCACCTACAACGGCAAGTCCTTCGACCTGCCGCTGCTGCGCGACCGTGTGCGGCTGCAGGGAATCGGCGCCAGCCTTGGCGAGACGGGGCATCTGGACCTGCTGCACCCAGTCCGTCGTGCGTTCGCCTCCCGCTGGCCGGATTGCCGTCTCGCCACGGTCGAGTCCCGGCTTCTGGATTACGCGCGCATCGATGACCTGCCGGGCGCCGAGGTTCCCGACGTCTGGTTCAGCTATCTTCACCGCGGGGCCACAACGCGCATGGCGGACGTTGTCCGACACAACCAGGACGACCTGATTTCGCTGGCGCAAATTCCGCCGCGGCTGGACGCCGCGTACGCGGATCCGAGGGCGCATGGCGCGGACATTCGTCAGGTGGCCGCGGCGCACGCCGGGGCGGGGGAGACGTCCCGGGCCTTCGAGCTGCTGGCGCGTTTTGCCGATACGTTGTGCCGGGCGGGACAGCTCGATCTCGCGGATCACCTGCGCCGGCGTGGCGACTGGGAGCGGGCCTGCGCCATCTGGGAGCGCCTTGCCGAGCACGGTTGCGTCGAAGCACTGGAACGGCTCGCCAAATACCACGAGCACGTCCGGCGGGACTGGCGGCGGGCCCTGGTCTTCGCCTGCCGGCTGCCGGACGACGTCGGGCGCAGTCGCCGGGTGGCCAGACTCTACGCCAAGGCCGGCGTAGCCCCATAGGGAACGCGGGCAAACGCGCCCGGGACGCCGGACGATTCGCCTGCCCGCGCAGGAAATGCGCCGGGGTGACCCAGGTTCTCCCTGCCTGCTTGAAATACGCCGTGGAACTCACTACTTAGCAGTAAGTCGCGGGAGAAAGCATCTCCCGCCGTAGACGGTCCAGCTTCCCGAACACGGCAATTCGGGGCCGTCTCGGAGATCGAGTGTGAATTCGTCGCCCAGGGCGCGGAACCGTCACCCGCGGTGCCGGGCGGCTCAACCGGGTCCGGTTGGCAGCGGGCCCATGGAGGTCGTTGGCAGCAGATGGAGTTCAAAGATTATTACGCCATCCTCGGTGTTGACCGCGACGCGTCCCAGGAGGACATCAAGCGCGCCTATCGCAAGCTGGCGCGCAAGTATCATCCGGATGTCAGCAAGGAGGCCGATGCCGAGCAGCGCTTCAAGGAAGTGGGCGAGGCCTACGAGGTTCTGAAGGACCCGGAGAAGCGCAAGGCCTACGATCAGCTCGGCCGCGGTTATCATCAGGGCGAGGACTTCCGCCCGCCGCCCGGATGGGAGCCGGGCTTCGATTTCGCCGGCGGCGGTTTCACGGACGCCGGGGATTTCAGCGACTTCTTCGAATCCATATTCGGCGGCGGTTTCCGTCCCGGCGGGCGCGGTGGCGCGGGCGCCCGCGGCGGCGGCTTCCGTGCGGCCGGCCAGGACGTGGTGGCGCGGGTGGAGATCACCCTGGAAGATGCCTTCAACGGCACCCACCGGCAGATTACGTTTCCGCACCGCGAGGTGACCGCCGATGGTCGGATCAAGGAGACGTCACAGACTCTGAACGTCAAAATCCCCAAGGGCATAACCGAAGGGCAGCGAGTCAGGCTCTCGGGCCAGGGTGAGCCGGGTTTCGGCGGCGGCCCCCAGGGGGATCTGTACCTGGAGGTGCACTTTCGGCCCCATCGCCGTTTCCATGTCGAAGGACGGGATATTTTTCTAGACTTACCGGTGACCCCCTGGGAAGCGGCGCTGGGGGCACAGGTCAGCGTCCCCACGCTGGGCGGCCAGGTGGGCCTGAAGATCCCGCCGGGTTCGCAGAGCGGCCGCAAGCTTCGGCTGAAGCAGCGTGGCCTTCCCGGCGACCCGCCGGGAGACCAGTACGTGGCGCTGCGGATCGTCGTGCCGCGGCCGGAAACCGATGAACAGCGGGCTCTGTACGAGCGCATGGCCCGTGAAATGCCGTTTGATCCGCGGAAGGATTTGTGAGCATGTCGAGAGCGTTAACGGTCGTCAGCGGTCTGGTGATGGATGAGCGCGTGAGCTTCTCGCTTGGGGAGGTCTCGCGGGCCTGCGGCGTGAGTGCCGAGCTGGTCATGGAGATGGTCGAGGAGGGTGTGGTCGAGCCCCTCGGCCGTGAGCCTGCCGAGTGGCGCTTTCGCGGTGACGCGGTGACGCGTGTGCAGACGGCCCTGCGGCTATCGGAGGATCTGCGCGTCAACCTGGCTGGAGCTGCGCTGGCACTGGACCTCATGGACGAGCTCATGGAGCTGCGCCAGAGCCGGACGCGCGTTGCCTATTACGAGCGGGAGGCCTAGCGCCATGGCGCCGTTCGATGACATCCGCCGTGGTGTCAGCCAGGTCTGGGACAGCCTGGCGGAGGGTTGGAACGAGCTGCGTGAGCGCGCGGGCAATGCCGTCACCCGTTTTCGGAGCCGTGCGGGCTCCTCGGAGCTGGAGACCCGCGGCGAGCAACTCGCCCGCCATGCCCCGGACTGGTCCTTCCTGCCCGTGGAGATCAGCGAGCACGGCGACCGCCTGGAGGTGCGCCTGGAGGCGCCGGGTCTGGAGCCGGAGGACTTCGACCTGTACGTCCACCACGGCAACCTGGTGGTCATCGGGGACAAACACTTCGAGCGCGAGCTCACCGAGGGCCGCTATCACGTCATGGAGCGGGCCTATGGGCGCTTCGAGCGCATCGTGCCATTGCCACGCAGCGTCGACGATTCACGGGCGCAGGCCCGCTACCGGCGCGGCGTGCTGCGCGTAACCCTGCCGTTGTCCCAGAGTGATTCGGGACGGCGTGTCGATGTCGAGCCCGGCGGCTGAGGGGGTCGACGTTAATCCATTGCCGGGCGCGCTCATGGGAGCGGGGTCCCGCCGCGATTCGGAGTCCGCCAGGTTGGGTGGATTGGTGACGCGTAATCCACCGTCATGGTGTCCATCCCGGAGTCGCCGCTTACCGGGCCCGGGGGTTACGGTTGACGGCTAATCCACCTTACGCTCCCGTGGCTCACGGACGCGGGCGACGACGCATGGATGGCGACCGACTTTCGGCCCGCTCGCCGCGAGGACGCGCCTCCCACAACCACGTTGATGGCGTGTCGGCTTCCGACCGGGCGTAGGAGCGGCCCTTGGCCGCGATTGCCCGCGCGATGTGCGGAGACCATGGAGGTCGGATGGGCTTGCCATCCGACATGCCAGCGCTCGTCGCCGCGGGGACGCGCCTCCCACAACCATGCTGAGGGCACCTCGGCTTCCGACCGGTCGTAGGAGCGGCCCCTGGCCGCGATTGCCGGCGCGGTGCGCCGAGACGATGTAGGTCGGATGGGCTTGCCATCCGACATGCCAGCGCCCGTCGCCGCGGGGACGCGCCTCCCACAACCATCGCTGATGGCGTCTCGCCTTCCGACCGGGTGTGGGAGCGGCGTCCCCGCCGCGAATGCCTTTATGCGCAGCCGCGGGGCCGGCGCCGGCGCGCGGCTCGATGGTCTGACCGCTTACGGCACGACCACCACGGGGGTGTCCACCTCGTCCAGCAGCAGCCGATCATGGGGATCGCGAAGCGCCGCGGCGTCCCGCGGGATCACCAGGCTGTCTCCCTCTTCCTGGCGCAGCGCCGACAGCAATGCGGCGGCGTCCACATGGCCGAGCTCTCGAAAGCGCAGCTGCAGGTTGTGGGTCTGCGCCCATTCCCGGGCACTTGCGGCAAGCCGGTCATGTTCGGCCTCGCTGCCAGGCGGAAGCAGCAGGACCAGGGGTTGCGCGGCGTCACGGGCCATGGAAGCGGCAAGGGCCAGGCTGCGCCGTCCCCGGGCGGTATTGGCGTAGAGGACCAGCACGGCGCGGTTCTCCTCGGGCTGGCGCTCGCCGACGAGCATGACCGTGCAGTGTGCCGCGCTGACGATCCGCCCTTCCCGGTCCGATAGGCGGGAGCCGCCGCGACGGCGGTGGTCGGCACGGCAGATGATCAGCATGTCCTCCGGGCGGGCCGAACCGAGGGCCTCGCTCTCGACGTTGCCCCGGCTCACGCGGAATGACGAGCGGATGTTCATGCGTTGGGCGATGCGTTCGAGCAGCGCACGGCTGCGTTCGGCCTGGGCGCGTAGCTGCTGCTCCACCGCCTCCGGAGACATGGGGCGAACCGTTGCCGAGGTGAGGCCGATCTCCCGTGCGAAGGGCAGGCCGGCCGAACGCAGCAGGTTGACGTCCTCGACGAAGAGGGCCTGAAGCTCGGCCCCGAGCCGCCCGGCCATCCTGGCCGCGGCCTCCAGCGCCGCATTGCTGTCGCAGGAGTCGCTGACCAGGACGATGATCCGTTGCGTCACTGGCTGGTCGCTGTCACTCATCGTTGCCGTTGTCCGTTTCGGATTTGCCGTTGCTGCCCCGCTCGGGCCGGGATTCCCAGCGCTGCAACCGGGACAGCTCCTGCAGCCGGTCGTCGACGAGGCGGTTGACGGAACCCTCGGGGAACTGGCCCTCATCGCCGCGCTCGCCGGCCTCCCGGCCGGTCAACATTTCCAGTGCCTCGTCCACGGTGTTCAGCGGATAGATATGAAACCGGCCCGCGGCCACCGCCTCACGCACGTCGGGGCGAAGCATCAGGTGCGGAACATTGCTGGCCGGCAGCAGAACACCCTGCTCGCCGGTCAGGCCGCGTGCACTGCAGACGTCGAAGAAGCCTTCGATCTTTTCGTTGACGCCGCCCACCGCCTGGACCTTGCCATGCTGGTTGAGCGAGCCGGTGCAGGCCAGCGACTGGCGAATGGGCAGATCCGACAGCGCCGAGAGCAGCACGCAGAACTCCGCCACCGAGGCGCTGTCTCCGTCCACCATGCCGTAGGACTGCTCGAAGGCGATGCTGGCGTTCAGCGAAAGCGGGTGGTCCTGGGCATAGCGGGCGCCGAGCAGGTTGGAGAGGATCATGACGCCCTTGGAGTGGATGCTGCCGCCGAGCTTGGCCTCGCGCTCGATATCCACCATGTGCCCGCGGCCGAGCCGGGCCGTGGCGGTGATGCGCGTTGGCCGGCCGAAAGCGTAGTTGCCCAGCTGCATGACTGACAGACCGTTGATCTGCGCCGTCGCCTCGCCCTCGGTGTCGATGAGGATGGTCTCGCGCTGAATGGCCCGGTCCATGCGCTCACGGATGCGACTGGCACGGTATTCCTGGTGATCGATGGCCCGCTGGATGTGCGTCTCGTCGATCACGTGGGAGCCGGCGTCGCCGGCCCAGAAGTTCGCCTCCGAGAGCAGGTCGGCGATCTGGCGGTTGTGGGTGGTCAGCCGCTCGCTGTCGTCGACGATGCGGCTGCCGTGCTCGATCACGCGGGCCACGCCCGTCTTCTCCAGGGGACGCACGCCTTCGCGGCGGGCCATCGTCGCGATCATCCGCGCGTAGAGCTGCTGGCTCTCTTCGTCCCGATCCAGATCCTCCTCGAAGTCCGCCTGCACCTTGAAAAGGTCGAGGAAGTCCGGGTCGTAGGCCGAGAGGAGGTAGTAGAGCAGGCGGTCCCCCAGCAGTACGACCTTGACGTCCAGCGGCACCGGTTGCGGCTGCAGGGAGACGGTGCTGATCATGCTGTAGAGCTGCTCCAGGGACTCGATCTTTACCTGCCTTGAGAGCAGGGCCCGTTTCAGGCCTTCCCAGGCGAGCGGCTGCATCAGCAGCTTGCGCACGTCCAGGATCAGGTAACCACCGTTGGCCCGGTGGAGCGCCCCGGGTTTGATCAGGCGGAAGTCGGTGGTCAACGCGCCCTGGTGAACATGGTGCTCCACGCGGCCGAGCAGGTGCTGGTAAGTGGGCAGGTCCTCGTAAACCACGGGCGCGCCCTGCTGGGTGCTGTTGTCCACCAGGACGTTGGCCCGGTAGCGGCTCATCAGCTGTTCCATGGCATTGGCCGACTGATCGGACTGATTGCCCAGGGCGTCGACGTTTTCCACGACGTCCTGGCGGATGGCGTCCAGGTGCTCGAGGACCGCCGGCGATTCCGAGTAGCGTTCCTTGAACTCGCCGATCGCATGGCCGACGGCGAATTCGGCCATTTCTTCATTGAGCTTGCGCACGCGCTCCTGGATGTCCTTGCGGACCTTCGGCATCTGCTGGATGGCGGCCTGGAGCTTCTCCTGGAGCTTCTCCACGATCTTCTCGACCCGCTCGCGCTCCTCCTGGGGCAGGCTGTGGAACTCCTCCGGATCCATGACCTCGCCGTCCTTCTTGGGCGCGAACGTGAAGCCGCCGGGCGTCTGGATCAGGGCGATATCGTGTTCGTCCGCCTCCTTCTGGATCTCCCGGATGGACTGCTGCTGGCGCCGGTTGAGCTCCTGGTGGAGCTCCCGGGCGCGCTGCTGGTACTCGTCGCTCTCGAAGGTGGCCGGTATGGCCGTACGCAGCTCGCTGACCAGCTGTTCCAGGTCCTTGCGCAGCTGCTCGCCCTGGCCGCCCGGCAGGGCCAGCAGCTTCGGCTCGTTGGGGTGCTGGAAGTTATGGACGTAGCAGTAGTCCCCCGGCACGGGCTCCTGCGTGGCACGGTCCTGGAGATAGTGCTTCACCACCTCGAATTTGCCGATGCCGTTCGGGCCGAGCACGAACAGGTTGTAGCCGTGGCTGCGCATGCCGGTACCGAAGCGTAGGGCCTCGATGGCGCGGTCCTGACCGATGATGCGGTCCAGGTCCTCCAGATCGTCGGTGGTGTCGAATCCGAGGGCGTCCGGATCGCAGGCGCGGAACACCTGGTCGGCTTTTAGCGCTTGAGGCTTTGGCATATCTGGACTCGTTCTCCTGTGAAGGCCCGCGGTGATACGGCCGGTTTCTCTGCTCTTTCTAATGGCGTCGACGTGCGCAGACAAGGCGCCGCTCTGTCCGATACCATATTCCGCATGGTGGAAGCGAATTTCGTCATTCTTGACGTGCCCGCACGGCCGTGACAATTTGCTGCGCCTTGGGGAGCCGCCGTGGCGACGCCGCGCCTGGCCCCCAGCCGCCCCGAGCCAGAGATGACGACCCGGCGAGCCTTACAAAAACAATGACGGGCCGAGGTCGGGGGCGGGATTGCCGGATTTTGTCTTCGCCTGCTCGAGGAGGCCCGAAAAGTGTTCACCCGTCACTACCAGGTCTGGCCGGAAGGTCTGCCGCATCACCTGACGTTGCCCAGCACGAGCCTGCAGACCAACCTTCAGGTCTCGGCGCTGCGCTATCCCGACCACGACGCCATCGTCTATTACGACAGCCGCCTGAGCTTCGCCCGCCTGGACGCCGAGGTACGGGCACTGGCCGGCTATCTTCACGCCCTCGGCGTGCGCCGGGGCGACCGGGTGCTGCTGGACATGCAGAACGCCCCGCAGTTCGTCATCGCCTATTATGCCGTGCTCAGCGCCAACGCCGTCGTGGTGCCGATCAATCCCATGAACCGCACCGCGGAGCTGCGCCACTACATCGACGACACCGGCGCCCGCGTCATGCTCTGTGGCCAGGAAGTCTACCCGTTTGTCGAGCCGCTGGTGGACGATGGAGCGCTGGACCACGTCGTGGTGGCGGCCTACAGCGACTATCTCGCCGGTGAGACGGATCTGGCGCTGCCGGAGGAAGTGGTCGCGCAGCGGCAGCCCATCGAGAAGGCCGGCGTCACGCTCTGGGCGGATGCCCTTGGCGCGGGCCACGATGCACCGGCCCAGGAGGTCGGTCCCGACGACCTGGCGGTTTTCGTCTACAGCTCCGGGACCACCGGGGCCCCCAAGGGCTGCGTGCATACCCACCGCAGCGTCATGGCCCCCTGCGTTGGCGGCAGCTACTGGGTCACTTCCACGCCCCATGACGTCAACCTGGTGACCCTGCCGTTTTTCCACGTCACCGGCATGCAGACGGGCATGAACGGCTCCCTGTTCGTGGGCTGCACCATGGTCATCATGACCCGCTGGGACCGCCGCACCGCCGCCGAGCTGATCCAGCGCTACCGGGTCACGGCGTGGCGCAACATCGTCACCATGGCCATCGACATGCTCTCCGACCCGGAGATCCGCAACTACGATCTGTCCAGCCTCAAGGGCGTGGGCGGCGGTGGCGCGGCCATGCCGGAGGCGGTGGAGCAGAAGCTCTTCGAGATGACCGGCAAGCATTACATGGAGGGCTATGGCCTGTCCGAGACCATGGCCACGACGCACGTGAATCCGCCCGACACCCCCAAGGCCCAGTGCCTGGGCATTCCGGCTTTCGACGTGGACTCGCGCATCGTGGATCCGGACACCGGCAAGGAGCTGGGGCCGAACGAGGTCGGCGAGATTCTCATCCATGGCCCACAGGTCTTTCAGGGGTACTGGAATCGTCCCGACGAGACGGCCCAGGCCTTCACCGAGATCGACGGCAAGCGCTTCTTCCGCTCCGGCGACCTGGGCTACTACGACGCGCAGGGCTATTTCTTCCTGGTGGACCGGCTCAAACGCATGATCAACGCGTCCGGCTTCAAGGTCTGGCCGTCGGAGGTGGAATCGCTGATGTTCGAGCACCCGGCCATCCAGGAGGCCTGTGTGATCTCCGCGCCCCACGAGCGCCGCGGCGAGACGGTCAAGGCCTACGTGGTGCTGGAGCAGGATCAACGGGGCAGGGTTGGCGAGCAGGACATCATCAACTGGTGCCGGGAGACCATGTCCCATTACAAATGCCCGCAGTCCGTGGCGCTGGTGGAGTCGTTGCCGCGCTCGCCGACGGGCAAGCTCAACTGGCGGGCGTTGCAGGAGCAGGAGTGGGAGCAGGCCGGGGGCGCCTAGGCTGTTCCGCCTTGCGGAAACCGGTTCCGATTACATTGACACTCGGGGGGTGGCGTGCCAGATTCTTGGCGCCATACCCCGAACTCCGCGCCGCGGACGGCATCACGACGGGCAACGCGTTGCTCATCCCACAGGGCCGCCGCCACGCCGGCGGCGCCCCGCGCGGCATCGTCTAGACTGTTGTGGATCCACGGGGTGCGACCACTCGGACGTCGCAGCATCCGGGCCAGAAGTGCCGCCGCCAGACCATGTACCGGGGCGGGCGCGGCCGGGCCCGGTACAGAATTCAATCCGGAGGACATTAGGGCCATGCTCAATCTCAAAGACCAATCCCTGTTGCGCGACTCGGGCTACATCGCCGGTGAATGGGTCGGCGCCGACAGCGGCAAGCAGTTCGACGTTTTCAACCCGGCGACCGGGGAGAAGATCACCAGCGTGCCGGACATGGGTGGCGCCGATGCCCGGCGGGCCATCGACGCCGCCGAGTCCGCCTGGGCGGAGTGGCGCGCCATGCCCGCGCGCAAACGCTCGAAGCTGCTGCGGGCCTGGCACGACCTGATCAAGGCCAACGCCGAGGACCTGGCTCTGATCATGACCTCCGAGCAGGGCAAGCCCTCCAAGGAGGCCTTCGGCGAGATCCTGCAGGGCGCCTCTTTCGTGGAGTGGTTCGCCGAGGAGGCCAAGCGCATCGAGGGTGACATCATCGTCCCGGCCGCCAACGACCGCCGTGAGTTCGTGCTCAAGCAGCCGGTGGGCGTGGTCGCCGCCATCACGCCCTGGAACTTCCCGAGCTCCATGATCACGCGGAAGATCTCGCCCGCCCTGGCGGCCGGCTGCCCGGTGGTTCTCAAGCCCGCCGAGGACACGCCGCTGTCGGCCCTGGCGCTGGCGGAGCTCGCCCATCGCGCCGGCTTCCCCAAGGGCGTGATCAGCATCCTGCCCGCGAGCCATGGTGCCGAGGTCGGTGCCGAGTTCACCAGCAACGCGAAAGTGCGCAAGCTCTCCTTCACCGGCTCCACCGAGGTGGGCAAGCTGCTGATGCGTCAGTCCGCCGACACGGTGAAGAAGGTCAGCCTGGAGCTGGGCGGCAATGCGCCGTTCATCGTCTTCGACGACGCCGACATCAAGGCGGCCCTGTCGGGCGCGATGACCATGAAGTTCATCAACGCCGGCCAGACCTGCATCTGCGCGAACCGCATCCTCGTGCAGGACGGCATCTACGACAAGTTCGTGGAGCAGATGCAGCAGGCGGTGGCGAACCTCAACCCGGGCCATGGCGTCGAGGAAGGCGTGAACATGGGGCCGCTGATCAACCAGAAGGCCCTGGACAAGGTGGAGGGCCTGGTAGCCGACGCGGTGGATCAGGGCGCCAAGGTCGTCCACGGCGGCAAGCGCCACGCCCTGGGGCAGACGTTCTACGAGCCGACCGTTCTCACCGAGGTCAGCACCGACATGAAGGTCTTCAGCAACGAGATCTTCGGGCCGGTGGCCGGCCTCTATCGCTTCTCCTCCGAGGAGGAGGCGGTCAAGCTCGCCAACGACACGCCCTATGGCCTGGCGGCCTATTTCTACACCCAGGACATGGGCCGGCTCTGGCGCGTCGGCGAGGCCCTGGAGTACGGCATGGTGGGCGCCAACGAGGCCCGTTTCACCAACGAGATCATGCCTTTCGGCGGCATGAAGGAATCGGGCATCGGCCGCGAGGGGTCCAAATACGGCATCGAGGAGTACCTCGAGGCGAAATACCTCTGCCTGGGCGGCATCTAGATCAGAATCGGGCCCGGCCACTGGCGCCGGGCCTCTTCATTTCAGGGGAATCCCAGGGGTCCCGCCAGCCGGCGTGACCTCTCGATATTGCAACAGGAGGCATCATGAGCGAGGTCGTTACTTACGAGCTGCGCGACGGGGTCGGTGTCATCACGGTGAACTATCCGCCCGTGAACGCGCTGGGCAAGGACGTTCGGGAAGGGCTCAAGGCGGCCGTCGAGCAGGGCGCCGCCGACGACGGCGCTCAGGCCCTGGTGGTCATGGGCGGTGGCCGGACCTTCCCGGCCGGCGCGGATATCCGCGAGTTCGGCAAGCCGCCGCAGCCGCCGGCGCTGACCGAAGTCATCGACGCCTACGAGCACGCCGACAAGCTCATCGTTGCCGCCATTCACGGCACGGCCCTCGGCGGCGGACTGGAGGTGGCCCTGGGTTGCGATTACCGCGTCGCCGTGAGCAGCGCCCGCGTGGGCCTGCCCGAGGTGAACCTGGGCATCCTGCCGGGTGCCGGCGGCACCCAGCGCCTGCCGCGGCTGATCGGTGCCGACAAGGCGCTGCCCATGATTGTCGAGGGCAACCACGTTCCCGCGGCCAAGGCCCAGAGCCTGGGCATCATCGACGAGGTGGTGGAAGGCGATCTCGCCGAGCAGGCCATCGCCTACGCCAGGAAGCTGGTGGGCGACGGCGCGCCGCGGCGGCCGGTGAGCGAAATGGAGGTCAAGCTCGAGGACCCCAAGGTCTTCGAGAACTACGAGAAGAGCATTGCCCGGAAGAAGCGCGGCTTCCTGGCGCCGTTCCGGTGCATCGAAGCGGTGAAGGCCGCCGCCGAACTGCCCTTCGCCGAGGGCATGAAGCGCGAGCGTGAGCTGTTCACCGAGCTGGTGAGCTCTCCGCAGTCCAAGGCCCAGCGCCACGCCTTCTTCGCCGAGCGCGAGGTGGGCAAGGTGCCCGGCGTGAGCAAGGACACGCCCCGGCGGGAGATCGGGAAGGTTGGCATCATCGGCGCCGGCACCATGGGCGGCGGCATCGCCATGAACTTCGCCAACGTCGGCATCCCGGTCATCCTCAAGGAGGTCAAGCAGGAGGCCCTGGACAACGGCATCAAGATCATCCGCCGCAACTACGAGAATACCGCCAAGAAGGGCCGCATCAGCCAGGATGACGTTGAGAAACGCATGTCCCTGATCAGCGGCACGCTGGAATACGACGAGCTCTCGGACGTGAACCTGGTCATCGAGGCGGTTTTCGAGAGCATGGACATCAAGAAGGAGGTCTTCGGCGAGCTGGACCGCGTCTGCAAGTCCGGGGCGATCCTGGCCACCAATACCTCCACCCTGGACGTCAACGAGATCGCCGACTCCACCAGCCGGCCCGAGGACGTCATGGGCATGCACTTCTTCAGCCCCGCCAACGTCATGAAGCTGCTGGAGAACGTGCGCGGCGAGAAGACCTCCGACGAGGTGGTCGCCACCGTCATGGACCTGTCGAAGAAGATCGGCAAGGTGGGCGTCTGCGTGGGGGTCTGCGACGGATTCGTGGGCAACCGCATGCTGCACAAGCGCCAGGCCGAGGCGGTTTCCCTGGTGGCGGCGGGCGCGTCGCCGGAGCAGGTGGACAAGGTGCTGTTCGACTTCGGCTTCCCCATGGGGCCGTTCGCCATGTCCGACCTGGCGGGCATCGACGTCGGCTACCGCATCCGCCAGGAGCGCCGCAAGGCCGGCGATCCGGAGGCCCAGAAGCCGAGCTGGCTGGACAAGCTGGCCGAGCAGGGGCGTTACGGCCAGAAGACCGGCGCGGGCGTGTTCAAGTACGAGGAAGGCGACCGCACGCCCAAGCCGGATCCCGAGGTGGCGAAGCTCATCGAGGACTTCCGCAAGGAGAACGGCATCGAGCCGCGGGAGGTCACCGACCAGGAGATCCTGGAGCGGTGCATGTACGTGATGGTCAACGAAGGGGCCAAGATTCTCGAGGAGGGGATCGCCTCCCGCGCGCTGGACATCGACATCGTCTGGATCTACGGGTACGGCTTCCCGGTCTATCGCGGCGGCACCATGTTCTGGGCCGATCAGGTGGGCCTGAAGGAGATCCATGACCGCGTCAAGACGTTCCACGAGCAGCTCGGCGGCAAGCAGTGGGAGCCGTCGCCGCTTCTCGAGCGCCTGGCGAAGGAAGGCAAGGGCTTCCACGACCTTTAAAGACGCGAGAGACGATCCCCGGACTGACGGCCCGGGGATCGTGACGGGATCACACTTACAGGGAGATACCTCATGAGCCGTACCGCCAAAGCGGTGGTCTGCCGGGAGCTCAACGCGCCCGTGCAGGTAGAAGAGATCCGCGTGGACCCGCCCAGGCGCGGCGAGATCACCATCAAGCTGGCCGCCTGCGGCGTGTGCCACAGCGACCTGTCCGCGACCAACGGCACGCTGCCGCTGCCGCCGCCGCTGGTCCTCGGGCACGAGGGCGCCGGGACGGTGGTGGAAGTCGGCGAGGGTGTTTCCGATTTCGCCGTCGGCGACGCCGTGCTCAGCTCTTTCGTCTACATGTGCGGCAAGTGCCGCAACTGTGTCCGCGGCCGGCCGGTGCTGTGCGAGCAGGCGGGCAAGGCGTTCTATCACCTGCCCGACGGTACCGTGCGCAGCCACGACGCCGAAGGCCACCCGCTGAACGTGTTCTGCGGGTGCGGCGTCATGGCCGAATACGCCACCATTCATACCGACAACGCCGTGAAGATCGGCAAGGACGTGCCCCTGGACAAGGCTGCCCTGGTGGGCTGCGCGGTGATGACCGGTGTCGGCGCGGTGATGAACACCGCCAAGCTGGTTCCCGGCTCCAAGGCGGCCGTGTTCGGTGTCGGCGGCGTGGGCCTGAACGCGGTCCAGGGCTGCCAGATGGCCGGTGCGGACATGATCGTCGCCGTGGATACCAACGACAACAAGCTGGCCATGGCGCGCGAATTCGGCGCCACCGACACCGTCAACGTCAAGTCCGTGGACGACGTTGCCAAGGCCGTCAAGAAGCTCACCGGCGGCGGCGTGGACTATGCCTTCGAATGCGTCGGCGCGGGCGCCACCGTCACCCAGGCCTATAACGCCCTGGCCAAGGGCGGCGAGGTCATCGTGGTGGGTGTCGCCGGCGGCAAGGAGGAGACCACGGTTAAGACGGTGACCCTGCCGATGGAAGAGCGCGCCATCCGAGGGAGCTGGTACGGATCGGCCCAGCCCCAGTACGATTTTCCGCGCATTCTGAATCTCTATCAGCGCGGACGGATCAAGCTCGACGAGCTGGTGACCCGGACCTACTCCATCGACGAGGCCCCCCAGGCCTTCGCCGACCTGGAGTCCGGCGCCAACGCCCGGGGCGTGATCGTCTTCGATTGACCTGGCCCGCGCCAGCGCGGTGTATGGTGGGAGGCGACCTGGCCGCGAGATTGACTGGCGGGGCGGGTGGCGCTCCCACAGCATGCGAGTGCTGATGTAGGAACGGCCCCTGGCCGCGAATCCAGTGGCCTGACGAACGATAATTGCCGTCTCGTCCGCCTTGCGGCGGACGAGAACGAATCACGGAGCGGGATCACCCCTCGTGGTCCGAGTTTGTCCAGTCGCATGTTCCGGAGGCCTACGCCTCTTCCACGACGCACCGCCGAATGAACGCCAGCGACTCGCTGGCGATCCGTTCCTTGTCGTGGTCGATGGTGGCCACGTGGAAAGAGTTGTCCAGCCGCACCAGGGTCTTGTCGGCCGTGCCGGCTTTCTCCATCAGGAAATCGCCGTTGGCCGGATCCACCACGTGGTCCTCGTCGGAGTGGAAGGCCAGAAGCGGGCAGTCGAGCCGCGGCAGCAGGCCCTGGGTGACGTACACCAGGCCGTAGAGCTGGCTGATGCTGGCCACCGGCACCTGCTCGTAGGCGAGCTCGGTAACCTCCGGGTCCTTGATGTCGGCGCCGATGCCGGGAATGAACTCCGGGGCGTGGCTGTTGAAGGCGAGGCTGGCCATGTCCGGATTGTTGAGGAAGACTGGCGCGTTGATGGCGACCGTGCCGCGGACGATGTCCGGGAAGCTGGCGGCGGTGTGCAGGGCCAGGGTGCCGCCCATGGACAGCCCCAGGGTGAAGACGTGCTTGCACCGCCCCGCCAGGCGTTCAAGCTCGGACTGGATGGTGCCGGTCCAGTCGCTGGCGGTCCTGCGCTGCATGTCCTCGGGTGCCGTGCCGTGGCCGGGCAGCCGCGGAACGCTGACCGTGAAGCCGGCCTCCCGAGCAAGGTATTCGCCGAGGAAGCGCATGCTCTGCGGCGACCCGGTGAAACCGTGGGATACCAGGCAGCCGATTTCGTTGCCTTCGACGAACAGCGGCTCCGCGCCGGACAGGATGGGATAGTCGCTCAAGGGTCAGCCTCCTGGATTATTGTTCCGTGGTCATGGAGCTTACTAGGGCGCTGGAAGGCAGGGCCAGCTTCACCGTTGTGGCGCCACTCCAGCTGGTGCGGCCGCGGCCCGGCCGAGTAGACTGGGCGCCGCCGCCGAACAGGCCGAATCGAACAACGAGGAGGATCCACCATGCTGCTCTATACCTGCAAGACCGCGCCGAGTCCGCGCCGGGCCCGGATGTTCATCGCGGAGAAGGGCATCGAGGTGCCAATGCAGGAGATCGACCTGCGCTCCGGCGAGCATTTCTCCGACGATTTCCGCCGGAAGAACCCGTATGCCACCGTGCCGACCCTCGAGCTCGACGACGGTACCTGTATCAGCGAGAGCGATGCGATCTGCACCTACTTCGAGGCGCTGCAGCCGGAGCCGGCGCTCATGGGCACGGATCCCAAGTCCCGGGCGCTGGTGAGCATGTGGAATCGCCGGGTCGAGTTCGACGGTTACCTGGCGGTCGCCGAGGGTTTCCGCAACAAGGTCTCGGCCTTCAAGGACCGGGCCATGCCGGGCAAGCACCCGGTGCCCCAGGTCGAGGCCCTGGCGGATCGGGGCGCCCAGCGTTACCGCGACTTCCTCGAGGACCTGGATCAGCGACTGGGCGAGAGCGAGTTCGTCGCCGGCGATTCCTTCTCGCTGGCCGACATCACGGCGTTCGTCACGGTGGAATTCGCCAAGGGGGCGCTCAAGATCGAGCCCGGGGCGGACCAGGCCAACATTGCCCGGTGGCACGCTGCCGTCAGCAGCCGGCCGAGCGCCCAGGCGTAGTCCACCGGGCCGGCAGCTCGCCGTCGCGGGCTCAGAGCATGCCGCGCAGGGCGGCGAGCAGCTGGCCGTTCTCCTCGGGCGTGCCGACGCTGATGCGCAGCTTGTCCCGCAGTCGCGGCTGGTCGAAGTAACGAACGAAAATATCCCGTGCCTTCAGTGCCCGGTAGATGCCTTCCGCGCCGCCGCCCATGCCCGCCGGTATCTGGGTCAGCACGAAGTTGCTCTGGCTGGGCGAGCAGGGCAGGCCCAGCGCCTCCAGCTCGGCGCGCAGTGCCTCACGGCTCTCCCGAACGGCTTTCCAGGTCTGCTGCGCGTCTACGCGGTGGCGGACGGCCGCCGTGGCGACGCGTTCGGCGATAGCGTCCACGCTGTAGCTGTCGCGGGTCTTCGTGGCGATGGGCGAGATCAGCCCGGCCGGCCCGATCCCGTAGCCGAAGCGCAGGCCGGCCAGGGAATAGCCCTTGCTGAGGGTCCGCAGAATCAGCACGTTATCGAATTCGCGGATCAGCGGCAGAGTGTCATGGCCGAGCTCGGGATCGACGAAGTCCACGTAGGCCTCGTCGATGAGCAGCACCCCGTCCAGGTCGCAGGCCAGGCCGGCGATCTCCTCGGTGGTATAGAGCGTCCCGGACGGGGCGTGGGGGTTGACCAGGAAGGTCAGCTGCACGCCGGCATCGTTCATCCGCCGCGCGAAATCCTCGGGCATGGACCAGTCCGGCGCCAGCTCCACGCGCTCGACGGGCGAATCGTGAATGGCCGCCAGCACCGGGTAGAGCGAGTAGCTGGGCTCGGCCATGCCGATGGGGCGACCGGGCTCGACGAAGGTCGTGATGGCCAGGCGCAGCAGCTCGTCACCGCCGTTGGTGCAGACGATGTTGTCCGGATGGACGCCATGAGCGCCGGCGGCTTCGGCCCGGAAGACCGCGCTGGTGGGCGAGGGATAGCGCCTGAGGGCCTCGGGATCGATGCTGCGCGCGGCCTCGATGACCGCCGAGGCGGGCGAGTAGGGATTCTCGTTGGTGTTCAGCTTCACCGGGTTGCCGCTCTGCGGCTGTTCACCCGGCGTATAGCCGTGCATGCGGCGGATGTTGGGGCGCTCGTAGCTCATGGTGGAAAGGGCAGTTCCGTGGCCTGGGTCAGGGATCGGCTATGGTACTAATGCGATCAGCGATAAAGCCACTACCCAGAGCTGGATGTCGAGGAGACTATATGAGCTTCGTCACGCGGCTGTTTCCGATATTGCTCGTGAGCGTGTTCACGGCGGCCTGCCAGACGGCGCCCGAACGACCGGCGCCCGGTGAGAAAGCGCAGTACAGTTTCCCGGACGAGGCGTATGAACAGGACGCGCGTCAGGACGGGACGTTGTTCCGGGTCGATGCAGCGGCATCGGAAGTGCGCATCCTCGTCTATCGCGGCGGCACGCTCGCCAGTGCTGGGCACAATCACGTGGTGGTGCCCGGCAGGATGCGGGGCGCGCTCTGGCTGCCGAATGGCGGCGTCTCGGGCTCGCAGCTGGACATAGTCGTGCCGCTGGATGAGCTCCAGGTCGATCCGCCCGGGGCCCGGCAAGCGGTCGGCGGCAGCTTCGGCGGTACGCTGCAGGCGGACGCCCGTGAGGGGACCCGCCAGAACATGCTGGGGCCGGACGGCCTGAACGCGGCCGAGTTCCCGCTGCTTGGGTTGCGTGTCCGCGATGTCGCCGGGGAGCTGCCGCGTCCCGTTCTGCAGCTGCAGGTCTATCTCCACGGGCGTCGCCACGACGTCACCGTTCCCGTCGAGGCCACGGTGGACGGTTCGAAGCTGCAGGCCCGGGGCCGGTTCGCGATCCGGCAGAGCTGGTTCGGCGTGGAGCCCTTTTCGGCACTGGGCGGTGCCCTGCGGGTGCAGGACTGGTTGACCGTGGAGTTCGACGTCGTCGCTCGTACCGGGTCATAAACGCAACTCGCCCGCCAGATAGGTGACTGCCCGGCCGGTGAGCAGCACGCGCTCCCCCCGGTCCCGGCAGAGCAGGCGTCCGCCGCGGGCGGAGGCCTGCTCGGCAAGGAGCTCGGTTTTTCCCAGTACCCGGGACCAGTACGGCGTGAGCATGCAATGGGCCGAGCCCGTGACGGGGTCTTCGTCGACGCCCGTTTCCGGTCCCCCGAAGAACCGCGACACGAAATCGGTAGCGGGATCGGCCGCCGGGGCGGTGAGGATCACACCGACCGCGTCCACGCCCTTGAAGACGTCGAAGTCGGGCTGCAGGCCGCGCACGTAGGCCTCGTCGTCGTAGACGAGCAAGTACTTGTCGGCCTTGCGGACCGTCAGGGGTTTCCGAAGGTAGCCGTGCAGCGCCGGCGGGCAGTCCGTCACGGTGCCCGGCAGGGATGGCATGTCCAGCACGTAGCCATCGTCCGACCGGGTGACGTCGATGGGGCCGCTGCGGGTGAGGAACCGGACGGTCCCATCGGCGTGCCCGTGTTCCGCCATGAGCGCATGGGCCGTGGCCAGTGTGGCGTGGCCGCAGAGGTCCACCTCGGTACCCGGGGTGAACCAGCGCAGCTGCCAGCCATCGGCGTGCTTCATCGCGAAGGCCGTCTCCGAATAGCCGTTCTCAGCGGCAATCGCCTGTAGCAGCGTGTCAGCGGGCCAATCCTCCAGCAGGCATACGCCCGCCGGGTTGCCGCTGCGAAAGTGCTCCGTGAACGCATTAATCTGAAAGAAGGGAATTGGCATGTTTACTCCTTGCAACGGCGGATTCGTAAACTGAAGCCAGTCGCGCCAGGCCGGTTTCAATGGCGCGCGGGGACGGATGGCTGAAGTTGAGGCGAAGCCAGTGGACCGGTGCATCTTCCGTTGGGAAGAAGGCGGCCCCGGGCGTGTAGGCGACGTTCGCGTCCAGCGCCGCGTCCAGCAGGACGCCGGTGTCGAGACCACCGTCGAGCGCGACCCAGAAGAACAGACCCCCACCCGGTAGCGACCATCGCGCCGCGTCACCGAAGTGCCGGTCCAGGCCTGCTGCCATGAGGTCCCGGCGCTCCCGGTAAACGGTCCGCGCCCACCGAAGCTGTTGGTCGTAGTCGTTGCGCTCCAGCCAGTCCAGCAGCAGGTACTGGCCGACCCGGCTGCTGTGCAGATCGGCAGCCTGTTTCAGTCGAACGAGGTGGGGCACGAGCCGTTCATCCGCGACCATATAGCCGAGGCGCAGCCCGGGCATGAGGATCTTCGAAAAGCTGCCCAGGTAGAGCCAGGGTGCCCGCCGCAGGTAGCCGCAAACCGGTGTGGCCTGCGTACCCTCGTAGGAAAGCTCCGCGTACGCGCCATCCTCGATCAGCACGCGGCCACTCGCGTCGATCGCATCGGCGGCCGAGCGGCGGTTGGCTTCGGGGTAACAGTGCGCGCCCGGATTCTGGAATGTCGGTACCAGGTACGCCGCGCGGGTCTCGGGCCGGTCAAGTTGCCGCCATAGCCGCTCCAAGTCGATGCCTTCGGGGGTGACCGCCACCGGCTGCAACCTGGCCCCGAACAGTCGGAAAACCTGCAGCGCGGCGAGATAGGTGGGTGCCTCGCACACCATGCCGGTGCCCTCATCGAGCAGCAGCCTGGCGCAAAGATCGAGCCCCTGCTGCGCGCCGCTGGTGATCAGCACCTGTTCAGCGCGGCAGGGCCGGCCAAGACGGGTCAGGTGCTGAGCGACCCATTCCCGCAGCGGTGTCTCGCCCTCGGTGGCACCGTACTGTCCGGCATCACGGGGCAGGGAAGCACCTTCCACGGCCGGCAGGACCTCCGGTGCCGGCAGGCCGCCACAGAAGCTGATGACGTCCTTGCGGGTGGTCAGACGCAGGATGTCCCGGACCACGGAGCTGCCGAGACGATCGCAGCGGGCCGCCAGCCCGGGAACAGCCGGCTCTGGTCTGTCGTGGAAGCGTTCCAGGTGACCTTCGTCGTCCATCGGTGTTTCTCCCTGTAAGGCGGGGCGGGCGCCCGGGCATGGGGCATGGATCGCAGTCCTTACACTAGGGGTGATTTCTGTATTGCTCCAATAGACAGAATTCCGTGATTTGGACCAGAACAGAAACGAAGCTAAATTGGTGCTTCAGACCGTTGCCGAGGTGACCATGGCGGCGACCCCGCTTTACCGGACAATCGCCGAGGACCTGCGCGTCGCCGTGCGCGAGCAGGGCGTCTACGGCGTGGGCGAGCGTATGCCGTCGCTGCGTGCCGTGGCCGAGCGTTATGGCGTGAGCCTGAGCACGGCGGTGCAGGCATTCCTCCAGCTGGAAGACGAGGGCGTGGTGGTTTCGCGCCCCCGTTCCGGTTACTTCGTGCGGCCGACGAACGGTGAAGGGGGGCCACCCGTGGCCGCGCCCCGGAGCGAAGGGCCCATGGAGGTCTCCGTTGCCCAGCTCTTCATGGAGTTGCTGGACGACGCAAACCGCCCTGGCGTGGTCAATCTCGGTACCGCGCTGCCGGGCGAGGGATATCTGCCGTTGCGCCGGCTGGCGCGCATCGCCGGACGCCTTGCTCGCAACGATCCGGGCCTGGGCGGGCGTTACGGCGAAGTGGGTGGCGCCGGTGCACTGCGCGTGCAGCTGGCGCGCCGGGCGCGCTCGGCCGGCATGCACTGCGGGCCGGACGATGTGCTGGTTACGCAGGGGGCAACCGAGGCCATCAGCCTGGCCCTGCGAACGGTGGCGAGGCCCGGCGATGCCGTGGCGGTGGAGTCGCCCTGTTTTCACGGCATTCTGCAGAGCATCGAGAGCCTGGGGCTGCGCGCCGTGGAGATTCCCTGCGACCCTCGAACCGGCATTGATCTGCGGCTGCTTGAGCGCCGCCTTCATGAGCTCCCCCTAGCGGCGTGCGTGGTCATGCCGACGGTGCACAATCCCCTGGGCAGCTCCATGACCGAGACGGCGAAACGCGACCTCCTGGCCCTGGCCGAGGCCCACGACCTGCCCCTGATCGAGGATGACGTCTACGGCGAGCTGGCCATGGCCTCACCCCGGCCCTGGCCGCTCAAGGCGTTCGACCGGGACGGGCGGGTCATCTACTGCACGTCGGTGTCCAAGACACTGGCGCCGGCCTATCGGGTTGGCTGGGCGTTGCCCGGGCGCTATCGCGAGGCCATGGGTTACGCGAAGTTCCTGCAGAGCCTGACCGGGCCGGTGCTGCCGCAGCTTGCCGTGGCCGAGCTGCTAGCCCAGGGCGGGGTGGAAAAAATCGTGCGGCGCGCGACGGCCTCGTATCGGCTCAGACGCCAGGAATTTCGCCGCTGGCTGTTGGCGGCGCTGCCGGAAGGCAGTGCGGTCAGCAGCCCGAGCGGCGGTTTCCTGCTGTGGGTCTCCCTGCCGGAGGGCACCGACGGGTTCGGCGTCTACCGGGAGGCGCTCGCACGCGGCGTGCGGGTCATTCCGGGCCGGCTGTTCTCGCCTTCGGATGCGTATGCGCGCTATCTGCGCATCAGCTGCGCGCAGGCCGACGGCAGGAAAGCCGCGCAGGCCGTGGCGGCACTGGGTGACGCCGTGCGCGCCGTTCGGGCTACGAGCTAGCCGGACCGGCTGCCGGCGCCGAAGCGGGGCTACGAGGGATTCAGTCCTCGCCGCGCATGTGTGCGACCGCGGCGGGTGGCAGCGAGGCCCCGGTATCCCAGCCGGGGTTGATGACCACGCCCATGGCGTCGCCGGCGTTGGCGACCACCCAGGTGAAGTCCACCTCCAGGGTAAACGCGAACTCGGGGAAACGGCGGGTCATGACCGAGGCCCGGTCGGGGAAGGTGAAAGCCGCAAGAAAGGCGGCGTCGTCAGGTCCCAGAACGACCAGTGGCTCCACGTCGGAGGGCTGCTCCTCCTCGGCCAGGGACTGATTAATCAGGATATAGACCTTGGACTCGGCCAGATGGTTGAGGAAGTCCGTTGACGAGAGCTCACCGTTCTGGGCAGCGGCCAGTTGCTCCTCCAGGGCGTTGCACGGCTCCAGGGGGAGGTTCTCTTCCGGGGCTTCTTCGGTCATCGCGGCTGCCTGCTGCCTGGGTGGGAAAAGGGCTGGCGGCAAGTCTGACACACCCGTGGGCGCCGTCAAACCGCCCGGTTCCGGCACCGGCACCGCCGTTGCGCCGCCTCGGCAAGGCGCTCAGCGCGGGCGTTCAGCCATGCTTGAGGATCCGGCCGGCGCCGAGCCAGGCCGCACCGCGTACGCCGCTGGAATCGCCGTGTCTGGCCGGCCGCAACGCGGTGTCGACACGGTCGGAGAAGACGTAGCGCGACCATAGCGCCGGCACCATTTCATAGAGCGCTGATACATTCGACATGCCCCCGCCGAGCACGATTACGGCGGGATCCAGAATGTTGACGACGCTCGCAAGCCCGCGCGCCATGCGATCCGCGTAGCGCTCCATGGCGGCCCGCGCCGCCGG
>JACDUA010000054.1 GCA_013519935.1 Ectothiorhodospiraceae bacterium WFHF3C12 | reverse complement strand
CGTCACGCAAGCGCGGTGCCGGCCAGGGCCGCAAGCCACGCAGCGGGAAGAGTGCCACGGACAAGCGGAAGCGCTGAGCGTGAGCGGTGTGCAGCTGGTCCATGGCCTCCATGCCGTACGGGCGGTCGTGCGCTACGACCCGGCCCATGTGATCGAGGCCTGGGTGGACCCCGGGCGCCGGGACAGCCGCACACGCCGGCTGGTGCAGCAGATCGACGCCCTCGGGGTTCCGGTACATCGCGCGAGCGGGCGGGAGCTGGATCAACTGGTCTCCGGCCAGGCCCATCAAGGCGTGGCGGTGCGCTACAACGGCACGCCGCCGCGGGACGAGGATGACCTGACGGCGCTGCTCGATGCGCTGGATCATGCGCCGTTGCTGCTGGTGCTGGATCAGGTCCAGGACCCCCACAACCTCGGTGCCTGCCTGCGTACGGCCGACGGCGCCGGCGTCGACGCGGTCATCGCGCCGCGGGACCGGGCCGTGGGCCTGACGCCGACCGTGCACAAGGTGGCTTCCGGCGCGGTGCAGTCGGTGCCCTTCGTACAGGTGGGTAATCTCGCCCGCAGCCTCAAGGCGCTGAAGCAGCGGGGGATCTGGCTGGTCGGGACCGACGACGAGGCCGGCCAGTCACTGTTCGAGACGGACCTGGCCGGGCCGACGGCCATCGTCATGGGGGCCGAGGACACCGGTTTGCGACGGCTCACCCGCGAGGCCTGCGATTTCCTGGTGCGCCTTCCCATGCGCGGTGAGGTCGGCAGCCTGAACGTCTCCGTGGCCACGGGGATTTGCCTGTACGAGGCCCTGCGTCAGCGTGATGGCGCGTAGCGGCTCGTAGCTGCGCCGGTGATCGAGCTCGACGGCAACGACCGCATCGACCGGGCGGCGTGCCTTCCAAAGCCCATCGCGGCCTTGAAGGGTTGGGGTGGCCACGGCGAAACAATGCTTTGCGTGGCCGTCCGGGCTCCGATACACTAGCGCGTTTCCCGAGACCGGCAGCCTCGGCTGGTGGTCGACACTCCTTGCCCTCCGGTGTGCCGGATGGCTTTTCACGGCCCGCCTGGGCCGGAATAACCGTAAGGAGCAGCAATGCGACATTACGAAGTGGTATTCATGGTCCATCCGGACCAGAGCGATCAGGTCCCGGCGATGATCGAGCGCTATCGCGGCATCGTCGAGGCCAATGGCGGCAAGACCCATCGTCTCGAGGACTGGGGGCGCCGTCAGCTCGCCTACCCGATCAGGAAGCTCATCAAGGCGCATTACGTGATGATGAACGTGGAGTGCTCCCCGGAGGACATGGAGGAGCTGGTGTCCACGTTCCGCTTCAATGACGCCGTGATCCGCCACATGGTGCTCTCGCGCCAGGAAGCGGTGACCGAGCCCTCGCCGCTGGCCAAGTCCCAGGAGGAGAACCGCGAGGAGGGCGAGCGCAAGGATACCCGGCGTGAGCGTTCCGATAGCGGCAGTCGTGAAGAGGCGACGGATCAGGCCGAGACGACCGGCGACGAGGCGACCAGCGACGAGACCGAGGACAGCGAGGCCTGAACGGGCGCTAGCGCCCCATGGCCGGACAGGATGCCGTCAACGCGCTGGTGCTGGTCGGCGAGCTGGTCAAGCCGCCACAGATCCGTTACTCCCCCGCCGGCGTACCCATCGCCCGTGCGTGGCTCGAGCACCGCTCCACGCAGAACGAAGGCGGCCGCGGACGCTCGGTAGCGTTGCGGATCGAGGTGCGGCTTACCGGCAAGGGCCTCTGCCAGGCGTTGCAGGGCGTGGAACCGGGGCAGGCGCTTCGTGTTGACGGGCACCTCGCCCGGGCCGATCAGCGCGGCGAACCCGGACGACTCATCCTGGTCGCAGAGAACATCGAGCTTATCGACCGAACAAACTAGAGATTTTCAGAGGAACGACAGTCATGGCGCGTTTCTTCCGACGCAAGAAGTTCTGCCGCTTTACCGCCGAGGGCGTCAAGGAGATTGACTACAAGGACGTCAATACCCTGCGCAGCTACATTACGGAGACGGGCAAGATCGTGCCCAGCCGTATCACGGGCACGCGGGCCAAGTACCAGCGTCAGCTCTCGCGGGCCATCAAGCGGGCACGTTTCCTGGCCCTGCTGCCTTACACCGACCGGCACTAGGGCATACCGGGCCCGGCCGTGAAGGCGCTGGCGGGGTTCGTCATGCGCGGGCGCTGGACGGCGCCCGTCCTGATGGTCGCCACGGCGCTTGTGCCGGTGCTGGCCTGGCTGGGAGGAGCGTCCCTGGCGCTGGCCACGTTGCGCCGGGGGGCCGCGGAGGGTGCCCTGGCTGCCGGTCTCGCCACGGCGGGGCTGGCGGCGGTGGCGCTGGCCTCCGGCGCACCCGGCGGGGTGGCACTGGGTACCCTGCTGGAGTTCTGGCTGCCGTTGTGGCTTGTCGCCGTATGGCTGCGCTGGAGCGTATCGCTGGCCTCCGCCGTGCAAGTCGCGGGCGCCCTGGCGGCGGTCGGCGTAGCCGGCTTCTACCTGTGGTTCGGCGGCGATCCGGGGAGCTTCTGGAGCGAGCAACTGGCCGCGGCCGGGCGCAGTTTCGGAATCGGCGCCGAAGAACAGGCCGGCTGGGAAGCCTTCAGCGAACGCCTGCAGCCCGTGATGACGGGGTTGTGGGCGCTGAATCTTCTGGGACTGGTGGTGGTAAGCCTGCTCCTGGGGCGGTGGTGGCAGGCCTTGCTGTACAATCCCGGAGGTTTCCGGGCGGAATTTCATGAGCTCCGGCTGGACCGCGGCTTCGCCGTGGCGACCGCACTGGTGATCCTGGCCGGAACATTCACCGGGCGCGGGTTGGCGACTGACGCCGGCCTGGTGTTGAGCTCGGTATTCGTCTTTCAGGCGCTGGCCGTCGCCCACTGGGTGGCGGCTGCGCGTGCCTGGAACCGGCTCGGGCTGGTCGTGGTATACGTCCTGTTGCCCGTGCTCTTCCAGGTATATGCCTTGATCGGCATCGTCGACGTCTTCATCGACGTCCGGCGGCGCATGGTCAGCGCGGGTGGGTCGTAGCGGCCGCCGCCCCGAGGGCGGCCCGACGGCAGTGATTGGCTGAGAACTTTTGGGGTGTGGACGATGGAAGTCATTCTGCTTGAAAAGGTGGAGAATCTCGGCAACCTGGGCGACGTGGTCCGGGTCCGGCCGGGCTTCGGGCGCAATTTCCTGTTGCCGCAGGGCAAGGCCCGTCGTGCGACGCCGGAGAACATCAAGTACTTCGAGGAGCGTCGCAGGGAGCTGGAACAGGCCGCGGCCGATGCGCAGCAGGCCGCCCAGAGCCGCGCCGCGCAGCTCGAGGGTCTGACGGTCAGCGTCCAGGCCAAGGCCGGCGACGAGGGCAAGCTCTTCGGCTCCGTGGGCACCGCCGACATTGCCGACGCGGTGACCGCAGCCGGCGTGGAGGTCAGCCGCCGCGAGGTGCAGCTGCCGGAAGGGCCCATCCGGGTGACCGGCGAGTACGAAATCGAGCTGAACCTGCACGCCGACGTGTCGGCCACTATCACGGTGGTGGTCGAGGCCGAGGGCTGACAGGAGACTCTCGCACCGGGCGCCGCGCCCGGTGTGCCGCGCCGGTGAAGGGGTTGCCGGCGGCCCCGCGGCGCGCCAAACGTGGCCCTGGCCGCTACCCGGAAGGACCTGTAGGCTCGGGTCTGTGAGTTGGATGGGAAGCATCGACGCCAGGGCGCGCCGGAGCGGTCGGCGTGCCGGGCGCCGCCCGCCACTCGTTGCGTCCTTTGCCTGGCGCTGGGGTGAGGTAGTACAGCATGGCTGAAGCGGCACGGTCCGAAACGGATGCCCTCAAGGTTCCGCCGCATTCTCTGGAGGCTGAGCAGGCCGTTCTGGGCGGGCTCATGGTGGACAATGGCGCCTGGGACGAGGTAGCCGACCGCGTCACCGAGGAAGACTTCTACCGCCGCGACCACCGGGTGATCTTCCGGGCCATGCAGGAGCTGGCCGAAGCCGCCGAGCCCATGGACGTGGTCACGCTCTCCAACTGGCTCAAGTCCATGGACCAGCTGGACGCCGCGGGCGGGTTGCCGTATCTCGGCGCCCTCGCCAAGGACACCCCCAGCGCCGCCAATATCAAGGCCTACGCGGACATCGTCCGGGAGAAGTCGGTTCTGCGTCAGCTGATCCGTGCCGGCACGCGGGTGGCGGAGGCGGCATACTATCCCGAAGGGCGCGACAGCAGTGAGCTGCTGGATCACGCTGAGCGGGTCATCTTCGAGATCGCCGACCAGACCGGGCGCAACCAGCAGGGTTTCCAGAGCGTTCGCGAGATCCTGCCCGAGGTGGTCGATCGCATCGACACCCTCTACCACCAGACCGGCGACATCACCGGTCTGGGCACGGGCTTCTCGGACTTCGATTCCATGACCTCCGGTCTGCAGGACGGCGACCTGATCATCGTTGCCGGCCGGCCGTCCATGGGCAAGACCACCTTCGCCATGAACATCGCCGAGCACGCCGCGCTCAAGGGCGACAAGCCGGTGGCCGTTTTCAGCATGGAGATGCCCGGCGACTCGCTTGCCATGCGCATGCTCTCCTCCCTGGGGCGAATAGAGCTGCAGAAGATCCGCAGCGGCAAGCTTGCCGACGAGGACTGGCCCCGGCTTACCGGTACCATGAACCTCCTGTCCCAGGCCAAGCTTTTCATCGACGATACGCCAGGCCTCTCACCCACGGAAATGCGGGCCCGGGCGCGGCGGCTGAAGCGCGAACATGGCCTCGGGCTCATCGTCATCGATTACCTGCAGCTCATGCAGTTGCCGGGCTACAAGGAGAACCGGGCCACGGAGATCTCGGAGATCTCCCGCGGGCTCAAGGGCATGGCGAAGGAGATCGGTGTGCCGGTGATCGCCCTGTCGCAGCTCAACCGCAGCCTGGAGCAGCGGCCCAACAAGCGCCCGGTGATGTCCGATCTGCGGGAGTCCGGCGCCATCGAGCAGGACGCCGACGTCATCACGTTCATCTATCGCGATGAGGTCTACAACGACGACAGCCCGGACAAGGGCATCGCCGAGATCATAATCGGCAAGCAGCGCAACGGACCCATCGGGACGTGCCGGCTGACTTTCCTCGGCCAGTACACCCGCTTCGAGAACTACATAGAAGACGTCTATCGGGGTGAGGTCTATCAGTGAGTCGCGGCACCCTCGCCACGGTCGACGGTGAAGCCCTGCGCCACAACATTGCCGTGGCCCGGGAGATGGCCCCGGCGGCCCGGGTGGTGGCGGTGGTCAAGTCCAACGGCTATGGCCATGGGCTGCTACCCGTGGCGAGGGCCCTCTGGCGCGATGCCGACGCCTTCGCCGTGACTTGCATCGACGAGGCCCGTCCGCTTCGGGAGGCCGGGCTACGCCATCCCATTCTGTTGCTGGAGGGGCTTTACGAGCCCCAGGAAATCACCGCCGTCCAGTCCCTGGGACTGGATCTGGTGATCCACACGGCCTGGCAGCTGGAGGTGCTGGAGGCCGTGGACGGCCCGGCGGTGAACGTCTGGCTCAAGGTGGACAGCGGCATGCATCGGCTGGGGTTCGCGCCCGCGGAGGTCGCCGGCGTCCATGAGCGGCTGCGGGCCTGCGAATCGGTGGGCGACGTGCGGCTGATGACCCATCTCGCCCGTGCCGATGACCGAGGTTGCGAGTACACCGACTTCCAGATCCGGACCATGGAGACGGCCTGCGCCGGTCTGCCCGGGGAGCAGTGCTGGGCCAACTCCGCGGGCACCCTGGGCTGGCCGCGCACGCACGCCGACTGGGTGCGGCCGGGTATCATGCTCTATGGTGCCTCGCCGTTCTGCGACGGGCGGGAGCGGCCGCCGTTACGCCCGGCAATGACCCTGGAAAGCCGGCTGGTGGCGATCAGTCAGCGCCAGCGTGGTGATCTCATCGGTTACGGAGGCACCTATGCCTGCCCGGAGGACATGCCCGTCGGAGTGGTTGCCATCGGCTACGGCGACGGCTATCCGCGCCACGCCGGGACGGGCACGCCGGTGCTGATCAACGGCCAACGCGCCCAACTGGTCGGAAGGGTCTCCATGGACATGATCTGCGTTGATTTGCGCCGGGTGCCCGGGGCGGCCGTCGGCGATCGCGTGGTGCTCTGGGGCGAGGGGCTGCCGGCCGAGGAGGTCGCCGATCACGCGGGCACCATCGCCTATGAGCTCTTCTGCCAGGTAACCGCGCGGGTCCCGTTCCAGTACCGGGACCTGGAGAGTCATGGCCAGGGCTAGGACGGCCTTTGTCTGCCGGGATTGCGGCGGCACGACGCCCAAATGGGCGGGCCAGTGCCCCGATTGCGGCGCCTGGAACAGCCTCGAGGAAATGCGTCAGGCGCCGGCCGTCTCGACCGGCCCGGCCCGGGGGCGCAGTCAGTACGCGGGCGATGCGGGTATCGCGAAACTCAGCGAAATCTCCGGCGCCGAGGAGGCGCGTTTTTCCACGGGCATCGGGGAGCTCGACCGGGTGCTCGGTGGCGGACTGGTCAACGGCGGCGTGGTTCTGCTCGGGGGCGATCCCGGTATCGGCAAATCCACGCTGCTCCTGGAGGCGGTTGCCCGGCTGCCCGCCGATGCCGAAGCGCTATACGTGACCGGCGAGGAGTCCCTGCGCCAGGTCGCCCTGCGGGCGGGCCGGCTGGGGCTGGACCGGGAACGGTTGCGGGTCATGGCGGAGACCAGCGTGGAGTCCATCCTGCACGCCGCCCAGGGTGCGGCGCCCGCGGTAATGGTGGTGGACTCGATTCAGACGGTGTTCAGCGAAGCGCTGGGCTCCGCCCCGGGTTCGGTTGCCCAGGTCCGCGATTGCGCGGCTCAGCTCGTGCGCTACGCCAAGTCGGCCGGCGTCGCGCTGTTCCTGGTCGGCCACGTGACCAAGGAGGGGCAGCTGGCGGGGCCGCGGGTGCTCGAGCACATGGTGGACACCGTGCTCTATTTCGAGAGCGACAGCGGCAGCCGTTTCCGCCTGCTGCGGGCCGTGAAGAATCGCTTCGGCGCGGCCAACGAGCTCGGCGTCTTCGCCATGGATGAGTCGGGCCTGCGCGAGGTCAAGAACCCTTCGGCCATCTTCCTGTCCCGGCACGAGGCGCCCGTTGCCGGCAGCGGCATCATGGTGACCCGCGAAGGTACCCGGCCTTTGCTGGTGGAGGTCCAGGCCCTGGTGGCGGACAGCCCCTTGAGTCAGCCGCGCCGGGTTACCGTGGGCCTGGACGGTAACCGGCTCGCCATGCTGTTGGCCGTTATGCATCGGCATGGCGGCATCGCGGCCTTCGGCGACGACGTGTTCGTCAACGTCGTCGGCGGGGTGCGCGTGACGGAAACCGCCAGCGACCTGCCGGTGCTGATGAGCGTGATCTCCAGCTTCAAGGACCGGCCGATACCCCATGACACGGTCATGTTCGGCGAGATTGGGCTGGCCGGCGAGATCCGGGCCGTGCCCCACGGCGAGGAACGCATCCAGGAGGCCGCCAAGCACGGTTTCCGCCGTGCCCTGGTGCCGCGCAAGAACGCCCCGCGGAAGGCACCGGGCGAGATCGACGTGGTCCCGTTGGAGCGCCTGGATCAGGCGGTGGACGCCCTGTTCTGAGCGCTGCGGACGCACGCTGCCAGTGCGTCGCGTGAGGTTGGCGTCAGCTCCCGGGGGAGGCGAACTCCGCGAGCTCGCGGTTGAGCAGCTCCGGATCGCCGAGATTGAGCTCCAGCAGCCTCCGGAGGTGGCTCACGCTGTCGATGTCGATATGCAGACAGTGCAGACCCAGCTGCCGGCCCTCGCGGTGGGCGATCTCGCACTCCATGACGATCTCCGCTCCGGGGGCAAGCTCGATGCACAGCCGCCCGGGACCCTCCGGCACGGCGGGGTGATGTGGAGCCAGGCGAACCAGGGCGCCTTTCAGACTGATGTCGACGACGCTTGCCGTGGCCTCGAAACCAGGCAGGGACAGGGTCGCCCCGGTATCCATGGCGACCCGGGAGAAGTGGCGGCGTTCGGAACTGCGGCTTTGCTGGCTCACGGCCGGCCCCTTGAGTGCCCGGGATGCGAATGGCCGCTGACGCGGCCCTTCGCGGCTAGATTACACCCGGGCCCGGGGTGGCGGATAGCCTGCTGGAGCTCAGGCCAGGCCGGAGTCCCGGGCATCGGCGGCCTGCAGGGTGTTCTGCAGCAGCGTCGCCCGGGTCATCGGCCCGACGCCGCCGGGCACCGGCGTGATCCAGCTCGCCTTCTCCGCGGCGGATTCGAAATGCACGTCGCCCACGAGCTTGCCGTCGCTGCCGCGATTGATCCCGACATCGACGACCACCGCGCCCGGCTTGATCCAGTCACCGGTGACCATCTCCGTCCGCCCCACGGCGGCGACGACTACGTCCGAGGCCTTCACCTTGTCGGCCAGATCGCGGGTGCGGCTGTGGCAGATGGTGATGGTGCAGCGGGCGTTGAGCAGCTCCAGCGCCATGGGACGGCCGACGATGTTGGACTGGCCGATGATCACGGCGTCCTTGCCCTCCAGGGGCACGTCGGTGTGGGCGAGCAGCGTCATGATGCCGTGCGGCGTGCACGAGCGCAGGCCCGGCAGGCGCAGGGCGAGCCGGCCGATGTTCTGGGGGTGAAATCCGTCAACGTCCTTGCGCGGGTCGATGCGGTCGATCACGGCCTGGGGATCAATGTGATCCGGCAGCGGCAGCTGAACCAGAATCCCGTCGATGCGGGGGTCGGCGTTCAGCCGGTCCACCAGCGCCAGCAGCTCCGCCTGGGACACCGTCGCCGGCAGATCGTGGGCCTCGGAGATGAACCCGACCTCGGCGCAGTCCTCGCGCTTTTTGGATACGTAGACCCGGGAGGCCGGGTCCTCGCCGACCAGCACCACGGCAAGCCCCGGCTGACGTTGACCGCCGTCGATGCGGTTGTTGACGCGCTCGGCGACCTTACGGCGGACGTCTGCGGCGATGGCCTTGCCGTCTAGGATGCGTGCTGGCATCTGTATCTCCCGGATTTGCGACTGGCTGTGGACCCGGCCCGGACGCTTGTCCGCCGGTGGCGGCGGGGGGTAAACCAAGCCCCGGAAAAGGAGGCGAATTTTCGCACGCACGCCCCGGACCGACAAGAACGCCGGGCGGGCCCTGGCGCGGCGGTAGGGGTCGATTGACGTTCCTTTTGCGCCTGCGTATTATTCCGGCGGTCCGGAACCGGGTGATCGTAGGCGCTTTCCGGGTGCTCCGGGGTGTAGCGCAGCCTGGTAGCGCACCTGCTTTGGGAGCAGGGAGTCGGGGGTTCGAATCCCTCCACCCCGACCAATTATGCTAAGGTGGGCGAGCAGGGCGCGGCGCCATCCGGCCTTGCGGCTTCGCGTCGCCTGTGCGGTCAACCAGTCGGCCATGCGCTCGTAGCTCAATCGGATAGAGCATCGGCCTTCTAAGCCGACGGTTGCAGGTTCGAATCCTGCCGGGCGCGCCAGCTCCCGGGGAGCAAGGCTGGTACAGACAATGGTGGGCGTAGCTCAGTTGGTAGAGCTCCGGATTGTGGCTCCGGTGGTCGTGGGTTCAAGTCCCATCGCTCACCCCATTTTATAGAGTGCGGCGGCATTGGCCGTCCACGGGCCGTTAGCTCAATTGGTAGAGCAGCTGACTCTTAATCAGTAGGTTCGGGGTTCGAGTCCCTGACGGCCCACCAAACCAGACCGGCCCTCGGGGCTTTCCCCTTGGGCCGGTTTTATTATCTGCCGGAGGGATATGCGCGAACCGCGCTGACCGGCGCGCTCTCCGGCAATCCGACAGTGGACGCACGACGAGGTGTGCTTGATGGAAGTTTCGGTTGAGACTACCCAGGGCCTGGAGCGGCGGATGACCGTCCAGGTACCCGCCGAGCGGGTCGATAACGAGGTCGAGAACCGCCTGCAGTCCATGAAGGGGCGGGTGCGCATGGACGGTTTCCGGCCCGGCAAGGTGCCGTTGAAGGTGGTGCGCCAGCGCTACGGCGCCCAGGTTCGCCAGGAGGTGCTCGGCGAGGTCATCCAGGCGACTTATTCAGAGGCGCTCAACGAGAAGGACCTGCGGCCGGCCGGTCAGCCCAGCGTCGAGCCCACCCAGATGGAGCCGGGGCAGGATCTCGAATACACGGCCACGTTCGAGGTCATGCCGGAGGTCGCCGTCAAGGACCTGGACAAGGTCAGTATCAAGCGTCCCGACGTCGAGGTGAGCGATGACGACGTCGAAGAGGTGCTCCAGCGCCTGCAGAAGCAGCACGCCGAGTACAAGGCCGTCAAGCGCAAGGCCCGCAAGGAGGATCGCGTCACCATCGACTTCCACGGCCAGGTCGACGGCGAGGATTTCGAGGGCAACACGGGCGAGGACGTGCCTGTGACCCTCGGCTCCGGCGGCATGCCCGAGGAGTTCGAGAAGAGCCTGGAGGGCATCAAGGCGGGCGAAGAGACCACCATCGAGTACACTTTCCCGGAGCAGTTTCCGGACGAGAAAATCGCCGGAAAGACCGCCAGCTTCCAGGTCACCGCGAAGGCGGTTGAAGGACCGGATCTGCCGGAGCTGGACGACGGCTTCGCCGAGCAGCTGGGCTTCAAGGACGAAGGCATCGACGGCCTGCGCCAGAAGATCCGCGAGAATCTGGAGCGCGAGCGCGACCAGGCCGTGCGGCAGAACGTCAAGCAACAGGCCATGGACGGGCTGCTCGAGCACAACGACGTGGAGATTCCGCAGTCCCTGCTGGACGGCGAGATCGATCACCTGCGCAATCAGGCCAAGGAGCGGATGCGCCAGTACGGCGCCGGCGACGCCGAGCCCGATCTGCCGGCGTCCGCCTTCGAGGACGAGGCGCGCCGGCGCGTCAAGCTCGGCCTGCTGGTCAACGAGGTCATCCGGGCCAACGAGATCCAGGTGGACGAGGACCGCTTGCGCGAGACCCTGGAGGGGATTGCCTCCGGTTACGAGCGTCCCCAGGAAGTGATCCAGTACTACACCCAGAACCGTCAGCTCATGGAAGGCCTTGAGATTTCAGTTCTGGAAGAGCAGGTGGCCGAGCATATCGCTCAACAGGCCAAGGTCGAGGACGCGAAGATGTCCCTCGACGAGCTCATGAAACAACAGCAGTCCAGCCAATAACGAGGGTGCAGCGATGAGCGAACGCGAGATGAGCGGCGGTGCCGACATCCAGGCGACGGGTCTGGTGCCGATGGTGGTCGAGCAGACCGCGCGTGGCGAACGGGCCTATGACATCTATTCGCGTCTGCTCAAGGAGCGGGTGGTGTTCCTGGTCGGACCGGTTGAGGACCACCAGGCGAACCTGCTGGTCGCGCAGCTGTTGTTCCTGGAGTCGGAGAATCCGGACAAGGACATCCACTTCTACATCAATTCCCCGGGCGGCGCCGTGACGGCGGGCATGGCCATCTACGACACCATGCAGTTCATCAAGTCCGACGTCAGCACGGTGTGCATCGGCCAGGCGGCGAGCATGGGTGCGTTGCTGCTCGCCGGCGGCGCCGCGGGCAAGCGCTTCTGTCTGCCGAATTCGCGGATGATGATTCACCAGCCGCTGGGCGGTTTCCAGGGGCAGGCAACGGACGTGGACATCCACGCCCGGGAAATCCTGAAGATGCGAGAGCGTCTCAACAGCATTCTTGCCCACCACACCGGCCAGGATCTGGAAACCATCCAGCGGGACACCGAGCGCGACTTCTTCATGGGCGCCGATGAAGCCCGGGAATATGGCCTGGTGGACGATACGCTGAGCACCCGGTCCGGTCTGCCGCTCAGCGAATAGGCAGCCTGCCGCGGGGGGTCGTAGCCGCTCCGTCGCGGGGTGGCGGGTGCCCGGAAAAGCGCATCAGAATGCGATTTTTCGGGCCCGGGGGTTGTGAACCAGTCTACTTGCGCACAATCTAAAATGTAGGCAAGGTTACAACTGAATCCTTCTCTCGCGGTAGAGGATTACTATGTCGGACAGAGACAACAGCCGGGGCGACGAAGGCGGCAAGCTTCTGTACTGCTCCTTCTGCGGCAAGAGCCAGCACGAAGTGCGCAAGCTCATTGCCGGTCCCTCAGTCTTCATCTGTGACGAATGTGTCGAGCTCTGCAACGACATCATTCGCGAGGAGATGGAGGACAAGGCCGTCGGCGGCGGCAGCAAGCTGCCCAAGCCGCACGAGATCAAGAACGTCCTCGACGAATACGTCATCGGCCAGGAGCACGCCAAGAAGGTCCTGTCGGTCGCGGTCTACAACCATTACAAGCGGATGGATGTAGGCCAGGGCAAATCCGAAGTGGAGCTGTCCAAGAGCAACATTCTGCTCATCGGGCCCACCGGCTCGGGCAAGACGTTGCTCGCCGAGACACTGGCCCGGCTGCTGGATGTGCCCTTCACGATCGCCGACGCCACGACGCTGACCGAGGCGGGCTATGTCGGCGAGGACGTGGAGAACATCATCCAGAAGCTGCTCCAGAAGTGCGACTACGACGTGGAGAAGGCGCAGCAGGGCATCGTCTACATCGACGAAATCGACAAGATCTCGCGCAAGGCGGACAACCCCTCGATCACCCGGGACGTATCCGGCGAGGGCGTGCAGCAGGCGCTGCTGAAGCTTATCGAGGGCACCGTGGCCTCGGTGCCGCCGCAGGGCGGGCGCAAGCATCCGCAGCAGGAGTTCCTGCAGGTGCACACGGAGAACATCCTGTTCATCTGCGGCGGTGCGTTCGCCGGGCTGGACAAGGTCATCCGCGAGCGCTCTTCCAAGGGCGGCATCGGCTTCTCCGCGGAAGTGAAGGGCCAGTCCGAGCAGAAGAGCGTCGGCGAGACCCTGCGCGACGTGGAGCCCGAGGACCTGATCAAGTACGGCCTCATTCCCGAGTTCGTCGGACGCATGCCCGTCGTGGCGACGCTGGACGAGCTGGACGAGGAGGCCCTGATCCAGATCCTGCAGGAGCCGAAGAACGCGCTGACCAAACAGTACCAGAAGCTGTTCGACATGGAGGGTGTGGAGCTGGAGTTCCGGGAAGAGGCGTTGCGCGCGGTGGCCAAGAAGGCCATGGAGCGCAAGACCGGTGCCCGCGGACTGCGCACGCTGATCGAGCACGTGCTGCTCGATATCATGTATGACCTGCCGTCCATGGACAACGTCAGCAAGGTGGTCATCGATGATGCGGTGATCCGCGGGGAGTCGCGGCCGTACATCATCTACGACGGCTCGGACCAACCCAAGGCCGCTTCGGACTGAGGATTAGCGGGGCCGGCTGCCGGCCGGCCCCCGCCCACCCCCGGCGGCACAGTCAGTGTCTCCCTGCCGGGACCTGGACGCACAGAGCCCGCGCCAACGCGTCACTCACAACCGACCTGCCGTCGCCCGCATCCAGCAATGGACGGATAGCCACGGGCGGACCGTGCGTTGCGACGCATTGCGTTGAAAGCGGGCCGTTTAAGTCGCATATTGATCCCAAGTTCAAGCATTGCAGGTCGCCGTGGAGCGATCCAGTTAGCGAGGAATCCCTGATGGGTAGTGAAGAGAAGGGTGAAATGACCCAGACACAGACCGCGCCGGTGCTGCCGTTGCGCGATGTGGTCGTGTACCCGCACATGGTCATACCGCTGTTCGTGGGCCGCGAGAAGTCCATCAAGGCCCTGGAAGCGGCCATGGAAGTGGACAAGCGCATTCTGCTGGTCGCCCAGAAAAGCGCGGAAGTGGATGATCCGGGCGAGTCGGACATCTATCGTGTCGGGACGGTGGCGAACATTCTGCAGATGCTCAAGCTGCCGGACGGCACGGTGAAGGTGCTGGTTGAAGGGTCCGAACGCGCGAGCATCGCAGGCCTGTCCACCGACGGCGACTATTTCGACGCCGAGCTCGAGGTCTTCGGCGATGAAGCCGGCGGCGACGAGCGCGAGATGGAGGTCATGACGCGATCGCTCATGAACCTCTTCGATCAGTACGTGAAGCTCAACAAAAAGGTGCCGCCGGAGATCCTCTCCTCCCTCTCGGGCATCGACGAGCCCGGCAGGCTGGCGGATACCATCGCCGCGCACATGTCACTGAAAATCGAGGAGAAGCAGCACATCCTCGAGATCGGTGCCGTGCAGGCGCGCCTGGAGCACATGATGTCGCTCATCGAGGCGGAGCTGGACGTGCTTCAGGTCGAGAAGCGCATCCGCGGGCGCGTCAAGCAGCAGATGGAGAAGAGCCAGCGGGAGTATTACCTCAACGAGCAGATGAAGGCCATCCAGAAGGAGCTGGGTGAGCTGGAAGACGTGCCGAACGAGATCGAGGACCTCGAGAAGAAGATCGAGGAGTCCGGCATGTCCAAGGAGGCCCGGGAGAAGGCCGATCAGGAGCTCAGCAAGCTCAAGCTGATGTCGCCGATGTCGGCTGAAGCCACCGTGGTGCGCAACTACCTCGAGTGGATGGTCAGCATCCCGTGGAAGAAGAAGACGCGGGTGCGCCACGATCTCGCGCGCGCGCAGCAGATCCTGGACGAGGACCACTACGGCCTGGAGAAGATTAAGGAGCGCATCCTGGAGTACCTCGCCGTGCAGCAGCGGGTGCGCAAGCTCAAGGGGCCGATCCTCTGCCTGGTGGGACCGCCCGGCGTGGGCAAGACCTCCCTGGGTCAGTCCATCGCGCGGTCGGTGAACCGCAAGTTCGTGCGCATGTCCCTGGGCGGCGTCCGCGACGAGGCGGAGATCCGGGGTCACCGCCGGACCTACATCGGCTCGCTGCCGGGCAAGATCGTCCAGAAGCTCTCCAAGGTGGGTACGCGCAATCCGCTGTTTCTCCTGGACGAGGTGGACAAGATGGCCATGGATTTCCGTGGCGATCCGGCCTCTGCGCTGCTGGAAGTGCTGGATCCGGAGCAGAACACTTCGTTCAACGACCATTACCTTGAAGTGGACTTCGACCTCTCCGACGTGATGTTCGTCTGCACGGCGAACACCATGGACATTCCGGCGCCGCTGCTGGATCGCATGGAGGTCATCCGGCTACCGGGGTACACGGAAGAGGAAAAGGTCAATATCGCCGAGCGCTACCTCATCCCGAAGCAGATGAAGGCCAACGGTCTCAAGCCGAAGGAGCTGGAGATCAGCGAGAATGCCGTACGGGACGCGGTGCGCCACTACACCCGCGAGGCCGGCGTGCGCAACCTCGAGCGCGAGATCGCCAAGATCTGCCGCAAGGTGGTCAAGGGCGTCCTGCTCAAGCCGCGGGACTCCAAGGTGGTGGTGAACACCCAGAATCTCGACAAGTACCTGGGCGTGCGCCGCTACCGGTACGGCCTGGCGGAGGAGCAGGATCAGGTCGGGCAGTCGACCGGTCTGGCCTGGACGGAGGTGGGCGGCGAGCTGCTCACCATCGAGGCCGCGGTGGTCCCGGGCAAGGGCAAGCTGACCCATACCGGACAGCTCGGCGAGGTGATGCGCGAGTCGATCCAGGCCGCGATGACGGTCGTGCGTAGCAGGGCGCGGGCCCTCGGTATCGATCCGGAGTTCAGCCAGAACACGGACGTGCACATCCACGTGCCCGAGGGGGCCATCCCCAAGGACGGCCCCAGCGCGGGTATCGGCATGTGCACTGCCCTCGTGTCCTCGCTGACGGGCATTGCGGTGAAATCCACCGTTGCCATGACCGGCGAGATCACGCTGCGCGGCGAGGTCCTGCCCATCGGCGGCCTGAAGGAGAAGCTCCTCGCGGCGCTGCGCGGCGGCATCAAGACCGTGCTGATTCCTGAGGAGAACAAGAAGGATCTCGCGGACATCTCCCGCGATATTAAGGGCAGGCTCGACATTCGCCCGGTTCGCTGGATCGACGAGGTCCTGGAGGTGGCCCTGGTCAAGCAGCCGACGCCGCTGGCGGAGCCGGAGGGCGACCAGAGCGAGGAGCAGAAGCCCGCCCAGGGCGGTAAGCAGCAGGATGTGGTGCGGCCCCACTGAGGCCGCGCCGCCGCCGACTGCGGATGGAGTCCCGGCGCCCGGGCGGCTGACCGCTCGGGCGCTTTTGCGGCCCGATTCCCCGGGTTTCGGTGACTCCCTCGCTTCATGACCCTTTATTGACAGTCAAAAAGGGCGCTTGCTATAAACGATGCGGCTGGTGGCGAAGTGCGACACCACGCCGTTTCGTGGCACTCGACGTGCCCGCGCGCCGGGGGATGGGATCCGGGTCATCAAGGTTTGAGGCGACTGTTCCCTTCCCGCCATTGACCGGAAAAAAAAAGGTTATTGTCGACCGGCGGCTTGGACGCTAGGATATCGGGGAGTCGCAACACCGCGTGGTGTCTAGCTTTCAGCGGCTTGCCCGCGAGAACGTCCAGGGATTCGTTGTCCAGCAGAACAACACCAAGGGGAATTTTAATGAATAAGTCGGAACTCATCGAAGCAGTGGCGCAATCCGCCGATCTCTCCAAGGCCGCGGCCACGCGTGCCGTCGATGCGGTAGTGGACTCCGTGACGCGCGCCCTCAAGGAGGGTGACCAGGTGACCCTGGTTGGCTTCGGCACCTTTACGGTTCGCGAGCGCGCCGCCCGCTCCGGGCGCAATCCGCGCACGGGCCAGAGCATTACGATCCCCGCGTCGAAAGTGCCCGGATTCAAGGCTGGCAAGGCGCTCAAGGATGCAGTAAACTAGCGCCCCTCGCTGGGGGTGGTTAGCTCAGCTGGGAGAGCGTCGCCCTTACAAGGCGAATGTCGGAGGTTCGAGCCCTCCACCACCCACCAAAACCCGGAGCGGTAGTTCAGCTGGTTAGAATGCCGGCCTGTCACGCCGGAGGTCGCGGGTTCGAGTCCCGTCCGCTCCGCCATATATCCAAAAGGGCGCTCCATCGGGAGCGCCCTTTTGTTTTTGGTTCCCCGCCCGCGGCCGGCGGACGGGGCGTAGCCAATTCCCGTAAAGGTCATTACGCTGTGGCTCGTCGCCGGCACGACCGCGTGCCGATGTCAGGAACCCCGATTACAAAAACGGAACGCATTCATGCTTCAGGATATTCGTGATCGCTCGCGCGGCTGGCTGGCATACGTGATCGTCGGTGTGATCGCGGTACCGCTGGTGCTTTTCGGCGTTTACAACTATTTCACGACCGGCGGCGAAGGTCCGGTTGCCGAAGTCGGGGACCAGGAAATCTCGTCCCGCCAGGTGAGCAACGCCTATCAGCGCCAGATGGCGCAGCTGCGGCAGATGCTCGGCGAGAACTTCGATCCGGGCATGATCGACGAGCAGACCATGAGGCGCCGTGCGCTGGAACAGCTGATCGACCAGGCCGTGCTTCGCGGCTACGCGCGGGACGCCGGATTGCGCATCGGTGACGCGGCCCTGGGCCAGCTGATTCGCAGTCAGGAGGTCTTTTTCCAGGACGGGGCGTTTTCGCGGGAGCGCTATCGCCAGGTGCTCGCCGAGAACCAGCTCTCGCCCGAGGCCTATGAGCAGGATCTGCGGGTCCGTCAGGGCATCAATCAGCTTCAGCAGGGTCTCAGTGAGAGCGTTGTGGTGACGGAGGCCGATCTGGCGCAGATGGTGGCCCTGGAGCGCCAGCGGCGCGCCCTCGCTTTCCTGCGCGTGACGGCCAAGGCCTTCACCGATCAGGTTTCCGTCAGCGAGGCGGAGATCGAGGCTTTTTATCAGGATAACCAGGCCCGCTTCCAGCAGCCCGAGCGTGTCAGGCTCGACTACGTGGAGCTGACGATGGATACGCTGGCGGCCCAGACCGAGATCTCCGAGGATGAGCTGCGTGAGCGCTACGAATCCGTCAAGGGCGAGCGGTTCACCACGCCGGGGTCGCGGCAGGTGAGCCACATCCTGCTCGATGTCCCCGGGGATGCCGGTGAGGAGGCCCTCCAGGCCGCCCGTCAGAAGCTCAACGATATCCGTGCCTCGATTACCTCGGGCGAAGCGAGCTTCGCCGAAATGGCCCGCAAGCACTCCGCCGATCCGGGCTCGGCCGAGCAGGGTGGTGACCTGGGTACGGTACGCCGCGGCGAGATGGTGCCGGCGTTCGAGGAGGCGGCGTTCGCCCTGGATGAGGGTGAGATCAGCGAGCCCGTGCGCAGTGACTTCGGACTGCACCTGATCAAGGTCACGGGGGTTAGCCCCGCGCAAACGGAGCCCTTCGAGGCTGTCCGCGACCAGCTTGAGGCGGACCTGGTCGAGGAGCGCATGGCTAACCGCTTCTACGAGCTCGGTTCCGAGGTTGCCAACGTCGCCTACGAGTCTCCGGACAGCCTGCAACCGGTTGCGGAACAATTCGATCTGGAAATCCGGACCACCGACTGGATCCCGCGGGGTGGTACCGAGGATGGGCTCGGCTCAAGCGACGCGGTGGTGGAAGCCGCCTTCAGCGATGAGGTGCTGGAGCAACGCTACAACAGCCAGCTGCTGGAGCTCTCCGGCCGCCGCAACGTGGTGGTGCGTGTGGCCGCGCACCAGCCGCCGCGCACCCGGCCGCTGGAGGATGTGCGCGAACAGATCGAGCAGGCGCTGATCCGTCGCAAGACCTCGGAGATGGCGCAGGAGACGAGCCGGTCGCTGCTCGAACGGCTGGAGGCGGGTGAGCTGGAAATGCAGTCGGTGGAACAGCCCGGGGTGAGCTTCGAGGACCCGGGCATGGTGCAGCGGGGTGCCGACGGCGTGCCGACGGCCGTGCTGGATGCCGCGTTCCGGTTGCAGGTGGCGGCGGATTCCGCGGCCGCCTATGACAGCACGGGCCTGTCGGGGGGTGACCATGCTGTGCTGCGGGTCACGTCCGTCGAGGACGGCCAGCTCGCGGAGCTCGACGAAGAGGCCCGCAACAGCCTGCGCGAGCGCCTGCGCAGCATGCGCACGCGGGCCGCCCTGGACAGCCTGGTGGCGACCCTTCGGGCGCAGACCGAAATCACCATTCACGAGAACCGGCTTTGAGTCGGCCGGCGCCGATAGCAGGCACCTGAAAAAAGAAGGCGGCCCCCGGGCCGCCTTCTTTCGTTCACGCTCGCGCCGTAGCGCGCTAGAACTCCACGCCGGCCAGGGCCACCGAATGGAAGCCGGCGTCCACGTGCAACACCTCGCCGGTGATACCCGCCGCCAGGTCGGAGCACATGAAGGCGCTGGCGTTGGCGACCTCCTCGATGCTGACATTCTTGCGCAGCGGCGCCGCCTGGGCGTTGAACTCCAGCATCTTCCGGAAATTGCCGATACCCGATGCCGCCAGGGTGCGGATGGGACCGGCGGAGACCGCGTTGACGCGCGTTCCCTCGGGGCCCAGGTCGTAGGCCATGTAGCGGACGTTGGCCTCCAGGCTCGCCTTGGCGGGGCCCATCGTATTGTAGTTGGGTATGGCCCGCTCGCCGCCGAGATAGGTCAGGGTCAGGAGCGACCCGTTGCGGCCCTGCATCATGGCGCGGCCCTCCCGGGCCAGCGCGACGAAGCTGTAGCTGCTGATGTCCTGCGCCAGCTTGAACCCATCCCGCGTGCAGTTGTCGACGTAGGAGCCCTGCAGCTCATCGCGGTTGGCAAAGCCGACGGCGTGGACGATGATGTCGAGGCCGTCCCAGTGCTTGCCAAGCTCCGTGAACACATTGGTGAGCTCCTCGTCGCTGGTCACGTCCAGCGGCAGGACCAGCGAGCTGCCGCAGGCCTCGGCACACTGCTCCACGCGGGGCTTGAGCTTGTCGTTCTGGTAGGTGAGGGCGATCTCGGCGCCTTCACGATGCATGGCCTCGGCGATGCCCCAGGCGATGGAGCGGTTGCTGGCGACACCGACAATCAAGGCCTTTTTGTTCTGCAAGAATCCCATGATCTGTAGTCCCCGGTTCCTCACGTTGGTTCGTCCGCCGCGACGTGATTCTGGCGGCGGCCGCGGTTATGGCGTTCCATCTGCGGCCGTCATTGTATCGTTTATGATTTCCACGTGCGCCCGGTGCGCGGGCGTTGCTTGCGCTTCGGGCCGCGCACGCGGGGATGTTACTGTAACGTCGCCGGCGCGGTCGGGTCACAGGGCCCTGCACGATCCCGCTCCGCGGGTGGTCGGGGCGCCCGGGATTCCACACAATCAAATACAGGGAACGGATCGGTATGCGGATTAGCGTCTGTCTGGCGGCAGTGCTGCTGACCCTGGCACTGTCCAGTGCCAATGCCGCGGAACATGGCCTGGCCATGTACGGCGAGCCCAGGTATGGGCCGGGTTTCGAGCACTTCGACTATGTCAATCCGCAGGCACCCAAGGGTGGCGAGATGCGCCGCTGGGCGCTGGGCAGCTTCAACAGTCTCAATCCGTTCATCCTCAAGGGCGAGCCCGCGTCCGTGGTCACGGCCACTTTCGACACGCTGGCCGTGCAGTCCGCCGACGAGCCGTTTTCCGTGTATGGGCTGATCGCGGAGAAGATCCGGATCCCGGAGGACCGCTCGTCGGTGACCTTCATCCTGCGCGAGGCGGCCCGGTTCCACGACGGCACGCCCATCGAGCCCCATGACGTCATCTGGACGTTCAACACGCTCATGGAGAAGGGACACCCCGCCTATCGCGTCTATTACCGCGACGTGGCGGGTGTTGAGAAAACGGGCCCGCGCGCGGTCACCTTCAGTTTCGAGGATAGCGGCAACCGGGAGCTGCCGCTGATCCTCGGCCAGCTCCCGGTGCTGCCAGAGCATGCCACGGCCGAGCGGGGGTTTGACGCGCAGACGCTGGAGCCCATGCTCGGCAGCGGTCCTTACCGGGTAGGCCGCTTCGAGTCCGGGCGTTTCGTGGAGTTACGGCGGGTGGAGGATTACTGGGCCGCCGACCTGGCGGTTAACCGCGGCCGGCACAACTTCGACCGGCTGCGTGTGGAATACTTCCGCGACACCAATGCCGCCATGGAGGCCTTCAAGGCGGGCAAGTACGACGTGCGCGAGGAACATGTCTCCAAGCTCTGGGCCACCGGCTACGATTTCCCGGCGGCGGAGGAGGGGCTGGTGATCAAGGCCCGGATTCCCCACGAGGAACCCCAGGGCATGCAGGCCTTTTTCATGAACAGCCGCCGGGCGGTTTTCGCCGATCCGCAGGTGCGACACGCCCTGGCCTACGCCTTCGATTTCCAGTGGACCAACGAGACGCTTTTCTACGGTGCCTACACCCGCACCCGGAGCTACTTCGCCAATTCCGAACTGGCGGCCCGGGACCTGCCTTCGGAGGGGGAGCTGGCCCTGCTGGAACCCTATCGGGACCAGTTGCCGGAGGCCGTGTTCAATGAGGTCTACGCACCGCCATCGACGACGGGCGAGGGTGGTCTGCGGCAGAATCTGCGTGTCGCCAGCCGCATGCTCAAGGATGCCGGCTGGGTGATCCGGGACGGCAAGCGGGTCAACGCGGACACGGGCGAGCCGCTCGCCTTCGAGATCATGATCTCGCAGCCGTCCATGGAGCGCGTCGTCAACCCCTTCGTGGAGAGCCTGCGGCGTCTGGGCGTCGAGGCCCGGGCGCGGGTCGTGGACGCCTCCCAGTACCAGAACCGCATGGAGCGGTTCGACTTCGACATGACCACGTTCCGCTACCCGCAGAGCCCCTCCCCGGGCAACGAGCTGCGCGACCGGTTCGGCTCCGAGGCCGCCGGGACCGAGGGCAGCAGCAACTACCTGGGTGTCAGCGATCCGGTCGTGGACGCCCTGATCGACGCGGTGCTGGCGTCGGAGACCCGCGAGCAGCTGGTCACCCGGACCAACGCCCTGGACCGCGTGCTGATCTGGTCCCACTACGTCATACCGCACTGGCACATTCCGGCCTACCGGCTGGCGTACTGGGATCGCTTTGGCATGCCCGAGACCCGCCCGACCTACGCCATCGGCCTGGACACCTGGTGGCTGGACGCGGAGAAGAACGCCCGGGTCGTCGAGGAACTGGGGCAGCGTTGAGGCGGCCATCCCGGTGCCGGTCTGAAGGCGGGGCGGTGAACTGATGCGCGCCTATGTCCTGCGTCGCCTGCTGCTCATGGTGCCGACCCTGCTCGGCATCCTGGTGGTGAATTTCGTCATCGTGCAGTTCGCGCCGGGCGGCCCCATCGACCAGGTCATCTCGGAGATCAAGGGCACCGGTGCGGCGGCCACCGCGCAGGTAACCGGCAGTGCCAGCGACTCCGGCGGGGACGGCGGCGGTGGCGGCGACACCCGCGCCTCACGCGGGCTGCCGCCGGAGGTCATCGCCGACCTCAAGGCCCAGTACGGCTTTGACAAACCCGCCCACGAGCGCTTTTTGATCATGCTCTGGGACTATCTGCGCTTCGATTTCGGCGAAAGTTTCCAGCACAACATGAGCGTGCTGGAGCTCATCGTCGACAAGCTCCCGGTGTCCATCTCCCTGGGCCTGTGGTCGACCCTGATCATCTACCTGGTATCGATACCGCTGGGCATACGCAAGGCGGTGAACGACGGCACCCGCTTCGACGTCTGGACCAGCGCCGTGGTGGTAGTGGGCAATGCCGTGCCGGCCTTCCTGTTCGCCATACTGCTGATCGTCCTCTTCGCCGGCGGAAGCTTCCTGGACTGGTTCCCCCTGCGCGGGCTGGTCTCGGACAACTGGGATCAGCTGTCCTGGCCGATGAAGATCGCCGACTACTTCTGGCACCTGGCGCTGCCGGTGCTGTCCCTGGTCATCGGCGGCTTCGCCGGCCTGACCATGCTGACCAAGAACTCCTTCCTGGACGAGATCAACAAGCAGTACGTCATGACCGCCCGGGCCAAGGGCCTGGACGAGCGGCAGGTGCTCTACGGCCACGTCTTCCGCAACGCCATGCTCATCGTGATCGCCGGTTTCCCCGCGGCGCTGGTGAACATCCTGTTCTATGGCTCGCTGCTCATCGAGATCATCTTCTCCCTCGACGGGCTCGGCCTGCTCGGTTACACGGCGGTGATCCAGCGCGACTATCCGGTGGTGTTCGGCTCACTGTTCATCTTCTCGCTGCTCGGCATGCTCCTGAATCTCGCCAGCGATCTCACCTACGTGCTGGTGGATCCGCGCATCGACTTCGAGGCGCGGGAGGGCTGAGGCATGCGCAGGCCGCTGATCCGCCTCAATCCCATCAACCGGCGCCGCTGGGCACAGTTCCGCGCCAATCGCCGGGGTTGGTGGTCCCTGTGGCTGTTCCTGGCGCTGTTCGGTCTGACGCTGGTTTCCGACTTCATCGCCAATGACGTGCCGTTGCTGGTGGCCTACGACGGCGAGCTCTATTACCCGGTGCTGGAGACCTATCCCGAGACCGCCTTCGGCGGCGACTTCGCCACCGAAGCGGAATACGACTCGCCGTTCGTGGCTGAGCTGATCAACGAAAAGGGCTGGATGCTCTGGCCGCCGATCCGGTTCAGCTACGACACCCATGACCGCAAGCTGGGACAGCCCGCGCCATCGCCGCCCAGCGCGCGGCACTGGCTGGGCACCGACGACCAGGGCCGCGACGTGCTGGCGCGGGTGCTCTACGGCTTCCGCATATCGGTGCTGTTCGGCCTGCTGCTGACCCTGCTGAGCTCGGTGATCGGCGTCGCCGCCGGCGCCGTGCAGGGCTATTTCGGCGGCAGGACCGACCTGCTGGGTCAGCGGATGATCGAGATCTGGCAGGGGCTGCCGGCGCTGTACGTGCTGATCATCATCGCCTCGTTCGTGCAGCCCGGATTCTGGACGCTGCTGGGGATTCTCCTCCTGTTCAGCTGGACCACCCTGGTGGGCGTGGTCCGCGCCGAGTTCCTGCGTGTGCGCAACTTCGACTACGTCCGCGCTGCCAAGGCGCTGGGCGTGGGCGATGCGGTTATCATGTACCGCCATGTCCTCCCCAACGCCATGGTGGCAACGCTCACCTTCATGCCGTTCATCCTCAGTGCATCCATCGTCACGCTGACGTCCCTGGACTTCCTCGGGCTGGGCATGCCGCCCGGTGCGCCGTCGCTCGGCGAGCTGCTCTCCCAGGGCAAGGACAACATCCAGGCGCCCTGGCTGGGCATCACCGGCTTCGTGGTCATCGCGCTCCAGCTCAGCCTGCTGGTGTTCGTCGGCGAGGCGGTACGCGACGCCTTCGACCCGCGGAAGATTCAGTTGGGAGGCGGGCGATGAGCGCGCCGTTGCTGCAGGTCTCGAAGCTGGCCGTGGAGTTCAACGGCGGCGTTCAGGCCGTGCGGGGCGTCGACTTCACCGTGGAGCGCGGCGAGACCGTGGCACTGGTGGGGGAGAGCGGCTCTGGAAAATCGGTCAGCGCTCTGTCCGTGCTGCAGCTGCTGCCCTATCCCAATGCGCGCCATCCGGACGGTAGCATCCGTTTCCGCGGCGAGGAGCTGATGACGGCCAGCCCGCAGCGCATGCGCCGGCTCCGCGGCGGGCGTATCGGCATGATCTTCCAGGAGCCGATGACTTCCCTGAACCCGCTGCACACCGTGGAGAAGCAGATTCGCGAGAGCCTGCTCGTGCACAAGGGCCTCTCCAAGGCCGACGCCCGGGAGCGCGTTCTGGAGCTGCTGCGCCTCGTGCAGATCCCGGAGCCGGAACGGCGGTTGACCGCCTACCCCCACGAGCTCTCCGGCGGCCAGCGCCAGCGGGTCATGATCGCCATGGCCCTGGCCAACGACCCGGATCTGCTCATTGCCGACGAGCCCACCACCGCTCTGGACGTCACCGTGCAGGCCCAGATCCTGGACCTGATCAAGGATCTGCAACAGCGCCTGGGTATGGGCGTGCTGCTGATCACCCACGATCTCAACGTGGTCCAGCGCGTCAGCGATCGGATGGTGGTCATGCAGGACGGCCGGGTGGTCGAGCACGGCGAGACGGCGGCCGTGCTGGCGCGCCCGACCCATTCCTACACCCGGGCGCTGGTGGAGGCGGAGCCGTCCGGACAGCCGCGGCCCCTGGCGGGGAATGCGGCCGAGGTGCTGCAGGCACGGGATGTGCGCGTTCAGTTCCCCCTCAAGGCGGGCGTCTTCGGGCGCGTCCGGGACTATTTCCGGGCCGTTGATGGTGTCTCGCTGCAATTGCGCGCGGGGGAGACCGTGGGCGTTGTCGGCGAAAGCGGGTCCGGCAAGACCACGCTGGGTCTGGCCCTGTTGCGGCTCACCGGTGCCAGCGGGCAGATCCGCTTCGACGGCCACCGGCTCGACGCCTACAAGGGGCGTGCGCTTCGCGGGCTGCGCAAATCCATGCAGATCGTCTTTCAGGATCCATTCGGGAGCCTGAGCCCGCGGATGTCCGTGGAGCAGATCGTCGCCGAGGGGATGGACGTTCACCGTATCGCCACGGACAAGGCCGACCGGGAGGCCCGAATCGTCCAGGCGCTGGAGGAGGTGGGCCTGGGCGCGGAGCTGCGCCACCGCTATCCTCACGAGCTCTCCGGCGGTCAGCGCCAGCGCGTGGCCTTCGCCCGGGCACTGGCGCTCAAGCCCCGGCTGCTGGTCCTCGACGAGCCCACCTCGGCCCTCGACCGCAGCGTCCAGGCCCAGGTGGTGGAGCTGCTGCGCGACCTCCAGGCCCGGCACGGGCTGGCTTATATCTTCATCAGTCACGACCTCAAGGTGGTCAAGGCCATGAGCCACTACGTGCTGGTCATGAAGGAGGGCCGCGTGGTCGAGGAGGGGGAGACCGCGGCCATCTACGAGGATCCTCGCGAGCCCTATACCCGGCAGCTGCTGGCGGCGGCGTTGAATATTCGCTGAGGCCGCGCCGGGGAATCTGCTATCATCCGCTGCCTTCTCAACCGCTTAGCCCGAAGTCCATGGAATCCGTGATCGCCCTGGTGGGGCGCCCCAACGTGGGCAAGTCCACCCTGTTCAACTACCTCACCCGTACCCGCGACGCGCTGGTGGCGGACTTCCCCGGCCTGACGCGGGACCGTCAGTACGGCCGCGGCAAGGTGGGCGCGCGGCCCTACATCGTGGTGGACACGGGGGGTATGGGCGAGGACGAATCCGGCGTCTACAAGGGCATGCACAGCCAGGCGCTGCAGGCGCTGGACGAGGCGGATGCCGTGCTGTTCCTGGTGGACGCCCGCAGCGGTGCCACCGCCGCGGACGTGCAACTGGCCGGGGAGCTGCGCCGGCTGGGCAAGCCGGTCTACCTGGTGGCCAACAAGATCGACGGCATCGATGCCGATTCCGCGATTTCGGAGTTCCACGAGCTCGGCCTCGGCGAGCCCAGAGCCATCGCAGCGGCTCACGGACGGGGCGTGTCCCGGCTCATGGACGTGGTGCTCGCTGACCTGCCGGCTCGCGCGGGCGCCTCGGCGTTACCCGACGAGGCGGAAGGGCAGATCCGCGTGGCGGTGGTGGGCCGGCCCAACGTGGGCAAGAGCACCCTGGTCAACCGTCTCCTCGGCGAAGAGCGTGTGTTGGTGTACGACGAGCCCGGCACGACGCGGGACAGCATCTTCATCCCCTTCGAGCGCGACGGCCAACCGTTCACGCTGATCGATACCGCGGGCGTCCGACGCCGCTCCCGGGTCAGCGAATCCGTCGAGAAATTCAGCGTGATCAAGACGCTGCAGGCCATTGAGGCGGCTCACGTGGTCATCATGGTGGTCGATGCCCGGGAGGCCATCACCGATCAGGACGCTCACCTCGTCGGTCACATCATCGACGCCGGCCGGGGTCTGGTGCTGGCGGTGAACAAGTGGGACCGGCTGCCCGAGGATCAGAAGCGCAGTGTCCGGCGGATGCTGGACGTGAAGCTGGGTTTTCTGGATTTTGCCCGTACCCATTTCATCTCCGCGCTGCATGGCACGGGCGTGGGGCTGTTGTTCGACTCGGTGCGACGGGCGTACGCGGCCGCGACGCGGGAGCTCGCCACGCCGGATCTCAATCACGTGCTGCGCGAGGCCGTGAACGCCCATGCGCCGCCGATCACTCGAGGGCGCCGGGTGAAGCTGCGTTACGCCCACCAGGGCGGGCGCAACCCGCCGGTGATCGTGGTCCACGGCAACCAGACGGAACGGCTGCCGGCGGCCTACAAGCGCTACCTGACCAACACTTTCCGCAAGGCCTTCGACCTGGCGGGGACACCCGTGCGGCTGGAGCTGCGCAGCGGCGAGAACCCCTTCGAGGGACGCAAGAACAAGCTCACGCCGCGCCAGCAGGCCAAGCGCAAGCGCATGATGCGTCACGTCAAATCGAACAAGCGCTAGGACAACAGGATTGGCCGCCAGCCACGCTCGCCGGCGTTGCGGGCGCCGGCGCGCCTGCTTAAACTCTCCCTCTCCCCCTACTGCCCGGAGCGACGACATGATTGTTCCAGAGCGGGTCAACAACGCCGGGCAGCGCGCGGCCGCCGGGACCGTTTCCGGTAACTGACGCGCCTCCCCCGGCCCCTCGGCCGGGCTTCCCCGTGAAGCCCATATCCTCCAACGGATATCCGGAGCTTCCCATGATGCATGACCAGAATGCGCTTGCCCGAATGGGCTGGCACAACGACTTCCTGTCCCAGCTCGATCTGAACGAGCTTGAAACCGCCCGTCCCGCGCGGGTAATCGATTCGGACGGCCGCGGTGTCCGCGTCCTCGATGCCACGGGCGAGGAGCGACGCATCGAGCTGCCTTCCTCCACGGCTCCCGCGAATCGGCCCCTGGTGGGGGACTGGCTGATTCCGGGGCGCGACGGTGGACCGGGCCGCCTGTTGGAAAGGCGCACCTATCTGGCGCGGCGTGCCGCCGGTACTGCCGAGCGGGTTCAGCCCATGGCCGCCAACGTGGACATCCTGTTCGTAGTAATGGGCCTGGATGGCGACTTCAATCCCTCCCGCCTGGAGCGTTATCTGGTGATGGCCCGGGAAGGCGGGGTGGAAGCCGTTGCCGTGCTCACCAAGCCCGACCTCGCCGAAGACGCTGGGGGCGCGCGGCGCTCCATCGAGGCGCTTCCGGGCCTCGAGGGCGTGGTCGTGCTGGACCCACGCCACGACGACGCCGCGGCGGCCCTCAGCGCCTGGCTCGCAGCAGGCGTCACGGTGGCGGTGATGGGCTCGAGCGGCGTGGGCAAATCCACCCTGCTCAACCGCCTCGCCGGGCGCGAAATGGAGACTACCGGCGGGGTGCGCAAGGGTGACGGCAAGGGCCGCCACACCACCACCCATCGCGCCCTCCATGTCTTGCCCGGCGGTGCCTGGCTTCTGGATACGCCGGGCATGCGCGAGCTGCGTCTGGGCGAGGCCGCCGAAGGACTCTCCGCGGTATTCGAGGACATCGAGCGCCTTGCCGGGCAATGCCGCTTTCGCGACTGCGCCCACCATCACGAGCCCGGTTGCGCGGTGCGTGCCGCGGTCGATGACGGCCGGCTTGACCCACGGCGCTTGCGCAACTGGCAGAAGCTCCTGCGCGAGCAGCAACGTCTCGCGGAAACGCAGGCTGAACAGCGCGAGCGTCACCGCGATTTCCACCGTTACGCGCGCAAGGTGCAACGAGCCAAACAGGAACAGACAGGGCGGTCCTGACGGGCGGATCGCCCGTTTCCCCCAGGGCGCGGTCCGTCCCGGAATGGATCCCGCCGCGCCTCCGTGCCTGGACGCTCTGGTGCGGGCCGGTGGTGGCCACTGCCATCAGTCTCGGCCGCGGGCCTTGGCAGGTACGCCGCGGGGCGCGCGCGGATCAGCTCGCGACGACCACCACGACGGTGACGTTGTCCACGCCACCGTGGTCCAGGGCCAGCCTTACCAGCAGCCGGCAGGCCGCATCGGGATCGCGACTGTTCTCCGCGAGGGCATCCCGGATGGGGTCATCGTCCAGCATTTCGGTCAGACCGTCGCTACACAGCAGGAAGAGGTCACCGCGTTCGTAGGTGGTGTCGTGGATGTCAGCCTGGACGGTGGGATCAAGGCCCAGGGCGCGGGTGAGCTGGTGGCGTTCCGGGGTATGCCGGGCCTGCTCGGGTGTAATCAGCTGCTGATCCAGGGCCTGCTGGGCGGCGGTGTGGTCCCGGGTGAGTTGCTTCAGCATGCCGTCCTTGAGCTGATAGGCGCGCGAATCGCCGACATGGGCGATCCGGCACCGGCCGTCGTGGAGGGCCGCCACGACCCCTGTCGTGCCCATGCCGTGGCGCTCCGGGTGACGCCTCGCATCCTCGAGCACCGCGGCATTGGCGGCTTCCAGTGCGGCGGATGGATCGCCCCCCGAAGCCAGCCAATGATCCATGGCCGACGCACCGCGTACCGCATCCATGACCGTTCGCACGGCCAGGTTGCTCGCCACGTCGCCGGCCGGGTGTCCGCCCATGCCATCGGCGACCATGGCGACGCCGGCGCGCTCGTCCCAGTCCGCTGCATCTTCGTTGCGCGCCCGGACGCGCCCGACGTCGCTGAGTCCAGCCATGCGCATGGGCATGCCTCCCGGATTCACGGCCCTATTCGTGCCAGTCATGTTGTACCATCACTGGCCTGATGGTCCACCGGAGTGCCGCGGTGCAGCACGTCGTGCCGCCCGGCCATCCGGCAACGTCGACAAGGGGGGCGCATGGCGGGACCGGAGCACGAATCGGAGGTCTTTGTTCCGGGTCTGACGGTTCAGGTTCAGGTGCCGGGCTACAATCACCGCGTCAGGGCGAGTCTGCTGGCGGCCAGCGCGCGGCGCTACCTGGCGCTTCATGAAGGCACCGCCGGCGCGGCGGAGTTCGAAAGCCTGCATCTGCGTCCCGGGGACACGGTCGTCGTGCGCTTCTTCCACGAAGGCGTGGCCTACGGTTTCCGTAGCAGCGTCCACATGACCCTGCGCGAGCCGGAGCCCATCGTCTTTATCGGCTACCCCGAGCAGACTGAATCCCTCAGCCTGCGCCAGGCGCCGCGGCTGTACTGCGATCTGCCCGTCCAGGTCTTCGGGCGCGACGAGCAGCTGCCGGGGGTCGCGCTGGATGTCAGTGCCACCGGCTGTCGCATTGCCGTTCCCGACGCCCCCGCCTTCGAGATCCAGGATGAGATCCGCGTCGGCTTCGCCTTGCCGAACCGGTCTTCAGTCAGCGAGGTGTCCGGGGTGGTGCGGCGTCGCGAGGCGCAGGAGAACGGACAGACGCTGGGGGTGAGCGCCGATCTGGGCGAGGTATTCGAGCAGCTGGAGTCCGTGTTCCGTTATCGGCCGCCGCGTCGCTGATCCCCGAGGCAGTAGCCCGCGACGGCGGCTGGTCGAACCTGTGATCGGTTGGTCGCAGGTTCGAATTGAGGCTTGACGGGTTCGGAGAAACCGATGCGCCCGCCGATAGCTTCATGGGTTTGGTGCCCCGGGCAGGATTGCTGCGGCGCCGTCGGCGCCTTGCCCTCCGGGTCCGCGTCGCTGCGCTCCGCGGCACTGCCCGCCTGACGGCGGCTGGTCGAACCTGTGATTGGTCGGTCGCAGGTTCGAATTGAGGCTTGACGGGTTCGGAGAAGCCGATGCGCCCGCCGATAGCTTCATGGGTTTGGTGCCCCGGGCAGGATTGCTGCGGCGCCGTCGGCGCCTTGCCCTGCGGGTCCGCGTCGCTGCGCTCCGCGGCACTGCCCGCCTGCCGGCGGGCGGTCGAACCTGTGATCGGTTGGTCGCAGGTTCGAATTGAGGTGCCATCGAACTCCGGGGCTTGGTTAAGTCGGAAGGCAGCCGAGAGGAAATGGTGCCCCGGGCAGGATTCGAACCTGCGACCTATCGCTTAGGAGGCGATTGCTCTATCCAGCTGAGCTACCGGGGCGTGTTGAGCCGGCCGCGCAACGGAGATCGTAATACACATCCGCCGTTCCGGTCCCGCGCCGGATATCCCGGAAACGGAAAAGGCCGGCTGAGCCGGCCTTTCTGCGGGACGGGCGGCCGCGGATCGGCGCCCGTGAATTCTGGTGGAGCCGAGGGGAGTCGAACCCCTGACCTCGACAATGCGAATGTCGCGCTCTCCCAACTGAGCTACGGCCCCAAATTCGGATGCGTAGGGTACCATCGCCCCGGCGACGACGCTAGTGTATGCCTGTCGTACGGCGGGGCACCCCGGGTGCCCCGCGCTGACGCCACGTCCGTCCTCCGCCCGGACCGAGAAGAGGAAGCATGCCCTCCATCAGCGCGATCGTTCCCACGCTCAACGAGGCCGAGCACATCGAGGCCACGTTGGCCGCCCTGCGCCGGATTCCGGGATTGGAGGTGGTGCTCGTCGACGGCGGTTCCACGGACGGCACCATCGAGCGCGCCAGCGACCAGGTGGACACCCTGGAGAGGGCGGCACCCGGACGCGCCGGCCAGATGAATGCGGGGGCCGAAGTGGCGCGTGGCGATGTCCTATGGTTCGTCCATGCCGATACGCGCGTGCCCGCGGAGGCCGGCGCACGCATCGACGCCGCGGTTGCTGGCGGACGTGCCTGGGGCCGCTTCGACGTGCGCCTGAGCGGCCGTCATCCCGGTCTTGCCGTGGTGGCCTGGTTCATGAACCGTCGCTCCTGTCTGACCGGAATCGCCACGGGGGATCAGGGCATCTTCGTCACCCGCTCCGCCTTCGATGCCGTGGGCGGCTATCCCGCCATTCCGCTCATGGAGGACGTGGCGATGTCCCGGCGCCTCAAGCGCCTGGGCCGGCCGGCCTGCCTGGCGGGCCCCTTGGAGACCTCCGGCCGACGGTGGGAGGCCAACGGACTGATCCGCACAGTACTGCTCATGTGGCGACTGCGGCTGGCCTACGCCCTCGGCGTGGATCCGGCCCGGCTGCATCGGCGCTACAGGCTGAGCGCGAGAGGCTGAGCGTGGCCACGCGGGTCATGGTCTTCGCCAAGGCGCCGGTGTCCGGCCGGGTCAAGACCCGCCTGCGCGGTGTGTACGGCGCAGCGGGCGCGGCCAGGATCTATCGCGGCTTGCTGGCACGCACGTTGGCCACGGCGGCCGCCGCCGGTGCAGACACGCTGGAGCTCTGGGCGGCTCCGGGAACCAGCCATCCCTGGCTGCGGCGGCTGGCACGACACCACGGCGCGCGACTGCGCGCCCAGCACGGCGG
>JACDUA010000053.1 GCA_013519935.1 Ectothiorhodospiraceae bacterium WFHF3C12 | reverse complement strand
TGCCGGGATGGCCATCAGCCCGCGCAGGCGCAACCCGGGCAGCGCGGCCACCTCCGGTGCCAGCGCGGCCACGTCGGCCGGCGTCAGCCCGGACTTGCTGCCTTCCTCGTCGACGTTGACTTCCAGGCAGACATTGAGCGGCGGCAGGCGCTGCGGACGCTGCTCGCTCAGGCGCCGCGCGATCTTCCATCTATCGAGACTGTGAACCCAATCAAAGTGCTCGGCGACCGCTTTTGTTTTATTGGACTGCAGGGGACCAACGAAATGCCATTCCAGCGGTTCGCCGGATAGCGACTCGATCTTTTCCAGCGCTTCCTGAAGGTAGTTCTCGCCGAAGGCATGCTGGCCGGCGCGGAACGCCTCGGCCACGGCGGCGGCCGGCTGGGTCTTGCTCACGGCCAGCAGCTGCACCGTCCCGGCTTCGCGGCCGAAGCGGTGCTGGGCGTCGCGGATGCGCTGACGCACGGTCTCGAGCCGCGTGGCGATGTCGGTCATGTTGCTCGGTCCCGGTTATAAGGATACTTTGGCGCGCACGGGCACACGGGACGGGCCCGGTATTCCCCTGCACGCCAGGGTACGGAAACAACAATACGCGCAGTCGCCCGTAGGGGGTACAGATGGACATTGCGGACCTGCTCGCATTCGGCGTCAAGAACAACGCCTCGGACCTGCACATATCATCGGGATTGCCGCCGATGATACGTGTCGACGGTGATATCCGTCGAATCAACCTGCCGCCGATGGAGCACAAGGACGTCCACGGCCTGATCTACGACATCATGAACGACAAGCAGCGGCGGGACTACGAGGAGTTCCTGGAAACGGACTTCTCGTTCGAGATCAAGGGGCTCGCCCGTTTCCGCGTCAACGTGTTCAACCAGAACCGCGGCGCCGGCGCGGTGTTCCGGACCATCCCCTCCAACGTGCTGAGCCTGGAGGATCTGGGGGCGCCGGACGTTTTCCGGACGATCTCCGACAACCCGCGGGGGCTGGTGCTGGTAACCGGGCCGACCGGTTCCGGCAAGTCCACCACCCTCGCGGCGATGATCGACTACAAGAACGACAGTTACCACGAGCACATCCTCACCATCGAGGATCCCATCGAGTTCGTCCACGAGTCCAAGAAGTGCCTGGTCAACCAGCGCGAGGTACACCGCGATACCCTGGGCTTCAACGAAGCGCTGCGCTCGGCGCTGCGCGAGGACCCCGACGTCATACTGGTGGGCGAGCTGCGCGACCTGGAGACAATCCGGCTGGCTCTGACCGCCGCGGAGACCGGGCACCTGGTGTTCGGCACCCTGCATACGAGCTCGGCGGCGAAGACCATCGACCGCATCATCGACGTCTTCCCGGCGGCCGAGAAATCCATGGTTCGCTCCATGCTCTCGGAGTCCTTGCGCGCAGTCATATCGCAGTCGCTGCTGAAGAAGGTCGGGGGCGGGCGTATCGCCGCCCACGAGATCATGATCGGCACTCCGGCCATTCGTAACCTCATCCGCGAGGACAAGGTGGCGCAGATGTACTCGGCGATTCAGACCGGTCAGGGATCGGGCATGCAGACCCTGGACCAGTGCCTGCAGCGGCTGGTGCAGTCCGGTCAGATCAGCCGTCAGGATGCCCGCGTCAAGGCCACCAACAAGGATCAGTTCGGCGGCTGAGCGCCGTACGAGCCGCGCAACGCGCAGAGGTAATCGGTCATGGATTTCAATTCCCTGCTGGAACTGATGGTCTCGAAGAAGGGTTCGGACCTGTTCATCACCGCCGGCATGCCGCCGTGCATCAAGGTCGCCGGCCGCATAGCGCCGGTGACCAAGACCAAGCTCACCGCCGAGCAGGCCCGTCAGGTGGTGTTGTCCATCATGGACGAAAAGCAGCGCAGGGAGTTCATGGAGCACCACGAGTGCAACTTCGCCATCAGCGCCAAGGGCCTGGGGCGTTTCCGCGTCAGCGCCTTCTACCAGCGCAACAACGCGGGCATGGTGCTGCGCCGGATCGAGACCAACATTCCGTCCATCGAGGACCTGCGTCTGCCGACGATCCTCAAGGACCTGTCGATGACCAAGCGCGGTCTCATCATCTTCGTGGGTGCCACCGGCACCGGCAAGTCCACGTCGCTGGCGTCGATGATCGGCCACCGCAACGAGAACAGCACCGGCCACATCATCACCATCGAGGACCCCATCGAGTACATCCACCAGCACAAGGGCTGCATCGTCACCCAGCGCGAGGTGGGCATCGACACCGAGTCCTTCGAGGTCGCGCTGAAGAACACCCTGCGGCAGGCGCCGGACGTCATTCTCATCGGCGAGATCCGATCGCGCGAGACCATGGACCACGCCATCGCCTTCGCCGAGACCGGTCACCTGTGCCTGGCCACGCTGCACGCCAACAACGCCAACCAGGCCATGGACCGCATCATCAACTTCTTCCCGGCCGACCGGCACAGCCAGCTGTTCACCGACCTCTCGCTCAACCTCAAGGCCGTAATCGCCCAGCAGCTGATTCCGACACCGGACGGCAAGGGCCGGGTGCCGGCCGTGGAGATCCTGATCGGCACGCCCCTGGTCTCCGACAAGATTCACCAGGGCGAGGTCCACGAGCTCAAGGAGATCATGAAGCGCTCCCGCGAGCAGGGTATGCAGAGCTTCGACCAGCATCTCTACGAGCTCTACACCGAGGGCATGATCACCTACGAGGACGCCCTGCGCTACGCCGACTCCACCAACGAAGTGCGGCTCATGGCGAAGCTCGGCTCGGAGGGTTCGCAGGAGCGCCTGGAGACGGCGGCGGAGGGCATCAGCCTGATGATGGAGGACGACGGGGAGGGCGACGGCAGGCGTTTCTAACCCGGGATCCCGCCCCGCAGCGGGATGGTCGCGGCCGGAAACGAGCCTCCGAGGCCGAGGGTGCCGGCTACCTTGCCGGTTTTCCGTCTGATCCCGCTCGCTGTCAGGGCACGAGGCCGCGCCCGCGGCTGCGTGCACGTTCCACGATGTCCCTTGCAGCCGTCTCCCGTCCACGGTCCGTCCTTCCTGTTCTTTGGTGTCAGCCAGCCCGGCGCCGGGCGAATTCTTGAAACCGGTGCTTCCCGCGCGGCGGATTCGACCGGTTTCCGGGATGGAACATTCCCCGGCGGATTTCCGAATGTGTGAGCGTCGTCACCCGCCGGCGCCTCCCGTCACCCGAATGGGTGACGACCCGCCCATGACCCTCCGCCCAAGCTCTGCTCCAGGGAACACTCGCGCAGTGAAGGCGCTCTGGATCTTGACGACCTTGGGGGAGCCATCGGCATGTTCAGATACGTCAGCCGTCATTCATGCAAACGATCGAACAGGGTCCCGCTCGCGCTGGCCCTGCTTATTGCGGCGCTGGGCCTCGCCGCCTGCGGAGGCGGAGGTGGCGGGGGCAGTGGCGATCCGGGCACTACCGACGAGCCGAGCTCCCCGGGTGACGCCGGCGTATCCGCCTCGGACCTGGCGGGAACCTGGGGCGGCACGCTGGAGAGCGCCGACTACAGCTTTTCCTCCGTAGGCCTGGATATTGACGCCAGCGGCAACATCACCGCGGTGCGCATCAACGGGCAGCCGCTCTCCGGCGTGAGCGGCACGCTGCAGAGCACGGATACGGGCTCCGGGCAGCTGTTCGTCTACGACCTCGCCGGCGACGCTCTGGGCTTTTACACCGACGCCAGCGCCGAGCACGCTGGACTGCTGCTCGAGGACGGCAGCGTCGGCGTCGTGCAGAAGAATCCGCCCAGCAGCCCCGGTGCGTTCGTCAACGATGCCGCCGCCGGTACCTGGGCGGGCAGCGCCGTCTACATCGGCGCCAGCTTCGATGCGGAGAGCTTCTCCGATGTCCAGGGAAGCTTCCAGGAAAGCGCCGGCACCGTCAGCGCCGACGACCTCACCATCGTCGACCGGGGCACCGGCAACGAATGCCGCGACATTAACGCCGCCCTGGGAGCCATCGACACCACCTACGGCATCTACGACGCCGGCACGATCACCGGCGGTCAAGGTACCACCGCCGACGACTGCCCCGGCAGCCAGAGCCTGCCGGCCGATGCCTACACGAGCTACGACGGCCAGTTCATGGTGCTCTATGCCGGGTGCGAGGCGACCACGCCGCCCGGCGAGTGCACGCTCGCTGTGCTGTCGCGCAGCGGTTCGGGCGACGGCTCGACCGGGGACGGCGGATCGGACGGCTCGGGCAGCACGGACGCCTCGTTGACGCCCACCGCCGATGGTGCGCCATTTCAGGTGAACACCACCACGAATCTTCAACAGCTGGACCCGGACCTCGCCGTGCTGAGCGGCGGCGGCTTCGTTGTAGTCTGGGAGGATTTCATGAGCGGCGTGGTCGCCCGGCGCTATGACGGCACCGCCACGTCGGTCACCGGTGAGATCGTGCTCGGTGGTGATGCCGGGAACCCCGCTGCGGCGGGACTGGCCGGTGGCGGCATGATTGCCACCTACGACGGCGATGACGCGGGTGCCGAGGCCGAAGGGGTGGAAGGCAAGCGATTCGACAGCGGTCTCAACTCCGTGGGTGGCGCGTTCCTGGTCAATACCGAGACCAGCGGTTCGCAGAACCGCTCCAGCGTGGCCCGCCTGGCCGGCGGCGGCTCCGTCGTGGCCTGGCAGTCACAAGGCCAGGATGGTGACGAGCTGGGTGTCTACGGTCAGCGCTACGATGCCTCAGGCGCGCCAGTTGGAGGTGAGTTCCGGGCCAATACGGAGACCGCCAACGATCAGTCCTGGCCCGATGTCGCCGGGCTCGCTGGCGGCGGCTTCGTCGTGGTTTGGCAATCGATTCTCCAGGACGGCGGGATCTATGGGCAGCGGTACGACGCCAGTGGCAACCCCGTGGGAGGGGAGTTTCTGGTGAACAATGAAGCGTTGGCCAGCGCGCCGGGGCTTTTCACCCCGGACATCGCCGAGCTACCGGACGGTGGCTTCGTCGTGAGCTGGCACAATGGCAGCTCCGATACCATCTTCGCCCGACGTTTTGACGCCGCCGGCGCTCCGGCCGGCGATCAGTTCCGGGTCAACACCACCGAGGCGGCAAACGTGATCCGCCCCGCCGCAACGGCTCTGTCGGACGGCGGCTTCGTCGTGATCTGGAAGGCCACCCGTGACGGTCAGTGGACCGTGTACGGACAGCGCTATTCCAGTGACGGTAGTCCCGCCGGCAATGAGTTCGAGGTGCCCGAGGCACTCAATGACTTCGGCTACTATGATTCCCGGCCCGACATCAAGGCACTGCCGAATGGTGCTTTCGTCGTGGCCTGGGTTGGAAACGAGACGGGCGACGGCGGCGTCATGGCGCGCGTGTTCTCGGTGGATGATTCCACCGGCGGTGGCTCCGGTGGCGGTGACGGCTCGACGACCGTCGATTTCTCCGGCAGCTGGAATGGCACTTCCACCCAGTCCAGCAACTGCGGCGATGACGGCACGTCCTCAGGGACCATCACCATCACCCAGAGCGGAACCGATGTGGAGGTCTACGGCATCAAGCCCAGCGGCAGCTTCAGTGGCAGCATCAGCGGCGATACGGTGAGCTCCGACTCGTCGTTTTCCTACGCGGAAGACGGCGGCACGACCACCGTCACCAGCTGGTCGGCGACCATGGAAAGCGGCGGCGACAGCTTCAGCGGCAGCAGCAGCTTCGAGTGGAGCGGCTCCGACCTCTCCTGCTCGGGGACGACCTCCTTCACCGCCACGCGAAGCTGATTTTCCAACGCGCTGGGCGATTCGCTACGGCATCAGACGACGCCCTCTCCGGTCATGTCCCGGAGAGGGCTCATCGCCGACAGCGAGGGCCGGGACCGCCCTGCCCGCAGCGTTACCTGTGCTCGCGCGGCACCTCCACCAGCTGGACATCCGCCAGGCTCGCCCGCAGGCCGGGCAGGTCCGCATCCAGATCCGACTCGGGGGCTGCCGCGTACAGCCGCAGCGCGGCGCGTTCCCGGTCGGCGAGCTCGGCGAGGTAGCGCCGGAGCAGCGCCAGGGGGCCTTCATCGAAGCAGCCCGGACGCCATTCCTGTAGGGCGACTCGGCTGACGATGCCGGCCTCTTCCAGCTGGGGCAGTGCGGCAATGGCCTCCGGCGGCAGCCGAGGCGTAAGGAAGCGCGAAGGGCGGGGTGTGGCCGGTACGCCGGCGTGGCCGCCGACAATGACCAACAGCGGCGGCTCGCCCAGTCGCCGGGCCAGGTCGAGGATTGCGCCGAGCCCGGAATCGACGCCCAGCAAGAGGGTCGGCCCCGGCTCCGGCACAACCTCGAAGCCGCCATCCGGCTCATAGCTCAGGTTTACCGGGTCTTCCCGGGCCGTGTCGGCCAGGGCGTCGGGATGAGCCGGCGGTTCCAGCAGCAGGGCGAGGGTTCCGGCCCCGCGTTGGTAGACGGGGCGCGTCAGGCGGCCGCGCTCGGTGGTCACGGCCGCAAGTTGCCCGGGCGGCAACGGGCGCCGCGGCTCAGGATCGGAGAAATGCAGCAGGGACCAGCCGCCATGCAGTGGCAGCTGCCCCAGGAAACGGGCGCCCCCCGAACTCACGTGTCGCTGAAGTCGAAGTGGCGGCCGCCCACCAGGGCGTGCGTGACGCGGCCGGTGAGCTCCCAATCCCGGAATGGCGTGTTGTGGCCGCGGCTGCGGAGCTGTTCCGGCGTGACGTACCAGACCCGGTCCGGGTCGAAGACGGTGATATCCGCGGGGGCCCCTACGTCGAGTCTGCCTGAATCAAGTCCCAGAAGCCTTGCCGGCGCGGCGGTGGCCGTGGCAATGGCCCGCGACAGATCCAGCACGTCCTCGTCCACCAGGCGCAGCAACAGTGCCAGCAGCGTGTCCAGCCCCGAGACCCCCGGCTCGGTTTCCACCAGGGGGCCATCCTTTGCGTCGCTCTCGTGGGGTTGGTGGTCGGAGCAGATAATCTCGATATCGCCCTCGGCCACCGCCTGGCGCAGGGCATCACGGTCGGCCGTCGTGCGCAGCGGCGGGCGGACGTGGGCGTTGCTGGCGAAGCCGGAGACGTCCATCTCGGTGAGAAAGAGCTGGTGGACGGCGGCATCGGCGCTCACGGGCAACCCGCGCCGGCGCGCCTCGCGAAGCTGGGCCGCCCCGGTGGCGGTGGAAAGCCGGCCAAAATGAGTGGCCGTGCCGACCTGCGCCACCAGCGCCAGGTCGCGCCCGAGGGCGGCGGCCTCAGCCGCCTCGGGGATGCCGGTCAGGCCCAGGCGCGTCGCCACGTGGCCCTCGTGCACACAACCCTTGGCGGAGAGCCAGCGGTCGGCCGGCGTCAGCATCACCGGCAGATCGAAAGTGGCCGCGTATTCCATGGCCCGCCGCAGCACCAGGCTGTCGGCCACGGGCCGGCCGCCGTCCCCGACGGCCCGGCAGCCGGCGTTCCGGAGCGTGGCCATCTCGCTGAGATGCTCCCCGGCCAGTCCCAGGGTAAGGGCGCCGACCGGCAGAATGCGCGCCGCTCCGGCGTCCTCGGCCCGGCGATGGATGAGCTCCGCCACGGACGCGGTGTCCAGCACCGGCTGGGTGTCCGGCGGGCAGACCAGCGTCGTGATGCCGCCGCGGACGGCCGCATGGGCCTCGCTGGTGATGTCGGCCTTGTGCTCGTGACCCGGCTCGCGGGGGCGGGCCGCCAGGTCAATCAGGCCGGGGCAGACCACCTGGCCGGCGGCGTCGATCTCCCGCTCCACGTGCAGGCCCTCGGGCCGCTCGCCGATGCCGGCAACGTGGCCCGCGACGACATACAGGTCGGTGACCGTGTCGATTCCGTTGGCTGGATCAATCAGGCGACCGCCGCGGATCAGCAAACCGCTCATTCGGCCACCTCCTCGGTCTTCTGGTGCGCGCCGAGGGTCATGGACATCACCGCCATGCGCACCGCGATGCCGTTGGTGACCTGTTTGAGGATGACCGATTGCGGGCCGTCGGCCACCGCCGAGTCGATCTCCACGCCGCGGTTGATGGGGCCCGGATGCATGACGATGGCGTCCGGCTTCGCCCGGCGCAGCTTTTCCTCGGTGAGACCGTAGAGGCGGTAGTATTCATGCTCGCTGGGCAGCAGGGCACCGGCCATGCGCTCGCGCTGCAGGCGCAGCATGATCACCACGTCCACGTCGGCCAGACCGTGCTCCATGTCGTGGTAGACCTGCACGCCAAGGGTCTCGACGTGGCGCGGCAGCAGGGTGCGTGGCGCGATCACCCGGACCTCGCCGACGCCGAGCCCGTTCAGGGCGTGGATCTGGGAGCGCGCCACCCGGGAATGGAGGATGTCACCGACGATGGCGACCCGCAGCGGCTCGAAGTCCCCCTTCTCGCGGCGGATGGTATAGGCGTCGAGCATGGCCTGGGTGGGATGGGCGTGCTGGCCGTCGCCGGCGTTGAGCACCGCCACGCCCTCGCGGACATGCCGGGCGATGTACTCGGCCGTGCCGCTCTCGGCGTGGCGCACCACGAACATGTCCGCCTGCATGGCCTCCAGGTTGCGCAGCATGTCCAGCAGGCTCTCGCCCTTGACCGTGGTGGTGGCCACGTTGACGTTGAGCACGTCGGCGGACAGCCGCTTGGCCGCCAGCTCGAAGGTGGTGCGCGTGCGCGTGCTGGCCTCGAAGAACAGGTTGACCACCGTGCGTCCGCGCAGCAGCGGCACTTTCTTGACGGATTTGTCGATGACCGCGGAAAAGGACTCCGCGGTATCGAGAATGCGCGTGAGCAACGGGCGCGGCAGGCCCTCGGTGCTCAGGAAGTGGCGGAGCTCGCCGTTTTCGTCCAGCTGGATCGTCATGGCCGTTCTTGTTGTATCTGCAATGCCAGGGGATCAGGGCCGCGCAGCTTCACGCGGGCGCCGGCGGGCAGCGTCAGCCGCGTGCCGGCGACGGCCGGCTCTATGGGCAGCTCGCGGCCGCCGCGGTCGACCAGAACGGCCAGCATTACCCGTGCCGGCCGGCCGTAGTCGAAGATCTCGTTGAGGGCGGCGCGTATGGTCCGGCCGCTGAATATCACGTCGTCCACCAGCAGGATGTTCGCGCCCTCGACGGTGAAGGGCAGCGCCGAGGGGCGGACCCGCGGATGCAGCCCGATACGCGAGAAATCGTCCCGGTAGAAAGTGATGTCCAGCTCGCCCATGGGGCCCTCGAGGCCCAGGCGCTGCTGCAGCCCGCGGGCGACCCAGACGCCGCCGGTGTGAATGCCGATGGGATGGGGTGCGCCGACCCCCTGCTCGTCGAACAGCGCACGCAGTGACTCGGCCATGCGGTCGAGCAGCGGTTCAACGGCCTCCGGCTCAGTCATGATGGGCTCGCTCCGAGAAATAGCTTTCCAGGATGATGGCCGCGGCGAGCCGGTCCACCTCGCCTTTGTCGCGCCTGCGGCCGGCGCCGCGCTCAGCCAGGATTCGCTCCGCCTCCACCGAGCTCAACTGCTCCTCGGCGGTGCTCACCGGCAGATCGAATCGGCCCGACAGGCGGTTCGCGAAACGCCGGGCGGCCCGGGTCAGGTCGCTCTCCTCACCATCGAGCCGCCGGGGCAACCCCACCACCAGCCGCACCGGCCGCCACTCCCGGATCAGATCGGCGACCACGGACCAGTCCGGCGCGCCGTTCCGGCAACCCAGCGTGGTCAGCGGGCGGGCGCTGCCGGTAAGGGTTTCGCCCACCGCGACGCCAATACGGCGCATGCCGAAATCAAAGGCGAGGACCGTGCCCTGAGCAGGTTGCGGTTCGTTCAAGCGTGCCCCGCGTCCGAGGAAATCAGCGACAGATCGACGCCGAGCAGTGCCGCCGCCGCCTTCCAGCGCTCGTCATCGGAGCGTTCGAAAATGACCTCGGCGTCCGCCGGGCCGCTCAGCCAGGCGTTGTTGGCCATTTCCTCCTCCAGTTGCCCCGGCGCCCAGCCCGCGTAACCCAGCGCCACCAGGAACCGGCTCGGACCGTGTCCGCGCGCCAGGGCCTGGAGCACGTCGCGGGACGTGGTGATCGAGACATCCGGGGAGATGGGCATGGAGCCTTCCCAGGTGTGTTCCGGCGAGTGCAGCACGAAGCCCCGCTCACGCTGAACCGGCCCGCCCATGTAGACCCAGTGATCCATGGTGTCGCTGGCCGTGACTTCCATCTCCATGTGTTCGAACAGCTCGCCGAGGCGCAGATCGGACGGGCGGTTGATCACGATACCCAATGCGCCGTCCTCGCTGTGCTCGCAGACATAGGTCACCGTGCGCGAAAAATTGGGGTCCGCCAGGGCCGGCATCGCGATGAGGAAATGATTGGTGAGACTGCTGTCTTCGGCCATGGCGACAGTATCGGCCACGGCGGGTGGATTGGACAAGAGAGGTTGCTGCGCTGTGCGGGGGCGGCGCTGCCACGGGGCGGGGATCGCGGCTTGCGCCGCCCGCGCGGGTACACGCGGCAATCGAAGGCATGGCCGCGGAGCGCGAATCCCCCCTTCCTGGGTCCAGGATCGGATGGGCTTGCCATCCGGCATCCCGTCACCCATTGCCGGCGCCCGCTTCGCCGGTGCCGACCTACGCTGCCTCGCCGCGATCCCTAGTTTGCGCTCAGCCCCTGATTGCGGAACTGCCAGGTCCGGGTGATGACCAGCAGGTCGTTGCCGCCGAGCACTTCCTTGGGCACCCGGGAGAACGGGCTGGAGAGCTCGACAATGCGCTCGGCCGCCTGGTCCAGGACCGGGTGGCGGGAGGCGTCGAGGACGCGGGTGTCTATCAGAGAGCCGTCCGGCCGCAGCGTCACCTCCAGGATGAGCGTGCCGGTCAGGCCGCGGGTGCGCGCCTCCGAGGGATAGTTGAGGTTGCCGATTTCCTCGACCTTGGAGACCCATTCGCGCATGTAGGCGGCTGCGGCGTGCTGCTTGGTGCGGGCGTCGATCCGCCGCTTGGTGGGGTAGCGCGCGTACACGTCCCGGGACTCGGCACTGAATTCCGAGGAGCGCGCCACCTGCGTCCGGGCGTTGATGAGCTCGGCGCGGGACGGCGTCCTGACCTCCTCCTTGGCACTCTGATCCGGCTCCGGTGCGCTGGTCTTGCTGTCCCTGGCGGTAACCACGGCCTCGTCGGCCTTCTTCGGCTCGGGTTGTGGTTGCGGTGCGGCCTGCACTGCGCTCTTGCCTTCCGGCACGCCCGGTGTGACCGCCTTCTGGGCCTTCTTGGGGCGGCCCTTCTCCTCGGACTGCCCGCCACCGTCCTGGTTGGCCTGGGCGAGGTAGTCGTGGTCCTCGGGCGCTTCGTCCTGGGGGTTTTCCGCCAGGGTAATCTCGATCAGCGGCGGCGTGCTTGTCTTCTGCATGCCGTAGGTGAAGCCCACGCCCAGGATGATCAGGGCATGGACCGTGATAGACAGGAATAGTGTCAGCGACAACCGGTCGCCGGAGGTGATTTCGTTACTGGCCATGTTGGCTCAAGGGCATGGTTTGCTGCGGCCGCTGCACGGTCCGTGTGTTAATCCTTCCCAGAATCGCTGCGGCGATTATACCGTTGATAACGCCAAAACCGACGGACGCTGTCATGAAAACGGGAAACATTGCCCAAAGTGCGGGGTGGGGCACGAAAAGCAGGTAGGCCACCGAGAACTGCGTGGCCATATGGGCCATGCCGGCCAGCACGCTATAGCCCACAGCGCCCATTCCCGGCACCAGCCCGCCCGCCGCAAGGGCCAGCAGCGCGGCCACCGCGCCGCTGAAGCTCATGAGGAAGGTGGGCGAGAGGAAGCTGCCCACCACCAGGCTGCCGGCGACCACGCGAAGCAGTGTCACCCAGGCCGCGGTCCGCAGCCCGAAGCACATCAGCACCAGCACCGTGACGATGTTGGCCAGCCCCGGTTTGATGCCCGGCAACGGGCTCGGCAGGCCGGCCTCGACCACATGAATGACGATGGCCAGCGCCGCCAGGTAGGCCACGCGCATGTCCTCGCGGGTCGCGTGCAGGTGCGTGGCGGCCATGCTCAGAAGTTCACCGTATCGAAGCGCGGCTGCGGTGATTCGATTCTCACCACCACCTGGTTGGGCAGGCAGATGGCGCTCTCGCCGCTGCGTGACAGCCAACCGGCCTCGACGCAGAGCTTTTGCCGGCCCGGGGAGTCCGCGACCCGCACCCGCCCGTCGCGGACCTCGATGACGCTCTCCCCGAGCGCTCCGCTGACCCGGATGGTCCGGGACGTTTCAAGGTCAAGGCTCTGCCGCTGCTCGCCGGATACCCAGATGCTGGCCCGGCTGCCGGCCTGTCCCGCCGGGGACCAGAGGCCCAGGTAAAGCGCCGCCAGGAGCGTCAGGGCGCCCGCCAGTACGGCGCAGTCGGTGAAGGTCACGGGGATGCGCCTCACTGCCAGCTGACCTCCTCCACCCGGTCGGGCCGGGCGTCCACGAAACGGATTCGCCCGGCCATGGCAGGGGTGACTTCCACCGTGCCATCGTCGGTGACCGCCATGACCTGATCGAGGCCGAGGTCCCGGGCGGCGGCGGGCCACTCCCTGCCCGCCACGAACAGCGCCGTCGCGGCGGCGTCCGCGAGGCCGCCGGCGTTGGTGATGACCGTGACGGAACGCAGCCCCCGCGCCGGCCGGCCGGTTTCGGGGTCGAGGATGTGGTGGTAGCGCCGGCCCCGCCACTCGAAGAAGCGTTCGTAGTCGCCCGAGGTGAACACGGCCTCGCCGTCGGCGGCCTCCACTGCGGCGAATACCCCGCCGCCACGGGGGCCGCGAATGCCCACCCGCCAGGCTCGTCCGCCGCGTTGGCCCATGACCCGCAGATCGCCGCCGGCGTTGATGATGGCGTTCTCGACCCCCGCTGCCTGGAACATGGCCACCGCGCGATCCAGCGCGTATCCCTTGGCGAAGCCGCCGAGATCCAGCTGAACACCGGTGCCGGCGGGTGTGACACGGTCTTCTCTCAGGGTCAGATCCGCCACGCTCCCCCGTTCGGCCAGCCAGTCCCGGAGTGCCGCGTCCGCCGGCGGCCGGCTCGGGGGATCCTCGTCGCCGTTGAAGCCCCACAGCCGCACCAGGCCCGCCAGGGCGGGATCGAAACGCCCGCCGCTGAGGCGGTGATAGCGCGTCGCCGACACCAGCATGTCGCGTATCTCGGGCGAGAGCTCGGCCGGGCGGCCCGCAGCCAGGCGGCGGTTGATCCGCGCGAGCCCCTCGCCCCGCCAGGGGTGCCAGGTTTCGTGCCAGCGCTGCAGCGCCTCGCGAACCTGATCGATGGCCCGGTGCGCCCGCTCGGGGGACCGGGTGAACACGGAAACGTCCACCAGGGTTCCGAAGGCCAGAAACTGACGGTCCACCAGCTGGGGCTCGCGGCCGCATCCGGCCAGTGCGAGGGTCAGGACGACGAGAATCGGGCCAGCGCGGCTTCGCCTAACGCCGGGCATCCAGGCTGCGTTCCAGGTAGTCGAAATAGGTGCCGCTGATGTTGATGCCGTAGATGCCGTCGAGTTCCCGGATGCAGGTCGGGCTGGTGACGTTGACCTCGGTGAGGTATTCCCCAATGACGTCCAGGCCCACGAACCCGAGGCCCCGCTCACGCAGCGCCGGAGCCACCTGCTCGCAGATCCAGCGGTCCCGGTCGGTGAGGGGCATGCCCTCGCCCCGGCCGCCGGCGGCGATGTTGCCCCGGGTCTCGCCCACGGCCGGAATGCGCGCCAGCGCGTAGGGCACCGGCTCGCCATCGATCACCAGAATGCGCTTGTCGCCATCCTTGATCTCCGGCAGATAGCGCTGGGCCATGACGTAACGCGCCCCGCGGTGGCTCAGCGTCTCGATGATCACGCTGGTATTGGGGTCGCCGGCCTGCACCACGAATACGGCCTCCCCGCCCATGCCGTATAGCGGCTTCAGTACCGCCTTGCCGTGCTCGTGGATGAACGCCTTGATGGCATCCGCCTCCATGCTCACGAGCGTGGGCGCGCAGCAATCCGGGAAGTGGGCCGTGAAAAGCTTCTCCTGGGCGTCGCGCAGACCACTGGGCTTGTTGCAGACCATCGTGCCGCCACGCTCGGCGGCCTCCAGGATGTGCGTGGCGTAGACATACTCGCTGTCCACGGGCGGGTCCTTGCGCATGAGCACGATGTCCAGGCTGGACAGCGGATACTCGCGGGCCTCTCCGGCGGTGAAATAGTCGTCGTTGTTGTCCCGCAGCTGCAAAGGGCGGCTGCGGCCCCACGCCTCGCCCCCGTGCAGCGCGATGTCCGCCAGGGTCATGTAGTGGATGTCCCAGCCGCGCCGTTGCGCCTCCAGAAGCATGGCGAAGGTGGTGTCCTTGTACGGCTTGATGGACTCGATCGGGTCCATGACGACACCGAGTTTCACGGGCATGGCTGAGTGCTACCTCCGAGCTGGCGATGGTGAACGGCGGGCGGGCTTGAGCCGGGCGCCGGATCCGCAGGCATTGTCGCCCACTCGCGGTGCGCCGTGCACCCCCTTCACGCCCGAGCTGGCAGGGAGCCCGGGGCGGACAAGGGTGGACTGGGTGTGACGTGGTCGACGAAAGGGCGTCGCCCGCGGGGGCAGGGGGGCCGCGCTGGCGTCCTTCGGCGTTCGCCAATGGCGCGGCATTCACCCTCGAGTTGTGACGTGTCGCCGATTTCTGCTCCCCGGCCAATGTTAGTCTCCGGACATACCCCGCCACACTCGGTTGCGAAGGCGCTCGCATGCCGCGTAACCGTTGGTGGATTGTACTTTAGTTATGTGTTAAACAAACGCAGTAAATGGCCGAAAGCATTACGCTATTGACGCCCCGACGGGGGCGGCAGCCGCGGCCGAAGCAAGAATTCGGGGGAGCCGGTGGATACGGAAACGAGTCAGGAAGGTTTGTCCGGTTTGAAGGTCATGGTCATCGACGACAGCAAGACCATTCGCCGGACGGCGGAGACCCTTCTGAAAAAAGAGGGCTGTGAGGTCGTCACGGCCACGGATGGATTCGAGGCACTGGCCAAGATTGCCGATCACAAGCCGGGAATCATCTTCATCGACATCATGATGCCGCGCCTGGATGGCTATCAGACCTGCGCGCTGATCAAGCACAACCAGGCGTTCCGCGACACGCCCGTGATCATGCTCTCCAGCAAGGATGGCCTTTTCGACCGGGCACGTGGGCGTATCGTCGGGTCCGAGCAGTACCTGACCAAGCCCTTTACGCGTGAAGAGCTGCTTGGGGCCATCAAGCGGCACATGGAGAAGGCGGCGTGAAGCGCCGCCGCACGGGCGGCAGCCCGTGGGGTTTCGGTTCTTGATCCGGTGCCGCGGGCCTGCGCCGGGTGGTGGATAAGCTTAAGGGGGAATTGAATGACACGCGTACTTGTTGTTGACGACTCGCCGACGGAAACCCACGTCCTCAAGACCATGCTGGAGAAGCATGGCTATCAGGTGACCGTTGCCGAAGATGGCGACGACGGTATCCAGAAGGCGCAGGCCGAGAGCCCGGATGTCATCCTCATGGACATCGTCATGCCGGGCACCAACGGTTTCCAGGCCACCCGGAAGCTGAGCAAGGACCCGGCCACGTCGGCGATTCCCATCGTCATGATCAGCACCAAGGACCAGGACACCGACCGCATCTGGGCCAAGCGCCAGGGTGCGCTCGACTACATCACCAAGCCCGTCACCGAAGACGAGCTGCTGGACAAGATCAAAACGGCGCTGTCCCGATAGCGTCCAGCGGGGCCGGTCATGGCGCAGAACAAACCGCGTGATCCCTTCCAGCTACTCCAGTACCTGGAGCGTCAGGGGCGTGAGCACACGGCGGAGCTGCCTTCCCAGGAGGAAGTCCGCCAGGCCTGGGCCGGTATCGGCTTCCGTCTCGGCGGCGCGCGGTACGTCGCGCCGCTGGACGAGGTGACCGAGATCCTCACCTATCCGGATCTGGCTCGGGTGCCGCATACCAAGAGCTGGGTGCGCGGCATTGCCAACGTGCGTGGCAATCTGCTGCCGATCATGGATCTCAGCGGCTACCTGGGCAAGCGCCCCGTGGCCCTGACGCGCGCCAGCCGGGTGCTGGTCATCGACCATGACGGGGTCTTTGCCGGGCTTCTGGTCGACGAGGTCCTGGGTATGCGTCATTTCGACGAAGAAGAAAGAAGCGGGGAGACGGGGAAGGTCGAGGAGGCCATCGCCCCGTACATCGACGGATCGTATAAGCGAAAGGATGGCGTGTGGCCGGTTTTCAGCATGCGGCGGCTGGCCGAGCATCCACAGTTTCTCAAGGTAGCCAGTTAAACACTCGGGCGGTGAGCCGCATGTGCGACGCGGGCGCGACAGCGCCGGTCGTATGTCCGGCTGACCGCGGTAGCGACGCCATAGATGACCAGACGGGCCACGCCGTCCGGGGAGTTCTTGTGGAGGGGTTGAAGCGATGAACGGTTCAGACGAAGCGAATCTCGCCAGGGGATGGCGCCGGGCCTCCAGCGCCCTGGCGTTCCTGGTCGGCCTGTCGGTGGTGGCCATGGTGGTCAGCTTCTGGTGGGTTGCCCACTACGGCAACTACGACCGGCAGTACATCCGTGCCGCCGACTCGGTGCGGGTGCTCTCCCAGACCATCGCCAAGAACGCATCGGAGGCCGCCAACGGTAAAACCGACGCGTTCGCGCTGCTGGAGCGGTCCAAGGAGCGAACCGAGGAGGAGATCAATCTCCTCATAAACGGCCGCCAGGAAGGCGAGGAAGGCTATCTGCCGGCGACCGCGGAAATGTCCGAAGAGGCCCAGCGGGCGCTGCAGAAGGTGCTGCGCCCCTGGGAGCGCGTCAAGGCGAATACCGAGACCATCCTCGAGCGCCAGGACATGGTCATCACGGTCAACGAGCTGGCCGAGAGCTTCCGGGTCAACGTGCCCCGCGTTCAGAGCATGCTCGACGAGGCCGCCGGCCGGCTGGTTGCCACCAACGGCCGTCGCGATCAGGTCTATTACGCCAGCCGCGGCCAGCTCTACGCCGAGCGCATCGGCCGCCACCTGGGCGAGATGCTGCGCGGCGGCATTGGCAATATCACCGCCGCGGATCGCCTGGGCCGCGCCGAGGGCCAGCTCCAGGAGGCCCTCAATGCGCTGCTCAACGGCAGCAACTCCATGAATCTCCCGGCCGTCAGCGACGGCACCGCCCGGTCCCGCCTGAGCGAGGCGCAGAGCGTCTTCGAGGGTATGTCCCAGGAAGTCGACCAGGTCCTCGAGCGCTCGCCGGAGCTCTACCGCGTGCGTGACGCCGCCGACCTGATCTACAACGATTCCGAGCAGATGCTGGCGACCGCCGCCTATCTCTCCGAGGTCTACGCCGGCATGTCCGAGAATCGCCTGGTTCAGGACTGGTTCGGTTTCGCGTTCGGTGCGCTCGCCCTGGTGCTGCTGCTGCTGCGTGCCTGGGTCTCCAACCGCATGAATCGCGCCGAGATCGAGGCCAAGGAGGAAGAGAAGCGCAGCGCCGACGAGCAGACGCAGAAGAACCAGGAAGCCATTCTCAACCTCCTCGACGAGATCGAGGGCCTGAAGGAAGGTGACCTCACGGTCAACGCCTCCGTGGGTGAGGAAATCACCGGTGCCATCGGTGACGCCTTCAACGACGCCATCGACGCCCTGCGCAACCTGGTGCTGACCATCAACGAGACTTCGGTGCAGGTCTCCTCGGCCGCGCAACAGACCCAGGCCACGGCCATGCACCTGGCCGAGGCCTCGGATCACCAGGCCCACCAGATCACCGCCGCTTCCGCCGCGGTGAACGAGATGGCGGTTTCCATCGACCAGGTGTCGAAGAACGCCGAGGAGTCCGCCTCGGTGGCGCAGCAGTCGGTGGACCTGGCCCTGAAGGGTGCGGATACCGTGCAGCGGACCATCGACGGCATGGACTCCATCCGCGAGCAGATTCAGGAGACCTCCAAGCGAATCAAGCGCCTGGGTGAGTCCTCCCAGGAGATCGGCAACATCGTCGAGCTCATCAACGACATCGCCGATCAGACCAATATTCTGGCGCTGAACGCCTCCATTCAGGCGGCCATGGCGGGTGAGTCCGGTCGCGGCTTCGCGGTGGTGGCGGACGAGGTGCAGCGCCTCGCCGAGCGCTCCGGTAACGCCACCAAGCAGATCGAGGCGCTGGTCAAGACCATCCAGACGGACACCAACGAGGCGGTGATCTCGATGGAGCAGTCCACCGCGGGCGTGGTCTCGGGTGCCAAGCAGGCCGAGGAGGCCGGCGAGGCGCTGCGCGAGATCGAGAGCGTGTCGAAGCAGCTCGCGGGTCTGATCCAGAACATCTCCGAAGCCTCGAGGCAGCAGGCCAACGCCGCGGCGAATATCTCCGACACCATGAACGTCATCCAGGAGATCACGTCGCAGACGTCCGCGGGTACCAACGAGACGGCTACCTCGATCGGTAACCTGGCCGATCTCGCCAACGACCTGCGTAACTCCGTTGCCGGCTTCAAGCTGCCCGAGTGAGCGGATTTGGAGCGAGGGGATAGAAGGTGAATATGGCCGCGGCAGATGAGTCCCTGCCGGCCGTCTGGTCGGGCCTGGACAAGCTCCCGGAGATGGACGAGGGCCAGTTCGAGCGCTGGGTCGAGCTGCTCCGGGAGCGCACCGGGATGTGCATGCCGCGGGAGCGCAAGTCCTTCCTGGTTACCAGTGTCGGGCTGCGCATGCGGGAGGTCGGCTACGAGGACTACGATGCCTACCTCCAGTACCTGGTCTCCGGCCGCGGCGGCAACCTGGAGTGGACCACGCTGGTGGACCGGCTCACGGTCCACGAGACGCGCTTTTTTCGGGACGCGCGGTCGGTGGACTTCGTTCGCGAGGCCTGCCTGCCGGCCATGCTCGAGCGCATGCGCTCCGGCGAAGCCGTCCAGCTCTGGAGCGCGGGCTGCTCCACGGGCGAGGAGGCGTTCACGCTGGCCATGGTCATGGAGAACGAGCTGGTCCGCCACGGACTGTCCGGGTATTACGGCATTATCGGCAGTGATATCAGCCTGCATTCGCTGGCCGCCGCCAAGCAGGGCATCTATCACAACCGCCGCCTGGCCCAGATCCCGGAAGGCCTGCGCGAGCGCTACTGCGAACCGCTGGGTGTCAGCCGCTTCCGGATCGACGACACCCTGCGCCGGCGGGTGTGCTTCGCGCAGTCGAACATCCTGGACGCCGCCCGGGCGCCTTTCGCGTCGATGGACGTGATCTACTGCCAGAACGTGCTCATCTACTTCGATCGGGAACATCGACGCCAGATCCTCGACGGGCTGTCCGAGCGGTTGCGCGATGGCGGCACGCTGGTCCTGGCCCCCGGGGAGGTCATCGGCTGGTCGAACCCACGGATGCGCCGCGTCGGTGATTCCGGCGTACTGGCGTTCCAGCGGATGGGCTGAGCAAGGGTGCGTACCATGAACAGACGGACAGACATCGATCACAGCACCCTGAGTTGGGTCAGGAAGGAGCTGGACGACACCCTCAAGCAGGCCGCCGAGGCCCTGGAGGGTTACACGCAGCAGCCCGATGACGAGACGCAGCTGCGCTTCTGCGTGACCCATCTCCATCAGGTCCACGGCATCCTGCAGATGCTGGAGCTGTTCGGGGCCGCCATGCTCACCGAGGAGATGGAGGCCCTGGGCGAGGGCTTGCTGGAAGGCAGCGTGGGCAACGTCGATGAAGCCTACGAAGTGCTGATGCGGGCCATCCTCCAGCTCTCGGACTACCTGGAGCGTATTCAGGGCGGCCATCACGACGCGCCCATCCTGATCCTGCCGCTCATCAACGACCTGCGCGCGGCCCGCGGGGCGAACCTGGTCTCCGAGAACGCCCTTTTCGACCCGGACCTGGATGCCGCATCGGCCGCGCCGCGCCATGCCCGTGGCCAGGACCAGGACATGGCCGCGCTGGCCCGGGAGGTCCGTCACGGCTACCAGCTGGGCCTGCTCAAGTACCTGCGGGGATCCGATCCCGACGCCGGCGCCGAGCGGATGCTGGGCGCGCTGGACCGCCTCGACGAGGCGTCGCCGGACGATCAGTCCGGCACGCTGTGGTGGGTCGCGGCCGGCCTCGTGGAGGCCCTGCTGGCGTCCACCGTGGAAGACAGCGTCGCCACCAGGATGCTTCTCGGCCAGGTGGACCGTGAAATCAAACGGCTTCAGCACAGCGGCCTGACCACGTTCCAGGTCGAGCCGCCGCGGGACCTCATCCGCAACCTGCTCTTCTACGTGGGACGCGCCAGGCCCGTAGGCGAGCGTATTCCGGCCATACAGGAGCAATACGACCTCAAGGCGTTGCTGCTGGAGGGCGAGCAGCTGGAGCGTGCCCGCGAGGGCATGTTCGGCCCCAACTCCGAGGTACTGAACTCGGTGTCCGACGCCATCCGCGAGGATCTCGCCGCCATCAAGGACACCCTCGACCTGTTCGCGCGCGGCAGCCAGAAGGACCCCGAGCGGTTGGGCGAGGTGGCCGAATCCCTGAAGCGCACCGCGGATACCCTGGGCGTACTCGGCCTGGTCATGCCGCGTCAGGTGGTCCAGGAGCAGGTGGAGGTCGTGGACTCGCTGCGAACCGCGAGCGGCCCGCCCGACGAGAACAAGATCATGGGCGTTGCCGAGGCGCTGCTCTACGTCGAATCGGCGCTGCAAGGGCTGGTGGAAGGGCGTGGCGACCGAAGGGCCGGCCCGTCCGTGGAGGATGTCGAGGCGGCGGCCCCGCCGACCGAGGACGACCTCTTCGAGAGCGAGTTCCACCAGGTTTACGGCACGGCCATTGACGAGTCCCTCTCCGAGGTCGGGCAGATCAAGGACGCGCTGGTACGCTACATCGAGGAAGGCGACGACTCCCGCCTGTCGGGGCTGGGCCAGCATTTCGACAACGTCCGCGGTGTTCTGCGGGTGCTGGGACTGGACCGCGCCGGTGACCTGCTGGACGGGAGCAACCGTTACCTGTCCGATCAGGTCCTGTCGCCCGGTGCCGCGCCCGACGGCGAGGCGCTCGATGACCTGGCCGACGCCATCACCAGCATCGAGTATTACCTGGAAGCCCTGCGCGAGGGCCGCCGCAACACCGACCGTATACTCGAAGTGGCCGAAACCAGCCTTTCACGGCTCGGCTATGGCGGCGCGGCCGATCCGCAGCCCGCGACCCCGGCCCCCGTTAGCGAGGGCCAGCCCGATGGCGGCGCGGACATGGACGTGCCGGCGGCGCCCGCGGAAGCCGACGACGAGGACGCGCTCTCGCTCGACTACGAGTACCTCGACCTGGAAACGCAGCCGGCGACGGCCCCCGAAGGCGGGGAGGTCGCCGCCGAGCAGACCTCGTCGGCGTCCGCCGTCCCGGATCTCAGCAATGCCTCGGAACCGGTGCCGGACGTTTCCGGCAAGCGCGGCCGTGTCAACCATGACGTCGAGGTCATGGCCGACGAGATGGACGAGGAGATCCTGGAGGTCTTCCTGGAGGAGGCCGAGGAGGTCCTGGAGACCCTCGGTGAGACGCTCCCGCGCTGGCGCGAGAATCCCGAGGACGGCGATGCGCTGATCACCAGTCGTCGGATGTTCCACACCCTCAAGGGCAGCGGCCGCCTGGCCGGTGCGCTTCTGCTGGGCGAGCTGGCCTGGTCGATGGAGAACCTGCTCAATCGGGTGATCGACCAGACCATCGCGCCGGAGCAGCGTGTCTTCGACATTCTCGACGAGTCCGTCGCCGTCACCCCCGAGCTGGTCCGCGAGCTCAAGGGCGGCGAGCCGCCCGGACGGGATGTGCGTGACATCATGCGCCGCGCCGAGGCGCTGGCCGATCCCGACGCCGCCGTGCCGGCGCCGGCCGAATCCACCGGGGCCGAGGGAACCGGCTCCGAGCAGCCGCAGGGAGAGGAGGCGTCATCAGACGACCCAAAAGCCGATGAGCCTCCACAGAGGGATGTGGAGGCGCAGAGCGACGCGGAAGGAACCGACGCATTCAATGCCGGGCCGCTCGAGTTCGACGAGCTCCCCGAGCAGCCGGACGAGGCCGACGAGGACCCCTACGATTTCGACTTCGGCGCCGCCGAGGAGATCGAAGTGGCGGCGCCCGCCGCGGACGACGAGGCCGACGAGACCGATTCGGAGACCACGGCGGGTGCGGACATCGACACCGAAGACCCGGCTGTCGAGGATCGGCAGGCCGACGACGGGGAGGGAGGGCCGGCCTCCGACTACGCCTCCGAGCTCGAGGCCGAGCTGGCCGCGTTCGGTGATCCCGCGCAGTCCCCCGAGCCGGCGGACGCCGATGAAGCGGAGGCCATCGACCTTTCCGACTGGGACTGGGGCGAGCTGGAGGAAGCGGACGCCGCCGCTGACGAGGAGGCACCGGAACAGCACGCGGACGCGGCCACGGAGCCCCTGCCCGTTACAGATGAGGCCGACGCGGACGCGCCGGCCGAGGAACCGGTGGCTGCGGCGGACGAATCCGGTGAGGGCGCCGAAGCTGAGCCCGGGACGGGGCCTCAGCCGGCGATGGATCCCACCCTCTACGAGATCTTCAGCAAGGAGACGGCGGACCACCTGGACGTAGTCGACGAATTCGTGGCCGACTGCCAGGCGAAGGACGAAGGCCGGTGCATGGCCTCGGAGTCGCTGGTCCGCGCGCTGCACACGCTAACGGGCAGTGCCCGCATGGCGGATGTCGAACCTATCGCGCGGCTTGGCCGCCGACTCGAGCAGTTGGCTCGTGATAGGCAGAATGCCCCCGCGCCGCTCGCCAGCCAGGACATCGACACCCTGCACCGCGGCGTGGCCTGTATCCGGGATCTGGTCGCCGCGCTGGGCGATGCCGGGCGTGAGCAGCCCGACGTCCAGCCGCTAATCGACGAGGTCGACGCCCTGCCCACGCCCGAGCCCATTCCGGTGGAGACTGCCGAGGATGAGGAGCCCGTGCCGGTGCAGTCGGATCTCGGCAGCGAAGAGGACCTGGTCAACCTCTTCCTGGAAGAGGCCGAGGACATCCTGCAGTTCCTCGACACCTCGGTGCAGCGCTGGGAGGACGATCCGGACCACGCCGCCACGGTCCAGGAGCTGCAGCGCTCGCTGCATACGCTCAAGGGCGGCGCGCGCCTGGCCGGATTCCACGGCATCGGCACCCTCTGCCACGCCCTGGAAAGCCTCACCGGCGAGGTGGCGGCGGACAAGGTGCCGGCGGACGACACCTTCTTCGATCTTCTCCGGGATGCCCTGGAGCAGATCAGCGACATGGTGGACGAGGCCAAGGCGGACAACCGGCCCGAGGCCCCGGAGGCGCTCCTTCAGCGGATCGCCGAGCTGCGCGGTGGCGATGCTGCCGTCAGCCAGGCGGCGGACGAGCAGCCGCCAGCCGACCGTGAGCTTCTGGAGGTCTTCCTGGAGGAAGCCACCGAGATCCTGCAGAGCACCGAGGCCAACCTGCACGAGTGGCGCTCGGAACCGGACAACCGCGAGCTCATCGTCGACCTGCAGCGGGCCCTGCATACCCTCAAGGGTGGCGCGCGCATGGCCGGTCTGCAGGGCATCGCCAACGTCAGTCATTCCCTGGAGACGCTGCTGATTGCCGTGGCCGACGGCAAGGTCTCACCCAGCGACGGACTGTTCGACCTGCTCGAGCAGGTTCACGACCGGCTCTATGCCATGCGCGAGCAGGCCGCCAATGGTCAGCGCCCGGCCGAGCCCACGGATCTGGTCAAGGCCATCGAGGCTGCACGGGCAGGCGACGTGGCTCAGCCCGTGGCGCAGGACGCCGCCGACGAGAGCGCAGAGGTCGTGCCGCTGCCGCAGCGCGAGGACAGTGCCCAGGCGGAGGCGGCGCCGAAGCCGGCGTCCAAGCCTTCCGACGACGGGCAGCGGCGTCAGGCCGACGTGGTCCGCGTGCGCTCCGACCTTCTGGACAATCTGGTCAAGTACGCCGGCGAGGTCAGCATCTACCGGGCCCGTCTGGAGCAACAGCTCGGTTCCTTCGGCTTCAACCTGGGTGAGCTGGGCCAGACGGTCACGCGTCTGCGCGACCAGCTGCGCAGCCTGGAGATCGAAACCGAAGCGCAGATCCTGTACCGCTTCGAGCGCGAGAACGAATTCGAGACGCCGGAGACCGACTACGACGAGGATTTCGACCCGCTGGAGCTGGACCGTTTCTCCCACATCCAGGAGCTCTCCCGCGCTCTGGGCGAATCGGTCAACGACCTCTCATCCATCCAGGGGATGCTGGAGAACCTCAATCGCGAGTCGGAGACGCTGCTGCTGCAGCAGTCCCGCGTGAACACGGACCTCCAGGACGGCCTCATGCGTACCCGCATGGTGCCGTTCGCCAACCTGGTGCCGCGCATGCGGCGCATCGTCCGGGAGGCTTCCCGGGAGCTCGGCAAGAACGCCCAGCTCAAGGTGCAGGGCGCCGAAGGCGAGATGGACCGCACCGTGCTGGAGCGCGTCATCCCCCCGCTGGAGCACATGCTGCGCAACGCCGTGGCCCACGGTATCGAGGGCCCGCAGCAGCGCTCGGCCGCTGGCAAGCCCGAGGCCGGCACCATCACGGTCGCCCTCTCCCGCGAGGGTGCGGACGTGGTCATTCGCGTCGGCGACGACGGCGGCGGCATGAACCTGGATGCCATCCGCACCAAGGCGGTCAAGCAGGGGCTGATGCGCGAGGATGCGCCGCTGACCGACAAGGAGGTCATGCAGTTCGTCCTCGAGCAGGGTTTCAGCACGGCCGAGGAGGTCACCCAGATCGCCGGCCGCGGCGTCGGCATGGACGTGGTCAATGCGGAGATCAAGCAGCTCTCCGGTAACCTGGAAATCGACTCCACGCCGGGTTATGGCACCCAGTTCACGGTTCGCCTGCCGTTCACCCTGGCCCTCAACCAGGCCCTGCTCTGCCAGGCTGGCGAGGAGGCCTACGCCATCCCGCTGACCAGCATCGAGGGCGTGGTGCGGCTGAGCCACGAGGAGCTGAGCCGGCTGTTCGAGAATCCCGAACAGGCCGTCTACGAGTACGCCGGTCAGCGCTACGAGGTGCGCAGCCTGTCGGCCCTGCTGGATGCCGGCGACCCGGTATTGCCGGGCCCGGGCAAGCGCGCCCCGATTATGCTCGTGCAGGCCGGCGACCACCGCCTCGCCCTGCACGTGGATGGCCTGCTTGGCAGCCGCGAGATCGTGGTGAAGTCCGTGGGTCCACAGATCAGCTCCGTTCCGGGGATATTCGGCGCGACCATCCTCGCCGACGGCCGCGTCGTGCTGATCCTCGACGTCTCCGCGCTGGTGCGATTCGGTGCCACCGCGGCGGTCGAGGCCGAGACCGCCGAGCCCGAGGAGCCGGCGGCGGAGGACGAGCAAAGTGGACCGCCCACGGTCATGGTGGTGGACGATTCCATCACCATGCGCAAGGTCGCCACGCGGTTGCTGGAGCGCAACAACATGAATGTGGTCACCGCGAAGGACGGCGTGGACGCGGTGTCGACACTGCAGGAAAGCCTGCCGGACGTAATGCTGCTGGACATCGAGATGCCGCGCATGGACGGCTACGAGCTGGCCACGCACATGCGCAACGACAGCCGGCTCAAGGACGTGCCCATCATCATGATCACCTCGCGCACCGGCGAGAAGCACCGCCAACGTGCCTTGGAGATTGGCGTCAACCGCTACCTCGGCAAGCCCTATCAGGAGGGCGAGCTGCTGGAGACCATCCGCGATCTGATGGAGGAGCGGCGTGGCGGCTGATGTCCGCATCGCGCTGCTTGGCTCCAACCGGGCCATGCGCGGGCGGCTTCGCGCGGCCCTGGTCGAGTGCCGCGTCGAGGTAGTCATCGAGGACTGTGTCAGCGGCGTCGTCCGCGAGCCGGATACACTGGACGACGTCGACGCCATCCTCGTGGACCTGGAACACGCCAGCGACCGCGATCTCGACGCGCTGGACACCCTGATCGGCATGACCGAGCTGCCGCTGATGTTCAGCGAGGCCGCCCACCGGGGCGGCAACAAACGCTGGATTCGCTCGCTGGCCGACAAGCTCCGGGGCGCCGTATCGGCAGTCACGGGCCAGGCGCCGCCACCAGCGGGGCTTGCCGACGATGTACCGCGAGCGCCGGAGCCGACGCGTATCCAGACGCCGGTTTGGGTACTGGGTGCCTCCTTCGGCGGGCCGGAAGCCGTCAAGCGCTTTCTCAGTGCCATCCACGATGCGCCGGATGCCGTGTTCATCCTTGTACAGCACATCGGCGAGGGGTTTCACGAGCTCCTCGCCCAGCAGCTGCACCGCTCCACCGTCTTCAGCGTTGCCGTCGCCGAGGAGGGGATGGCGCTGGAACCCGGGCGGATCTTCGTCGCGCCGGTCTTCCATAGACTGCATATCGACGAGAACGACTGTTTTCACCTGGTGCCGGATCGTCCCGAACGGGTGAGCTACAGCCCCAGCATCGATGTCGCCATGACCGAGGTGGGCAACCGCTTCGGGCCCCGCTCCGGAGCGGTCATTTTCTCCGGCATGGGCGATGACGGCACCGAAGGCTGCCGCGCCATGGTCGGCGCGGGGGGCGTGGTGTGGGCTCAAAGCAGCGAGAGCTGTGCCATCGACAGCATGCCCGTCTGTGCGCGGGCCACCGGCCTGGTCAGTCATATCGGCGATCCCGAACAGCTCGCCGCAGACCTGGTCCGGCATCTCGACGCCGAGTCCAGGACCGGCGCAACGGCATCTCAACGGGGGTAAGCAAATGGCCGAAGCCCAAGAGGGTTACGCGGAGCACGTACGTAGCCTGCTGGTGCCCATTTCGGAATACAATCTGCTGCTGCCGGGTACACTGCTGGCGGAAGTGGTCTCCTACGTGGAGCCGTCGCCGCTGGCGGGGCATTCGGAGGACGCCCCGTGGATTCTGGGCATGGTGTCCTGGCGCGGACAGCGCGTGCCGCTGGTGGCGCTGGAGACGCTGATGTTCGGCCATTCCAACGAGCTCGGTTCCCGTGCCCGCATCGCCGTCATCAAGGCTGTCGGCAACCACCGGGGCATGCCCTATATCGGTGTCCTGACACAGCAGATTCCACGCCTCATCACGGTTCACCCCGATACCATCGAGCCGCTGGACGACAGCGACGTGAGCGGCTACGCGGCCATCGAGGCCCAGGTGCTCGTCACCGGCGAGCCGGCGTTGATTCCAGACGTCGAGTATCTCGAGCAGGAGCTCTATCGGCGGCTCTACGAGTAGGGTCGGTCGGTGCCGGCGCGGGCGCCCCACGGCGTCTTGCGGCGTCGTTGTCGCAGCGATCCCCGATCAAGAACGTAGGTCGCACGGGTCCGCCACCCGACATTCCAACTGATCGCCGGTGCCGACCTACGCCTTCGGCCCATCTCAACGGCGGCAGGCGCGCGGACCGTACGCGGGAACCGCCGAACGACCCGGAAATATCAATCAATGTCGCCCCTCAACACCTGGAGCGCGGCCAGCGCCGCCACGGCCGCCGTCTCCGTGCGCAGGACCCTTGGCCCCAGGGCCACGGGCGTGAAACCGGCTGCCCGCGCCTGATCTTCTTCCTCCGGGTGCAGGCCGCCTTCCGGGCCGACGAGCAACGTGACATGGCCGGTTTCGCCCAGCGCATCCCGAAGTCGAGTCTCTCCCTCGGCGGCAAGTAGCAGGCCGGCTCCATCCAGGGGATGCGCAATGGCCTCGCGCAGATCCACGGGTGGGTGAATCCCGGGAATCGTGTTGCGCCCGCACTGCTCGCAGGCGCTGATGGCCACTTTCCGCCAATGAGCTTGCCGTTTGGCCCCCCGCTCGGCGTCGAGCCGGACCACCGTGTGGCGGGTGATGACAGGCACGATGGCGGCTACACCCAGCTCCACAGCCTTCTGTACCGCGAAGTCCATGCGCTCGCCCTTGGAGACGCCCTGCAGCAGGGTCACCCGCAGGGGCGATTCGGCCTCCCCGGGTATGTGGTCCAGCACGCTCAGTGTGGCACTGCGCTTTTGCAGCGTCTCGACGCGGGCCTCGTACTGGCCGCCGTGGCCGTTGAAAAGCATCACCATCTCACCGGCCCTTGCCCGGCGTGCCTTGAGATGGGCCAGCAGCTCGGGATCGGCTTCGAGCTGCATGCCGGCCGACAGCGGGTGACCGACGAAAAACCGGCCCGTGCTCACGCCGCGCGATCCTGCCGGTGAGGCCGTTCAGCGGGCCGGTTTGGTGCGCGCTCGCCCCAGACTGGCGCCAAACCGGCTGCAGCGGTAATCCGCGGCGGCTCAATGTCCCCGGAAACAGGGAGTTGCGGGTTGGCAGGGATTTTGCTGGTACAGAGCCGCAATCGACCAGGAGGATCAATCAGTTGTCGCATAGCTTCACGATCAATGGCCTGCCGGGGGAGCGCGCGGCCACCGAGCTGTTGCTGAACGTGGTGGACGCGCTGACCCTGGAGGCGGACTTCAGCCGCTTCTTCTCGCGGGCGGCGGACGCCGCGCGCCGCCTCGTGGGTGGAGACGGTGCCGCCCTGATACTACTCAACCCGGCCGGGCGCTTCGAGTACCAGTTCTTCAACGGCGAGCCCGCGGAGCGCCTGGCCCCGTTTCGTGGCTACCGCTTCGACCGTGAACAGGGCATTGCCGGCCACGCCCTGCGCGAGGGCCACAGCGTTCACCTGGAAGATTACCCCGCCAGCGTGCACGCCATGCCGGAGTTCGTCGAGCTCGGTCTGAAGTCGAACCTCGCGGTTCCCCTCTACGGCGTCGAGGGGGCGGTGGGCGTCCTCGCCATTTCCTGGTTCCGGGACCGCGCCGGCCGCCTCGAGCCGCAACGCATCATGTGGGTGGAGAAGGTCGCCGGCCAGATCGCGGTCGCCTGTCACATCCGGCGACTGGAGCAACGGCTCGCGGCGGGCGAGCCCGCCGCCAACCGGCGATGGCGAAACGCGCTGCCGCTGGAGCGCCGTTCCCGGCAGCCCGCTGCCTGAAGCGCCTCAGGCGTTCGCCGGGACGTCAATCTCGGCGGCGGCGATGGAGCGGCCCAGCAGGACCAGTCCGGCGGTCCCTTCCGGCGCGGGGCCCGTGTCGGGTAATTGGGCCAAGGTGCCCTTCAGTGTCCGCTGCCGGGCCGTCGTACCGTCCAGCACCACCGCGACCGGCAGGTCGCAGGGTACGCCCTGACTCAACAGCCGGGCCGCCGTCTCGCGTAACATTCGGCGCCCCATGTACAGGGCCAGTGTGTGGCCCGCCGAGAGCATGGGCGCGAACGCACCGTCGATCTCCGCCCCTTTGTCCGTCTGGGCGGTGGCGAAGGTCACGGCTCGGGCCACACCACGAAAGGTCAGGGGCAGCGCCGCTTCGGCCGCGCAACCGAGGGCGGCGGTGACGCCGGGTACTACCGCGCAGGCAATGCCGGCCGACCGGCACGCACGCAGTTCCTCGCCGCCGCGGCCGAATATGAACGGATCCCCGCCCTTGAGCCTGACGACGCGACGACCCGCCCGGGCCGCGGCAATCATCTGTCGCTCGATGCCGGACTGGCCCACCGCATGGTCGCCGCAGCGTTTGCCTACATAGACGCGCCTGGCGTTCCGCGGCGTCAGCGCGAGGACGGCCGGGTCGATCAGACGGTCGTAGAAAACGACCTGGGCCTCGCGGATCAGCCGTGCGGCCCTGAGTGTCAGTAGCTCCGGGTCTCCCGGGCCACAGCCGATCAGATGCACGTGGCCTTCGGGGGCCTCCCGGCCGTCGCCGCCGGCACACCGGCGGAGTCCGCCGTGCCTGGTCGGCAACGCCTCTCTGAGGACCTGCCAGAGGCCGCGCGGCCGGTTGAGTGTCCGCATGCTCACGAGAGAAGACCCCGGATCTCGGGGATGCAGGAGCCGCAGTTGGTGCCGGCCTGCAGGCATTCGCCGACGGCCTCGACACTGGCCAACCCCTGCTCCCGCACCGCCTCGACGATGGTGTTGCGGCCGACGCCGAAACACGAACAGACCACCGGCCCGCTGTCCGCCGCCGGATCGGCCGGCCGGCCCATGAGCAGGCTCGTGCGCTCGGCTTCGTTCAACGCTTCGCGGCCGAACAGGGCGCTGAGCCAGCGCCGGGCTGGCAGCTCCGTTGTGGGTGCGGCGAAAAAGCAGGCATGCATTCGCTCATTGACCAGCCAGGCGGCCCGGTACCGTCCGGCGCGGCTGTCCTGGTACTCCAGCCAGTCGGCGTCAGGGTCACGCGCGCCGAGCAGGCTGCGGGTCCAGCTGCTCCAGTCCGCCGGGCGTTCCCGCCCGGCCAGCTCGAAGCGGGTGAAGGCCTGACCGGTCACCCGCACCCAGTAGTCCAGCGGTTTCGCTTCGACACCGCCCCGCGTGAACAGGAACCCGTACCAGGCCATGGGCGCCGGCTCCAGGTTCGCCGGCGTGTGCTTGAGCTCCGGTTCGCCGGAGACCGCGCACACGGCCGGGTTGACCAGACTGCCGACGCGAGCGGAACTGGCGTACTGATCGCTCCAGTGGATGGGCATGAAGACGGAGCCCGGCATCTGGTCGGTGCTGGCCTCGACCCGGACCACCAGCGTACCCCAGCGGGTGGACAACCGGGCCATGGCGCCGTCGGTGAGACCGTGCCGGCGGCAGTCCCGCGGGTGGACCGCGACGATGGGCTCGTCGATATGCGCGCTGAGGGTCGGCGACAGGCCGGTGCGGGTCATGGTGTGCCAGTGATCGCGCACTCGGCCGGTGTTGAGCGCCAGCGGGTAGTGCTCGTCGCGCTCATGGGCCGGGCGTCGGGGTGTCGCCGCCACGAGGGCGGCGCGGCCGTCGGGGGTGGCGAAGCGCCCGTCGGCGAACAGCCGGTCGGTGCCGGCCAGGGCGCCTTCGGGGTAAGGCCATTGGACCGGCGCCAGGGCGTCGTAGGCCGCACGGTCCAGGCCCGCCAGTCCGGCGATATTGAAGGCGGGCTGTCGGTCCCGGGGCAGGGCCGAGAGCCGGGCGTGTTCGTCGAAGATGGCGGCGGGACCGGGGTAGTCAAAGGCCTGGCGGAAGCCCAGGCGATCGGCCACCTGGGCGATGATCCACCAGTCCGGTTTGGCCTCCCCGGGCGGCTCGCGGAAGGGGCGCTGGCGGGAAATGCGCCGCTCCGAGTTGGTCACCGTGCCGTCCTTTTCGCCCCAGGCGGCGGCGGGGAGCAGGATATCGGCCCAGGTGGCGGTATCGGTATTGCGCGTGACGTCGGAGACCACCACCAGCGGGCAGTCCTTCAGCGCCTGGCGTACCCTGTCGGCGTTGGGCAGGCTGACCACCGGATTGGTGGCCATGATCCAGATCGCCCGGATCCGGCCGTCGGCGACGGCGTCGAACAGGTCCACGGCCTTCAGCCCCGGCTCCCGGGCGATGACCGGGCTGTCCCAGAAGCGCTGGACGTCGTCGGCGGCGTCGAAGCCGCTGTGGGCCGCCAGGGTGCTGGCCAGGCCGCCCACCTCGCGTCCGCCCATGGCGTTGGGCTGGCCGGTGATGGAGAACGGCCCGCTGCCCGGCTTGCCCACCCGGCCGCCGATGAGATGGCAATTGATGATGGCGTTGACCTTGTCGGTGCCGGAGCTGGACTGGTTGATGCCCTGGGAAAACACGGTCACCACCTGGTCCGTACGCAGGAACGCCCGGTAGAAGGCCGCCACGTCCTCTTCGCGGACACCACATTGACCGGCGACCCGAGGGATTGAGCCCGCGCTGTCCCGGGCCGCTTTCAGGGCAGCGCCGAACCCCTGGGTATGCGCTTCCAGGTATTCGTAGTCGATACCGCCGTTGCTCTCCAGGAAGGTGAGCAGGCCGTTGAACAGCACGGCATCGGAGCCGGACTCGATGGGCAGATGGATGTCCGCCTCGCCGGCCGTGGCGGTGCGCCGGGGGTCGATGACCACCAGGCGCGCCCCATTGGCCTGTGCCTCGCGGATGCGCCGAAAGACGATGGGGTGGCACCACGCCATGTTCGATCCCACCAGCACGATCAGCTCCGCCCGGTGCAGATCCTCGTAGTTGCCCGGCACCACGTCCTCGCCGAAGGCACGAACATGACCGGCCACCGCCGAGGACATGCAAAGCCGCGAGTTGGTGTCGATGTTGGCCGAGCCGATGAAGCCCTTCATCAGCTTGTTGGCCACGTAATAGTCCTCGGTGAGCAGCTGCCCGGAGACGTAGAAGGCCACCGAGTCCGGTCCATAGTCCTGGATGGCCTGGTGGAAGCCCGCGGCGACCTCGTCCAGGGCCTTGAACCAGGCCACCCGCCGGCCGCGGATCTGCGGGTTCAGCAGCCGGCCTTCCAGGCCCACCGTCTCGCCCAGGGCCGAGCCCTTGGAACACAGCCGCCCGTGGTTGGCCGGGTGATCCGGATCGCCGGCGATGTCCACGCCCTCGGCGGTCGGTCTCGCCAGCACCCCGCAGCCAACGCCGCAGTAGGGACACGTGGTTCGTACCGTTTCGGTCATATCGGGCCTCGTTGGAAAACCTTTTCTGAGCCACAGATGAACACGGATGGACACAGATTCTTCTGCTAGGGGATCGCGGCGGGGTCGCCGCTCCCACGGTGCCGTCGCC
>JACDUA010000052.1 GCA_013519935.1 Ectothiorhodospiraceae bacterium WFHF3C12 | reverse complement strand
GCCATGACCTGGTGGACCGCCTGCTCAGCGAGACCGAATCCCTCGAGGACCTGGAATCGAGCCTGATCGAGCGGGCGGTCGAACGCGCCCGGGGCAATCTCAGCCAGGCGGCCCGGATGCTGGGCATGACCCGTCCCCAGCTCGCCTACCGGCTGAAGAAGCACCGGGGTTGACCGCGTGGCATGGCCTCAAGCGCCGGACGGTGCGTTGCCGGGCCGCCACTTGATATTGCAGCCGATGCTCGGGACCTGATCACCCGGAACGGCCTCACCGGCCAGAACGGCGTCGGTCGCCGCCCTCAGTGCCGCTCCGTCCGCGGGCACGTCGTTGCCCGGGGAACTGCCATCGAACCGGCCGCGGTACGCCAGCCGGCGCTGGGCATCGAAGAGGAAGAAATCCGGGGTGCAGGCCGCCCCATAGGCCCTGGCGGTCGACTGGCTGGCGTCGAAGAGATACACGAAGGGATGCCCGTAGTGGGCCATCAACGCCGCCATGTGCTCGGGCGCGTCCTGCGGATAGGCTTCCACGTCATTGGCATTGATGGCCACGAGCGCCCCACCCCGGCCGGCCAGCTCCCGGGCATAATCCGCCAGCGCCGGCAGGATGTGCCTGACGAATGGGCAATGGTTGCAGATAAAGGCCACGACCAAGGCCCGTGCATCGCCGAAATCCGCGAGCGACCACTCGCGCCCCTCGGCGTCCGGCAGCCGGAAGGCCGGCGCCGGGGTGCCGAGGGGACGCATACTGGACTCGGTCCGTGCCATGGACCTACTCGGCCATTGCTTCTTCGGCCTGCTCAATATCCTTTACCAGGCCGTCCAGGATCTTGGCGCCCCGGTCGCCGGCCATTTCCTTGTACTGCTCGCGTACCGGCATGGCGAGCTCGCGGAAGGCCTTACGCTGCTCGTCGTTGAGCTGGACGATCTCCGTGTCGCTGTTCTCCTTGATAAACGCCAGCCGCTTGTCGTTGAGTTCCTGCTGCTCGCGGAAGATGTAATCGTCGGCCTCCGCGCGGGCCTCGCTGATCGCCTGCTTGATGTCGTCGGGCAGCTCCTCGTAGAAGCCGGGGTTGGTCACGACGCTGGCGATGAAAGGCAGGTGCCCGGCAAAGGTCATGTAGTCCTGCTGCTCGTAGAAGCTCATCTCTTCGATGGCGAACACCGGGTTGACCTGTGCATCGATGGTGCCGAGCTGCAGCCCGCTGTAGACCTCCGAGTACGCCATGGGCGTGGGATTGGCGCCGTACGCCTCGTACGCCTTGAGCAGCAGCGGCGAGACCATGGTGCGGATCTTCAGCCCGTCGAAATCCGACGGTTCGGTGAGCGGCTTGTTCGCGGTCCACACCATCCAGCCCTCGTTGATGAGGGAGATCAGCTTGAGGTTCTTGTCGGTGTAGGCTTCGGCCAGCGGACCGTAAAGCGCGTCGCTACTGGCCAGGACCTCCTTGTTCACACGGCTGTCGTCGGAGAACAGGAAGTGAATGGTCAGCACCTGTACCTCCGGCACGATCGATCCCAGGTGCCCCGGCGATGCGAAGGCCATCTGGATAGCCCTTTTCTGGATGAGCTCCGTGAGCTGGGTCGACGTGCCGAGACTGCCGTAGGGATAGATGGTGATGTCGACCCGGCCGTCGGTCTTCTCCTTCATCAGCTCGGCGAACTTCTCGGCATAACGGTCCTGGACCGAGCCGTCGATCTCTTCCAGAGCGAATTTCCACTCATACTCCGCGGCGGAGACGGTGGCCGAGAACACCAGCGCGCAAAGCGCGAACGTCAGCCCGAGAATCCTGGTCATTGCATCCTCCCTTGGAGCCGGTGCGCGGGTTTCTTGTCGAGAATGATCGCGTCGACCGTAACACATCGGTACCCGGGCCCGGCAGCGGTGAAATACCGGGCCCTTAACTGTACGATGGGGGCTAAAAGCGGATAATGGAACGCTCAGTGCAGTTACTCGACGGGCTCTCAGCGGGTGCGAGGTTCCTCGACCGTTTGGTCGAGCGCCTGGAACGGTTCATCCTGGCGGTCAGCGTGATCGCCATGGCCACGATCAACATCGCCAATGCCATCGGCCGCACCATCTTCAACAACAGCCTGACGTTCGCCGAAGAAGCCAACCAGATCCTGCTGATTTTCATAACCTTCATGGGCATCGGCTTTGCCGCGCGCATTGGCCGTCATATCCGCATGACCGCCATCTACGACCAGCTCTCCGGCACGCCCCGGAAGACGCTGCAGGTGCTCTCCACCCTGGGCACCGCGGCGCTGCTCTTCACCCTGGCCTATTTCGGTTGGCAGTTCGTCGTCGGCCAGATGGACTTCGGCGGCTCCACGCCGGCTCTGGGCATTCCCTGGTACCTCATAAACCTCGTGGTACCCGTCGGATTCTTCCTGGGCGGGCTGCAGTTCGCCCTCGCTGCTCTGCGCAATCTGAGCACGCCGGGCGTTCACACCTCCTTCACCCACGAGGAGAGCTACGATGAGATGCAGCCCCCGGCATCCCTGTAGCAACCCCCGGAGGAGAATGACCGGACCGAAACCACCGGGGTCATCACCATGCGGGACGGAGCGCTGACCTTTGATTACCGTACTCGTAACGGTCATGGTGCTCCTGCTGCTGCTGGGTTTCCCCATGATGGTGCCGCTGGTGGTGGGCGCGCTGGTCCTGGCTCTCGGCTTCCTGGGCCTGGGGCCGGAGCTTCTGGTCTCGCAGATGGTCGCCGGGGTGAAACCCACGGTGCTCACGGCGGTGCCGCTGTTCATCTTCGCCGCCGACATCATGACCCGCGGCCACACCGCCAGCCGGCTGCTCGACCTGGTCATGAGCTTCGTCGGCCATCTGCGCGGCGGATTGCCGATTACCACGGCGGCCAGCTGCACGCTCTTCGGTGCGGTTTCCGGCTCCACCCAGGCAACCGTAGTGGCCATGGGCACGCCCCTTCGCCCGAAGCTGCTGGAGGCCGGCTATAAGGACAGCTTCGCCCTGGCGCTGATCATCAACGCCAGCGACATCGCCCTGATGATCCCGCCGAGTATCGGCATGATCATCTATGGCGTGGTCTCCGGCACCTCGGTTGGGGAGCTGTTCATCGCGGGTATCGGCCCGGGCCTGATGATCCTGGTGCTGTTCTCGGTGTACTGCTATTTCAACGCCCGATACCACGGCATTGAACGCCTGCCCAGGGTCAACTGGAGCGAGCGGGGGCGCGCGCTGGTCCGTGCCATCCTGCCCCTGGGGTTTCCGGTGATCGTGGTGGGCGGCATCTACCTCGGGTTGCTCAGTCCCATCGAGGCCGCGGCTGCTTCAGTGCTCTACGCCCTGATACTGGAGGTGCTGATCTTCCGCGTGATCCCGTGGCGTGAAATCCCTGGGGTGGCCGTTTCCACGGGACTGATTACGGCGGTGGTATTCATCCTGGTCGCCGCGGGCAACGCCTTCTCCTGGGCCATCTCCTTTGCCCGCATCCCCAACGAGATCCTCACCGGCGTGCTCGCCGCCGTGGGCCAGGACCCGACCATGCTGCTGGCGATCATCTGTCTCGCCTACTTCGTCGGCTGCATGTTCGTGGATCCCATCGTGGTGATCCTGGTACTCACCCCGATCTTCGCCCCGGCCATCCAGGCCACCGGCGTCGATCCGGTTCTCGTCGGAACGCTGGTGACGCTGCAGGTGGCGATCGGCTCCGCGACGCCGCCGTTCGGCTGCGACATCTTCACGGCGATCGCGGTGTTCCGAAGGCCCTACCTGGACGTCATCCGCGGCACACCGCCGTTCATCGCCATACTCGTCCTGGCGACGATCCTGCTGATCGCCTTCCCCCAGATCGCCCTTTTCCTGCGGGACCTGGCGTTCCGATAGTTCTCGTTTAGCCACAGATGAACACGGATAAACACAGATACCGATTTAGCCTTGGCAACCGGCCGAGTTGTCACCGCATTGGGTTCTCGATTTCGACCCGACGCGCGAATGACTAAACCGTACCGGCTAAGCGACAACGCGGCGGCAAGCGCAATTTATCTGTGTCCATCTGTGTTCATCTGTGGCTGAAACGCACTATCCCGCCTCGGCTGCCAGGGCCACCGCCCGCTGGCGGCGGCGTTTGGCGGCTATGTTGCTAGGTAGATGGATCAGGTAGGTCCATGCGTAGAAGGCCTTGAACAGCTGCAGCCGCCAGCGCACCGGTGTGTCGCGGAAAAGGTCGCCGGCCAGCAGGGAGAGGATCGCCTCCTTCACGCGGAGCACGTTGCGCGGCTTGAGGAACATGCGCCGCATCGCCGGCTGCGTGATCCGGTAGATGAACCAGGAGAAATCCTCCAGCGCCTGGTGGATCCTCTCCTCGTACCGTGCCTGGATATCCGCCAGCTCCGGATCCTCCCGCAGCGCCGCTTCCACGACTTCCGTCGCATGGGTGGCGCTGTTCAGGGCAATGTGAACGCCGCTGGAGAACACCGGGTCCACGAAGGCGTAGGCGTCGCCCAGCAGCATGTAACCGTCGCCGAAGATGCGGTCCGCCTGGTAGGAGAAATTCCCCGTGGCCCGCGCGGGCATGGTCATGCGCGCGTCGCGCAGCCGCTCGGCCAGCGGTGGACACTTTTGAATGGTTTCCAGCAGGAAGCTGTCGACGTCGGTGTTCCGCGTCTTCAGGTAATCCGGCCAGCACACGGCGCCCACGCTGACGCTGCCGTCCCTGAACGGGATGAACCAGAACCAGCCGTGATCGAACCAGAAGACGCTGATGTTGCCCTCGTCGATACCGCCGAGGCGCTCGGCGTTCTCGAAATGGCTGAAGATAGCCGCGCTGTTGTGATTCGGGTTGCGCTGCTTGATACCCAGCTTCTTGCCCATGAAGGTGTCGCGCCCGCTGGCGTCCACCAGGTAGCGGGCCGTCAGGGAGCGCCGGCCGCCATCGCGGTCTTCGACCGCCACGTCCCAGCGCCCGCCGTGCCGGTGCGCATCCACGACACGGCTGCCCTGGCTGACCGCGACGCCCTTGTCGGCGGCATTGTCGATGAGAATGCGGTCCAGATCCTCGCGCTTGACCTGATAGGCGTAGGGGTACGCCTTGTCCAGCGCCCCGCCGAAATAGTAGGTCTGCGTCTTTCTGTGCCAGGGCGAGACGAACTCGGCGCCGTACTTGATCATGCCGATGTCGGCTACCTTGTCCACGACGCCCAGGCGCTCGAATACGGGCATGCTCAAGGGAAGCAGCGACTCGCCGATGTGAAAACGGGGATGGACGTCCTTCTCGATCACCGCCACGCCGCGGCCTCGATCGGCCAGAAAGGTCGACATGGTGGCACCGGCCGGCCCGCCGCCGATCACCAGCACATCGTAATCGCATCCCGTTTCAGTCACCGTTGAATCGCCTCCCATTGCAGCCGTTCCAGGGGCTGCCCGCCTGCTTGTCGGGGGTCGCGGGCATCCGGCCATGACGTCGATCCCGCGGATCCGCGAGCGCCGGCGCGGCCTGGCCGCAGTCTAGTCGCGGCCGAGGGCGTAGTTGAGGGCGGGCAGCATGCGGTTCACGCTGGCCTGCCCTTCCTCGATCGCCTCCGCGCCGCGGTCGAACTCGAGCAACGCAATATGCGACAGCCGCGGGCTGAGCACAACATCCGGCGGATCGCCCGCCATGCGGCTCCGGGTTATCCGATCCTGCATGATGTTCAGCGCGGTGGCCATGACGTCGAACATACCCGGCACCTCGCTGCCCTGCCGGAACTGCGCCATGAATCCGGAGGCGCGCTCCTTCAGGCTGTCGGTTATCCGGTCCAGGACATTGGGCCCGCCCTCCGCCTGCGCGGTGACCGGATCGCCGCCTTCACGGGCCGCGGTGCGTTCCCGGCGGCGTTGCAGGTGACGACCCACCAGGTCGCCGTTGAGGTTGACCGCGAATACCACGTCGGCACCCAGGGCGTAGCACAGGGAGACGGGCACGGGGTTGACCAGCCCGCCGTCCACGAGCATCCGGCCGTCGATCTCCGCCGGCGTGAACAGCCCCGGCAGGGAAACGGACGCGCGCAGCGCCTCCACGACGGAACCTTCCGTGAGCCAGCGTTCCCGCCCCGAGTAGAGCTCCGTGGCCACGGCGGCGAAAGGCAGCTCCAGATCGCTGAAGGCCACGTCGCCGAAATTCTCCAGAAACAGGTCGGCGAGGCGTTTGCCCTCGAAGAAGCCGCCACTCACCAGCGCCACGTCCAGGTAGGACATGATCTGGCGACGGCCCAGCTTCCGCACCCAGCGCTCGAAACCCTCGAGATTCCCGCTCGCGTGCACCGCGCCAATGATGGCGCCCACGGAGGTGCCGGCTACGACGTCGGGCCGGATACCGTTTTCCAGCAGCGCCTTGATGACGCCAATGTGCGCCCAGCCCCTCGCCGAGCCACTGCCCAGGGCCAGCCCGATGCGGATGTCCTGCTGCATTGCCCGGGATCCGCAGCGTTACCGCGGCACCGTAACCGTCACTTCGCGGCCGCCATAGCCGTGAACCTTGTCGCGGGCACGGATACGCACCTCGTCGACGCCCTCCGGCACCCGGACGTCCCGAAGGGAGCGCGTGAACGGCTGCTCGTCAACGTGAGGGTGAACCAGCTCGCGGGTTCCGAGCGCGGTACCGTCCGGCGCCAGCACCTGCCAGGCATCGGCGTAATGGTTCCAGCCCTCGTCGGCGTGACGGACGGTGACGATGACCGTATAGGTGCCATCACTGACCCGTTCCATTCGCGCTGATTCCACATGGGCCTGACCGGCAACCGCAACGCCTGCCCATGCCAGAACGAACGCCGCCAGGCCGGCGATTTCCATGCGCGTGGTCATACCTGGATACTCCCTGGTCCGTGGACATGATGAGGGTCATCATACCCACCTTCCGGAAAAGCCCGCTACCGGCCAATGGCGTGCGGCGCCGCTATCCGGGTGCGGCAGGCTCCGGTCGCCAGCGATTGACGAGCAGAGCAAGCACCGCCGCGGGAATGCCGCTGGCGAGACTGATCAGCAACAGCTGCGTGTTGCTGTACGGGATCAGACCACCACCGGGGATGGCGATGGCAATACCCGCGATGATGAGCGCGGCACGTATCGGCCACTGCAGCAGCCCGTGCCGGTTGAGGTCGCCGACGAACACCAGGTAGCCCTGCACGGCGCTGGCGATCAGGATCACCCCAAGCACCGCCTGGCCGACCACCGCCGCGACCTCCTGCCACCCGCCCTGGAAGATCAGGGCCGGATTGATGACGAACAGGAACGGGATGAAGTAGATGACACTGCCCAGTTTCATGGCCGCCAGCCCCGTTTCCATGGGCCTGGCATTGGCGATACTGGCGGCGGCGAAGGCGCCCAGCGCCACGGGCGGCGTGATATAGCTCAGCATGCCCCAGTATAGGATGAACAGATGCACGGCCATCGGATTCATGCCGCCGCCCTGTATCAGGGCCGGCGCCAGCGCTACCGCGAGGAAGATATAGGCCGCCGTGACGGTCATGCCGATACCCAGGATGAAGCTGGTGGCCGCGCCCATGAAGATCAGCACCAGCGTGCTGCCGCCGGCCAGGAAGATCAGGTCATTGGCGATGGTGCCGGACATCCCCGTCACCGACAGCGCCCCCACCAGCAGACCGATGCCCGCCAGGATCCCCGTCAGCTCGGCGAAAAGCTTGGCGGCCGCGGACAGGAAGTTCCACAGATCCTCCCACCCCCAGCGCTGGTAGGGCAGGACCTGGTTGATCACCAGCAGCAACGCCGCCGCGTAGAACGGGGCGATGGCTTCCCGGCGCAGGAAGAACAGCATCCAGATCAGCAGCGCGAAGACGAAGATGAAATACCACCCTTCCTTCACCGTCCGCTTGAAGGACGGCAGCTCGTCCCTGGGGAGACCCTTCAGGCGGTAGCGCGCCGCGTAGGAGTCGATCTGCATGAAAAGACCGAGAAAGTACAGCACTGACGGCACGACTGCGGCCAGCGCGATCTCCGAGTACGGCACACCAAGGAAAGTCGCCATGACGAAGGCCGTGGCGCCCATGATCGGCGGCATGAGCACGCCACCGGTGGATGCACAGGCCTCCACGCCGCCGGCATAGGTGCGGGAGAAGCCCACCCGGCGCATGGCCGGTATCGACAGCACCCCGGTGGTGAGAACGTTGGTGATGACGCTGCCGCTCATGGACCCCATGAAGCCGCTGGAGAAGATGGCCACCTTGGCCGGGCCGCCGCGTACGTGCCCCAGCATGGAAAACGCGAGATTGATGAAAAACTTGCCACCGCCCGTATGCTGCAGCGCCACGCCGAACAGCAGAAAGCCGATCACCAGCCCGGCGAAAGCCCGCATGGGTATGCCCATGATGCTCTCGCGGCTCATGGCATGGTATATCGCGGTCTGGTCGAAGCTGGACGGGAACCCCTGAATGGGTCCGGGCATGACGCCGGCGAAGATGGGGTAGATCGACGCCAGGCCCACGATGATCGCAATGGGCCAGCCGCCCGCCCGTCGTGCCGCCTCGAGCACCAGCGCCCAGAGCAGCACGCTCATGGCGACGGCATACCCAGGTGCGCTGTACTCCCACCCCTCGTTGAGGATGCGCTCGGCGTTGAACGCGAAGAAGGCGCAGGTGGCTACGCCGAGCAGGAAGAGAACCACGTCGTACCACGGCACCCGGTCCCGGGCCGCCCATGACCCGGCGGGCCAGATGACGAACACCAGGGGCATCATCAGGCCCACGATCACGTAGTAGTGCTGATTCTCCAGGAACGTGAAGTCCCCGAAGATCTTGATGTTCAGCAGATAGGTAAGGCTCAGGAAGGTCAGCACCACGGTGCTTACCCGCGGCAACCACTTCCAGAAGCCGCTGAGCTGGCGCAGGGCGAACACTTCCTCTTCGGCAACGCCGTCGGACTGCGATTGGCTCATGCTTTCGACCCAGGTGGATTAACTGATCCGGTCATCGGGTGGGTGTGACGCCCTCCACTGCGTCCGGCTTACGCCGTCGACCGTACCTGGTCCGTCTTCGCCCCGACGCTCCCGTTCACGGAAAGGTCCCGGAGCGCAGGACGCCCCGGGACCACGACGTGCCGCTCACGCGTTGCGGACTACCGGAAAACCGGATTCATGCCCTCGGCTTCCAGCGCCTCGGCACGGGCCTCCATCCAGGCCTCCGCGAAGCCGTCGTCCTTTGCCGGGGGGTTGGACGCCATGAACTCTTCCCAGGCCTGGGCGAGAACCTCCTGGCGGCGCACCAGCATGTCCTGGTGGGCCTGCATGTCCTCGGTCCAGTGCCCGATCTCCTTGTAATATTTGACCGCCGACTCGTGGAAGGGCACGACCCACTGCATGTTCTGGTTCTCCAGGGCATACCCGTCAGTGCCCGGCGCCGAATCCTTATAGGCGTCGTGATCCTCGATCATGACCTTCAGCAGGTCGTAGACCATCTCGGGCTGGGTACCCGCGTTGGCCACCAGGATGGGGTAAGGGTAGCTGGAACCCTGCCAGGGATTGTCCTTGCCGTACTGGTCGCCGGCCGCGGAGGTTACCGTGTGCGGCTGGAAATACGGGGCCTTTTCGTTCAGCCGCTTCCAGCCCTCCTTGTTGTTGGGATCCAGCGTGGGCCAGACGATACCCCGCGGGCTGGCGGCCAGCTGCTTCGCCGGCGGCGCCACGCTCATGGTGAAGGCGGCGTCGGCCTGATCACCGATAATGCCCTCGAAGGCGCGACCGTAGCCGGGGAAAGTGACCCGTTCCACGTCATCCCAGGTCAGCCCGCCGTAGGCCAGATATGACTCCGTACCGACGTTGAGCGCCGGGGCGCCGCGCACATAGGCCACCCGCTTGCCCTTGAGGTCGGCCGGGGTCTTGACGCCGATGTCGCCGGCCACGGCGACGCCCAGGCCGAAGCTGCCGATGGAGGTAATGACGACGCGGATCTTTTGTGGGCCCCAGTCCGGGTCGGCGAACAGGAACACGCCTTCTGAACCGTAATAGCTGGCGATGCCACAGGCGCACAGATCCACGCGGCCGCTCTTCAGCGGCGTCATGCGTGAGACGTCGTTTTCGCCTGGCAGAATGCGCACGGACGTGCCATAGCGCTGCTGGAGCATGTTGCCCACCGCGGCCATCTGCGTGTAGCCGCTGGAACCGGTGCCATAAGCGGTCATTGCCAGCGTGTCGGGCAGATCGACACCCTCCACCTGGGCCTGTGCGGTAGCGCCCAGGGACGTGACGCCCACCAGCGCGCTAGCGGCGAGGCTTATAAGAGTCTTGCGCATCATGGTTCTCCTCCGTTGGAAACCGGCCGTTGTCCGGCCTTTTGTTCTGCACTGCGAAACTTAGTTCTGCACTTTGTTCGACCAGACTAGAGGGGGCCCGGGGGCCTGTCAACGCGCGAAAGCCGCTCCAGGCGCCATTCGCAGGCGTACGTCCGTTTCGCAAAAGTTGCGCGACTGATCGGCGCCCGGAACCGTTTGCCACAAAAAAGGGGCGCCCTGGACGCCCCTCCGGTGGACTCCGTGGAGCCGGAACATCACATGTTCGGATAGTTGGGGCCGCCACCCCCCTCGGGTACCACCCAGTTGATGTTCTGCTTCGGGTCCTTGATGTCGCAGGTCTTGCAGTGCACGCAGTTCTGGGCATTGATCTGCAGGCGTGGGTTGGAGCCATCGTCGTCGCGGACGATCTCGTAGACACCCGCCGGGCAGTAACGCTGTTCCGGGGCGTCATAGAGCTCCAGGTTGTGATCCACCGGTATGGACTCTTCCTTCAGGCGCAGGTGCACCGGCTGCTTCTCCTCATGGTTGGTGCTCGAGAGGAACACCGAGGAGAGCTTGTCGAAGGTGATCTGCCCGTCCGGCTTGGGATACTCGATCTTCTTCGCCTTGTCCTTGGGGATCAGCGTCTCGTTGTCGGCATGCTTGTGATGCAAGGTCCAGGGCGCCTTGCCGCGCAGGACCACGGTATCGATGCCGGTATACAGCGTGCCGCCGATCAGACCCCACCGGGCGAACGCCGGCCGGACGTTGCGCGCCCGCTGCAGCTCGTCCCACACCCAGCTGTTGCGCACCGCGCTCTCGTAGGCCTGCGTGGCGTCGTTGCCGCCGCCGGTTACCGCGTCATAGGTGGCCTCCGCAGCCAGCATGCCGGTCTTGATGGCATTGTGGGAGCCCTTGATGCGCGGCACGTTCAGGAAGCCCGCGGAGTCGCCGATCAGCAGCGCACCCGGCGCACCCAGCTTCGGCAGGGACTGCACGCCGCCCTCGACCAGCGCACGGGCGCCGTAGCTGATGCGCCGGCCGCCCTCCAGCAGCGGCTTCACCGCCGGATGGAGCTTGTGGCGCTGCATCTCGTCAAAGGGCGAGAGATGCGGGTTCTTGTAGTCCAGACCGACGATGAAGCCGATGGCCACCTGGTTGTCCTCCAGGTGATAGATGAACGACCCGCCATACGTGTCGTTGTCCAGCGGCCAGCCGGCGGTGTGCACCACCTTGCCCTGCTCGTGCTTGGAGGGATCCACCTCCCACAGCTCCTTGACGCCAATGCCATAGGTCTGCGGATCGCGGCCCTCGCATAGATCGAACCTGTCCAGGACCTCCTTGGTGAGAGAGCCTCGGCAGCCCTCGCCGAACAGCGTCATCTTCGCCCGCAGCTCGACGCCCGGCTCGTAGTTCGGGCCCGGCTTGCCTTCCTCGTCCAGCCCCATGTCGCCAGTGGCGACGCCGGCCACCGAGCCATCCTCGTTGTACAGCACCTGGGCGCCGGCAAACCCGGAATAGACCTCGGCGCCGGCCGCCTCCGCCTGCTCGGCCAGCCAGCGGCAGACGTTGCCCAGGCTGACGATGTAGTTGCCGTGGTTCTTCATCTGGGGCGGCAGTATGGGCGACTTGTAGGCCTTCTTCTCGGTCAGGAACAGGAACTCGTCCCGGGTGACCGGGGTGTTCAGCGGCGCGCCCTTGTCCTGCCAGTCCGGAATCAGCTCGTTGATCGCCTTGGGGTCCATCACGGCGCCGGAGAGGATATGGGCACCCACCTCGCTGCCCTTTTCGATGACGACGACCGCCAGGTCCTCGCCCCGCTCCTCGGCCAGCTGACGCAGGCGGATCGCAGCCGACAGCCCGGCGGGGCCGCCACCGACGATCAATACGTCCACCTCCATCGGCTCGCGTTCAACGTCCTGCTGATGGTTGGGATGTCGGGGATCCATTGATGCCTCCTCGGGACCAGTTGAATTCATTGCGCCAGAGCGGGTCCGGCGGCACGCCGGCGGCCGATTCTACCCAATTACGGCCGCGGCCACACGGGGCCGCGGCCGGCGGACAGGAGCGGTGCTAACCCGTAAACGCCTGAATGCCCGTCTGCGCCCGGCCCAGGATCAGGCCGTGGATGTCGTGGGTACCCTCGTAGGTGTTCACGGCCTCCAGGTTCATCACGTGGCGTATGACGTGATACTCGTCCGAAATACCGTTGCCGCCGTGCATGTCGCGGGCAACGCGGGCGATGTCGAGCGCCTTGCCGCAGTTGTTGCGCTTGAGCAGCGAGACCATCTCCGGGGCCCAGTTGCCCGAATCGATCAACCGGCCCAGCTGCACCACCGACTGCAGGCCCAGGGTGATCTCGGTCTGCATGTCGGCGAGCTTCTTCTGGATCAACTGCGTCGCGGCCAGGGGACGGCCGAACTGCTTGCGCTGCAGCGTGTAGTCCCGGGACTGGTGCCAGCAGAATTCCGCCGCGCCCATGGACCCCCAGGCGATGCCGTAACGGGCCTTGTTCAGGCAGCTGAAGGGCCCCTTCAGCCCCTCGACGTCGAGCTGGTTCTCCGCGGGGACGAACACCTCGTCCATGACGATCTCGCCGGTGATGGACGCACGCAGAGAGAACTTGCCCTCGATCTTGGGCGTGCTCAGCCCTTCCATGCCCCGCTCCAGGACAAAGCCGTTGATCTTGCCCTCCAGATTGGCCCACACGACCATCACGTCCGCGATGGGCGAGTTGGTGATCCAGGTCTTCGCGCCGCTGAGCTTGAACCCGCCGTCCACCCGCTTCGCCTTGGTGGACATGTTGCCCGGGTCGGAGCCGTGATCCGGCTCCGTCAGCCCGAAACAGCCGACGAATTCACCGGTGGCCAGCTTGGGCAGGAATTTCTGCTTGAGCTCCTCGGAGCCGAACTCGTTGATCGGATGCATGACCAGGGAGGACTGCACGCTCATGGCCGACCGGTAGCCGGAGTCGACCCGCTCGACTTCGCGGGCGATGAGCCCATAGCAGACGTGGTTGACCGCCGCGCCGCCGTACTCCTCGGGAATCGTCGGGCCCAGAAAGCCGAGCTCGCCCATCTCGTTCATGATCTCCCGGTGGAAGATCTCGTGACGGTTGGCCTCCAGCACTCGCGGGAAGAGCTTCTCCTGGCAGTAGCTGTGGGCGGAGTCGCGCACCATGCGCTCCTCCTCGGTGAGCCGCTCCTCCAGCCGAAGCGGATCGTCCCAGTTAAAGGATGACATTGGATTTCCTCCGGATTGTTCGGGTTCAGACCCGCTCGATCACTGCAGCGATACCCTGGCCCACGCCGATGCACATGGTCACCAGCGCGTACCGGCCCTCGATGCGCTCGAGCTGCCGCATGGCCGTCAGGGCAAGACGCGCCCCCGAGCAGCCCAGCGGATGCCCCACGGCGATGGCCCCGCCGTTGGGATTGACGCGCTCGTCGTTGGCGTCGATCTCCAGCAGTTTGAGGCAGCCAAGCACCTGGGAGGCAAAGGCCTCGTTGATCTCAATGACATCCATGTCGTTCAGGGACAACCCGGCCCGCTCCAGCGCCTTGCGGGAGGAATAGACCGGGCCCAGGCCCATGACCCGCGGCGGCACGCCGGCCACCGCGGCGGAAACGATGCGCGCCCGGGGCTTGGCCCCGTATTTCTCGCCCATGGCGCGGGAACCGACGATCACGGCGCCGGCACCGTCATTGACACCGCTGGCGTTGCCGGCGGTCACGACGCCGCCGTCGAACAGGCTCGGCAGCCCGGAGAGCTTGTCGGCATCGCTACCGGGGCGTGGATGCTCGTCGGCGCTGACGGTCACCGGCGGCTTCTTGCGGCCCTGGGGCACGTCGATGGGCAGCAGCTCGCCATCGTAGAAGCCGTCCTGCCGCGCCCGCTCGTAGAGCGCCTGGGAACGGGCAGCGAAGGCGTCGGACGCCTCACGGCCGATGTCATGGTCGCGGGCGACGTTGTCACCGGTCTGCGGCATGGTATCGGAGCCGTACTCCGCCTCCACCTTCGGGTTCGGGAAGCGCGCGCCGATGGTGCTGTCGAACATGCGAAAGTTTCGGCTGTAGGGCGTCTCGGCCTTGGCCATGACGAACGGCGCGCGGCTCATGCTCTCCACGCCGCCGGCCAGGAAGAGGCCGCCTTCCTCGCAGGTCACCGCGCGGGCGGCGTCGACGATAGCCGCGAGACCACTGCCGCACAGGCGATTCACCGTCAGGCCCGCCGTATCCACCGGCAACCCCGAAAGCAGGCCCGCGTGCCGGGCCACGTTGCGGGCGTCCTCGCCCGCCTGGTTCGTGCAACCGGCGATCACGTCCTCGTACTCGGTGACGTCGAAATCGTTGCGCTCGACGAGATGGCGCAGCACGTGCGCGTACATGTCGTCGGGACGCACCGGCGCCAGGGCGCCGGCATGGCGGCCGATCGGCGTGCGTATGCCGTCGTAGATGTAGGCATCCAGCATGTGGGTTCCCTCAGTTCTCCGGGGTGGTTAGCGAGACGCCGAGACGGGCCCGGCGTTTGAGCCATGGACTTGGCCGGTAGCGGGGGTCGCCGTAGAAGGCGTACAGCCCTTCCAGCACTGCGAGAACCCGCTCCGCCCCAAAGTGATCGCCCATGGCGAGCGGCCCTCGAGGATAGCCCAGCCCCAGCTCCACGGCACGATCGATGGTGTCCGGATCGGCGATGCGCTGCTGGGCGATGTCGCAGCCGATGTTAACAATGGTAGACACTACGCGCGGCACCACAAATCCGGCGCTGTCGTGGATTCGCTCCACCGTCCCGCCGTCGGCGCCGAAGGCCGACAGCGCACTGTCGCGGAAGGCCGGATCGGTAACCGGGGTAGTGGCCAGCGTGCGCCGGGTTTCGAGCCCCGCGAAGGTGTCGACGCCCACGCTGCGGCGCGGGTCGAGCCCCTGCTCGGTCACGGCGGTGGTGACGTCGCCGGCCAGCGGCGTGACCACGCACACCGCACGATCACCCGGCGCCTCGCCGAGCTCGACCTCGACGCCGCCCTGCTCCAGTACGGCACGGACCTGCCCGGCCGCTGCCGGGTCCGCGGAGCTGACCCATACCGGGCGGGGCTCCGCCCGCGGCGGCTCGGGCGACGGTGGCGCCACCGGCTTGCCGTCCTCGTAGCGGTAGAAGCCCTCGCCGGTCTTGCGGCCCAGCAGGCCGGCGGTGAGCCGCTGTCGGGTAATGGTGGACGGTCGGAACCGCGGCTCCTCGTAGAACTGATGATAGATGGACTCCATGACCCGGTGGGAGACATCCAGGCCGGTCAGATCCAGCAGCTCGAAGGGGCCCATGCGGAACCCGACGACGGCCGGCAGCAACCGGTCCAGGGTATGGACGTCCGCTATGCCCTCGTCGACGATCCGCAAGGCCTCCGTGCCGTACCCGCGCCCGGCGTGGTTGACCAGGAAACCCGGCGTATCCGTCGTACGGGCGGGGAAATGCCCCATCTCCCGCGCCAGGGTGGCGAGCCGGTCGGCCACGGACGGTTCGGTACGCACGCCGCGTATCACCTCGACGATGCGCATCAGCGGCACGGGATTGAAGAAGTGATACCCCGCCACGCGCTCCGGTCGCCGGCACGCGGAGGCGATGGCGGTCACGGACAGCGACGAAGTGTTGGTGGCCAGGATGGCGTCGGCGGAGACGATGTCTTCCAGCTGCCGGAACAGCGTCTGCTTGGCCTCGAGCTCCTCGATAATGGCCTCCAGCACCAGGCCGCAGCCGGCGAGCGCCCCGAGCTCGGTGGCCGGGCGAATGCGTGCCTTTGCCGCGGCCGCGGCGGCTTCATCCACCTTGCCCTTGTCCGCGAGCCGGCCGATCATGCCATGCACGAAGTCCACGGCCTCGGTTACCGCGCCCTCGCGAACGTCGAAGAGCGCGACCTCGCAGCCCGCCAGGGCCGCGATCTGCGCCACGCCGCGCCCCATTGCGCCAGCGCCGACGATTCCGAAGCGAAGCCCCTCGGCGACCTCTTCCTGCGCCATTGACGTGTTGCCCTCCAACCATGCCCCGTCAAGTCGCTGCTTGACGGTATAATTCCGCTATGCGAAACTTGATTTCGCAATATTGACACTCAGGATAGGCCGTGACAGAGTCCGACGCAATACGGCGAAACACTGTTCCGCTTCTCAGAACGCCAGTCAGGTCACCGCGGTGAGCGCGAGCGCATCGAATCCATTTACGGACGAAAACGAACCGAAGGACCGCAAGTTCGTCACGGCCCTGTCACGCGGGCTCGAGGTGCTGCGTGCCTTCAAGCCGGGGGACGGCTTCCTGGGTAACCAGGAGATCGCCCGGCGCACCGGGCTGCCCAAGCCCACCGTCACGCGGCTGACCTACACCCTGACCAAGCTCGGCTACCTCTCCTACTCCGAACGGCTCGAGCGCTACCAGCTCGGCACCGGCGTCCTGGCGCTCGGCTACGCGACCCTGTCCACCTTCGGCATCCGCCAGGTGGCACGCCCGCTGATGCAGGAGCTCGCCGACGAGGCCAACGCCGCCGTGGCCCTGGGCGCCCGCGAGCGGCTGTCCATGATCTACCTGGATAACTGCCGCGGCAGCGGGGCCGTGACGCTGCGCCTGGATATCGGCTCGCGCATACCCATTGCAACGACGGCCATGGGCCGGGCTTTTCTCGCCGCCCTGCCCCTGGGGGAGCGCGAATACCTGATGCAGCACATCGAGAAGCGCACCGGTCCGGAATGGCCGCAACTGCGCGACGCCATCGAGGAAGCCTGCGACTATTACATGGAGCACGGCTACGTGAAGGTCATCGGCGACTGGGACGGCGACGTCAACGCCGTCGGCGTGCCGCTGGTCCAGAACGAGAACGGCTATGTATACGGATTCAACTGCGGCGGCCCGTCCTTCCTGCTCCCCGAGCACCGTCTCGATGCCGAGCTGGGGCCGCGGCTGAAACAGCTTGTACAGAATGTCCAGGCGGCCATGAGCCGCATGTGAGCGGAAACCGCACAGGGGGTCATCGTGATTAGAGATCAGGAAACGATCAACCAGCTTATCGACACCATTGGCCGTTTCGTCCGCGAACGGCTGATTCCGGCCGAGGAGCAGGTCGCCAGCGAGGACGCGATCCCCGAGGACATCCTCCAGGAGATGAAGGACATGGGGCTGTTCGGCCTGTCCATCCCCGAGGAGTACGGCGGCCTGGGCCTGACGATGGAGGAGGAGGCGCTGATCGCCTTCGAGATCGGCCACACCTCCCCCGCCTTCCGCTCCATCTTCGGCACCAATAACGGCATCGGCTCGCAGGGCGTGCTCATCGACGGCACCGACGAGCAGAAACAGCAGTATGTCCCGAAGATGGCCACCGGCGAGCTGATCGGCTCGTTCTGCCTCACCGAGCCGGACGTCGGCTCCGACGCCGCTTCCCTGCGTACCACGGCCATCCGTGACGGCGACCATTACGTGCTCAACGGCACCAAGCGCTACATCACCAACGGGCCCGAGGCCGGCGTGTTCACCGTCATGGCCCGTACCAACCCCGAGAACAAGGGCGCCGGCGGCATCTCGGCGTTCCTGGTGGACGGCGACACCCCCGGCATCCACCGCGGCAAGCCCGACAAGAAAATGGGCCAGCAGGGCGCGCACACCTGCGACATCATCTTCGAGGACTGCCGCGTCCCCGCGCAGAACATGATCGGCGGCCCGGAGAAGGAAGGCCAGGGCTTCAAGACCGCCATGAAGGTGCTCGACCGCGGCCGGCTGCACATCTCCGCCGTCTGCGTCGGCGTTGCCGAGCGCCTTATCGACGACGCCCTGCGCTACGCCATGGACCGCAAGCAGTTCGGCAAGCCCATCGCCGAGCATGAGCTCATTCAGGCCATGCTGGCCGACAGCAAGGCCGAGGCCTACGCCGCCCGCTGCATGGTGATGGACGCCGCCCGGCGCAAGGACGCCGAAGAGAACGTCAGCATGCTCGCCTCCTGCGCCAAGCTCTACTGCGCCGAGATGGTGGGCCGGGTGGCCGACCGCGCGGTGCAGATCCACGGCGGCGCGGGTTACATCAACGAGTACGCCGTGGAGCGTTTCTATCGCGATGTGCGGCTGTTCCGTATCTACGAGGGCACGACCCAGATCCAGCAGATCGTCGTCGCGCGCAACATGATCCGCGAGGCCCAGTAGTGCGGGCACCGGACGAACGAGTCGACGGCCGCTGGGCCAGCGAAATCACGGCCAGCCTCCCGGACCGCGTCACCACGGCCGTCCGGGAATGGATCGAGCGCGAGCCCCAAGCTCCGGCGCTGGTGGACCCGCAGGTGCGCTGGACCTACGGGGAGCTCGGCGAAGCCATCGACGCCACGCGGGAATGGCTGGAACGGATGGGCGTGCGCCGGGGCGATCGCATCATGGTGGTCAGCGAAAACGGCCGGGCCCTGGTCAGCCTGCTGCTGGCCGCCGGCGACCTGGACGTCTGGGTGGCCATCATCAATGCCCGACTGAGCGGGTCGGAAATCGACCACATCCGCGACAACTGTCAACCGCGTCGCGTCCTCTACACGGTGGAGGTTTCCCCGGCCGCCCGGGAGCACGCCGAACGCAACGGCGCGGAACGCATCACGGCACCGCTCATCGGTGAGCTGGCCGTCGAGCCGCTGGCGGACGTCGAGCCAGCCCCGGTCGAGGCCGCGGGTGCCGACCAGGTCGCGGCCATGATCTATACCTCCGGCACCACCGGCGCGCCCAAGGGGGTCATGCTGACCCACCGTGGCGTGCTCTTCATCGCCCGGGTGTCCGGCGGCATGCGCAATCTCAAGCCGGGAAAACGCGTCTACGGCGTGCTGCCGACGTCCCATGTATTCGGGCTGTCGTCGGTCTGCCTGGGGGCCCTGGCGAATGGCGCGTGCCTCTACGCGGTCCCGCGCTTCGACCCGGCCGAGCTCGTGGCGGCGCTGGAAAACGAAGCCATTAACGTCCTGCAGGGCGTACCCGCCATGTACGCGAGGACACTGGAATACCTCAAGGCCCAGGACCACACCCTGCGGGCCGATGCGCTGGAGTACACGTCCGCTGGCGGCTCGCCCCTGGACCTGGACCTCAAGAGCCGGGTGGAGCCGGTCTTCGGCACCACCCTGCACAACGGTTACGGCCTCACGGAGGCCAGCCCCACCATCAGCCAGACCCGTATCGGCGAGCACCACGACACCATCACGGTGGGCAAGGTGCTGCCGGGCCTGGACTACAGGCTGCTCGATGACAACGGGCAGGAGGTGAACCACGGCGCGGTGGGCGAGCTCTGGGTCCGCGGTCCGAATCTGATGAAGGGCTACTACCGCCGGCCCGAGGCCACGGCCGAGGTGCTGACCGAGGACGGGTGGCTGAATACCGGTGATCTCGCTCGCATCGACGAGCACGGCAATCTGTTCATCGTCGGCCGCTCCAAGGAGCTCATCATCCGCTCCGGGTTCAACGTCTACCCCCCTGACGTGGAGGCGGTGCTCAACGAGCACCCCGACGTCACCCTCTCCGCGGTCGTCGGACGGCAGGTCCAGGACAACGAGGAAGTGGTCGCCTTCATTCAACCGGTACCCGGGTCCGGACTCACGGCCGAGGCGCTCAAGGCCTTCGCGGCCGAGCGGCTTTCCGCGTACAAGCGCCCGACGACCATCATATTCATGGAGACACTGCCCGCCACGGCCACGGGCAAGATTCTCAAGGGCAAGCTGCGCGACCAGGCGGCTGCCGGGCGCAGCGCCTGACGCGGACGCGCGGCGCCGCTAAACTGCCCGCCCTTTTTGCCGACTTCCGGGGGGTCCATGGCCGCCGCGGCACGCGCCCTGCCCTTACAGATCGTCATCCTCTGCACCCTGGCCGGGCTGCTGGGCGCGCCGTCGTGGCTGAGCTATATCGCCGGCGCCGCCCTGCTGGTGTTCGTGGTACTGGAATGGCGACGGCAGTCCCTCACGGCGCGGTTGATGCTCGGCGGCGCGGCGGTGCTGACGGCCGTCGTGCTTTATCCCGGCGCACCGACCCCGGCCCCGCTGCTCACCGACGCACTGGACCGCGCCGCCTTCTTCGCCACGTTCATTACCTGCCTGGGCACGCTGCGCATGGCCGCCGCCCACTCCCCACTGGTCAAGCGCTGCGGCGCGGCGCTCATCCGCCAGCCGCCGCGCTGGCGCTACGCCACGCTGTCCCTCGGGTCGGCGGCGTTCGGGCTGATTCTCAACCTGGGCGTGATCGCGCTGCTCGGCGTCATGAGCCTCAAGGGCAACACCCTTCAGGCCGCCGGAGGCCACAGCGAGGTCCAGCAGGCGAGGACAAGGCGCATGCTCACGGCCATCCTGCGTGGCTTCTCGCTGGCACCGATCATCTCTCCGCTGGGCATCGCGCTGGCCGTGATCCTGTCCAATTACCCGACCCTGCGCTGGGTCACGCTGCTGCCGTACACCGCCGCTACGGCCGCCATACTGTTCCTGACCGGCTGGGCCCAGGACCGCATCGCCGCGCCCCGCCATCTGGCCTCGCTGGTACCGGAAACCACGGGCACGCCCCTGCGCCCGCTGCTGCGGTTCGTGGCGGTGCTGGCCGCGATCGTGCTGTTCACCTTCGGCGCGGCCTGGGTGGCCGGGACGCGATTGCCGACGGCCGTGCTGTTCACCGTGCCGGTCAGCGCCTTCGTCTGGATGGCCGTTCAGCGTCACCGCCTGGGCGGAGGGCTGGGCCTGCGCCGGGCGGCAACGGCGTTCCGGCGCCGCTCGCTCACCTTTTTCCCGGGCATGCGCACGGAGGTCGCGGTGCTTGGCAGCGCGGGCTTCATCGGCGTGGTTCTCGCCGAGATGCTGCCGCGCAGCTGGGTCGCCGAGCAGATCCTCGGGCTGGGTCTGGCGGGGGCGGGGCTGGCCGCCGGGGCCACGGTCCTGGTGGTGATCGCCGCCCAGGTCGGGCTCAACCCCATTGTCAGCGTCACGCTGCTGGCCTCGGTGCTCCGGGACCCCGCCGCCCTCGGCATTCCAGTGCCGATAATGGCCGCGGGGCTCATGGCGGGCTGGGGTCTGGCCATGGTCACCTCACCGCTGACGGCCTCCATGCTGATGACGGCACGGCTGGCCCGGACATCGCCCTACACGGTGGGTTATGGATGGAACGGCCCCTACGTCGTCGCCACCTGCCTGCTGCTGTGGCTTGCGGCCACGGCCTACGGAGCGTGGGCGGGCTGAACGTTGACGCACCCGCGGCCGAATACTCCACGGGGTACAGATTTCCCGCGCGGGCAGCGCCATGATTTCTGTCAGCCGGTTAGTCAGCCGAGCGCTAGGCGGGTATCCTTGACACGTTATACGCGCAAGCCTATGCTCCCGCTGCCTTTTTTGCGGAATTACTTTTTGCATAGCGAAATAAACCCTTAAAACGACGAGACGACAGCCATGAAAGTACTGGTTCCTGTGAAGCGGGTCGTGGACTACAACGTCCGCATCCGCGTCAAGGCAGACGGGTCGGGCGTCGAGACGGCCAACGTCAAGATGTCCATGAACCCGTTCGATGAGATCGCGGTTGAAGAAGCCGTCCGGATGAAGGAATCCGGCGCGGTGGAGGAAGTCGTGGTGGTCTCCATCGGCGCCACCCAGTCCCAGGAGACCATACGGACCGGCCTCGCCATGGGCGGTGACCGCGGCATCCTGGTCGAGACCGAGACGGAGCTGGAATCCCTCACCGTGGCCAAGCTGCTCAAGGGCGTGGTCGAGAAGGAGCAGCCGGATCTGGTGATCCTCGGCAAGCAGGCCATCGACGACGATGCGAACCAGACCGGCCAGATGCTGGCCGAGCTGCTCGACTGGCCCCAGGCCATGTTCGCCTCGGTGATCGAGCCGGCGGACGGCAAGCTCAAGGTGACCCGGGAGATCGACGGCGGCCTCGAAACGCTCTCCGTCCAGCTGCCCGCGGTGGTCAGCACCGACCTGCGCCTCAATGAGCCGCGCTACGCCAAGCTGCCGAACATCATGAAGGCCAAGAAGAAGCCGCTGGACACCATGACCCCCGACGAGCTCGGCGTCAGCGTCGAGCACCGGCTGAGCACGGTAAAGGTCGAGGAGCCGCCGAAGCGCAAGGGCGGCGTCAAGGTCGAGAGCGTCCAGGAGCTGGTGGAGAAGCTCCACAACGAAGCGAAGGTGATTTAAATGGCCATTCTCGTCATCGCAGAACACGACAACAGCGCCCTGGCGGGTGGCACGCTGACGACCATCAACGCCGCCAGCCAGATCGGCGACGACATTCACGTCCTGGTGGCCGGCAAGGGCTGCCAGGCCGTGGCCGACCAGGCCGCCAAGGTCGCCGGCGTCAAGAAGGTCAAGCTCGCCGACGACGACAGCTACGAGCATCCGGTCGCCGAATACCTGGCGCCGCTGATCGCGCGCGAGGGCAAGGACTACAGCCATGTCCTGGCGCCGGCCAGCACGTTCGGCAAGAACCTCATGCCCCGTGTCGCCGCACGGCTCGACGTCCAGCAGGTTTCGGACATCACCAAGGTGGAATCCGAGGACACTTTCGTGCGCCCGATCTATGCGGGCAACGCCCTGGCCACGGTGAAATCCTCCGACGCCATCAAGGTCATCACGGTTCGTGGCACTGCCTTTGAGCGCGCAGCCGCCGAGGGTGGCAGCGGCGAGGTGGAGAACGTCGATGCCGAATCCGTCTCGCCGCGCGTGGAGTTCGTCGGCCAGGAGCTGACCGAGTCCGAGCGCCCCGAGCTGACCAGCGCCAAGATCGTCGTCTCGGGCGGCCGCGGCATGGGCAGCGGCGAGAACTTCGCCATCCTGGAGAAGCTGGCCGACAAGCTCAACGCGGCCATCGGCGCCTCCCGCGCCGCCGTGGATGCCGGCTTCGTGCCCAACGATTACCAGGTCGGCCAGACGGGCAAGATCGTCGCGCCTGACCTGTACATCGCCTGCGGCATCTCCGGCGCCATCCAGCACCTGGCCGGCATGGAGGGCAGCAAGGTCATCGTCGCCATCAACAAGGACGAAGAGGCACCGATCTTCGACGTGGCCGATTACGGTCTGGTGGCCGACCTGTTCCAGGCGGTCCCCGAGCTGACCGAAGCAGTCGGCAAGCTCGACTGAGACGGCCCGGCCGGCACAGCGGTATGAAGGATTCCTGCCTCGACGGCATCCGCGTGCTGGACATGAGCCGAATACTGGCCGGCCCCTGGGCCGGCCAGTTGCTTGCCGACCTCGGTGCCGAGGTTATCAAGATCGAGCGGCCCGGCCGGGGTGACGACACCCGCGGCTGGGGCCCGCCCTTCCTTCCCACCGGCGAAGCCGCCTATTTCCACAGCTGCAATCGGGGCAAACGCTCCGTGGCCGTGGATATCGGCTCCGCGCGCGGCCAGGCGCTCATTCGCGATCTCGCCGCGCAGTCGGACGTCCTGCTGGAAAATTTCAAGGCCGGCGGCCTGGCGCGCTACGGGCTGGACTACGACAGCCTTCGGGCGGTCAACTCCGGGCTGATCTACTGCTCCATTACCGGTTTCGGCCAGACGGGTCCCTACCGGGAACGCGCCGGCTACGATCTGCTCATCCAGGCCATGGGGGGCCTGATGAGCGTGACCGGCCAGCCGGACGAGGCGCCTGGCGGGGGACCGCTGAAGGTTGGCGTCGCGCTGACGGACGTCTTCACGGGCATGTACGCTTCCACGGCCGTGCTGGCGGCCCTGCGGCGCCGGGACCGTACCGGCGAGGGCGAGCATATCGACCTGTCCCTGCTGGACGTCCAGGTCGCCACCCTGGCCAACCAGGCGATGAACTACCTGGTGTCCGGCAACGTCCCCGGCCGGCTCGGCAACAGCCACCCGAACATCGTGCCCTACCAGGCCTTTCCCGCCGCCGACGGCCACCTGGTGCTGGCCGTTGGCAACGATGACCAGTTCCGCCGCTTCTGCGATGTCGTGGGCCTGGAGACGTTGGCCGAGCACCCGGACTACGCCACCAACGCCCAGCGCGTCGCCAACCGGGACGCGCTGATAGCCAGGATCGAGGAGCGGCTTCGCGCCCGCGACCGCGCTGAATGGCTGGAAGCCCTGCAGGCCGTGGGGGTGCCCTGCGGGCCCATCAACGACGTGGGCGAAGTCTTCGCCGACCCCCAGGTCCAGGCCCGGGGCATGCAACGCGAATATCCGCGGCCCGACGGTACCAGCGTGCCGGGCGTTGCCAATCCCATTCATTTTCAGGGCACATCCGTTGGCGAGGTCGACGCGGCGCCGTCCCTCGGACAGGACACCGATACCGTGCTCGGTGGCCTGCTTGGCCTGACCAGCGAAGACCTTCGCAGCCTGCGCGAGGACGGCGCGATTGGCTGACCCGGTGGCTAACGCCAACATGACCGGTTCATGAACTTTTTGTTGTAAGGCCCGGTTGCAGCTGGAGAACCCCTACCCGGCTTGTTACGTTGCGACGCAGCAAGCCGGGTCACGGACTGCCCCTGATCGAAATGGGGCCGGGCGTGGCGGCGGATCGACGCCGCCGCCGGCTACCCATCGCGTCGCCTTGCCGCGCGGAATCTCCGGCCTTTGAAGCCCCCCGCGGACAAGGCCAAGGGGGCATGGCCGAGGCCACCGCGGCTCAGTGTGCGGCGGCCCGCAGGCGCACGACGTGGTCGTCGATGGCCGCGAGATAATCCGCCACTCGTTCGGCGTTACCGGCCTGGGCAAGCTTGCTGCGGGCGGCCAATAGAGCGGCCAGGACCGCCTGGCGGGCGTGGCGATCCCCGCCCTGGTGCTGCATGGCCTCCAGCAGAACCTCGAACAGATCCCAGTCCGTCACCGGCGGGAGCTCCAGATCCTGCCAATCCCGCGAGACCGCCCGAACGAGGCCCTGCAGGTCCTGGTTGTCCACTTCCATGATCTTGTCCCCCGGCGCGTGTCACTGCCGAATCTGGCGAGCTAAGACGATACCCGGTACCGGCCGGGGAAGAGACCTGGACTCCGTGAATTTTTCGTGACAACCGCTGAGCGCAACCGGAATCAATCCACGCGGCGGAACCGCACCGGCTCGTCACCGTCTCTCTCAACCAGACCCCGCACCTCCAGGTGACGCAGATGGGCGACGCTCTCGCCCATGGCGAACATGATCTGGTGATTGTCGAGGCCCTTCCGGAACAGTACCGGCAGCATGTCTGCCGCCGTTCCGGGCTGGGACAACACACCCAGCAGCCGCTCGAGATGCGCCTCGTGGTGGTGCATTAGCGCCGCGCAGCGCTCGGGCAGGCCTTCGAAGACACCGCCATGGGACGGCAGGACACGGGTCCCGGAGCGCAGCGCTCCGAGCCGCTCCAGCGACGCGAGAAACTCGCCCAGGGGATCCTCGTGCTCGGCCTCCGGGCGGACGCTGACGTTGCTGGAGATCTTCGGCAGGACCTGGTCTCCCGCGATCAGCACGGGCTGATCACCCGATTCGCTGTACAGGCAGGCATGCTCCGGCGAGTGACCGCGCCCGACGACGACCCGCCAGTGCCGATCGCCGATGGCGAGCGTGTCCCCGTCGCCCAGGGTGACGTGCCGATCCGGGATCCGCGGGACCAGCCGCCGATAGGTATTGCCCCGCTGGCGCAGCGCGTTGGCCCTGTCCGTATCCAGGCCGTGGTGCGCAAACAGCTCGGCGAGCCGGGCGCCGGCCTCCTCGTCGGCCATTCCATGAACCCGCCGGGCATGGGCCATCTCGCCATCGGTGAGGTGGACCACCGCGTCGTGGGTCTCGGCCAGCCACGCGGCCTGACCGATATGGTCCGGGTGGTAATGGGTAACGACGATGCGCCGCACCGGCTGGCCATCGAGGACCAGGCCCGCCACTGCTTGCCAGTGCTCGCGGGTCTGATCCGTCCCGAGCCCGGTGTCCACTAGCGTCCAGCCATCACCGTCTTCCAGGAGCCAGACATTGATATGGTCCAGGGCGAAGGGCAGCGGCAGACGCAACCAGTGAATGCCGGGCGCGACCTCCAGAGTCGCGCCCTCGGCGGGCGGCTCGGGAAACGGATAGTTGAGCGACTGGCTCATGATCACCTCTGACTCTTTCCAGGGCGGGGCGCAGCCGATACGGTATCGGCTCCGAACCCCACAAATAACGAGGGGAGTACTGACTGATGAAAGCCTGGCTGATCGCGGAAGATAGCGACCAAAAAAGTCCCAAAATGCAACTTGCCGAAACCGAGACGCCGACTCCCGGACCCGGCGAGGTCCGCGTGCGCGTGAGCTCCGTCGGCATCAATCGCGCCGACCTGCTTCAGGTCCAGGGCCTCTACCCCGCCCCGCCGGGCTTCGACCCGCGCATCCCCGGGCTGGAATACGCCGGCGTGGTCGACGCGGTTGGCGACAAGGTGCTCGGCCATCAAGTCGGTGACAGCGTCATGGGTCTGGTTCCGGGTGCCGCCTATGCCGAGTACATCGTCACCACCGAGCGGGAGCTGATCGGCATCCCCGAAGGCATCGACGCGGCCGACGCCGCCGCCCTGCCCGAGGACTTCCTCACCGCCTACCGGGCCCTGTTCATCGAAGGCGGCCTTCAGGCCGGCGAATGGGCGATGGTCCGGCCGGTGACCTCCGGCGTGGGCATGGCTGCGGCGCAGCTGATCCGGGCGGCCGGCGCCCGTGTGGTGGGAACCAGCCGTTCCCGCGAGCGGCTCGACCAGGCCAAGGCCCTCGGCCTGGAGCTGGACCTGGACGCCATCGACGGCGAGGACGGTGTGGCCGAAGCCGTCACCGGGGCCACGGGCGGTATCAACGTGGCCGTGGAGATGGTCGCCGGCGACCGGCTGAACGACACTATCGCCACCCTGCGGACCGAGGGCCGGGCGATCATCGTCGGGCTGATGGGGGGCCGCAAGGGCGAGATCAACCTCGGGGCGCTGCTCATGGGCCGGCGCGGCATCAAGGCCATGACCATGCGCGCCCAGCCACTGGAGGAACGCATCCGCGTTGCCCAGGTCTTCAACAATCGCCTGGCGGCCATGTTCACGTCGGGCCGGCTCCGGCCCTGCATCTCCCGGCGTTTCGCTTTCGACGACGCCGTCAGCGCCCACAAGGCCATGGCCGCCAACGAGCACCTGGGCAAGATCATTCTGACCTTGTGACGGGCACGCGGCACCCGCGGGCCGAAGCCCGCGGGCACGCGGTATTGCGGCGTGGAACAACGGTGACGTTACCTCGTGCAATATCGGCCCTGGTGTTAAAGTGGACGGCGTCCTTCTTGGACCCGATGGACTATCAGGTGTCACGCTAATAGATAGCCAGCTAATTAATAGTACCGCACACCGCCGTGTCCTGCCGACGGGACACATCGATCTGGAGGAGACGACCATGAGCCAGCGCACTGCAGACCTCGCCCCCGGGGTTGGGGAGATGACCCAGGACGAATGGCAGGTCCGCGTGGACCTAGCCGCCTGCTACCGCCTCGTTGCGCATTACGGCTGGGATGACCTGATTTTCACCCATCTCTCGGCGCGGGTTCCCGGACCGGATCACCACTTCCTGATCAATCCGTACGGCCGCCTGTTCAGCGAGATCACCGCGTCTTCCCTGGTGAAGGTGGACCAGGACGGCAACGTCGTGGACCCGGACCAGAGCAAGAAGATCAATCCCGCCGGCTTCACCATCCACAGCGCGGTGCACATGGCCCGCGAGGACGCCGGTGCTGTCATCCACCTGCACTACGCGCCGGGGGTGGCCGTCTCAGCACAGGAAGAGGGGCTGATGCCGCTGAGCCAGACCGCGATGCTCGTGCGCGGCCACATCGCCTGGCACGAGTACGAGGGCGTCGCCCTGAACCTCGAAGAGCGGGAGCGGCTCATCAACGACCTGGGCGAGAAGAACATCCTGATGCTTCGCAACCACGGCACGCTGACCATCGGCAACAATGTCGCCGAGGCCTTTATCTGGAGCCACTTCCTGGTCCGCGCCTGCGAGATCCAGGTCCAGGCCCTGACGGCCGGCAAGGAGCTGCACATGCCCAGCCAGCAGGCCATCGACACGACCCTGGAGCAGTCCCAGGGCCTGCCCCAGGTGGGCCAGTTCGCCTGGCCGGCGCTGCTGCGGATGCTGGACAACCAGGATCCGAGCTACAAGGAGTAGCCCGGGGGCCGCAGGAGCGGCGCGAGCCGCGATCAGCCCCGCCAGGCCGAGGCAATCGCGCCTGGCGGCGCTCCTTCAGGTGCCGCCATGGTATGCCGGGCAGCCGCCCCCACCATTGGCCTCCACCCCGCCTTGCGTTCGCGTCCTTTGCGCCTTGGCGTGAGGTCCAAAACGCACGTAGGTCGGACGACCTTGCCATCCGACATCCACGCATGCACCGTCGGCGCCGGCTACGCCGGTGCCGACCTACGTCTGCTGCGGATGCTGGACAACCAGGATCCGAGCTACAAGGAGTAGCCCGGGGGCCGTAGGAGCGGCGCGAGCCGCGGTCAGCCCCGCCAGGCCGAGGCAATCGCGCCTTGCGGGGCTCCTACAGGTCCGCCATGGCATGCCGGGCAGCCGCCCCCACCATTGGCCTCCACCCCGCTTTGCGTTCGCGTCCTTTGCGCCTTGGCGTGAGGTCCAAAACGCATGTAGGTCGGATGGCCTTGCCATCCGACATCCACGCGTGCACTGGACAACCAGGATCCGAGCTACAAGGAGCAGCCTCGGGGCCGTAGGAGCGGCCCCTGGCCGCGAACAGGTTCGCGCGTACGTCGAATGGGCTTGCCATCCGGCAACGCATCAAGGATCGCCTGTGCCGATCGGCAGATCCTAACCTCAACTGTGGTTTCGGCCGCCGCCAGGCGGGCGAAAACAGCCTTACCGGAACGAAGCCACCGTTCGCGGCCAGGGGCCGCTCCTACACCAGACCATCGAAGCCACCTGCAGGAGCGGCGCGAGCCTCGGTCAGCCCCGCCAGACCGAGGCAATCGCGCCTGGCGGCGCTCCTGCAGGTGCCGCCACGGCATGCCGGGCAGCCGCCCCCACCAATGGCCTCCACCCCGCCTTGCGTTCGCGCCCTTTGCGCCTTGGCGTGAGGTCCGAAAAGACCCTTATTCGTCCAGCGGCGGCTTCTCCGCCAGCAGCATCCGCGCCAGCGTATACACCGTCTCCAGATGCGGCACATCCACGTTCAGCCGGCGAGCGAGGCGGATCACGTTGCCCAGCATGGCCTCGAGCTCCAGCGGCCGGCCGTGCAGGTAGTCCAGCGCCATGCTGTTGCGGTAGGCGGGCATCTTGCGCGTCTGCTCCAGGCTCGTCTGCACCATTTCCGCGGGGAACTCATGGCCATCCGCGGCGGCCACCGCGATGATCTCGTTCATCAACGCGGCCATGAACGCCTCGCCGTCGGCGACATCCAGCATGGTGCGGGTGTCGGCCCCACCCGCCACCACGGAGGCGGGATTGAAGGCGCCGTTCCAGACGCACTTGCGCCAGCGCTCGCGGACCACGGTATCCGTCACCTTGGTCTTCACGCCGCCACTGCGCAGCAGCTCGCCGAAGGCCTCGGTCACCCCATCGACGCCTCGCGGGAAATTGCCGAAGACGAGTTGGCCGTAGGCTTTGTGCACCACCCGTCCCGGCGCCACGCGGCTGACCGCCACATAGGCCAGCGCGCTGATCAGCCGGTTATCCGGAAACGCCTCGGCGATCTCCGGCTCGATGTCGATGCCGTTTTCGATCAACACGATGGTCGTATCGGGGCCAACGGCCGGACGCATGGCCGAGACCCGATCGATGCCGTCCACCACCTTCAGGCCCACCACCAGGTAGTCCGGGGGCGTGGGACATTCCGCCGCGCTGCGGTACACGGCGGCGGGCCGGAAGGAGAGATCGCCGAGCTCGCTGCTGATTTCGAAGCCGTTTTCGTTGACGGCCTCGTACTCGGAGCGCAGCACCACGGAGACCTCGCAACCGGCGCGGTTCAGGATGGCGCCGTAAAAGGCGCCGATGGCGCCGGCGCCGAGCACCAGCACGCTGGGATTTTCACTCATGATCGATCTCCTCGACTCCTGCTCGTCACTCAGAAACCGCCGCGTAGGGTTGCCCCTCGTGGCGGTGTCGGCGCACATAGCGCCCCATCACCAGGGCCGGGACCAGCGCCAGCACGAACACGGCCGCCAGCAACATGAAGCTGTCCTGGAAGCCCATGACATAGCCCTGGCCGTGGATGCCCCGGCCAATCACGTGAAGCGCACCCGGTCCCAGGTGGACGTCCGGCACCCCCGCGCGCTCCAGGACCTTGAGCAGCTCCGACGTGGCTTCACGGGCCGCCGGCGTACCCGGGGTCTGGGCCTGAATGAGCTCGCGGGTATGGACGCGCGTGCGCTCGTCCAGAAAAATCGCCAACAGGTTGACCCCGAAGGCCCCGCCCAGCTGCCGTGAGAAGTTGATCGCGCCGGAGCCGTGGGGCAACAGCCCGCCGGGCAACAGGTCCAGGGAGCCCGCCGTTACCGGCGGCAGAATCAAACCCAGGCCGACACGGCCTATGAGAATCCATATCGCCAGGGTCCAGAACGCGGTATTCATGTCGACCCCGGCCAGCAACGCGGACGAGAAGGCGAACAACGCCAACCCCAGCATGACCAGCCGCTGCGGCATGACCCGGTCGGTCAGATGGCCGACCGGCGGGAAGACCGCCGCCATGGCCAGACCGGCCGGCATGAGCACGAGACCACTCTGCGTCGCCGTATAGCCCAGCAGTTCCTGGACGAACACCGGGACCAGATAGGTCGACCCGAAAAGCCCCGCGCCCAGCAGAAAGGCCACCAGCGAACCGGAAAGGAAGCCGGGATTGGTGAATACCCGCAGATTCAGCACGGGATGATCCGCCAGCAAGGAGCGCAGGACGAAGCCGAAACCGGACAGCACGCCACCGGCGAGCGCGGCCTCCACGGCGACGCTGTCCCATCCGTGGCGTGGCCCATTGGACAGGCCCCAGAGGATCATGACAAGGGCCGCGCACAGCAGCCCGAAGCCGAAGAAATCGAATCGCGGCGGCGGGTCCTCGGACATGCGCCGGGGCATGAAGGCCGTGGCCATGAGAAAGCCCAGAACGCAGAATGGCGGCGCCAGGAAGAACACGGCGCGCCAGTTGAACAGGTCCACCAGCACGCCGCCCAGGGTCGGGCCGATGGCGGGTCCCAGGATCACCCCCAGGCCGTAGATGCCCATGCCCCGGCCCCGCTCGTTGGGCGGGAAGACCTGGAAGATGGTGATGGCCGCCAGCGGCTGGATGATGCCCGCCATAGCCCCCTGCCCCACCCGCGCCAGGGTCAGCAACTCCGCGTTGGGGCTCAGGCCACCGAGAAAGCTGCAGAAGACGAAGATCATCATGGCGGTCATGTACGTCCGCCGCTGGCCCAGCGCCTCCACGCACCAGGCGTTGGCCAGCATGGTGGCCGTCATGGCCGCCAGGTAGCCCGTGGACAGCCACTGCACCTGGTCCTGGCCCAGGCCGAAGGTGCCCCGGATCTCGGGGATGGCGACGTTGATGATGGTCGTGGCCATCACCATGGACAACGTGCCCAGCATGACCGTGGCGGTGGCCAGCCACTTGTAGCCCGCGCCGTAGCGCTCGAAGAGCTGATCAACCTCCGACATGGATGGCCACCTCGACCATCATGCCGGGTGCAAGCCTTTCGTCGGGGTCATCGAGGGCGATGCGCACGGGCAGGCGCTGGGTGATCTTGGTGAAGTTGCCACTGGGATTGGGGTCCGGCAGCAGCGCGAACTGGCTGGTTGCCGCGCGCACCACCCGCTTGACCCGCCCCTGGTAGACGCGATCCGGATAGGCGTCCACGGACACGTTTACGGGCTGTCCCACCGCGATGGGCGCCAGCCGCGTTTCCTTGATCCGGGCCTCCACCCAGACCCGGCCGGGCTCGTGGACCATGATCAGGTAGCGGCTCGCGTCGACGTATTCCCCGGCCTCCACGAAGACCTTGTCCACCACGCCGTCGATGGGGCTGCGCACCACACGATCGGCCAGGTTCACCTCCTGCAGGGCGACCTCGGCGCGCGCCTCGGCCAACCGGGCCGAGACCACGGCTTGCTGCCGGCGCAGCACCTCCGGCTCGCGCACCGCCACCCGGGCCTCCGCAAGCGCGGCTTGCGCCTCGGCCCGCTCGGCCTCGGCCTGCTTGAGCTGCTCCACGGCCTCGGCCACGGCATGCCGCGCGTCATCCTGTTCCTGGTCCGAGGCCAGGCCCTTGCGGGCCATCGGTTCGACGCGGTCGAGTTCCTGACGCGCCCGGTCCCGCTGGGTCGTCCGCACGTCCCGGGCGGCCT
>JACDUA010000051.1 GCA_013519935.1 Ectothiorhodospiraceae bacterium WFHF3C12 | reverse complement strand
AGAGGTGGACCCCGGGGACTGGACAGAGATCGAAGCCTGCTAAGTGGAATCTTCTGGCGTAGAGTTCTCGAGAGAGAAGGAGCGGAAGATGACCCGGAGAAAGCGACGTAATCACTCATCGGCGTTCAAGGCGAAGGTGGCGCTGGCGGCGATCAAGGGCGAGCGCACGGTGGCGGAGCTGGCCGAGCAGTTCGACGTTCACCCCAACCAGATTCAGGACTGGAAGCGACGCCTGGCGGAAGGCGCCGAAGACGTGTTCGGTGGCAACGCGGTCAAGGCGCAGCATGACGAGCAGGAGGTAGAGAAGCTCCACGCCAAGATCGGGCAGTTGGCGATGGAGAACGATTTTTTATCCAAAGTGCTCGGGCGCGACCGATGAGCGAGCGACGCGCCGGGATAGCCATCGAGCACCCATTGCCGAAGACGCGGCGCTGCGAGCTGCTCGGGCTCGCCCGCTCGAGTGCCTACTACCGCCCCGCGCCGGTCTCGGAGCGGGATCTGGCCTTGATGCGGCTGATCGATGAGATCCATCTGCGCTGGCCGTTCTACGGCAGCCGTCGCCTGCGTGACGAGCTCCAGGCACAGGGCTACCGGATCAACCGCAAGCACGTCCAGCGGCTGATGCGTCAGATGGGCTTGAGAGCGCTGTATCCGCGGCGTCGAACGAGCCAGCCGGGCAAGGGCCACAAGATCTACCCCTACCTGCTGCGGGGTCTGTCCATCGAGCGGGCGAACCAGTGCTGGTGCACTGACATCTGCTATATCCCCATGGCCAAGGGGTTCATGTACCTGGTGGCGATCATGGACTGGCATTCCCGGCGGGTACTGTCGTGGCGCGTGTCCAATACCCTGGACACGGACTTCTGCATCGATGCCCTGGAAGAGGCCTTGAAGCGCTTTGGGGCGCCGGAGATCTTCAACACCGACCAAGGGGCGCAGTTCACCTCCGAGGCCTTCACCGGTGTGCTCAAGGCTCACGGGGTCGCGATCAGCATGGACGGCAAGGGCCGCTGGGTGGACAACGTGTTCGTCGAGCGGTTGTGGCGCAGCGTCAAGTACGAGGACGTCTACCTGCGCGCCTACGAGACGCCGGCGGAGCTACGCGCCGGGCTTGGCCGCTACTTCGAGTTCTACAACACCCGGCGCCGTCACACGGCGCTGGACCGACGCACCCCGGATGCGGTGTACTTCAAACAGGTTGCCCCGGAAATGGCGGCCTGAAACCCAAGGCGGATTCCACTTAAGGCGGTGTCCAGGATTCAGGGTCCATTTCTATCAGCTACAGCTACAAACTCTCGCCAGCTTCTTGTGACCTCCTCATGCATTGCCTTTTGCCTAGACGCTAATTGTGATTGGTATTTTAACCCATCGCTTACACCTGCACTTGGCAAGCCCCTCCGCTGGCTTAACCACCCTAGCCCTGACCACTTCTCCGTCGAATATTCGGTAACCGCAGCTACAGACTACTGGTGCGATGGGGAGCACCGCCCCAACTGTCGAAGCAATAGTCACCCGGCATTCTCCTCTCGGCCCTGAATCCACTCCTCGACATCCTGCAGAGCCTGGTCCCGTGCCTCGGACGCCGGCATCTGCCGCACCCGTTCTCGCCAAGCCCGAAGATCCTCCAGGGGATCGAACGGCCCCACCGGCGGGTCAATGATCCAGTCATCCGACTCCATTGCTACCCCTTCGCCGCCTTGGCGGCCTGTTCGATAACCTTGTCCATTCGCTGCTCCCCAAACGTCTCAATAGCCCCACCTATTCCGGGGCCTTGGCGCTCGATCTCGTATTCCATGATACCGGCCCTGCCCAGCGCGGAGTTGATGATGTGACCATGGAGCTTATTGGCTTGCTCCGGAGAAATGTCGCGGTCATTCACAGCCACCTGTAGGTTGGCCCGTGCGACCGACTCCGCGCGCTTGTGCGCCCCCTTGAGCCCACGCTTTACGTCCGGCGATAACCTCGCGGAGTAAAGGCTCTCGTCGTGACCCACGGCCACGATCCGGTATACACCCGGCCGCGTTGCCAGGTTCAGGTCCGCGAAGGAAAGGGAGCTGCTGCTGGGGTGGTTATGCACCAGCTCGATGGCCCTGGACGAGTCGTCAAACAGCGCCACTTCGTTCGCGTCGAAGTAAACCGCGCTGCGCTGCTGTGAAGTTTTCCGGAACAACTCCGTGCCGTCGCTCTCGTCAAAGGCCAGGGCATACTCCACACCGTCACGGCGGCCGTTCTCAAGCACGTACTGCTCGGCCATGGTTCGCCCTGCCGACTGTCCACGCCGGACGACCGTCTTTGCCTCGAGGGGGTCTGGCCGCAGCCGGTCAAGATCCACCCCCTGGCGCCGGTAACGTTCCTTGAGCTGCACCCACGGCGTGGCGATCTGGTTCTCTCTCAGGATCCCCCGCTCCAGTGCGACGCGCTTGCGCCTGGAGTTAAGCACCGCCTCCTGGATCTGGGGCGGTTGTTGCCGCAGCCAGGTGACACGATCCTGCTTACCTTCCCGGTCCGGACCCGTAACCTCGTCCGTGAAGACTACCTCCTCGAAGGACAGCGTGTTGGGGTGGGCCGGCCACGGAGATTTGCCCTGGGGGTACACGCCTGGACCCAGGCCGTAGCGGTTCACGTTGGCGTGCATGTCGCAGATATCCCGCCGCGGATGCCGCGGTGAGAGCATGAACCGCGTCCCGGCGGTGTCAGGATGCTCGAACACCGAGGCCTGATAGGCCAGACCGTGGGCGCGGTTGATCTCGGTGCGGAATACCCGCCGGGCATTTTGGTAGGCCGTGCGCTCATCCGGGTTGGTCATAAGCGCGTCGCCGGCGATTCTCGCGACACGGTCCGTACTGGACAGCCCCATCTTGCGCTGGAGTTCCGCGGGCACGGGCTCGCCCCGCTGCAGGAAATCCTGCGCCGCCCTACTTGCGGATCTCCCCCTGGCCACGGCATTTGACACGGCCTGGCCGACTGCGTCGCGGGCATGCTGGTCGATTCGCCACAGCCGGTCCGAGAGCTGCAGACCGTCCTCAGCCACGAAGTTGCGCACTTGGCGCACGGCGTCGTCTGAAATCCGCGAGAGCGTCGAGGTCGCTAGCTCGCCGGAGAACGGCCCGGTGCCGATACTGGCCGACTGACCCAGCACCTCGTCCAGGAGCTGTCCCCGGTTCCCGCTCAATGCCGCCAGTCGCTGATCGATCTGCCGGCGCAGGTCCTGGAGCACTGTCATCCGCAGGTTGCCGTTATCGTCGCCCAGGCTGCGGATATCGGCGCTGATCTCGTCCCGCGCGCGCTCGTAGATGGCGCGCAGCTGCCGCTGAGCCTCCCCCTCCAGTTCACGTATCCGCTGCTGAGCCTTTCGGCTCTCCCGCCGGATGATCGCCGCGCGAGTACTCGGGCCCCTGGCCACTACTGCCTCGAACGCGTAGTGATGTCCGTGGCGCTCTCACCCTTGCGGCCATTGCCCGGTGTCACTGACACCCTCGGCCGCCGGCGATTGCCCGGAACGTCGTCCTCCTCTTCCGGGTCGCTCGGATAGGGATCCCGATCCCGGTCCTCGGCCTCCCGCTGCGCGCGCACCTCTGCGGGATCCAGGCCTGCGGTGTCCCAGAGCATCTCGTAAGGCACGCCCAGGGCCTGGTGTTTGAGGGCCAGGTCGGCGCGCTGGTTCGGCGTCTCGGTTCGACGCTCGGAGAAGACCACCGAGAACTGGTAGTTGTCGGGGTTGACCCCCCGCAGCAGCAGCTCTAGCCGGAACCCGGTCTCATAGGCCGCGGCCAGAGTGTCCTGCAGGGCGTCTATCTCGTCGAAGTAGTCCTTTTTCAGGTCCTCCAAGATGTCCCGTTGCAGCTCGCCGGCGTACCCGAATAGCGCCTTGGGTGCCGGGCTTCCGGCAAAGAAGGTATCGAGCAGGTGCACCACGTCCGCGATCTGATCCAGGTTCGCATCGCCCTGGATCGGGCTCACGCCTCCCTTGCGGTTCTGGTAATAGTCGGTGGTGATGTCCGCCTGGTCGTTCTCCACCCGGGCGCGATACTCGTCCAGCTCTTCCGTGGTCGCGCCCTCGAGCACGTGGGACATCCGCAGCGGCGCCCGGTGGCGCCGGCGGATGACCAGGTCCTCCTCGGTCATGTTCAGCTTGCGCCACACGCCCCGCGCTGCGTCCAGATAGGGTCGGCCCAAGCTGCCCATGTCGTCGTAATTGTCGGGGGTCAGTCGCGTGACCGTGAGCTGCCAGAGCGGGAACGTGGCGAGCACGGCACCGCTTAGCAGATCCACCTGGTCATAGGCGCTGCGCGGGTCCAGGAATCGGCCTGCACCGTTTACGCGGGGCACAATGCCCTCCGTGGGCATGCGCACTCCGGAAACCACCCGCTGCCGCTCGTCGAGCACCCACTGCAGAGGCAGATTCCCCTCCATGATCAGCCCGCGGGCATCGCTCTCGAGCTTGGCCTGCTTCGCCAGGCTCAGCCGGCGCTCGAAATCACGCCAGGCGCGGATGATGCGCTCGTTGGTGCTCGGCGTACGCAGCTTTAGACCGCCCTTTACGGCCGTTCGCGCCATCCGGGTGTGGATCTTCTTCACCCGGGTGTCCGTCTCGTCCATATGGCGCAGGTCGAGGATCTTGGCCCGCAGCCCGTAGTCCGGCTGCATCTGCCGGTACAGGTACTCGATAGTGTTCTCCGGCGTGGCCCGTGTTCCCACCTCGCTGGTTCGCTGGCCGTAATAGCCGGCCTCTTCACGGGCCCGTGTCTCTGCCCTCTCGGGTACGGATCCGCGGCGGCGGCCGCGGAACATCCAATCGAACATGCCCATCAGTGCATCCCCACGGGGTCGCTGGGTAGGCGGATGGACGGAGCGCCGAGGAGCTCCGACCGCGTGCGTGTCCGCGTTATGACGTTACCCGGCGCAGGCGCTGCGCCGCGCGTGACCAAAGCCCAGACCGCCGCCATCTTGGCGTCGAACAGGTCGTCTCCCACCTTCTTGTCGGCCATTTTGTAGCTGGAGTAGCTGGCCTTGGTCTCCTCCGGTTTGATGTTCGGCAGCTGGCGCTGCAGCAGCCGCATATCCGACACGGCGGGGTCGCTGTCGGGTAAGTCGTCCACGTAGGGCAGCGCGGCGTGGCGGTTATGGAACAGCGCCCGTACGGCCTGGGCCATCTGGTGCTTGGTCATGCCCTCGAAACGGATGGGGGAGAAGGCCCATTCCGGCCAGGTGCTGGCCGTGCTGTCGCCGTCGCCGATCGCCCGGCGGTCGATGGTCGTCAGGCCCTCGCGAAACAGATCGTCATTGAGCTCCGTCAGCATACCCACGCCATAGGCATCCCCCATGCCGCAGTCGGGCATGAAATAGCGCCAGTAGCTGAGCAGGTCACGGCGCACCACGCTGTCATCGGCGCCCGGCGGCCAGGTCCTGGTGAAGATGGTGCAGACGTGGCTGCCGATCATCTCCTCCACCACCAGGGCGTGCCGCGAGGCCTGCGGATCCTCGCCGTGGCCGCCGGCGTCATAGCCGAAGGCCACTAGGCCGCGTTTGCGGTACTGATCACCCGGCACCGGCTCCTGGATCTCGATGCCCGCCTGCAGTCCCTTGTGAACCGCCAGGCGGACGTACTTCTCCCAAATCAGGTTGCGCGCGGAGACGTTCCGGCATAGGAGTTGGCGGATGTACTCATCCGGCGAAAGCCGCTCCCGCATCTGCTCCATGAATTGCTCGTTGAGGATGCCGAGCTCGATGCCGAGATGGACGTCCACCGTCGGCAACAGGTGATAGCCGCCGCTTTCTATCATGGTGGAGAGGGTATCGGCGCCCTTGAACACGCCGGTGATGCGGATCTGCGGCTCGTTCTTCGCCTCGGTCGAGGCGCCCAGGCGCCGCGTGGAACCCATCATTAGCAGGAATCGCGAATACAGCCGGTCCGACGGCATGTCATCCACCTCCTCGAGGGAGGCGGACGTCAGGTCGCCGCCGTCCACCTGCGCCATGATGCCGTACGCCTTGGCCTTGCTCCGGTTGGCGAACGCGTAGGCCGTATCCGAGATCTGCCGGCGGCCGTTGCGGTGGTCCAGCCACGCCGTGAGGATTTCCGAGCGTCGAATGGAGTCCAGGTGATAGCCCAGGTTGGTTAGGCTCTGGGCCTCCCGTGGCGCCACGATGCCGAGCTCCTGGTCCGGCTCCGTGGCGTTGTGCTTGAGCAGGTACAGCTCTTTGACGGCAGTTTTGCCGGTACGCCGGCAGCTGCAGTCCACCGTCTCCAGGTGCTCGTCCATCTCCATGCACTTGAGCACCTGGACCGGGTCAAGCTCCACATCGTGCACGTGCTTGTGCCACAAGGCATGATCGCCGGCGTAGCGCATGACCTCGCGCTCGGCGACGTTCTGCATGCGGATGGCGTCAGCCTTGCTGAGGCGTTGGGCCACCTCAGCCGCCCTCGTTCTGCTGGTGCTCTATCAACACGGGATCCCGCTCCACCCGGGCTTGGCTGCGTTGGATCTGGCCGCGGAGATCCTCGAGGAGCTGGGTCTGGCGTGACCGGTAACTCTCCGCCGCCTGCCGATCGTTCTCCCGCTGCTCGAGCGTGCCGCGGACCAGGTCCTGCTCCTCCTGAACCTTCGGCGTCATACCCATGTCGGCGAGGGTGAGGTTGTTCTTCTGGATCAGCTCCACCAACGGCTTGATGAGGGGATGCGCGGTGATCTTGTGCACGGTGCGCCGCTCGCCCGTCTCCCAATCCGTGTACTCGACAATACCGGCCTCGCCGGTCTGCGGGTTGAAGTACCACTCGGGGGAGCGGAGCTCCACACCGGAGGCAGTGATCGCCAGAATCATGTCATCGACGATCGCCTGCAGCGCCGCCTGGACGTCCGACCGGATGTTGAGCAGCAATCCCGGGTCCTTCGTCTCGAAGGCTACCTGGTGTTTCATAAACAGCTCCGCCCGCTTCATGCATGCCGGCGGGTTTCGCTGTCCCGGGGGCGGGTCCTCGTCGCAGCCGTTATTGAAGTACTCGCAGGTCTGGCAGTGAGGGTATTTCCCCGGCTTGGCCGGGAAGTAGGTGGCCGTCCGCGCATAGACCCCGTGGGTCATCGCGTTGAAGCGCGTCCGCTTCGCTTCCTCCGGCGTCGGGTGCCCCTCCAGGTTCGCAGCAGTGGCAGCCTTACCCTCATCCGTCTGCGGTCCAGTGGCCCGGGCCCAGGCCTTCAGCAGGTTTCGCTCCCAATATGCCTGCTCGGATTCCTCCCCACACTGCCCGCACGCAGCGAAATACCGCCAGGGATGCCACGGCTCGTCAGGCGATTCCTCGATCCGCTCGGGCTCCGCCTCGAACTTGTGGCCACACAGCCGGCAGTAGAACTTGACCTGGTGCAGTTTATCCGCGCGCGCCTTTCCCATCGGGCCCTATGATGCCCCGACATTCAAGACGATATGAGGGACGGAGCTGTCTGGAACGAGTTCCGCAAGATGCAGTCTAAGTATTTTGTCTTTTCGATCTAAGCGAGACGCCTTATGAGCAAGGGCTGGTCACACGAAGTCACACCTAAGAAGCGCAGGAAGCTCGCCTCATCGGCCGTAGCGTGCCGTGAGAATGGTGCTTCGTACCTTCGGGATGCAGACACGTTGGCGGATGCCGGCAAGTTCGACCGGGCCCTCGCTTTGGCAATTCTCGGCGAGGAGGAACTAGCAAAAGCGTTCATCCTTCACTCGGCCGCCTTTCAACAACGGTGGGATGAGCCCTTGTTCAAGTCACTTACCCAGCATGAGTTGAAGCAGCAGCTTGCGGAGGCCATGCGAATTTACGTAAAGGAGGCTTGGTCATTCATCCGCAGCCAACAACACCAGCTCGTTCCGCCGCCCATGCCTTCCCGAGGAGCGGTAGATCAGGACGCTCTCAGGCGCGCGATGCACCAGGCCAGGCAGGGCAAAAGAGAAAGAGAGCGACAGAAGCATCGAAGCCTCTACGTGTCGATTAATGGGGATGGGTCCGTAGATTCGAAGCCCTCAGCCACGGAACAGGAGTATCTCGAAGCGCGTGAGGAGGCGAGACAGATGTTGGATGTAGTCGACAGCGCCTTTGAAGAAACGCGCGACTACGCAGAGACGGAGGTACACTGAGATCGTCTGGAAGACAGGCCTCTAGCCCAAGGCAGCCGCACTCGTCTGGTTCGTGAGGCGACCGTCTCGGGGAGCCAGATATAGAGAAGGGCCAGGCGATATGCCTGGCCCTTTTTCGTTTCGGCGGCTGGGTCGCGCACCGTTCACGCCGCGTCCAGCACCCCCAACTGCTGCAGCAGGGTCGCGCCGTCGGGTAACAGCCAGGTCTCGGCGATCAGGCCGTTCTGCAAGCGGTAGATCACCATGCCACCGAAGCGTACCCGGCGCCCGGTGGCGGGCACGCCCATGAACTCGCCGGCGTGGTCGGCCTCCACGGTGAAGCGTACGGCCACCTGATCGCCCTCGCCGATCATGGCGTCGATCCGGAAGTCCATACCCCGCAGCGACTCGTCCATGGCGGCGAAGAAGGCCTTGTAGCTCTCGCGACTGTCGGGATTACCGCCGGGGAAGCCGTGGGTGACGATGGCCGGGTGGACGGTCTCGTCCACCACCTCGTGCCGGCCGCTGTGGGTGCCTTCCAGGAATCGGCGAACCGTGTGCTTGTGCTGCTCGATGGTATTACTCATCGGTCTGTCCTCTGTGGTTGGGTCAATGCGTCGATTCCCGGGATCAGGCGACGCCGGCCTGGGCCATCATCCGTTCCAGGTCCGCCTGGTCCGGGCCGATGAAGGCCGGAGCGTTGCGGGATGCGTCCAGGGTCTGGAGCAGGGTGTCGGCCATGCCCCGGGCCGGTGGCAGATGGCTGCCGTAGACCGCCTCGGCCTGCAGGGCCCGGACGTCGTCCAGACGCTGACGGAACGCCGGCTCCGCGACCCACTGCAGCCAGGGAGCGTCCACGGCGGCCCAGGTCTGTAGGCCCTCGGTCAGCCCGGCGGCGGGCAGGTCGGCGGCCGTCTCCGCCGGCGCCGGCATCAGGGCACCGAAGCAGTCGGCACTGAACAGCGCCCGGCGGCGCCCGTCGAACACCGCGGTGGTCTCCGGGGCGTCGAAGCTGGGTGGTGCCACCGCGGTCAGCAGCCGGTCCCCCACGTCCAGGCTCTGGCCGGGGTTGAGCAGGTAGGCCCGGTCCACGGGCAGGCCGTGCAGGCCCAGCTTGCCCATGCCCAGGAAGGTGGTGACCAACCGCGCGTTGGGCGAGCGCTCAAGCACCGCCGCCAGGTTGCCCAGGTGGTCCGGGTCGGTGTGGGTCAGCCAGATCCAGCGTAGATCCGCCGGGTCGATCTCCGCGGCCAGTGCTTCCAGGAATCCCTCCCGCAGTGCGGCCAGGCCGGTGTCGATGAGCACCGGCTGGTCCGCCTTGATCAGGAAGGCGTTGACCGGCAGCACGCCGAAGCCGGGCACCGGCGTGTAGGCGCCAATCTGCACCGTATCGCCCGACAGCCGGCGGTCCTCCATAAGGGTGGGTTGGTCCATGGCTTGTTCCTCGTCTTGATTCAGGGGATCCACCGCGATGCGGTGGCTCATTTTCAGTAAACACGCTCGTTTACTTATTTCGGAAGCTAGCGCGGGCACCTGCGCTTGTCAAGACTTCATTAAACATTTATGTTTACTGAAATGAGCAAGCGTAAATACACCCTCCGCCGCCGGGCCGAGCAGCAGCAGCAGACCCGCGAGCGCATCGTCCAAGCCACGGCCGAGCTCCACGAGGAGCTCGGCCCGCGGAACACCACGGTCAGCGCCATCGCCGAACGTGCCGGTGTACAGCGGCTGACCGTCTACCGGCATTTCCCGGATGACGAGACCCTGTTCGCGGCCTGCACCAGCCACTGGCTCGCCGGCCATCCACCCCCCGACCCCGCCGACTGGCAGGCGATCACCGACCCGGCCGATCGCACCCGGCGGGCCCTCGGCGCCCTGTACGCCTACTACCGGCGCACGGCGCGCATGTGGTTCGTGTCCTATCGGGATGTGCACGACGTCGCGGCGCTTCACGGCCCCATGGGCGAGTTCGAGGCCTACCTCGACAGCGTCCGCGACGACCTGGCCGCCGCCTGGGGTCAGCATCACCGCAACGAGCGCCTGACGGCGACCCTGGGGCTGGCGGTGGGGTTTCATGCCTGGCGGCTGCTGGATCAGCAGGGTATGGACGATGCGCAGATGGCGGAGCTGGTCATCGACTGGATCCGCTGCATCAACAATCCGTAGGAAACGGCACGGGTAGTCAGAGCCGTCCGCTTCGCGTAGCCTTTACGGTTTCAAAACAGGACCAGATTGCGCTTGCCGCGGCCCGCTGGTGTGGCTGGGGCGCGACGTCTGCGTGACAATGCTCACCGCGCCGGAGCGACGGCGCACAGGATCACAATAGAAACCGACACGCCCAAGACTTCGGGAGGAGCCCATGAAAAACGACCATTTCGATCTCAGCGGCAAGGTGGCCCTGGTCACCGGCGCCAGCCGCGGTATCGGTGAGTCCATCGCCAACATCCTGGCCGCGTACGGCGCCCACGTCATCGTCTCCAGCCGCAAGGCGGACGGCTGTGCCAAGGTGGCGGAAGCCATCCAGGCCGAGGGCGGCAAGGCCAGCTACTTCCCCTGCCACGTGGGCGAGATGGAGCAGATCGAGGCCGTCTACGAGCACATCCGCAACGAATACGGCCGGCTGGACATCCTGGTGAACAACGCCGCGGCCAACCCCTACTTCGGCCACATTCTCGACACCGACCTGGGCGCGTATCAGAAGACGGTGGACGTGAACCTGCGCGGCTACTTCTTCATGTCCGCCGAGGGCGGCAAGATGATGCGCGACCAGGGCGGCGGCCGCATCGTCAACACGGCCTCCATCAACGGCGTGGTGCCGGGCAACATGCAGGGCATCTATTCCATCACCAAGGCCGGCGTCATCAGCATGACCAAGGCCTTCGCCAAGGAGTGCGGCCAGTACGGCATTCGCGTCAACGCGCTGCTGCCGGGCCTAACGGACACCAAGTTCGCCTCCGCGCTGACCTCCAACGACCAGATCCGCAGCGCCGCCGAGAAGCAGATTCCCCTCGGCCGGATGGCCCAGCCGGACGAGATGGCCGGCGCGGTCCTGTACATGGTCTCGGACGCGGCCAGCTACACCAACGGCGCCTGCCTGACCGTGGACGGCGGCCTGCTCTCTTCCGGTCTCGCCTGAGATGACCGGCTCGCTGGCCGGCAGCACGATCCTCGTTACGGGGGCCGGAGGCGGAATCGGCGCCGCCACCGGCCGCCTGGCGGCACAGCGCGGCGCCTGGGTGGTGCTGACCGACGTCAACGACGCCGGCGAGACCACCGCGGCTTCCATCCGCGATGCCGGCGGCACCGCGGTATTCCGGAGGCTGGACGTAACCGATGCCGAGGCCGTGGCCGGCCTCGTCGCCGAGATCGCCGACGAGTACGGCCGCCTGGACGCCGCCGTGAACAATGCCGGCGTCGACCATCCCCACGCGCGGCTGGCCGATGTGCCGGCGGCCGAGTGGGAGCGCGTCCATGACGTGAACCTCCGGGGCGTGTGGCACTGCATGGTGCCCGAGCTCCGGCAGATGAAGGCCCAGGGCCGCGGCGCCATCGTGAACGTGGCCTCGGTGGCGGGACTGGTTGGCGCGGAACGGTTCGGGGTCTACGCGGCCAGCAAGCACGGCGTCGTCGGGCTCACCCGGTCCGCCGCCGCGGACTATGCTCGGCACGGGATTCGCGTGAACTGCGTCTGCCCCGGGGTCATCCGCACCGAGATGTTCGAGCGTTCCCTCCGGGCGGAGCCCCGTCTGGAGGAGAGTCTCTCCGCCAAACACCCAACGCGCCGGCTCGGCCTGCCCGAGGAGGTCGCCGAGGCCATTCTCTGGCTTTGCAGCGACGGCGCGAGCTTCGTCCACGGCCACGCTCTGGCGGTGGACGGCGGTTTCACGGCGGTCTGATCGCCGCCGACAAGGTTCCTCACACCAGAAGCAACACCTTCGAATCAGGAGAAACACCAATGAGCCAGGATAACACCCAGGTCAAGCTCGCCGCCCGACCCAAGGGCGAGCCCAAGAGCAGCGACTTCGAGATCACCACAGGCCCGGTGCCCGCCCCCGGTGACGGGGAGGTGATCGTGGAGGTGGAATACATCTCCCTGGACCCGGCCATGCGCGGCTGGATGAACGAAGGCAAGTCCTACATCAAGCCAGTGGAGCTCGGCGACGTCATGCGCGCCCTGGCCGCCGGCAGGGTGGTGCAGTCCAACGATCCGGCATTCGCCGAGGGCGACTACGTCACCGGTCAGCTTGGCGTGCAGCAGTACGCCGTCGCCCGGGGCAAGGACCTCAGCAAGGTGGACACCAGCCTGGCGCCGCTGACCACCTACCTCCACGTGCTGGGCATGACCGGCATGACCGCCTACTTCGGCATCAACGAGGTCGGCGAGCTCAAGGAAGGCGAGAACGTGCTGATCTCCGGCGCGGCCGGTGCCGTTGGCTCCATCGTCGGCCAGATCGCCAAGATCAAGGGCTGCAAGGTGGTGGGCATCGCCGGCGGCAAGGAAAAGTGCGACTACCTGATCAATGAGCTCGGCTTCGACGATGCCGTCGACTACCGCAGCGAGGACGTCTACAAGGGCCTCAAGCGGGCCTGCCCGGAAGGCGTGGACGTGTTCTTCGACAACGTCGGCGGCGACATCCTCAACGCCGCGCTGACCCGGCTGCGCATGCACGCCCGGGTGGTGATCTGCGGGGCCATCTCGCAGTACAACAATACCGAGGCGCCCAAGGGGCCGAGCAACTACATGTCGCTGCTGGTCAACCGCGCGAAGATGCAGGGCATGGTGGTCTTCGACTACGCCGACCGCTACGGCGAAGCGGCGAAGGAGATGGCCGGCTGGATGCAGGCCGGCAAGCTCAAGCACAAGGAGCACGTGGTGGAAGGCATCGACCGGTTCCCCGAGCACCTGATGATGCTCTTCCGGGGCGAGAACTTCGGCAAGCTGGTCCTCAAGGTCTAGGATCGAAGCGCCCGCCGGCCGCGGCGATCAGGGTGTCGGATGGCGAGCCCCTCCGACATCCATCCAGAGTCGAATACCGCACGTCCCGCACGGCAGCGCAGGCGTGTAGGCCGGCACCGGCGCAGCCGGCGCCGACGACGGGAAAAATGCCGGATGGAACGTCCATCCGGCCTCCATCGATCCGCGATTGGCGAGGGACCGGTACCCAGCGGTGGCCGGCCCCTCGGCGGTTCAGAACTGCTCGGCGGACAATGCCATGACGGCGTCACCGCCGGCGGTCACCGCCCGGGCATAGCCAAGCGCCCTGGGCAGGATCTGCTCCACGTAGTAGCGGGCCGTAACCAGCTTGGCCTCGTAGAAGCCCGCGTCCGGGGCGCCGGCGTCCAGCGCCGCCCGGGCCTTCATCGCAGCCCGCGCCATCAGCCAGCCACCACAGGTATAGCCGGCCAGCATCATGTAGGCATGGGCATTGGCGAAGCCCTGCACCGGATCTTCGGCGCCATTGGACAGGATCCACTCGGTCGCTTCCCGCAGGGCCTCAACGGACTCCACCAGCTGGCCATGCATGGACTGAACGGCTTCAGAATCGGAGTCGCCCACCGTCTGCACGACCTCGCGCATCTCCTCGATCAGGGCGCTCATGGCCCGGCCCTGGTCGCGCAGCAGCTTGCGGCCCACCAGGTCGTTGGCCTGGATTCCGTTGGTGCCTTCGTAGATGGGCGCGATGCGCGCATCACGCAGATGCTGGGCCGCGCCGGTCTCCTCGACGAAGCCCATGCCGCCATGGACCTGAATACCCGTGGAGGCGAGCTCCACGCCGAGTTCCGTGCACCAGCCCTTCACGATGGGGATGAGCAGGTCCACCCGCGCCTGGCTGGCCTGGCGCTCACCCTCGTCCGCATGATGGCGGGCGAGGTCCATGGAAGCCGCGGTGCTGTAGCACAGCGCCCGCATGGCCTCGATCTGGGCACGCATGGTCATGAGCATCCGGCGCACGTCCGGGTGATGGATGATGGGCGGCCGGTCGGTGCCCGCGTAGCCCAGCGGCTTGCCCTGCACCCGGTCGTTGGCGTACCAGCGCGCCTGCTGGTAGGCCCGTTCGGCGATGGACAGTCCCTGCACCCCGACCTTGTGGCGGGCCTCGTTCATCATGGTGAACATCAGCGCCAGGCCCTGGCCTTCGTTGCCGACCATGTAACCAATGGCGCCGTCCTTTTCGCCGTAGAGCATGGTGCAGGTCGGGCTGCCATGGATGCCGAGCTTGTGCTCGATGGAGCCGCAGTGCATGTCGTTGTGCTCGCCGACACTGCCGTCGTCGTTGACGAGATAGCGCGGTACCAGAAAGAGCGAGATGCCCTTGACGCCCTCGGGGGCTTCCGGGGTTCGCGCCAGCACCAGATGGACGATGTTCTCGGCCATGTCGTGCTCGCCCCAGGTGATGTAGATCTTCTGCCCATACAGGCGATAGTGGTCGCCGTCGGGCACGGCGCGGGTTCGCACCGCAGCCAGGTCGGAACCGGCCTGGGGCTCGGTCAGGTCCATGGTGCCCGGCCACTCACCCGTGACCATCTTCTCCAGGTATGTGCCCTTCTGCTCGGCGCTGCCGTGCTGGCTCAACGCCTCGATGGCACCGGCGGTCAGCATCGGGCACAGCGCGAAGGACATGTTGGCGGACTGCCACATCTCCTGCGTCGCCGTGGCCACGCATTCCGGCAGCCCCATGCCGCCGAACTCGGTATCGGCGGCGACGCCGTTCCAGCCGCCCTCGACGAACTGCTGGTAGGCGGCGCCGAACCCCTCGGGGGCGCGCACGCCGTCCGGGGTCCACTGGGCGCCCTGCTCGTCGCCGCTGCGGTTCAACGGCGCCAGTACCTCGCCACTGAGCTTGGCCGCCTCCTCCAGGATTGCGTTGACGACGTCGACATCCGTTTCCTCGAAGCCCGGGAGCGCCGCGATTGTCTCCAGATCGAGCAGCTCCTCCAGGACGAACCGCATGTCGCGGGTCGGTGCATGGTAATCGGTCATTTCACGGATCCTCTGCTTGGTTCTGCCGGTCACCGACCGGCTCTGCGGCATTCCGATTCCTGATGTTCCGGCACGTCGCGGGACGATGCTGTATGGGACGAACCCGGTCCCGGCTCACGGAGGCGCGGTCCCGGCGACGGCATCACCGGATATGATGCGCTTGGATTGTCACCGCACGCCAACCATACAATCGACGGCGAGCGATGTCCCGTACGGTTGTGCCCGTATCCGCTCTGTTGCCGCAGGCTGCGGCTTCCGGATCCCGGCATATCTTGGAACAGGCGTGACCCAGGTCGCCTGCGGGCGCTAGGGAGCAGACCCATGGCGGACGACTCAACAACACGGCAAGAGGTCACCGAGCGCTGGCTCCGGGCCGGCGACGGGGCCCGCTTCCGCGTGACGGCGATCGAATCACCCACCGGCGACCGGCGCGCGCCGATTATCTACCTGCCCGGCATGTTCTCCACCCGGGCGTTCTGGCGCTCCGAGCGGGGAATAGGCCTGGCGGCGTTTCTCGCCGACCGCGGTCACCCCGGACTGATCGTCGAGCGACGGAAAGCGGATTGCGGGGCGCGCGCTGGCCTGGAGGAGCATCTGCGGCTGGACTTGCCTGTGGCTCAGGCCACAGCCGAGGCGAACTGGGGCCGTCCGGCGTTCTGGATGGGCCACTCCTTCGGCGGGGTTCTCGCGGCGCGGGCGTGCGCCTCGTATCTGGACCCCGAGCGGGTGCGCGGCCTGGTCCTGTTTGCCGCGCAATTCGAGGTGGGCAAGCGCCCCCTGCACCCGCCCCTGTCCTGGCTGGTGATGGCCATGACCCGGGCGTTGGGCCGCTTCCCCGCCAGCCGCATCGGCCTGGGCCCCAGCGACGAGCCGCCAGCGGCCATGGCCGACGCCGTCCGGATCGTCACCCGAGGCCGCCGCAATCCCGGCATGCGCGATGCCCTGGCCGGGATCACCGCGCCCGTGCTGGCCATCTCGGGTACGGCCGACGAAGTCGATCCCGCTCCGGGCTGCGAACGTTTCATCGGCCATTTCGCCAGCACGGACCGGCGCTTCGTCCGAGCCGGACGGGACCACGGCTTCAGCCACGACTTCGGCCACCCCGACATCGTTGCCAGCAAAGCCGCTGCCGCGGAAATCTGGCCGCTTGTCGCGCAGTGGCTGTCAGACCACGACGACTGAACACAGCCGGTATCACCACGGGTTGCCTCGGCGGCGAATGATTGCCCCATAACAATCCGGCTCGCCTCGATCGTGCCTCGGCGACAGGCGGCGACGTACCGGCATGGACCCGCACCCATCCGGGTCCGTTGACCGCCGACCAACGTTCAGCAGTTCACGGTCTTGAGGTACTCCCGGAAGGCGGGGCCCAGTTCCGGGTGTTTCAGGGCATATTCCACCGTGGCCTCGAGGTAGCCGAGCTTGTCCCCGCAGTCGTAGCGCTTGCCCCGGAATTCGTAGGCGAACACCGGCTCCTGCTCCATCAGCGCGGCAATGGCATCCGTGAGCTGAATCTCGCCGCCGGCGCCGGGCCGGGTCTGCTTGAGCTTGTTGAAGATGCCCGGGTTGAGGATGTAGCGGCCTACCACCCCCAGGGTGGACGGTGAAGCCTCCGGCTTCGGCTTCTCGACGATGCCGTTGATGCGACTGATCTGCTCGCCCTGGTCAGCGATGCTGACGACGCCGTACCGGTCGGTGTGTTCCTTGGGCACCCGTTGCACGCCCAGAATGCTGGCGACGTGGGTCTCGTATTGGTTGACCATCTGGCTGAGGCAGCCGGCGCCCTCGGCGTCGTCGATGAGATCGTCGGCGAGAATCACGGCAAACGGTTCATCGCCCACCACGGGTTCGGCGCACAGTACCGCGTGCCCGAGCCCCAGCGCCTCGGCCTGGCGGATGTATACGCAGGTGACGCTGCTCGGCAGGATGTCGCGCACCTCCCTCAACCGGTCCATCTTGCCCCGGGCCTCGAGCTCGGTCTCGAGCTCGTAGGCCTTGTCGAAGTGGTCGGGAATGCTGCGCTTGGTACGTCCGGTGACGAACACCAGCACTTCGATGCCGGCGGCGACCGCCTCTTCCGCCGCGTACTGGATCAGCGGCTTGTCCACCACGGGCAGCATTTCTTTCGGGTTGGCCTTGGTGGCTGGAAGGAACCGGGTGCCCAGACCGGCAACCGGAAACACGGCCTTTCGAATTCGCTTCGTCATCCCTGCGGTTTCCCCTCGGATAGGCGCGTTGTGCTGTGGTCTTTCGCGCATGAGCCTACCCGAAGGACGCTGACCGCGCCAAGCACGGTCAGCGTTGTCGCGCCGTGAGCGGCCTTATTGCACCACGATGGACTCGCGGTTCGCCTCCACGGTCTTCTCGCCGATACCGTCCACGGCGGTCAGGTCCTCGACACTGGAGAACGGCCCGTTGGCGTCGCGATAGTCGACGATGGCCGCCGCCTTGGCGGGGCCAACACCGTCCAGACCCTGCAGGGCCGACGCGTCCGCGGTGTTGATGTTCACCGGGGCGGCCAGGGCGAGCCCCGAGACCAGCATCATCACGGCGAGGGAGAGTGCGCGGAATACACGCATGGTATTGCCTCCTTTCCTTGTTTCCTTGGCAAATTGTCGGCTCCGCCGACTCCTTGAACGCGACCGCCCTGCCAAACAGGCATCCCTGGCGGACGCGGTATGACCTTAACAGGCCGGGAGCGGTGCCGCCAGTCGGGGCCTCAGGCGGTCGGGATCTCGGCCTGGAGCGCTACCAGCGCCGCCAGCGGATCCGGCGCCTTCGTAATCGGCCGCCCCACGACCAGATAGTCCGCCCCCGCTTCGATGGCGTCGGCCGGGGTCATCGTGCGTTTCTGATCGCCGGAGTCGCCCCCGGCCGGCCGGATACCGGGGGTGACCAGCACGAAGTCCCCGCCCCGCTCGTCACGCAGCATCGCCGCCTCCCGGGCGGAGCACACGACGCCGTCCGCGCCGCCCCTGGCGGCTACCCCGGCGAGCCGGGAAACCGCCTCATCCGGAGAGCCCTGAATGCCCACTTCGGCCAGAGTGTCCTGGTCATGACTGGTCAGCACCGTAACCGCGGTGAGCAGCGGCCGCCGAGAAACGCCCTCAAGGGCTTCCCGGGCCGCGGCGACCATGGCGCTGCCACCCAGGGCATGCACGTTCAACATCCACGCGCCTGAATCCGCCAGTGCCCGACACGCGCCGGCCACGGTATTCGGTATATCGTGGAATTTCAGGTCAACGAAGACCGCGAAGCCGCGTCCGGCCAGGTGCTCGACGATAGCGGGCCCGCCGCGGCAGAACAGCTCCTTTCCGACCTTGACCCGGCAGCGCGCGGGATCGAGCTGGTTGGCGAGGGACAGCGCTGCCTGCGGGCTCGGGAAATCCAGTGCCACGACCAGGCGGGGTGCCTTCGTGAGCTCGCTTCGCATTACTCCCCCTCCAGCCCCTTGACGGGTTTGATGGTGGCCCAGGCCTTGCAGCTCGGACACTGCCAGTGCAGCGCCTTACCCGAGAAGCCGCAGCTGCGGCAGAGATAGCCCGGCCGCTCGCGCAGCAGAGCATCGAAAAGCTCCCGCAGCACCTGCAGGTCCCGCTGCCGACGCTGGTCGGGATCGGAATCGCTGACATTGAGCTCTATGAGCCTCTTGAGCCCGCGGATGGACGGGCGCTCGCGCAACTGCGCCGAGATGAAATCCATGGCCGCCTTGTCGCCATCCTGTTCCTGGATGAGATCCGTCAACACAATGGTGATGGACACCGCCCGATATTCACGCTGGACGCGGCGCAGGTAGCGTACCGCCTCGCCTGTCTGACCCAGGCCGCGGTAGCAGTGCACCAGACGCTCCAGCACCTCCGGCATGTAAGCGATGTCCTGGTGCTTGACGCGCTGATAGGCCTTGAGCGCAGCACGGTAGTTGCCCTCGCGGCGCTCCAGATCCCCCAGGAGCATGCTGGCCCGAACGCAATTGGGATCGACCTGCAGGGCGCGCCGGATATGCTGCCGCGCCTCTGCAACAGCTTCCCTGGAGAGGGCGTCCTCGGCCTGCTCACAGATGAACTGCGCTATGGTTGCGCCCATGGCGCGGCCGGTGCGCTGCTCCAGCTGCTGGCCGGCCTTGACCGCCTGTTCCCATTCCTTTTCCTGCTGGTAGATATCCAGCAGGTTCTCCAGGGCGGCGCCGGCATGCATGTCCAGGTCGACGGCCTCGTTGAACAGGCTCTCCGCCCGATCGAACAGGCCCGCGCGCATGTAGTCCTCTCCCAGCTCCAACAGCGCGTAGCCCCTTTGAGAGGGGCTCAGGCTGGGCCGGGCAATGAGGTTCTGATGGATGCGGATGGCACGGTCGACTTCGCCCCGGCGGCGGAAGAGGTTGCCCAGGGCCAGGTGGGTCTCCACCGTGTCGCTGTCCACCTCGACCATCCGGGTGAAGACCTCGATGGCCTTGTCCGGCTCCTCGTTGAGCAGGTAATTGATGCCCTGGAAGTAGTCGCTGGAGAACTCACGGTCGTCGTCGCGCGGCGGCGACGTTCGCTCCCGGCGCCCGATGACCCAACCGGAGAACGCCGCGACTGGTAACAACAGCCACAGCAGTTCAAGCATCGCTAGCGGGCGTTCCTGATCGGCAGCTTCCGGAGCTCGGCGAGCTCCTTCTGGGCGTCACCCACGCGGCGGCGAAGCCGCGCCATCTCGCGCCGCTGACGGATAACCAGGCCGAACGCCGCCAGGACGCCCAGAACGGCACCCAGGAACAGCGCAATGAACAGCACCATGGAGAGCGGGACATGCGCGCTGCCGAAATAGAAATCCAGGTCCACGCTCTGCGCGTTCAGAACGGAGAAGCTCAGCCCGAAAAAGACGATTGCCAAGGCAACCACCAGGCCGATGACACGGCGCATGCTCTAACCTCGCTGGCTGCTGTCCTGGCGGATCATTCTGCCCCGGGATCGCCGGCAGGGAAACAACGGCGAACTGCCGGCGCCATCCGCCCTGTTGCGCTACTTGCTGCGGATGGGCCGGTCACGGCCGTCGTTGACCCGCTCCCGCAGCTGCTTGCCGGGCTTGAAATGGGGCACGTACTTGCCCGGCAGAGCCACCGGCTCACCCGTCTTGGGATTGCGGCCGATTCGCGGCGGGCGGTGATGCAGGGAAAAACTGCCGAAACCGCGGATCTCGATGCGCTCCCCGGAGGACAGCGCCTCACTCATTTGTTCCAGGAGCGTCTTGACGGCAACCTCCACATCCTTGTACGCCAGATGTTGTTGATTTGAAGCGATTATTTCGATGAGTTCGGATTTGGTCATCGCGATTCCCAGCGGTCAGATGCTTTCACCACTGTGTACACCCGGGCGTACCAGGCGGACAGGTCGGGCAGGCGAAACCGGGGGCACCTGGTGCCCCCGGTTCAACGGCATGACTCAGGAGTCGTCCTTGTTGTCCATCTGCTCCTTGAGCAGGTCGCCCAGCGTCGTCGTGCCGGCGCTGCCCTGGCGGCTGTAATCCTGCACGGCGGCGGCTTCCTCGGCCTCGTCCTTGGCCTTGACCGACAGACTGATCATCCGGTTGCGGCGATCGACGGCAACGAACTTCGCCTCGATCTCCTCGCCTTCTTTCAGCACGCTGCGGGCATCCTCGACGCGATCGCGCGCCAGGTCGGAGGCGCGGATGTAGCCGTCCACCTCCTCGGCGAGATGGATGATGGCACCCTTGGCATCGACTTCCTTGACCGTGCCATTGACCAGGGTGCCCTTGGGATGCTCGGCGATCCAGGACGAGAGCGGATCCTGCTCCAGCTGCTTGATGCCCAGGGAGATGCGCTCGCGCTCGGGATCCACGGAAAGCACGACGGCCTCGACCTCGTCGCCCTTCTTGTAGTTGCGCACCGCCTCCTCGCCGGCTTCCTGCCAGGACAGATCGGACAGATGCACCAGGCCGTCGATGCCGCCTTCCAGCCCGATGAAGATGCCGAAGTCGGTGATGGACTTGATGGTGCCGACCACGCGGTCGCCTTTGTTGTAGCGGGCGGCGAACTCGTCCCAGGGGTTGGGCTGGCACTGCTTCATGCCCAGGGAAATGCGGCGGCGCTCCTCGTCGATGTCGAGAATCATCACCTCGACCTCGTCGCCCACCGCGACCACCTTCGCCGGATTCACGTTCTTGTTCGTCCAGTCCATCTCGGAGACGTGGACCAGGCCCTCGACGCCCTCTTCGATCTCCACGAAGCAGCCGTAGTCGGTGATGTTGGTTACGCGGCCGTTGACGCGGGCCCCTTCGGGGTAGCGCTGGCCGATGTTCTCCCACGGATCCTCGCCCAGCTGCTTGAGGCCCAGGGACACGCGGTTGCGCTCCCGGTCGAACTTGAGGACCTTGACCTCGATTTCCTGGCCGACTTCCACCACCTCGGACGGGTGCTTGACTCGGCGCCAGGCCATGTCCGTGATGTGGAGGAGGCCGTCGATGCCGCCCAGGTCCACGAAGGCGCCGTAGTCGGTGAGGTTCTTGACGATGCCCTTGATCTGCTGACCTTCCTGGAGCTTCTCCAGCAGGGCCTCGCGCTCGGCGCTGTACTCTTCCTCCACCACGGCGCGGCGGGACACCACCACGTTATTGCGGCGCGGGTCGAGCTTGATGACCTTGAACTCCAGGTCCTTGTTTTCCAGATAGGTGGTATCGCGCACCGGGCGGATATCCACCAGGGAGCCCGGCAGGAAGGCGCGGATGTGGCCCAGGTCGACCGTGAAGCCGCCTTTGACCTTGCCGCTGATCATGCCGTTGACGGTCTCGTTGTTCTCGTAGGCCTTCTCGAGCTCGGTCCAGGCCTTGGCCCGCTTGGCCTTCTCGCGGGACAGGCGGGTCTCGCCGAAGCCGTCCTCGACGGCGTCCAGCGCCACCTCGACTTCGTCACCCACGGAGATCTCGACGTTTCCTTCCTCGTCGACGAACTGATCCAGCGGGATGACGGCTTCCGACTTCAGCCCTGCGTTGACGATGACCGAATCGCCCTCGATCGCCACGACTTCGCCGGTGACGATTGCGCCAGGGCGCATATCGGTCTGCGCAAGGCTTTCCTCGAAGAGTTCTGCAAAGCTTTCGCTCATTGGTGAGTTGATCCTGGACCGTACCGAATACAGTCAATTGCGGTTGCTTCAGAAAAAGGACAGTGGCGCACGCCCTACACGTACACGCATCCGCCCACCCTGGGTCTGCCGCCGAAACGGCAATATCATTGCTGGAGATCGAAGCGGCCGGCGATGTGCTCCATGAGCTCGGCCATTACGGCTTCAACAGACAGGCCCGTGGTGTCCACGGTGACCGAATCCGGCGCGGGCACCAGTGGTGCCACCGCCCGGTTCGCGTCGCGCTCGTCGCGCTCGGCGATCTCCCGTAAAAGGTCGCTGAGCGTACCACCAAGCCCCTGATCCTTCAACTGGTTATAGCGCCTGTGCGCCCGTTCTTCCACCGAGGCCGTGAGGAAGATCTTCAACCCCGCGTCCGGGAAGACGACCGTGCCCATGTCCCGGCCGTCCGCGACCAGCCCCGGCGGCTTGCGAAAATCCCGCTGTCGCTGAAGCAGCGCCTCGCGCACGGCCGGCAGCGCGGCCACCTTGGACGCGGCATTGCCCACGTCTTCGGTGCGGATGAGTTGACCCACCGCCTCACCGTCGAGTAGCACCTGCTGGTCATCCTGCACGCGCGCCGGAAACGCAACGTTCAGGTCCCGGGCGAGATCCACGAGCACGGCCTCGTCCGCCAGATCGGCGCCCTGGCGCAGTGCCGCCAGGCCAAGCAGCCGATAGATGGCACCGCTGTCGAGCAGATGCCAGTCCAGGCGACGGGCGATCAGGCGCGCGACGGTGCCCTTGCCCGAGCCGCTGGGCCCGTCGATGGTCACGGTGGGCACGGCGGCCCGGTCCGTCTCCACGCCACCCCCGCCCATCACCCGTGCTCCATGGAGATCCGCAGGCCGTGAGCGGCGGCAAGCCCCTGGAAGCCGGGGAAGGAGGTGTCTACATTGGCGCAGTCACGAATCCGGACCGGACCGCCGGCCACCATGCCGGCCATGGCGAACGCCATGGCAATGCGATGGTCCCCGTGGGCCATGACCTCACCACCATTGAAGCGGCCGCCCTCGATGACCATCCCGTCGGGGGTTGGCTCCGCGGCAATCCCCAGCCGGCCGAGCCCCTCGGCCATGACGGCGATACGGTCGCTTTCCTTCACCCGCAGTTCCCCGGCACCGGTGAGCACCGTCCGGCCCCGCGCCGCCGCCGCGGCGACGAACAGTGCCGGGAATTCATCGATGGCCAGCGGCACGAGCTCCGCCGGAATGTCGATACCGTGCAGTTGCGCCGCACGCACACGGATGTCGGCGACGGGCTCGCCGCCGCTGTCCTTGACCTGGCCCACGGCGATGTCCGCGCCCATGCGCTGCAGGATGTCGATGACCCCGGTGCGCGTGGGATTCACGCCCACGTGCCTCAACACGATCTCGGACCCCGGCACGATGCTGGCGCCGACGAGGAAGAACGCCGCCGAGGAGATATCCGCCGGCACGTCGATGGCATGACCCCGCAGCCGCTGGCCGCCCGCCACGGATGCCGTGGCGCCCTCCCGGCGCACCTCGCAACCGAACCCGTCGAGCATGCGCTCGGTGTGATCGCGGGTCGTCGCCGGCTCTGTAACGCGGGTCACCCCATCGGCATAGAGCCCCGCCAGCAGCAGGCAGGATTTCACCTGGGCGCTGGCGACGGGCATGTCGTAATCGATGCCATGCAGGGGCCGTCCGCCGCGGACGCGCAGCGGCGCGGTTCCCGCCGGCGTCGTTTCGATCACGGCGCCCATTTCCGCCAGCGGCTCCGTCACGCGGCGCATGGGCCGACGCGACAGCGAGGCATCGCCGGCGAGCACCGTATCGAAGCGCTGCCCGGCCAGCAGCCCGCAGAGCAGCCGCATGGACGTGCCCGAGTTGCCGAGATCCAGCGCGCCCGCCGGCGCGGCAAGCCCGTGCAGACCCGCACCCTGAATCCGCAGGCACCCGTCGTGGGGCCCGTCCACCCGGACGCCCATTTCACGGAAGGCGTGGAGCGTGGCCAGGGCATCCGCCCCCTGAAGGAAGCCGTCGACGCGGGTCTCGCCCTCGGCGATGGCCCCGAGCATGACGCTGCGATGGGAAATCGACTTGTCGCCGGGCACGCGCAGCTCACCGTCGAGCCGGCCGCCGGGCTCGACGTCGAAGATCACTTCCGGCGTCGCGTTCACGCCCGGGCTCCTTTTTCCCGATTCTCCAGCCGCTCGACGAACCGGTCGCGGGTAGCCTTGGCGTCACGGAACAGGGACTCGATGGACGTCGCGTCACCGCGTTCCACCATTTCGATCAGGCCGTCCAGATCGTCGCGGTAGCGCTTGAGGGCATTCAGGAGCGCGCCCCGATTGGCAATGCAGATATCCCGCCACATCACCGGGTCGCTGGAGGCGATGCGGGTGAAGTCACGGAATCCACCGGCCGCGAACTCGAAGATCTCGCCGGCCCCCTCCCAACGGGAAAGCGTATCCACCAGGCCGAAGGCCAGCATGTGCGGCAGGTGGGACGTGGCGGCCAGGATCTCGTCGTGGTGCTCCACCTCCATCTCCACCACGTCGGCGCCGGCGGCTTCCCACATGGCCCGCACCCGGGCCACCGCGTCGGCACGGGTGTGCGGCAGCGGCGTAAGGATTACCCGCCGCTGCCGGTAGAGCTCGGCGAAGGACGCCTCTACGCCGCTACGCTCGGTGCCGGCGATGGGATGGCCGGGCACAAGGTAGTCGGGCACCTCGCCGAAGGCGGACTCGGCATCCCGCACCACGCTCCCCTTGGCGCTGCCCACGTCGGTCACCACGGCATCGTCCGCCAGACCCGGTCTCAGCGAATCCAGTACGGCCCGCATCGCGCCCATCGGGACGCAGACCACCACCATGTCGGCGCCGGCGACGGCGGCCGCGGGATCGAGCTCGTAGCGGTCGATGACCCCCAGATCCACGGCCTGCCGCAACGTGGCCTCATTGCGGCCATTCCCGACCACTTCGTCGACGAGCCCCCTGGCCTTCAGCGCCCGGGCCAGGGAGCCGCCGATCAGCCCGACGCCGATGATGGCCAGTCGGCCCATGGCGCTCACGATGCCCCCCGCTGGGCGGCAATCTCACCCAGGGCGGCGAGCAACCGGTCGTTCTCCGCCGCCGTCCCGATGCTGATGCGCAGGCATTGCGGCAGCCCGTAGCCACCGAGCGGACGCACGATCACGCCCCGGCGCAAGAGTGCCTCGTTGACCGCCGCGGCATCACCCACATCGACACAGACGAAATTGCCCGCCGAAGGCAGGCAACGATAGCCGAGATCGTCCAGCGCCGCGGCCACCCGCGGGCGTTCCGCCTCGTTCAGGTTCACCGAGCGCTGGATGAACGACCGGTCCCCCAGCGCGGCCGTGGCGGCCGACTGGGCCAGCGAGTTGGCGTTGAAAGGATGCCGCACGCGGTTGAGCAGATCCGCCACGGCCGGTGTGCTCAGCGCGTAGCCGACCCGCAGACCCGCCAGGCCATAGGCCTTGGAGAAGGTCCGGGTCACGATGAGGTTCGGATAGGCGTCGAGATACGCCGTCGTATCCGGGAAACCGTCCATGTTGGCGTACTCGATGTAGGCCTCGTCCATGACCACCGCCACGTCCACCGGCACGCGTTCCAGAAAGGCCTCGACGGACGCGCGGTCACACCAGTTACCGGTGGGGTTGTTCGGATTCGCCACGAACACCACGCGTGTGTCGCCGTCGACGGCCGCCGCCATGGCTTCCAGGTCGTGACCGAAAGGCTGTTCGGGATGATCCGCAGGGAGGGCGGGCACCGTAACGCCCTCGCCGCCCACGGTCTGCGTGGCCAGGGCGTAGATCGCGAAGGCGTGCTGCGAGAAAACCCCCTTGCGCCCGGGCCCCAGAAATACCCGCGCCACCAGATCCAGGATGTCGTTGGAGCCGTTGCCCAGGGTGATGCGCCCCGGTTCCATGCCGTGGTGGTCGGCCAGCGCCTGCTTGAGGTAATAGCCGTTGCCGTCCGGGTAGCGATGGGCCTCGGCCAGTGCCGCCTTCACGGCCTCCCCGGCCAGGGGGCTGATCCCCAGGGGATTCTCGTTGGACGCCAGCTTGACCACGTCCGTGACCCCGTACTCGCGCTGCAGCTCGGCAATGGGCTTGCCGGGCTGGTACGGCTGCAGGCCCTGTACGCCGGGCACGGCGAGATCGCAGAAGTCGACTCCGCTCATGGCAATGCAAGCTCTCCGGAATTGAGAACGCGGCCGCTCTAGTCCGCCGCCCGCGGATACGAGCCCAGCACGCGCAGCAGGCTCGCAAGCTGCTGCATCTCGTCCAGGGCGCGTTTGACCGTCGGCTCCTCGACATGCCCCAGCAGGTCGATGAAGAACACGTACTGCCACATGCCTTCGTGGGACGGGCGGGACTCCACGCGGGTCATGTTGAGACCGTACCGCGCCAGCGGCGCCAGCAGCCCGGCCAGGCCGCCCGGCTTGTTGGCCCGGGAGACGACGATGGACGTCTTGTCCTCCCCGGTGGGCGGCGGCGAGTGCTGGCCCAGAACCAGGAAGCGCGTGGTGTTCACGGCACCGTCCTGGATGTTGTCCTTGAGCACGTTCAGCCCGTAGCGTTCGGCCGCGGCGTCGCTGGCCACGGCGGCGCTGTCCGGTTCCTCTGCGGCGCGGCGGGCGGCCTCCGCGGTACTGCTCACCGCCACGCGCTCGGCCTGCGGGAGATTGACGTCCAGCCAGCGCCGGCACTGGGCCAGGCCCTGCTGATGGGAATAGACGCGGGCAATCCCCTCCAGGCTGTCGCCCGCGGCACACAGATTGTGATGGATGGGCAGCTCCAGCTCACCGACGATCTGCAGCGGCGAGTTCATGAACCGGTCCAGGGTATGGGTCACCACGCCTTCCGTGGAGTTCTCCACGGGCACCACGCCGTAGTGGGCACCGCCGGCCTCGACCTCGCGGAACACCGAGTCAATGCTCTCCAGCGGCAACATCCCGGCACCGTGGCCGAACTGCTTGACCGTGGCCTCCTGCGTGTAGGTGCCCTCGGGCCCGAGGAATGCCACCTTCAGCGGCTGCTGCAGCGCCAGGCAGGCGGACATGATCTCCCGGAACAGCCGGGTGACATCCTCGTTCTTCAGGGGCCCGGGGTTGTTGTCGCGGATCCGCTTGAGCACCGAGACCTCCCGGGCCGGGCGGTAGAAATCGCCCGACTCGCCGGCATCACGCTTGATGCGGGCCACGTCCTCCGCGGCCCGCGCGCGCTCGTTGATCAGCTGCAGGATCTGATCGTCCAGGGCGTCGATACGCGCCCGGATGGATTCGAGATTGGTCTCTTCGCTCATCGGACCCTACCGTCCAGTCACTCGATAACGCGGATCGAAAGCACGCCCTCGATGCCCTTGATCCGCTCCAGCACCTGATCGGTGATTTTGCCTTCCACGTCCACCAGGGTATAGGCCAGATCGCCCTGGGCCTTGTTGTACATGTCCTCGATGTTGAGGCCGCCCTCGGCCAGCGCCGTGGACATCTGGCCGAGCATGTTGGGGACGTTGGCGTTGACCACCGCCAGCCGGTCCCCCAGCTCGCCCCGGGGCATGTAGATATCCGGGAAGTTCACCGAGTTGGTGATATTACCGGTCTCCAGGTAGTCGCGCACCTGGTCGGCGACCATGATGGCGCAGTTCTCCTGGGCCTCGTGGGTGGAGGCACCCAGGTGGGGCAGCGCCACGACCCTGTCGTGTCCCTTGAGCGTGTTGCTGGGGAAGTCGCAGACATAGGCGTGAAGCTTGCCGGCGTCCAGCGCCTCCACCACCGCCTTCTCGTCGATAATGCCGGCACGGGCGAAGTTGAGCAGCGTCGCGCCGTCACGCATCAGCCGGACGCGCTCGGCGTTGACCATGCCCTTGGTGTGCTCGTTCTCCGGCACGTGGAAGCTGATCATGTCGGACTCGGAGACCAGCTCGTCCACGCTGTGTGCCTGCTTGACGTCGGCCTCCAGCTTCCAGGCGCTCTTGACCGTGATCTGCGGGTCGTAGCCAATGACGTTCATGCCCAGGGCGCGGGCGGAGTTGGCCACCTGCACGCCGATAGCGCCAAGGCCGATGACGCCCAGCGTACGGCCCGGCAACTCGAAACCCACGTACTGCTTCTTGCCCGCCTCGGTCTGCTTGTTGATCTCGGCATCCGTGCCTTCCAGCTGCCGGGCGTAGTCCCAGGCCTGGACGATGTTGCGGGCCGCCAGGAACATGCCGGCCACCACGAGCTCCTTGACCGCGTTGGCGTTGGCGCCCGGGGCGTTGAACACGGCGACGCCGCGCTTGCTCATCTCCTCGACCGGGATGTTGTTCACCCCGGCGCCGGCGCGGCCGACGGCCTTGAGCGTATCCGGGACCTCCATGTCATGGAGCTTGGCCGAGCGCACCAGGATGGCGTCGGGATGGGCCATCTCCGAGGAGACCTCGAAGAGCTCCCTGGGCAGGCGCTCCAGGCCCTTGACGGAAATATTGTTGATGGTCTGTATCTTGTACATGATCTTGGTTCGTCCCTTGTCCGGTTCTGGAAATGCCCGGGGACGGCGCCGCGGCCTCACCGCGCGCCCGTTCCCGGGCGGCTGCATGATGGGGCGGTACTTACGCCTTGCGCTGCTCGAAGTCCTTCATGAACTCGACGAGCCTGTCGACGCCGGCCTCGGGCATGGCGTTGTAGATGCTGGCGCGCATGCCGCCGACACTGCGGTGGCCCTTGAGCGTGGTCAGCCCGGCGTCCTTGGCCTCGGCGAGAAAGGTCTCGTTGAGGCCGTCATCGGCGAGCACGAAGGGCACGTTCATCCAGCTTCGGCAGGCCGGGTCCACCGGGTTGCGGTAGAAATCGGAACCGTCGATGGCCGCGTAGAGCTTGTCGGCCTTGCGCTTGTTGATCTCAGCCATGGCCTCGAGCCCGCCCTGGCGCTTGAGCCACTGGAACACCAGTCCGGCGATGTACCAGGCGTAGGTGGGCGGCGTGTTGGACATGGAGTCGGCATCGGCCTGGACCTGGTAGTCGATGAACGACGGGGTCTTCGGATCGGCGTTGCCGATCAGGTCCTCGCGGACGATGACCACCGTGATACCGGCCGGGCCGATGTTCTTCTGCGCACCCGCATAGATGACGCCGAACTTCGAGACATCCACCGGCCGCGACAGGATGGTGGAAGACATGTCCGCCACCAGCGGCACGTCTCCGGTTTCCGGCACGAACGGGAACTCCACGCCGGAGATGGTCTCGTTGGGCGTGTAGTGCAGATAGGCCGCGTCCGGGCTGGTCTGCCATTCCGACTGGGCGGGAATACTCATGGGATCGCTCTTGCCGCCCTCGGCCGCGACGTTGACGTCGCAGTACTTCTTCGCCTCGGCGATGGCCTTCTTGGACCAGTTGCCGGTATTGACGTAGTCGGCCTTGCCTTTGCCGCCCAGCAGGTTCAGCGGCACGCCGGCGAACTGGCCCGTGGCGCCGCCCTGAAGGAAGAGCACCTTGTAGTTGTCGGGGATGCTCATCAGCTCGCGCAGATCGGCCTCGGCCGTCTCGGCGATGGAGACGAACTCCTTGCCCCGGTGGCTCATCTCCATGACGGACATGCCGGAACCCTGCCAGTCCAGCATCTCCTCCCGGGCCTGTTTGAGCACTTCCTCCGGCAACACGGCCGGTCCGGCACTGAAGTTGAACACTCGCGACATGTCTATCGCTCCCTAAATTGCTGATTGAAACCGGAGGCGCGCGCCCGGCGGCGCGGCGCCCAGAATTTCGTGACGTCACCGGTGTGCGCGCGGATCGGCCGGGCCGAAGCCGGTTACGGCGCGCGGTACGGCGGGCACCGGCGCAGGAGCGGAATCCGCGCACCGGTACCACCGTCGGACTCCGCGGCATGGCGGAGCCGGGCCTTTGCGGCCCGCGGAATCAGTCGGCGTCGCCCTCGTCGCCCTCGGGCTCGTCTTCCTCGCCCAGGCCTTCGACCCGGGCAACGCCCATCAGGTACTCATCCTCGTCGAGGCTGATCAGCTTAACGCCCTGGGTGTTTCGACCCAACCGGGAGATCTCGTCCACGCGGGTGCGTACCAGCGTGCCGGCCTTGGTGATGAGCATGATCTCGTCGCCGTCCACCACCTGGGCGGCGCCGACCACCTTGCCGTTTCGCTCGCTGGTCTGGATGGAAATGACGCCCATGCCGCCGCGGCCACGGACCGGGTACTGGTCCACGGCGGTGCGCTTGCCATAGCCGTTCTCCGTGGCGGTGAGCACGTCGCCCTCGCCCAGTATCAGCAGCTGAATGACGCGGCTGCCCTTTGCCAGGCGCACGCCGCGCACACCGGCGGCGATACGCCCCATGGGCCGGACCTGCTGCTCGTCGAAGCGGATGGCCTTGCCGTCGTCGGTGAACAGCATCGCCTCGCGCGTCCCGTCGGTGACGGCCACGTTTACCAGCCAGTCGTCCTCGCGCAGGTCCACGGCGCGGATGCCGGTGGAGCGCGGACGGGCGAAATGGGACAGCGGCGTCTTCTTCACCGTGCCCTGGCGGGTGGCCATGAGAACGAAATGTTCGTCGTCGAACTCCCTGACCGGCAACAGCGCGTTGATGCGCTCGTCCGGTTCCAGCGGCAGCAGATTGACGATGGGCTTGCCGCGGGAGGCCCGGCTGCCCTGGGGCAGCTCGTAAACCTTGATCCAGTAGCACTTGCCGTGACTGGAGAAGCACAGCAGCGTGTCGTGGGTGTTGGCCACGAACAGGGTGTCGACGAAGTCCTCGTCCTTGATCCGCGTGGCGGCCTTGCCCTTGCCGCCCCGGCGCTGGGCCTGGTAGCTGTCCAGCGGCTGCGCCTTGGCGTAACCGCCGTGAGACAGCGTCACGACCACGTCTTCCTGCTGGATGAGATCCTCCAGCGTCAGGTCGAGGCGCTTCTCCAGGATCTCGGTGCGGCGGTCATCGCCATACTCGTCGCGGATTCTGACCAGCTCCTCGCGGATGACCTGCATGAGCTTGTCGCCGCTGGCGAGGATCTGCAGCAGCTCATCGATGGTATCGAGGATTTCCTTGTACTCATCGATGATCTTGTCCTGCTCGAGCCCGGTCAGGCGATGCAGGCGCAGGTCCAGGATGGCCTGGGCCTGGTCCTCGCTGAGCTGGTAACTGCTCCCGTCGGCGGACATGCCGAGGGCCTCGGCGAGCCCCTCCGGCTTGGAGGCATCGGCCCCGGCGCGGGAGAGCATGTCAGTAACCTGCCCCGGGGCCCAGGCGCGCTCCACCAGGGCCGCCTTGGCCTCGGCCGGCCCCGGCGAGGCCTTGATGAGGGCGATGACCTCGTCGATGTTCGCCAGTGCGACCGCGAGCCCTTCCAGGGTGTGGGCACGCTGGCGCGCCTTGCGCAGCTCGTAGACGGTACGCCGGGTCACCACCTCGCGGCGGTGGCGCAGAAAGGCGTCAAGGATGTCCTTGAGGTTGTGCAGCTTGGGCTGACCCTCCGTCAGGGCCACCATATTGATACCGAATACCGTCTCCAGCTGGGTTTGCTGGTAGAGGTTGTTCAGCACAACCTCGGCGACCTCCCCGCGGCGCAGGTCGATGACCACGCGGGTGCCGTCCTTGTCGGACTCGTCGCGCAGCTCGGTGATGCCCTCGATGCGCTTTTCCTTGACCAGCTCGGCAATCTTCTCCACCAGCCGCGCCTTGTTGACCTGATAAGGCAGCTCGGTGATCACGATGCTGGCCTTGCCGGACTTGGCGTCCTCCTCGATGCTGGTGCGCGCGCGCATCACCATCCGGCCGCGGCCGGTCCGGTAGGCCTCCTGGATACCCGCGGTACCGTTGATGATGCCGGAGGTGGGCAGATCGGGCCCCGGGACGTACTCCATGAGGTCGTCGACGGTCAGGTTCTCGTCGTCGATGAGCGCCACGCAGGCATCGATGACCTCGCGCAGGTTGTGCGGGGGCACGTTGGTGGCCATGCCGACGGCGATGCCGGAGCCGCCGTTGACCAGGAAGTTCGGTACCCGGGTGGGCAGTACCACCGGCTCGCTCTCGGAACCGTCGTAGTTGTCGATGAAATCGACGGTTTCCTTGTCGATGTCCGCCAGCAGCTCATGCGCGATCTTGGCCATGCGGACCTCGGTGTAACGCATGGCCGCCGCAGCGTCGCCGTCCACCGAGCCGAAGTTGCCCTGGCCGTCCACCAGCGGATAACGCATGGCGAAGTCCTGGGCCATGCGCACGATGGTGTCGTAGACGGCGGAATCCCCGTGGGGGTGATACTTACCGATGACATCGCCGACGACGCGGGCCGATTTCTTGTAGGCCTTGTTCCAGTCGTTGCCCAGCTCCCGCATGGCGAACAGGACCCGGCGATGCACCGGCTTGAGGCCGTCGCGCACATCCGGCAGGGCGCGTCCGACGATCACGCTCATGGCGTAATCGAGGTAGGACTGCCGCATCTCGTCTTCGAGGTTAACCGGCAATATCTCTTTGGCGACGCTCGACATCGGCGATCTCTCTAAGCCCTTCACTCAGGGGTCTGGAACGGGGATTCGGAAAGCGCAGAAGTGTAACACAGCGGGGGGCTTTGCACATTACGCCACAAAGGCCCGCCAAGGCGTCGAGACCGCGCCATGCGGGCCTCGCGGGCGGCCTATGGCGCCGATTGCCGAAGCGACTGCATGCGCTCCCCGTTCGGGTCGCGCACGACACCGGCCTCCGTGACGATGGCGTCGATCAGGCTTGCCGGCGTGACGTCGAAGACCGGGTTCCATGCGCCGACGCCGGCCTGGGCCACCGGCACGTCACCGTAGCTCAGCAGCTCGGACTCGGCCCGCGTCTCGATGGGTATGTCGTCACCGCGGGCGGTGGCCCAATCCACCGTGCTCAGCGGCGCCGCCACCATGAAGCCGACGCCGTGGGCGCGCGCGGCGATGGCGAGGGCATAGGTGCCGATCTTGTTGGCGACGTCGCCGTTGGCGGCGATGCGGTCGGCGCCCACGACGACCCAGCCTATCTCCCCGCCGCGCATCAGCGCCGCCGCGGCACCGTCAGCGATCAGCCGAACCGGGATGTCCTCGTGATAGAGCTCCCAGGCAGTCAGCCGCGCGCCTTGAAGCCAGGGTCGGGTCTCGCCGGCGAACACGCCTTCAATGCGCCCCTGGGCGTAGGCGCTGCGGATCACGCCCAGGGCCGTCCCATAACCGCCCGTGGCCAGGGCACCGGTATTGCAATGGGTCACCACATGGCGCCCCGGCTCGATCAGCGCGGCGCCCAGATCACCGAGGTGCTTGTTCGCGGCCACGTCCTCGCGGTGGATGCGCTCGGCCTCCGCCGCGGCCTCAGTGCCCAGCGAGCCGGCTGGCAGGTCGGCCAGGTGGCGGCGCATGCGTTCCACCGCCCAGTGCAGGTTCACCGCCGTCGGACGTGCCCCTTCCAGCTCTTGCATCGCCGCCTCCAGCGCTTCGCGGGGGGCACGAGCCGCACCGCCTTCGCGCGCCGCCAGGGCGACG
>JACDUA010000050.1 GCA_013519935.1 Ectothiorhodospiraceae bacterium WFHF3C12 | reverse complement strand
ATGCCGCCGAGGGGCTTCAGGTGCGGCGTCGCAAACGCAAGAAGGTGCCGTTGGCGCATCGCCAGCCGCTGGTGCGCCCGGCCGCGGCCAACGAGTTTCCGCCTCCGTCTCACGGTCACGTATCTTCTGCCGTTCAGCGCCGCTAAGACCTACCGCAGAGGTTCAAATGCCTCGAATGGATTCTCATCAATGACGGCCCCTGAATTCTCGTCAATGACGGACCCCACGGCCTCGACCTCCACTCTTTCAATCAGCGTCGCTGATCCATCTATCAGAACCAGACGTCCATAAAATCGTCTCGCATGTTGCGGCAAATCAACCGTCAGCGCCTCTTTCCAGTACTCATCCGCCTCTTCATAACTCGCAAACCCATCGACTTCCCTGCCCGCTATATCGATTTCCCCTTGATCGAACTCCTTCTCACCCCCACCGCCATCACGCTCTATCCAGTATTCAACGCGATCAATGAGAGCCGCGTTTTGCCAGACGAAGTCTCTGAACTCTCCTGCTTCACTCAAACCCGCTGCCAAGATTTCGCCGTCGCCGTACCCGCTAACCTCGATAATGCAGTCACGGGTAACCGAGGAAATATCCGCGATTTCAGTCATCGCCTCACACTCTGCCTCTCCGTTTTCTGTGCCAACTTGATCCGATCCAGTTGAGAGACTTTTGTCGTTTTCGCGCACCTCCCTTTTTACGGCCCCCAGCGCCACATCCCGCAAGTCCAGTTCATAGGGCCCAAACGGTCCATGTCGGGTGCCATCGTGCTCGACATGCCTAAACCATATGCGATCATATTGTATGTGTTCTTTCCCCGTAAGCCTTATCGAGTGCGGGCTTATAGAGGCCTCGAATCTCTCGCCATCGAGAGAGTACTCAATAGAGCCGCTGAAGAAACTTTCCGTCAAGGGACCCCGAAGCACTCGGCCGGGAAGCTGGATAGAGACACGCCATACACTCGGTACCGCGGGAGGAGAGTGAGAATCGAAATCGACTCGGTCAATCGCAAAGTCCTTTGTATCAAGTGAGGACAGGCTGGCAGTATCGTCAAAACCCCGATCCTTCAGCAGTTCTGCCATATACCAGTTCGCGACCACCACAGCGCCGACCACAACCACAAATAGCGACGCTGCCGCCATTGCAAGCCGTGGTAAGCGCGCGCGCCACAGTGCGCGCTTCGAGAGCGCCTCGCCTTCCGCGAGCGCCCTCTCGTCATCTAAATAATGAGACAACTCGGCGAGTGAATCTGTTAGTGCCCCTTCCCTATAATCAATCCACCTTGCGGTGGCGAGAAACAACTCAAGCTTCTTAGACAAAGACGACCCGTCGGTCTTGACGGGAAAGACAGGTTTTCTCTTGCTTACAGCGCGTTCTACCTCTCGCGCGACGAACACAGATCGATTAGCCGAATCCGAGATAATTACGATTACGGCTCGGGACTGCTCTATGCCCCTTATTATCTCTTCCCCGTAGTCATGACCCGGTTGTACGTCCCGAGGAGCAATCCAGCAGCTTTGCCCTTTGCGCTCTAGCACGCTACACACCGAATTAGCCGTCTCTCGGTCTTCAGACGCGTAGCTTATAAACGCGCTGTGTTCGGCGGCCTGGTTTTTTCGCCCATGTTCGCTTGACACGCCTACCATCGGCTACGCCTTCTCTATTACATTCCCATATGTCAGGCATTGCGCCCCGGGGCACCAATGACACCCATCCATGCCCCCAGAGCGTTTCGAATGAGTGCTTTCCTATAGAGACCCAAGGGCCTAAGTTGATACTTACTCAGCCCTCCCTATCAAAAGAGCCAGGAAGAACGCGGGCGTTATATGGGCCTAAAGGGCCAATAACTTCTCCGCTTCGAAGCTTAAGCTTCAGCTTTACCGAATCTAACTGATTTTTTCTCGAAACTCCAAAATATCTGGAGCGGCTCGCTTTCTGAAACTCGCCCTCGTCGAGGGAGTATAAAGACTCTTCAATTGAATATTTATCAGTTATGCCTGGGCCAAAGCGAATATAGACGCGGTACGCGCCAAGATAGGGTATCGCCTCTAAGCGTATGTCTGACGCGTTAATGTCCCGAATCGGTGTGCCCGTGTTGCCGATATACGTTATGTTTGGGCTCCACCAATTCGCGGCCGATACCGCGACGAACGTGAGAACGATTACAGACGCCGTTCGAACGGGCCATCGTGTATGCCTCTTGTGGAGGTGCGCTTTTGGCTCGCCCGACCGAGGATTGTCTTGATGATGCGCAACAGAAGTGTAAAGGGTTTCAACGTGGCTCGGCGAGATCTCTGGCCAAGCCTCTATCCACTGCGTGGTCGAGATGAAGAACTCTAAGTCTGGCGATGGAATCATGTCCTCTACGCGAAAGGGGTAGACTGGTTTTCCCAGCGCTACAGATTTAGAAATTGCGAACCGAAAGTATCGACAATCGTTGGCGGCCGTGGAAAGAATTGGAATGATGCACAGAGAAACGTTAAGTTGCGCGATAAAATAACGGGTGGATTGTTCAGTGGCGATTGTGTCTAGTGAAGCCAAGGCGCAAAGAAGCCCTCTCGCTTCTAGACTGCGCTGAATATGGAGCGCCTTTTCCTTGTCGGGGGAAGCGTAGACAATAAGTCCGGCATATTGACTCGTTTCGTGTGGCATTGTCGGAGAGTCTCGCCCTATGTTCGCCGTTGCGTCAGCCCGTTGAGGCTGCGCGCCATCGTGTATATAGGATGGTCAGCGGGCGCGTCGTACGGTACTGCTTCCTTAGGGCTACGGCCACTTGGTTGCAGCGACGGAGGGGCACCATGAGAGCGTGTGGCGGAGCCGAGTTGAATAGGCGAGCGGGGCGTCGGGCTAGGTAGCCCCATCGCGCCCACCTCTAGAGCGGGCGTCTGTCGAACGATTGGTCCAGGAGAACCTCTGGAGCTTTCCCTCACTAATGCTGCTCCCGGTGGGAGGCTTTCGATGGATTTGAACGAACCATCGTTAACAAGTGTAGAAAGAAGTCCCCCGAGTTCAAGCAAGAGTCCGTGCTGATGCTGGCTGGCGGGATCAGCATCATCGCGCTGGCGCTCTACCTAATCCACCGTCACGGTGAAGAAGGTATAGTCGCAGAGCGCCCCTCAAGCCTGTCCTCGGAGGAAAGCGGGAAGTAGCGCAGCTACGACCTCTCTCCATGCCCGATACTGGTGCCTAGGGAGAGTTCGGCTGATCGGCGTTGCTCGGCGCTGGACTCTGGACGGTCCAACGCTACCCGGTAGTGCGTGGTCCAACGGTAACGAGCAGGCATCCGCGCCGACGTCTCGGAGCGGTTTCGCCACCAGTCGCGTGCCAGGTGCCAAACCCTTGCCTGCGCCTCCGCCATTCCCGTTTCGGTCGTCTTCAGCCGGTCTGCCCAGTCTTCATCCGTGACGCCCGGGATGATGATGAGTTCGTCACAGTGTTGAACAAGGAAAGCCGCGTAGAGCTCATACTGGAGCCTTCGCGCCTTGTTTAAGCCGGCCCTGAGATCGGCCCAACCAACGTCCTCCAAGGAGCCAAATCGCTGCGGTAGCTCTATGTAATGATCCGAGCTTGCGACCAATTCCGTGAACTCGCGGACCGAACGGCGCGGGTCGTCCTCATCGCGGCGGAAATCATTGACGAATACTTCGAAAGGCAGAGGCAGAACCGCGATCAAGCCCAAGGATCGAGTCGGTGTCCCTTCCGGCTTGAGAAGGTGCTCAGCGACTGAGCGCTCCGCGCCCTCGCGTAGGGCCGACATTAACGTCATGGACGTCGCGCCGCCCAGACTGGCCCAACGATCCCGGATTTCGCTCAGCCTATCTTGTGCTCGCTGGGCGATGACATCGGAAGCTCTCTCAATTGTCCAGTCGGACTCCTTGGCGAGCTGATGGAACTCAATGGGGCCGGGGCCAATGACGCCGACTCGCACCACCCGCGTGAGCTGACGACGCTCGATGTCCGTATCGCCAGCCGAATCGATCCCGGAGAATTGATCTCGCAAGCTGCCGTCGAGCACATGGGGAATCTGGCGAACATGGTTCGAATCGAATGATTGGGTGCCGGCGTCGAGGTCGCTCCAGGGGATGAGGTTCTGATGGACGCGGGCAGCATCGACCCGGCGCTCACCATGTCGCCACCCTGCTGCGTGGTGCGCTGCGTTCCAGGCTTGGTGCTCAAGCCTTGCAAGCCGCAGCAGCGGCGTCTCTCCAAGCAACCTGTGGTCTTGCTCCAACGCTGTCCGCCACCATCCGTAGCCCTGCTTGTCGGACTTGCCGCTTTCCTTGTCCCTGGGGTGGCTCGCGCAGCCCACCGCACGCAGTTTCACTTCCATGTGATCGGCCTGACGGCGGTTGGAAGCCTTGAACCGGGCGGGTAGATCGCGCCAGGGTACCCCGCTCGCACGCCGCCACACCTCGCCCGAGCGCGCTGCCGTTGGCAGCACGCTTTCTTCTCCGTCGATGCGCCAACTCCGGAGTGCGCCGGCATCCGTGCCCATGGCCAGCCAGGTCTGATCCGGTGAGGTCGCGAGCGCCGTGATGCGCTCCCCGAAGACACGAAATGCCCGGCATCTGGAATCCCTGGCATCGCCATCAGCCTCCACTCGGTATACGGCCGAGGGGTCGTCGGCTGGAACCGTGAACCTCTCTGTCACTTTGCCACTTCGCCCCCGCTTAACAGTGAGCTCCAGCACGCGCGTCCCCTGCGTATGTTCAGCCCCTTTTTCTCCGGGAGTTGTGAGATCCGCGTCCGAGTGATCGCTGGCCCGCTTGATGGCGCCCCGTTCGTTGCCCCTGGTTATCAAGTCGAAGCTAAACGCTCGGCCCGTTTCGGTGTAGGCGACGAATCGCAAGGTATCGGCGCCATCCCGTTCCAAGCCGCCGCCGCAGAATGCAAGCTGGGTTATTCGCGGAGTTCTGGTGTTTTCGGCGTCATCGTCAACGGGCACCTTTGGTAGCGTCGTGCTAGCACGTGTCGCCATATATCCGCACTCGTGGAGGGTGCGCGCGTATTGGTCCGAACGGCTCGCCAACAGATTCTGTGGTGTAAACAAGTCCTCAACCATTCCGAACGGGTAGAGATTGTCAGGGATGCGCTCCTCGGTATCCGAGTTTTCCGGAGCTGCATGCCGCCGTGCCGGCATCAGAAGGGTAGCCAGGCCGTCGCGGTGGCGCATACGCACCATGAGCGGTGTGTTGCGCGGCGTTCCATGGGCGTCCGGGCCAGCTTTAAGCAATGCCTGACGCAGCGATAGCGCGAACGCCGCGCTACGCCGATCGGAATCGAAGCAAATGAAATGCTGGACGACATCGTTCGCGATCTCCGCGGCGCCCTCAACGGTCAGTCCCGCCTCAGCGGCCACAGGCATCAACTGGAAGTCGACATCGAAATGGCGGTCTACTTCCGGAAATAGCCGCTTGAACTCAGCCTCGCGGGTCTGCGCGTTCTGGTCGTAAATGACGAATGACGGCGCTTGTTCCGGTAGATAGTGCGCGATCCGCAGCAGTTGCCTCAGCACTTCCTGCCCCATCATGCCAAATCCGTAGATCGCGAATCGCGGACTGGGGCGGTCGAGGACGGCGGCGAAGAGGTCTGGCGGGTGCTCTGCCAATGCTCGGCGGACAGCGGCTTCGTACAAGCTGAAGAAGCGAATCTCGGCAGCAGGTGCATCGGTTCCAAACTGGGCGAAGTACTCGAGACGCTCGCTCAACCACGTGCTGTCGACGTGGACGAACACACGAAGCGGATCCGCTCGTTGATGCCCGTCGGTGCGGTAGGCTTCCAGAAGCTGCCGGGTGGCGAGGGCAGCCTCGATATTGTGGCGATCCTCGGGTAGCGCTACGACCACATCGCGCGCGTGCTGCACATTCGCGGCCCTCAACACGGCTGGATCGCATGCATTACCGACCATTACCGTCACGCCCCGCTCCGTGCAGGCCTCCACTTCAGGTCGGTCGGGATCAGCCTCCACAACGACCAGGTGCTCGTCAGCGCGCCGCCAGTTCTGAAGCCCCGACCCCAAAACCTCCTCGGCACCGCCATCCAACCAGGCCTCCACGAACTGGAAACCGGCGTCCCCAAGGCCACACAGCACGACATGGCCTTCACTTGGCCGAGCCCACAACAGCGCGCGATGATGGAAGGAGCGCAACAGCGCTAACAGCACCGAGACTGTTGCAGCCGGGCCAGCGAAGCGGGCGACGTTCAGCGCCGTAAGCTCAAGCCCGTTCAGATCGGCTGGGTCAGCGGTCCAGCCGCCCTCACCGATAAACAGTTGAATAGCGCGGTACAAATGGGTCAGGGCGTTTAGACCCTGTTGTGGTTCTCTTAAACCCACTGCGAATGATGCGAACGTGCCACCGGCTAGTGTTGCGACTACCAGCAGACCCTGCACCCACCACAGGTTGCGCCGGAGCCAGTCCCAACGCAGTACTCGGTTCAGGGCGAGCGCCAGAACTCGGCGAACAAGTCGGAACGGCGCGCCTACTAGGCGACGTGGGTCCACACGGGCCATAAGTCCGTCTTCCTAATTGTTCTTGATGTCTGAAGACCTAGGCCTGGCACGCACGGCCAACGCCAGGTTTGCGCATCAATTGCTCGTCAGAAACTCGAGTGCCCGAGCCTCCAACCGGTTTTCCGTGGCGAAGCCCACCGTCCGTCCGGATCCGCCCTTTGTAACGGCTGCAAGCGCGGCACATCAATCTTCTGTTGTCGCTCTGCCGCCAGCGGGCTGAATACGCCAGCCTGCGGCAATAACAGCTTTCAACGTCTCTAAGGCCGTCGCGCGATCGTACTTCTTCTCTTCTTCTGACAGATCGTCGAAGGCCACTAGCCCTGGGTGCGTCTTCTCCTGATCATCGCGCTCCGGTCCGTACGTCCAGCCCTCTGCGAGGCGCGCCGTCGCCCATACGTCGTGAACGTGCCTTGCGAGTCGCTCCTGCAAATCGTTCAGTTCCGATGGCAGCACGATCGAACGGGTGTCTATCGGTTTGGGCGTATACATAGAGAGGTTTCCGGAATCTCTACTTGACTGGGGAGCTTACAAAGCGTCGGTCACAACCCATCTTGAAGCGGGCGATGTCTGATGGCAAAGCCGAAGCGCTACACTCAACGGCGCAAGGGCCGCAAAGCTTGACGTCGGACTCGCTCGAGCCGCTTGCGCCCTAATTTTAGCGAATACTGAAATGGGACCAAGTCCTAGGGGGCGACATAGGCTAGCGTCGCGAGGCCTCACAGAATCAATAAAGGGCACACTTGGCTTCATTACGCAGCGTACATTGATGTAGCGAAACCTTTTCCGGATCCGCGTTGCAATTCATTCGATCCTGTACTAGATGTTAGGAGAAGGAAGGCCGCAGCAGGCCAGAGTCCAGGCGCTGCGGTGTCAACCATTTGCCATGCTCCAAGGAGGGAGAGCGGACATGCGGCGTTTTCTTGCCTTTCAATGTGCGTGCATCGCACCGGATACCATTCGCTTTCCTCTTTCCATTAGCGTCTATACCACTGACGTCGTCGGTGTTGGTGATAAATGCGCGTAGTTTACCGCGGTCAAAGCCCGGGATCGTCGTTCCTTTCGAGGCTAATGCGTTTTCCATCGCATAGTAATTGAGGAAGGAAGGGCTCTTCGAGTCGGGACGGGTTTCTCGCGGCTTCTGACCGCAATGCGAAAAAGAGGTTGGATAGATCAGGGAGGTGGCCATGAGCCGGGCGAACCCAGCGGAACGAATGTCTCGATTCAGGCGGCGTAAGCGGGCGGGCTATCGCGTTGTGGTGAGTGAAGGTGACTCTTGGTTCGACTATCCAATGTATCTGAATCTGATTGATCGAATCGATGACGAGGGGTACTTCGCGCATCTGAGGCTTGAAAGCTCTGGCGCCACCGTCGCAGACATGATCGGCACTAAGCGAGACCTGAACGCTCTCGCCGACATCGTGGCGGAAGAGCAACCAATATGCGTCCTATTCAGTGGCGGTGGCAACGACCTGCTAGCGAAAGCTGGTCGACTATTCCGCAAAGGGCAGTTCAATGACCCATCTGCACACCTGCGGGAAGCCGAAGTCGACAAGATGACCCAGGAACTGGACAGGCACTACCGTCGCATGCTGGATCGAATCGGTCCTATGGCCCCAGTTCTTGCCCACGGCTACGACTACTTCCAGCCTTCGGCGCGACCCGTCAAGTTCATCGGCGTCCGGCTACCTGTAGGACCTTGGATGCATCCGGCAATGCTGGACAAGGGAATCGTAGAGGACGCAGCCCAACGTTCAATTGCGACAGTCCTAGTGGATCGAATGAATGAAATACTCCAACAGATCCAGGTCGACTACCCATTAGATTTCGTACACGTCGACCTTCGGGGAACACTGAACGTGGATTCCGACTGGGCAAACGAGATTCATCCGAATAACCAGGGCTTTCGCAAGGTCGCTTACGAGTTCATCGCACAAATGAAGGCTAAGCTTCCAAAGATGGAAACGCAGCGCCGCGAACGGGAGTTTCAAGATGCGTAAGGTTTCTCGTTCAGTCCTAGCCAAGACCGTATTCGCGACCGGGATTGCCTTCGGGCCATGGGCGACAGCGTCAGATCCGTTTGAGCCGCCATCAATAAGCCACTGGGGTCCGACACTCAATGAGCTGTCGCTCTCTCTCGAATCAAGAGCCGTCTGGCGAGGGTTTCTTCTGGGATCACCTGGAACACAGCTTGATTCGGAGGTAGGGATTTACGGTTATCCGGTTACTGTGGATCGCAAAAAAATGCCATGGGGCGTCGCAGTACGTGCGGGCGGCGTGGGTGTCCTAGACAAGCAAGATGGCGCGCCTTCCGGAAGTCGCGGTGAAGTGACACTCGCCGTCTCGCGACAGTTGGGTTCGGAGGGTGCCTATGCTGAATTACTGGCCACCGGCTACCGCATTCATGACAACGCCCCGGACAAAGCAGGCACAGAGGTTGGGGTGGGATTCGGCGGCGTACCCATACCGTTTCCACCCGAGCGACTTCCCACGCTCTTTGGGCACGTCTTGAGGGATCTGGGCCGATTTGACGCAACTCACGCTTCGCTCGGGGCACGACTCGACACGCCCCCAGTTCTCCAACAAAGCACTGTAGTCAATTTGAGCGTCCAGGTGTTCGCCGATGACTACGGCCGTGATTCCCTTCGGCTACGTGCAACTGAAGCGCGCCTTGGCGTCGACTACAACGTCTATCAGGTATCAGACAGAACAGTAGTAGTTGGCGGACACGTCAGTGGTCACGACGTTCGATCAGGTCCCAAACGCGGGTGGGTTGGGCTGACCGTGGGCATACGTTGATCTGAACCGCCCCGGCGTTCCCGGATTCTCGAGACCTTGAGGGTCAGGTTATGAGTATCTTGACGAAGTGTTCCCCTGACATTTCCGAGTGGGTCGCTAAGTGGATTGGCACGCCCCGAATCCCATAGACACCAGCAAGGTGTTCTGGAACTGCGGGGGGTATAACGAGCAAGCTATATACGGAAGCATTCCAGCGCGAAACGCTGAGATGGATCACCGAGCGTGGCTACTCAGTGGCGTAGATGGCTTCGAGACTTAGCGGACATACGCGGGCTCTACGAGACGGAGAATCCGTCGCCGCGGCCCTTAGCCAAAGGCGGAGACCAGGTGCCACGAATAATGCATTGGGTCGCCTCAGATGAACAGCCTCATAACAAACGGTCTCAGGAGAAACTGTAGCGGTTCACCCCCAATGAAGCGCTGAATCATTCGCGCTTGCACAGGCGATTTTACCGTTTTTTAGTAAGGTACGGCCGCGATCAATTGGAGGCCATCCCATGCCGTATCGTCAAGTAGTACCAGTTCTTTTGTGCGCTCCTCAGAGCGGGTGACGACACCGAAGCCCTTGGACATGACATGGTGCCCACCAGTCATGTTCTGTACGTGACCAACGAATGAGTCTCCCCCGGGCCACTCAATTACGACCCAGCGCATTTCTCCATCCGATGAAGACTGGTAGTACAGTGTGCCGCTCTCGCTCTCGCTCACGCCCCACTGTTTCTCATAGGGAGAGAGGTCCTCAGAGGCCTTAGCGAGGGCGATCACCTCATCGTGCTGGTCATCGAGCAGCGCAAACATAGCCGAACGATGGCCTTTGCCAATAACACCATCGATGACGCTGTGGTAGTAGCCCCATTCTTTAACGCGACGCTGGAAGCGCTTGATCGCTGTTTTCGTTGACCCCTTACGCATACCCTCAATGTCTCGATCATAGGGAAGGCGAGCGAGGAGCCTATAGTTCGCCTCACTCCTCGCATAATCATAGATACTGAATTCACCTTCGCCGAAGGACTCGGCCGTCGCCCATCTCAGATAGTGATCTACTACCTTGTCGTGTTCGCGAATGGCGGCGGCAACCACTGGTGTGAGGCCATCCTCGTCGGCAACATTCGACACATCGCCACCGGCATGGCGGATCATCCATTCCGCCTCATAGGGCTTGTCAGCGATTATCGCACTGAGAAATGCCGTTCGACCCCGCCTGTCGCGGCTATTGATCAGCGTCGACAATCGAGCCCGAGCTCGACCCCGGTCACCAAAGTCCGCATCCATCTGATGATCAAAGACTGCCTCGTAGCAGGCCCTGCAGGTGCCCTCGTTAGCCGCCAGCACGCCAAGCACATTCGCTCCGGAGGGGCCTGTGCCCTCAAGCTTCGCCCCTAGAGAGAGCAGAACCCGCATCACCGCTGGCTTGGCAGCCATCGCCGCGAGGTGAAGATAGGGAACGCCGGCATCATCCGTGTCATTGGCATCAATTACTGAGTTGCTCTTAATCAGCATCAGGACACGATCCTCGTCCCCCTTGGTGATTGCCTGTACAAGCTCGGCACGCGGATTCGGCCCGCTTCGGGCGAGACCAGTCCGCTTGGCCAACGCCCCAAGGCCCGTCGCCTCAGCCAGATCAGCCGGGTGACCCGAATCCTCCGCCATGCGCCCCCGATTCGCGCCAGCATCCAACAGCACCCATGCCGTACTCGGCCGCGCGGCGGCAAGCGCGGCCATCAAGGGTCGACGCCCGCCAGGACCTGCGTAGTCGACGATGGCATCGGCGTCGATAAGCGATCTGGCAGTCTCGGCGGCGCCGGCGATGGCGGCCGCCGCCAACGGGGTGACACCGTCGGTCCCGCTCAGATTCGGGTGGGCACCGCGCGCTAGGAGCAGCTCAGCCGTTTCACGCTGCCCAGAGAGTATGGCGCGGACCAGCGCGGTCATACCTAGCGGGTCGGTGGCGTTGACTGCCCGTGGCTCCTGATCAAGAAGACCAGCCAAGGTGTCGACATCGCCTCGTGCCGCCACGTCGAGCACCGGATGCGGGCCACGGCGCGCATACCGCAACAGCCAGTTTCCGAGTTCGCGATCCTCAAGGGCCCCCGCAGCCTCGGCCAAAGACTGAGGCGCATCTTTCGGATAGCTTGCGCCAGATTCGACAAGCGCTTTGATCACCGCCGGTGCTTCGTGCGCCATCGCAAGCTCTAGCGCGCTAACGTGCTCGCCATTTCTTGCGTTGGGGTCAACCTTTGCCTCCAGAAGGTGGCTGACGATGCGCTTGGCCCCATGGCTGGCAGCCTTCGCCAAGTGCCGTGACTGATCATTGGGACTCGCGGACTCGCGCTTGGCGCTCGCAAGGTATTGGTCGACGGCATCCTGGCGGATTGCGGCGGCGATGGAGTCGCGCGTTTCACCCTTTGCGCCCTCAGGCACCTCTTCCGCGACATCGGATCCTGATCCTGGATTTTGAGGTGCCGAGTCGTCCGCTGGGGCAGTCCTACTGTCTCCATCCGCCTGAGCACTCGCCGCCTCCGTCTGGAAATCGCACGCACCCAAGAGGATCAAAGACAGCGCCAGCGCGGCGGCGCAGGAGTCACATGGTTTACGCAAACCGCTCATTATCCGGCCCCCTAGTCCAGAGGATTCAGACAACCCGCCTCATCCGACGCACAGCCACCGCCGTAACCGCCGCCGGTCCCTCCCGAAGACCCACCTTGAAGCTGTTGGTATTGCCGCAGCAACTCGATACCGCCTTCGATGGTTTGGCGCAGTTCCCGGTCCCGGGCTTCCTGCTCCATTCTCACGGAGCGACGCAGCTGGGCTGCCACCCGATCGAGATCGCGCACATGGTGGGGGGCGCACCCCATCCGCCGGAGCCTGGACCGCCGCTCCTGGACGTGATCCAACGCAACTTCCGCGGAGTCCAGCGAAACCTTAGAGGCAGTCGCCATTGTTCTTGACTTGAGGTCGTCGCAACGCCGCGCGAGCTGACGCACCTGCTCGCGCTCACGCTGACGCCGCTCAGCCTCACGTCGCTCAGCCGCTCTTCGCTCCGCCGCGGCCCGGGCCTCCTCGGCTTGGCGCTGGCGCTGCGCCGCAATGCGCTTCTCCTGATCCACCAGAGCTTGGTACTGCTGTGTATAGCTTGCCTTGCGCTGGCGTGCGGTGGACGCCTGCCAGCGCTCGAGTTCTGTCAACGCGGTGTGAAGCTCGGTGGGCAGGCCGAATGATCTCACCTCATCCGAACCGGCACCGCCCGCATAACCTGGGATTATTGGAGCGGCCTTCGACGTGAAGTCACGCTGGTGAGCGGCGCCGACACGGCGCCAGCGCGCCGCAAGCCGTTGAGCTGGCGCCTGTGCGCCGATCTGGGCCATAGCCGCGTCAAGATCGCCGGCCGCAGCGGCATGCAGCCGTACAAGCATATCGATCGCCAAATCCGTACTTGTCGACGATATTGGGTGGGTATTCGCAGCGCTATTCAAGTCTCGCCCGACGCCGCCGACCGCTTCGATGCCCGCGACCCAGCTACTGGCATCGACCATCGCGCTGACGTTCTTATAGGTACCTTTGCCCTTCTCGCCCATCGACCACAGCTTGCGCGCGGACTCGGGCAGCTGTGAGGCGATAAACTCACGGGCAACCGCCTCAGCCTTCGCCTGGGCTCTGGCTTGGGCCTCATTGGCCGCGCGACGGCGCGATCGAAGACGTTCGCGGTAGGCATTCTGTATTGCGGCACGCTGCTCAATTGCCCGCCTATGGGAAGCTGCACGACGGGCGGCCTCTTGGCGTTCACGCTTCGCCGCCCGAGCTTTAGCCTGACGGGCTGCCTCCGCGCGTTGGGCCCGTGCCCGGCAGGCGTCGTACTCTTCGTCGTTGAAATTCTTCAGTCGGCACTGTTGGCGGTAGAGGCCGGCACACTTCGGATGCGGAGTACTTTTCTGGCTGAAGTTGCGCATGTTGTCGCACTCGGGCGTGGGCACAGAGTTCTCAGAGTCCATGGTGTCAAAGGAGATGCATGCCCTGATGCGTCTATTGAGCGCCTGGGACTGCCTTATATTGGCCTGGAACGCAGGCTGACACTCAGAGACACTGTTCGGTTGAGCCGGATATGGGGTAGCTTCGGTCGCCTGGGCCGAAGTGGCCAGGCAGAGGATTCCAATCGTGACGGCGAAAAGGCTAATCTTTTCCATGACTTGGCGCCCCTCCGGCGTGTCCCTTTCCCGCCACAGTGGCCAGGCCCCGAGAGTCGCTGGCACTGCCGCAGTGCGACACCCAATCAACATAGAGAAAGGTTAGTTCAACCGACCAGCAGTGCAACTCTTTGATTTTATAGGTCGACCGACGACCTTCTACCGAACTGCGCTGCTCACTCAGTCTCCCTGACCAGCCTTCGCAAGTTCTCCTGTATGCCGTATGAGGAGTTCGGCCTTTTGGCGAGTGGTGTCTCGTCCTGTGTTGCGGTATCCGCCAGAGATCGAGCTGAACCGCCCCGGCGTTTCCGGATACTCGAGACCTTGATGGTTAAGTCATGAGCATCTTTTGCGAAATGTTCCCCCGACATTTCCGAGCGGGTCGCTAAGTGAATGCTTTCTGGACCCTTGCCGGCCATAGCGGGTCTATCTGTGGAAACGGAGGAAAACCCCACCGAGGATCGGCATAGGCAATGAGGAGGTACCGGTTGAGAAGGCCGGGCGCCATGCTCATGCATACTTGCTACCCTAGCCCTCTTCGCACTGCCGAGGCCTCCCACTGTTGCTGGCGACAGTGCGACGCACTGCGTGGCCGTTCAACACCAGAAGTACGACACAGTCGTAATCAACAGCTGCAGTGCCCGGATCAATATCCACTACTGCGTGCAACCCCCCCAAGAGCCACATCACATGCTCGCGGCAAGATTTCGCCAGTACGACGCTCCTACCCGGTGAGGAAGATTTCATCTCGTTCTACGGCGACAACGGTGGCGGCCGGATCGTTTACGCCGCCTGCCGCTACGAACCGAGCCCCCTATTGCCCTGACGAGAAAGACGCTGCCGGCTGAACGGTCTCCGGTGTTGTCTTTCTCTAGTGGTCCAGGGCGTGCCGAATTAATAAAAAAACAATTAAATCAATAAGTTGTCTATTGACGCCCGGTGCTGGATGTGCCTTACTGAGCTCATGATGATCGTCACCCTGAGCCCCTAGCCCCGACCAGCCAACCCAACGTCACCGGAGTGACCCCATGCCCCCGCCCACCTTCCAGCTCGAGCCCCTCCCGGATGAGACTGTGCACAGCTGGATCAGTCGGCGATACCTCCTCTCGGGCGATCACTGCGGGACCGATACGCTTCGGCGGTGCGTCCAGGATCGCCACGCCATACTCGCAACGCCGCTGCCCACGCGGCTCGGCGCTCTCGGAAGCAGTGTTCGGGATCGCACCAGGCAGGATGCGTGGATCAGCGAGCATCACACGGCAATCGCGTACTACCGGCCCTGCCTCTCTCGGGCGCAGGCGGCGCAGCTGGGTCAGGCCATGCAAGGGATTGAAGGGCACCGGCTGTGGATGGGCCTTGGGCTCACTCGCGCCGGCGTGCGCTCGCCGCCCCGGCCGCAGTGTTGCCCCGCGTGCGTGGTCGAGGATCGTGCGGCCTATGGCGTTGGCTACGCCCATGTCTCCCATCAACTACCGGGCGTGGCCGCCTGCCATCGCCACCCCGACCAGTGGCTGGTGCCACTCGTTGACGTTGGCGGGCGGCATGCCCGTCACGCTCTGTACCTGCCAGACGCGGGTGTGGGTGGCCGAGTGCCGGGTCGTGCTGATGCACCTCCGGCGTCTCTGGTGGCTCTTGCCCAACTGAGCCACCAGCTTCTTACCGCGCGGCTTCCCGCAAGTGTGGCCGACGGCTGGCGTGACACCTACCGAGCGAGACTCGCCGAGCTGGGGCTGACCACCCCCAGCGGCCGGCTTCGCCAGGGCGAGATCCACGAGGCGTTCTGCGCCGAGTACGCGGCGCTTCGTGCAACGCCGCTCTTCAACGGGCTGCGCCTGGACCCGCATGGCGAATGCGACTGGCTGGCCGGCCTGCTCAGGCCCCATCGCACCGGCAAGCATCCCGCCAAGCATCTGTTGCTGATCAGCTGGCTCTTCGGCGACCTGGGGCGATTCCTGGACTACGCGCCGCCTCGCACCACTGCAGCGCCGGTAGCGTTCGCGTCGGATCAACAGCACGAAGACGACGAGTCGGCCACAGAACTTCTCCAACTCATCGGGAGTCAGGGCCTCACGCTGACCGAGGTTGCCCGTCGGCTTGGGCTTTCCATCACGACCGTGCGTCTCCGCGCAGAGGCACTGGGCGTGGCGACGCCCCGGCGTCGCAAGCACATCAGTAACGAAAAGGAGCAGGAGATCATTCGTGTGCTTCGGGGTGGTTGCAGTGTCGATGAAACCGTCGATAGGACCGGTGTGTCGACATCGACGGTCTACCGGACGCTCGCCGCAAACCCGGAGCTCAAAAGCCTATGGCGTAACCACCAGCTGTCCCGTCGCCGGGCCCAGGAGCATCGGCGCGTCGCCCGGTTCCGACGGCACCGCGCGGATGGCTCCCTGTCCGACTACCGGGCGATGCATTCCGCCTCCTATGCCTGGTTCTACAGGCACGACTACGAATGGCTCAGAGCACAGTTCCAGCCCCCACGCAGACCCCGGCCTCGCCGCCGCCTGTGCGACTGGGCAGGACGCGATTCGCAACTTGCGAGCGAGATCCGGCAAGCCGCCACGCAGGCCTTGGCTTGCCCACTCAAACCCCGCCGGCTATCTCGCACCGCCCTACTGCGGACAGTGGACGCGACCGCCACCTACGAGAAGTACCGCCACTTGTTACCTCAGACACGGGCTGCGCTTGCCGAGTGCACGGAGTCGGTTGAGGCGGCGCAGGTGAGGCGGGTCGCGTGGGCCGCTCGCGAGTTCGCCCGCCGCGGCGAGTCCGTCACCGAGTGGCGCATCAAGCGGTTGGCCGGCCTGCCTCGCTCACCCGTCCCGAAGGTCAAGGAGGCGCTCAGGCGCGCGGTTCGACCGAGTATCCGCATAGACGAGGGATCGGCTCCCGACGCCACCCTGCGGCTGTCCAACCCGCACACCTACATGACATAACACTTTGAGTGATTGAGCTATGGCAGAGGTCTTCAAGCGTCTCCCTTTGAACGAGAGCGGCCGCGACATCGTCGTGGGCGATATCCACGGCGCCTTCAGCTCCCTGGAGCAGGAACTGGAGCGCGTCGACTTCGACCCAGCTGTCGACAGACTGATCTGCGTGGGGGACCTCGTGGACCGCGGCGCGGAGTCCGGAAACGTTATACATTGGCTTGTCGAGCCCTGGTTCCACAGCGTGCTCGGCAACCACGACGCCTCGCTCATCCTGAGCGAAAGTCGTTTCCCGGAGTGGCTCCAGAACCACAGCCGCGTCTGCCTCGGCGAGCATCTGTGCCACGAACACAATTGGTTCCGGGCCCTATCGGATCTCCATCAGGACGCTGTACTCGACGCCCTGGCTCGGCTGCCACTGGCCATCGAGATCCCAACACGGGAGGGACTTGTTGGCGTCGTTCACGCGAGCGTGCCGCCCGGTCTCGACTGGCCAGGATTGGTGACACACATCTGTGCGTCCTCGCTCTCGCTCTGCGACATGCTCCCACTTCTCTGGGACCGGGAGGCCGGCAGCCGCGGAATGCCCGTCGCGGACGTGGGGCCGCCGGTCCCAGGAGATCCGCAGTCGGTGGGAGGCGTTTCCCACGTCATACATGGGCACACGATCACGTATGACCGCACCGTCTGGCGCTTGGGCAATAGAGTCACTATCGAGACCGGCGGCTGGCTGGCCGCCGCCAGGCCCGACTTCGAGGCCCGCCTGTCCTGGCCAGCGCACTGGACGCTCGTCGATGCGCGCTATCCCGACCAGCCGCTGTAAGAGGACCATCCGATGCCACTCATCTTCCGAATCCATCCCGGGCAGTCCATAGAGGACCTGCCCAAGGTCGCGCTGATTCGCTGGCGAGCCATGCAGACCAAGTCCGGCGACGTGCATCTGGTGGGGTACGCCCTAGAGACGGCACGGGGGCGCGTAAGCACCCCCGTTCAGTCCCTGGATCCGCAAGCTCGGACCGCGGTCACAGCCTCGGGCCGGGTGTATACGCTTGAAGGTCCGCCAGGGCACGAGCCGATGGTCGTGAAACTATGGGTCGGCTGGTCGCGGCTATACGGAATTCAACACTGGCGTGACGTGACAGGTGAGATCGCAAAGAACCTGGATGCGCCAACTGCTCATCACGGCTTCGCCGGGTTACTCGGTGCAACGGCCGATGTCGGGGAGGAGACGATTGCGGGCACCGGGGCGGTACGAAGGGGGCGCCATGACACCCCCAGGTCCTGAGAGGGATACGCCAGACCAATACATGCGGGGCGCCATCGGACTGCCCGACTACCAAGCCGAGGTCACCGTAAGCGAGTGCGACCTGAGGCCGCTGCCGGAAGGCTTGGAGTCCGCGGCGACAGAAGTTGCGCCCGATGTCTTTCCGCCTCGGGACCGGTTCCACCGATCGAGGCGCGTAGCGGACGAGCCGCAGAAGATCCGCGACACCTGGCTGGACTGGATTCGCGAGGCAGAGGCACAGGCGGAGCCGCCGCAAGTCCTCGCGGTGCGTGTCTACTCGCACCGCGAGGACTGGCACACGGATGAACCGATGATCCTGATCTATGACAAGGCGCGACGCTGCTACCGAGTCCTGGCGTAGACGCCAGACTGCGTATGGACCGGGGCGGGCAGTGGAGAGCAAGACGCATACGCATCGCCCAACCTGGGCGCTCAAGTACATCGGCCAGCTGAGCCACGATCTTCCGGTCGTCGGGGTGGCCGGTCGACCAGTCACATGGAGCTCGAGACCCCATGCCACGAAAGGGATTGCGAACAGAGGAGAAGCTGGAGCGGTTGCGCGAGTGCGTGGAGCTAGGCTCCGAGGCGCAAGCGCTCGACTGCCTAAGAGACGCGTTGACGGAGCGAAGCAACTTCCTGGTGGCGAAAGCGGCCAAGTTCGCTGGCGAGAAACTGGCGTACGAGCTGATCCCGGAACTGCGCGCCGCATTCGAGCGGTTTACCGGGGACGACGCGCAGGAGGCGGACAAGACGTGCGCCGCCAAGCGCGCCATCGCCCGCGCCCTGTATGAACTGGATTTCGATGACGCTGCCTTCTATCGACGCTTTCTTGACTACAGGCAGCCGGAGCCCGCTTTCGGTAGCTCGCTCGACTCCGCGGTGGAGCTACGCTGCATCTGCGCCCTCGGGCTCGTTGCGAGCGGTGACCCGAATGCAGTTTTGGAGCTGCTGCCCCTACTCAATGATGCCGAGTGGCAGGCACGCGTTGGGTCACTGAAGGCGCTCGAGCTCGTGAACCCCGTCCATGCCCAGATCGTCATCAGGCAGAAAATCTTTCAGGGCGACGAGGAGCCCGAAGTCATCGCGCAGTGCTTTTCTTCGCTCCTCAAAGCCGCGGGAGAAGACGCACTGCCTTTCACGTTGGAGTGGCTCTCGGGTGGCGATCGGGCGCGCCAGGAAGCGGCCGCACTGGCGCTTGGTGAAAGCCGGCTTGAGGCTGCACTGCAACCACTCATAGAGGTATGCGACAGCCTCTCGCCCCTCGATCCGCGGACCAGGCTGCTGTTCCAGGCGCTCGCCCTCCAGCGCAGGGAGCGCGCCACTCAGTATCTGCTTGAGACCATAGCGAACGCGCCGGCGTTCAGGGCCGTACGCGCAGCTGAGGCGCTGTCCATCTATAGCTACAACGAGCAGCTTCGCGATCAGGTCAACGCCATAGCAGCCGAACGTAAACTGAAGTCGCTCGACGATGTGATCGCCGCGCACTGGCAGGAATGATTCTCTTTGGCGGGCGCGATCTGCGTGGATCGTGAACCATTTCAGGAAACCGTACTTGCGGAGTCATTCCTCTCCATGTTGGAAATGGAGCCGGTGAAAAGCGCACCTACAATACGCGGGACGTCGCCCGGAGCCTATGTCTTCGGCTAGATCGAGGTCTTCTACCACCGGGGACGGCGACGTCATTCCCGAGGCCCCAGGCAGGCCACACAATAAGGCGATGGGGTCCTCACGATACCGGGAGAACTCCAGACTGCGAAGCTGAGTGCTGCTGATAAGGGGAGAACGTCGGGTACTTGCTCAACTTGTATCCATCTCCTGTTGAATAGCTATCAGTGATCGGTACGCAATTACGCTTGCAGCGCCCACCAAAGCGTGAGACATTCTCCGTAAGCCTCAGCATGGTCACAAACAGTCGAACTCAAGCGACTCTCCGCAACTCGTGATTCGACCACCTTGCGCATACGGCATTGAATATTTCGACAGCGGCGACGCGAAATATTCGAACTATTTGTCCTATGATTTTGATAGTCACAAGAATAAAATATGGACTCGAACTGCATTATCCTTAGGGCTTTCGACATCAAGCCGAGTGTTGGATTTTGGCTGCGCTAAGGGTTTTATGGTCCACGGCCTGCGCAGTTTCGGCATTGAGGCCTATGGGACAGATATTTCGCCTTATGCTATCCGAAACGCCATAGAGCCTCATTATTGCTATCACTACACCAACACTATTTCACCATTACTAATAGGGAATCAGATAGACACAATCTTGTCTTTTCATACCTTAGAACACCTTAATCGATATCAATTATTCTCATTTTTGAACACCGCTGCCAGCCACAAGATAAAAAAAATACTCATTGTTGTACCTCTAGGGTTGAATGGAAGGTACAACAATCCGGCTCACGAGTTGGACGTAACACACGTGCAACGGATGTCGGCTATGCAATGGCGCCGCCTGTTCCATCTGCATGGATATGTGGCTCAAGAAGCGGAGTCGCTTAATAATGATGTCCTATTCGCTAGCTTCATAAAAAAGTGACGCCAGCCAGCTTACAGATTCTTCGTACTCATCCTTTCTAATTTTTTCCAGATAAGGCCTTTTCTTTTCTTCTTCTTGGAACTTATAAATATAACTTTTCTTTCTTTTTGCAGGCCCACGAAGGAATAAAGTCGCTGCTCCACAGAACGATGTTGAAGACGCGTGAACGCAATAATAGGGCAAGCCGTAGAAATCGAACGCTGCAAGCTCTTCAGATGATGTCATCTCAATGAATCTTTTTCCGCACCTATTGTATCGGAAACCAGGTCGACGGAAGTCAGAACGAGCTACTATTTCATCGACCATCACCCCAGACCCAGCCGCCCGATAAGTCGAATTCCAAAGACGGCCACTTAATACCAATGACTGAAAGTCCCACGGGTGACTATGAGGCATATCTACCACGTCAGCTTCCCACACATGGAGCCTCAATTGACAATTTTCTACACCACATTCAGCTAACACGTACTTCGAAAAGCCTAGGTTGTGCCTGAATGAATAGGCTAACTCTAAAGACTCTTCACGCGCTTGATCAAGCGCATGAGCTAATATTGGCGACATCTTTCGATGAATAGATGCACTGTCTTTGTTCTTGAAGTCGCACCATAACCTGTTCACAGTGTTGGCTAAATCAGTCTCTACCACCATTGCCGCGCCACCGTTTTGCGTTAACATGCTCTATTTCATCAGATACTCCGATCGCAACGCATTAATTCTTGCAATAGTTTCAGCTAAGCGCTTTATTCGAATACGCATAGTACTGCCCTCCCATTCGCCCGACACAGGAAACACGTGTTCCTTGGCCGAATCAACATGAAGTAATACTATTCCTTGCGAGTCATCAACATCTGGTCCAGTACCTGGGATTGGCACAGACACGAACGCCTTCAAACGAATCTCTCCCTCTAGTTTTAGCACTGATGCCGTCGAGTTTACTATTCTAATTTCGCCGCTTGTAAATGCCTTGCTAGCGACTCCCTGATGAGGCCCTGTTACCGGCCACGATCGCAAAATCACTTCATCATTATATGGGCCATAAAAGTACTTTGTGCGCAACTTTCCAGATTTCGAGTCCCACTCATACAGGTTCCCGTAGGTTAGTGGGCTCGTAGTTCCCGTAAGGCTTGCGCCGGCAGCGAATAGCGCGTTGGAGTAAAGACCATCAAATAGCCGCTCCCCATCTCCAGATCTTACGTAGTAACGCAAAAGGGAGCCGTCGTCCTTTTCGAGTTTGTCCAAGGTCACATTAAGTTCGTAAAGTAGCGAAGTAAACGTTAGGCTTTCGGGGATGGGGTCCGGCGGAGGTGGAGAATCCTCCTCGAGTGTATCCACGGCGATAGCAACCCCTGCGGTAGCAATCTGCATAAGCAAGGCAGCGTATAATCCTTTTAGGTAACGCTCTGGAATGTTGACAAACCGCATGTTCTCGACTATGCCGCCCAGAGTCAGTAAAGCAGTCAGTAGAAAAACGGCCACAAAGATCCATACAAGAGCTTCAACTGGTTGCATATCGTCCCTCTTTTACGTGGCGAGAGCGATGCCATTTGAGTGCTTTGGGGTAATCTCGGATCCAGGTGTGTCCACTTCGTCTCTTAGTGGCCAGCGATAACGGGGCAAGCAGAATGACCGCGAGCAGCACAATGTCCGACAAGGACGGAACTCGTGGGCACCCACCGTAGTGTAGTCTTCCAACCGACGTGTCGTCTGCGGCGTGGCCCCACTTACCACTAAGGCCCGAAACTATCTCCATGTTTAGGCCACACTTTCGGGGCAATGGTGGGCTAGGCTGACAACTCGTTGGGTAGCATGGGCGCGGCATTGGATCCCGCGCTCATGCGGAGCCTCAAATTCTGAAGCCGGTGAGCCGCCCCGACTCTTCCGGATACCCCTTGTTTTGCGTAGGGTGGACTGGGCCGACTCGGCAAGTTGCTCTTGGCATTCAGCTTCGACTTCCGCAGGCGGTCGGTTGCCGATGGAATTCACTTCGAGCCGGTTATCGCACCATTCCTCCCAATCTAGAGGGGCGGATGCCACGGCCTCCAAGCTCGGCCAAGGGTACGGTGACGAATCATCTCAGTCTTGTGGAGGCCATTCGTGGCCTCGATGGCGTCGCCCTCACAAGCGCATACGCCAACACTGACAGACAAATGATCGCGCGTCAGCGCCCTAGGAAATTCTGCTCGACTAAAGCCGCCACAGTAGACAGCGGCAACCCGACCTGGCGGGCGATGGCAACAGCGTCCACGCGTTCATTGCGGGCCTGGAGTACGCGTGCCTGGGCGGCGACAGTCTCATTTATCCAGTCACCGGGGGTGCTGGTCTCGGCCTCCCACGACGCTGCGGCCCCAGGTGAGAATAGCGCCTTGTAGTTCAAGCCCTTCCGGGCCCAATCGGCGGGGGGCTGCCAGCTGTTCCAGGCCGAGTCCGCGTAAAGACTGGGCGCCATGCGCCCGAGGATCCCATCGGCACTGATGTAGTCGGCATCGCCCCAGCTGATGCGAATGGCATGCTCCGCGGCAGCGCGTAGCATCGGCGGCGCCTCAGGCCGAAGCTCTGCCGGGGCGGACGAATTGGCCAAGCCCCACTCCTCGGCCAAGATCCGCACCAGCACCTGCACATCGTTGGATCCGGGAATTAGGTTCTCCAGGTTGCCAGCGACGGTAGCCAACAAATTCCAATTGGGCAGTTCCCGCTGGAGCAGCACGAAGGCGCCAAGCAGCCCCAGCATGGGATTACGGAACTTACCGTCGAGCAGGTTACGCATGACCTCCTTTGGGAGCCAGTCCCGGTTGTTGAGCAGCCCTCTTATCGCGAAATCCGCGGCGCGGTTTTCCTCGTCTTCCGAGTAGAAGCCCTCACCGATTTCGGGCAGCAGTATGCCCGCCTCCTCTAGGATAGGCCGCCCCCAGAAAGTCACGAACACCTGCGTCTGTCGGCCGTCGAACGTTTGGACAGTCAGAGCGCGCGGGGGTGTGCCCGGGTAATAGAGGAAATAGGTCCCCGGCGCCAGCCTGGCGCGGAAACCCTGGAAGCCATTGTCCTCGCGGTGACAGTGGTCGAGGTTGATTGGCCGTAGCGGCGAACCGTCCAGCTCGGTCAGCAGCAGTCCGTCGCCAAGATCGCCGTCCGGTGCCACGCGATCGTTAGCCGCGCGGATTATCACCACCAGTTCCGCCGCTGCGGCTGACGTTTCACCGATGGGTCCGGTGGTGTTCCCATCGAATTGTTGCGTGAGATTGGCAGCGGGGTATTCGTAATACTCGTGGGTGCTGGACGCGCCCCGCACGGGAATGGGCGAGAACTGTTTGGGGATCTCGACATCAATAACAGTGTCGCCCTCTACCCTCATACTGCGCTCGATCATCCGGCCGGCGCCCTCCACGCGCACGGTATAGAGCCCAGTGGCTACATCAGCGACGGTTTCGTACTGACCAGTGCACTGGTCAAGGATCACGCGGCCATAGCCATCGAACAGGGAGAGACTGACGTCCTCGGGGTTTAGAAGCAGGTTCCTAGGATTTTGAAGTCGTATGGTCAGCACCGCCGTAACCTCCCCGGTTAATCGAACCGCGAGCGCCGCATAGGATCCCGCGGCTGGAAGTGGCAGACCTTCTCCTCGCCGTTGGCGGTGTCAAGAAGGGTGTATTGGCCGTAACGTAGCCCGGGAACCTGCCAGACTCCGGGGCCGCCTTTCTCGACCAGACTGCCGTCGGGCGCGAGCAGATGGATTGGGCCGGGACGAGTGCCGGGGATCTCCACCTGCAGTGTCCCCGTGGGCTCGGCTGCTCCGAGCACCGGGTCCTCTGGGATCGATGAGAGCCCGTTCTTGATGATGGCGCGCTGCTCCGGGTTCGTGGCCTCCTGTGCCAGGCGCGGCGTCCACTGCTCCATGTATCGCTTCAGGTCGGGGGCGCGCACTCCTCCGCCGTCTGTAGCGGCACCGCCCGTTAGCGCCATTATCAGCGCCTCGGTGAAGTGACCGCCGTAGATCGGGTCACCGCTGCCGGGCTGAACGCCCCGCTCGGCCTCGAATGACTGGTTCTGGAACTCCGTGGCGTAGGCGACGAAGGTTTCCCCGGTCTGGGTCTGCGGCTTGGCGCAGGTTACCTTGAGCGGCGGCATGCCGCCGCCGCCGTGAACGCGAGTTCGGCAGCAGTCGAGCAGGAAGAACACTTCCTCGAAGCCCGTGCAGTCGACGATTGTTGACTCCCACTCGGAGTATGCCAATGCGATGCGAAGCCCGGCACCCATGCTCCACTCGGCGAGGCAGAGATTGACCTCGCTGGCAGTGCCAGTTTGCCCGTGCCCGGCGAAATAGAAGTAGAATCGGCGGCGTTTATGGTCAGCCCTGGATGCGTCGTAGAGATCCTTGAGCGCATCGTTGACCTCCTCGAAGGTCGGTCTCACCGGTGCCTTGGCGGACAGCACCAGCCGGCAGTTGGCCGGTGGCAGCCCGCCGCCGATGGCCGTGTCGGTCAGCCAGTCGGCGAAACGCTCTGCATCATTTTTGGCGCCGCGCAGCGAGCGGAACTGCGGATAGTCGTCGATGCCGATGACCAAGGCATAGTCGTGTCGGTTGATGGGCACGCCCGTCAACTCCCCACCATCCAAGCCAAGCTCTCACGGGTCAACGGGTCGTCGTCGAACCCGCCGTGGCAGGTTGACGCCGAACGTTGCCCCGGAGCAGCGCCGTCATCGGTGACCGACAGCACTAGACGGTTCGCGCCCGGCTCGTGCAGGAACTCGTGCACGGCCAGCAGGTGCGGATCCGTGTAGGGCGGCTCCCCGGCGGCATGGCGGGCGAGCCCTGCTAGGTGCGTATCCGATTCGGGCTCGAGGACGCCGGATATGAAGTACAGAAGCGACCGAGGGTAGAGCGGTGGGAACAGCGCGTCTACCGCCTCCAGCGCATCCGTCATGGTGTACATGCGAAAGCGCTCGAAGCGTTCCGGCTTGCTCGTCAGCTCCTCATGAAAGAGCCGAGAGGTGACCGCCGGGGCGAGGAACAGGATATTCCTGGCTTGAAACCCGTCATGGCGGTCGGCCGCCGCCTTGAGTAGTTCGCAGATCGCGATGGAACCGGCGCTGTGCCCCACCAGGTCGACGGACCAACCATCTTCCGAGGTCAGCAGCGTTGCCAGCCGCTCCAGGAAGTAGCTGCCGACATGGCTATCCCTGCCCAATGGAAGCTCGTTGCGTCGAAACATGGCAGCCGCGGCATCCTTCATGCCGCCCCAGACCCAGGCGCCCAGATCTGCAAGGTAGAACTCGTGCAGCAGCTCCTCGATAAGGGTCGGATATAGCCCATGGTCCCGACCGTTCAGCATGCGCCGTAGAACCTGGTACACCACCTTGGCCAGCCGTACTGCGATCACCGCCGTGCTGATCATACCTCGGCCGCCCCGTGTCCGGGCACCCTCGGCCACCGTTGGGTCCAGCAATTCGGTGAACGGGGCCTCCTCGTCCAGCAGGTTCTGCAACTCCGCATCGGCCTGCAGCTCCGACTCCAGATCGAGCTCGATCTGGTCCTTGGCCTGTTCGACCTCCAGCTCAGTGAGCGTTGTGCCAGCGCCGCGTCCCATGGCGCTCGCACCGCTGATGACCGAGCCGGATTGCCAGATACGCTCGAACTCGGTGTCGCTCAGACCGGACCCGCTAGTGCCTCGGCCACCTATGTCGACTCCCATGCGCTTACGGAGCTGATCCAGACCGTACTTCACCAGCTTCTTGAACAGGCGCGTACGACCGAGCGAGTCGAGATTGCGCGTGACCGTCTCCCACAGCCCGGTCTCCCAGATGATGTTGACCGGGTACGCACCTACGCACTCGTATAACGGCGTCATCTTTCGGGCGATGGCCAGCCCGGACTGTTCGGCGATGAGCCCGCCGTGGAAATGCAATACCACCCGGCGCTTGCCGCTGCGGCGCACGGCGTTGAACAGCTCATCGACCTGCGAGGGCGTAGACTGGAGGTCTCCGCTGCGGCGGAAAGTGCCGTGAGGACCGACGTTGATATCGAAAAGCGGTACGAACTCGGCCATCGATGGACTTCCCTAATCCGGCACGACGGATAAATGAAATGTAGCCGCCACTCCCGGGTGTTGCAAATGCGCCGATGCCCCTCTTGGCACATTTCCCTGACCCTGCAGTTGCTCGAAAGCGGGGGACACATTTAGGCATTGCATTAGAGGTTTTCACCACCCAACGCATACTCCTCGGTTGAAGGTAGACCGCTGCGCGACATTCCCCAAAGATTGAGTAGCGTGGCGATCTGGAGTCCAATCACTCGAAGCGAGGAGGTTGGGCATGAAGAAGCGCTACAGCAGAGAACAAATCATCGCGTTTCTGGAGGTGGGCTGAGCGGATGCCCCAGTGTCGGTGCCCTGAACGCTGCGCCTCAAAGTTCCCAGAACACCTCCTCCCTGGGAGGAGTCGCTCCTGCATACGCTGTTTCCGTGATCGCGGATGATCACACCGTTAGTTGGCAGACCGATCCGCAACGAACAGGAGGCGTCAATCATGAGCGACAAGTCGAAGTCGGACATGGACAACCACGCCAACCAACTCAACCCGAACAACGATGCGTTCTGGGAGAGTCGCGGTCACGATGAACGACCCGAGGACTGGCAGGAACGACTGGAGTCCGACGAACTAAGTCCGTGACACCTTGGGTGGCCGGGGAGCGCCACGCGCGCTCCCCGGTCCGTCTATTGCAGTAGTGGCCTTTGCCGTCTGTAGGCTTCGACAACGGCTGAGTTGGGGTGACCACGACCGCTGATCTCCCGTTGCAATCGCTCGACTGCGAGACATAGTGTTGCCGAACGCAACCACAGGAACTCGCGACTCGGGTCGCGCTGCTTCTGAGCGCGACGAAGCAAACCCAAGGCAAATCGCACAACGGACGTGTTGTTGGGCAACTCCTCCCCGTTTCGCCACTCACGGAGGCGGCGTTTCTGCTCTTCGAGGTCCATGGATCGACGGTTATTTCTCCCAGGTGGTATCGACCGCGCGATCCTCACTACTGGCCAGGCGTCGCCGTCCATCCTTTCCAACTGCATCTGCCACAACGCGATGAGTCGCTTCAACGGCCTATCTGAATCGCGAGGTTGGTCCGAAGGGATGAGCTCATCCAACAGATTGGGCGGCATAATCAACTGCGCCTCGGCAGGCGGGTATGCCTGAGAGGCCATGGCCGAGAGGTCTTCCACGACCCGCGTCGCCAGACGTAGGAAGGCAGCGCTAAATGCCTCGGCGGCCCAGGCACGCCCTTGTTGGGGAAGCTGCGATTCTCCTTGCAACGCCTCGTGCACCGAATCGGCAGGCAAGGTCGGTAACCAACCGTGACGGACATGCTCTCCAGCAGGCCCTAGAAGCGCGAACTTATCCAGCATCTCGAACACGTGACGCTCCCACTCGTGCGGGGCGTCGCCGCTAACGCTTTGCTTCAGTGCAACCTCCAATTCGAGCAATCGCAGAATTTCCCACCGCGTAGCAGGATAGGAGCCCTTATTCTCAAGCGAGTAGACAACACCAAGCCAGCCAAGGCGATCACCCTCAACCCCGCGCTCCTGCCAGTGCGCTACGAGAGACTCCACCCCGTCGATATCAGCAAGGCTCGGCAGAAACCCCCTGAATCGCTGCTGTGTCGTCTTCCGGACTCGGGCATCTCGCTCAAGCCGGTCCAGCGTCTTCCTGTCAGGAAGCCTGGGATCTGCACGCCATGGTTGGAAGATCGTTCGGAAATCGCGCCCCGACCATGACCTGCCCTCCACCAGTGCATTTACGAGGGCGAATGATGGAAGCAGCCCGACCTGACCCCAAGCTGTTCGTATAATGGGCGTGTCCTCCTAATTTCGCTCAGCAGTCGTGTAGCGCGGTACAACGCCGAATACCCATTCCCCGAAAGGCTCTGCAGACACGACAACCAAGCACTTCCGATCTGATACGGCAATTGCGCCTTCAGCTTACTGCGGCGACCGGGCGGTTGTGCTCTGCCCCTGAGGATTCAGGGAATAGCTCGAAGCCTATTTGCGCCTAGTTGGTTCTGTGCTCAGCACCAGGGCAATGGGATTAGGCGCGAAAATATGCCATTTGTGTTGACATACACTACATGCCCGCCTAAGCTTGAGCCATGATATGCACAGGAGCATGGCATATATGGCACAAACGGACACACAAGTCGTCCCCCTGACGAAGTCGAATCTCATCCGCGAGGTTTGGCAGATCTACGACGGTTTGATTGAGGTCCTAAGCTACTGCGTCTTCCATGAAGATCTGGCGGACCAATATCGAGCCATCACGGATCCAGGACCGCGCCGAAGCAACGAGATTCCACGCGACCTCTACGCCGTCAGAGGCACCGACGCAATCATGAGAATGTACGACTACGGCGTCTGTGGACGCTCCTCCGACTTCGAGGACGACTTGTTGGGCTACTGGGATGAAGCTCATCAGTTCACGGAACTCGCCGCTGCGGCAGCACGTTCCAATCCCGCTTGTGCCGAGCCTGTGCTGTGCCGCCAAGCATTCGAAGCCGGCAACGCGCGGCTGAAGCTCGACGCAGGCAACGACATCGTGGAGGAGTTCCTGATGCCGACCGACCTGACGTTGCGGGAAGTCGCAGTGCTTGCCGGGATGACTGAGCGCTCCGTACGCAATGCGACGTTGGCCAGCGCCAAGGATCGGCTCAAGACCTTCCAGTCGGGCTCGTCCGTGTACGTCGACGCCAGGGAGGCACTGCGCTGGCTTCGCGGTCGTCGGGGGTTCGTGGAAACGGTGGTTAATTGAGGAGGCGGTGACCATGGAACAACTTCGTTTCAGCACGCACGCGTCGGTACGCAGCCAGCAACGGGGAATCCCGCCCCTGGTGGTCGACTTGATCGTCCGGTTCGGCCGAGTGCGCCACGAGGGGGATGAGCGCGTCTTCTTCCTCGACAAGAAGGGCAAGCGGCAGGCCGCTGGCTACACCGGCGGACTCCTCCGCAAGGACGACGGCAAGCTCGATGCGTTCGTGGTCACCGACACGGCGGACCAGGTGATCACCGTCGGCCACCTCTATCAGAAGAAGATGCGCCGCCAGTAACGGCCTCAAGCAGCGATAAAAAGGAAGAAAAATGGTAACGACAAACGATTATGCAGCGACGATGGAAGCCCTCTCCGATCACGAGATCCGATCGGCCGCGCCGATGCCGGAGGCATTGCTGATCGAGCGTGACGGACCGTGTGCCGCGTACTTCGCGCCTTTCGACTACGTCAATCCGAATGCACGGGTAGTGATCGTGGGGATCACACCGGGTCAGAGCCAGGCACTAACGGCCGTGGACGCCTTTCGAAGCGCTCGCCGTTCCGGCAAGTCGATCTCGGAAGCCACCAAGGCCGCGAAAAACACCGCCAGCTTCGGCGGGCCGCTCCGCCGGAACCTGGTGCGGATGCTGGACTATTTCGGGCTTCACGGGTGGCTCGGTGTACAGTCCACCGCAGAACTGTTCACCCACCGACGCGACCTCGCCCATTTCGCGTCGGCGTTGCAGTATCCGGTCTTCGTCAACGGCAAGAATTACGCCGGCCGATCACCGGACATCCTGCGCAATCCGTTCCTCCGAAGGCAGCTGGAGACCTATCTGCCGAGGCAACTGCAGCAACTTCCCGAGGCGGTATTCGTACCACTGGGGGAGACGGTCACCCGGGCGCTGGAACACCTCGGGCAACGCGGCGTCATTCGCCAGACCCAGATCTTTCCGGGCTTGGTCCACCCGTCCGGGGCAAACGCAGAACGCATTGCATACCTGATCGGCACCAAATCAAGGGATGCTCTCTCCGCGAAGACCAATGCGGCCAAGTTGGACACGGGACGCGAGCACGCGCGTGCTTTCATGGCGGGTCTGCGCGGCGCGTCGAAGTCCACGTCGGTGACCGGCAACTGACTCTCCCGGAGAACAGAATATGCGGAGTTACGTCTACACTTGGAACGCTGGCACCTGGCGTGAGAGGGCTACCGGCAGCTCTTTTGATGAGAAGTACCTTCGATACGCCGCCAGCGACAAGTTTCGCCAACGCGGCATCGAACCCGGTGATCGACTCTACGTTGCCAACGTGAACAAGGGCCTCTTGTATATCGGGGGGTTCATCCTGATAGACGCCATTGTGGATGCTGCTGAGGCAAGCCTTAGGCTTGGCATTCCGGTCCGTCGACTGTACCCGCGACACGACTACGCGATCGCTGACCGGTCCCACCTGCAGCTATTCCGAAGCCGCCTGGTCGTCCCCGACCATGTCGTCGACGCACTCCGTTTCGAGAATGGTTCCCGGGGCCCAGTGCCGCCGAAGCGTAATAGAAAGGGGGGCTTGGACCCGCAGACCATGCGAAGCATTCGCAGACTCGTCGCAGGACATGAGAAGTTGCTCGATGCCGTATTGGATGGGCTAACCCCGGTATCGTGAGCACCCCATCACCTCATTGTGAGGTTTGCTCGAACACCTCGGGACTCGTGGCCTAGATAGCTGTGGCAGAGTACTCGAATGTGGAAGGCCTCGATGCAGTCGAAGACATCTGCCCACGCGAGTTCCCGGATCTTGCAGAGACGTCTTCTTGACCGGCTCCTTCCTCAGGTTGTTACACAAGGACGCGGCCACCCACATATCTCAGCGCTTTTCGGCTCGGCTCGTACTCCCTTCCGGCCTCAGAACACCTCGGCAGGTGTTGGCGAGACAGGTGGAGTGCCGGACCGCGGAACCGCGAGCCCGAGGCGCGGCCTCAACGAGGCGCGCTCAGCCAGGTATGCCGTGATCAATCCGAGCCAGAAGCTCCTCGACAAGCGCGGTTCCAAGGTCCGTATCCAGCATCTGGACGCAGCTATAGCCGTCGAATCGCCTCATTGGCCGACCAAGATAGCTCCACGCCTTGGCGTCGTCACCAAACGAGTCGGCAGCGTAGCGAAGAACCCGAAGCAATCGGAGCAGGCGCTCGCTCTCGAAGGAAGATAGCCGCTCACCCCTCGAGACGCGGCGCGCCAGGGTTCGCTTCGAGCATACGAGCGTGTAGATCTGCTCTGGAGGGATGAGGTCTTGGCAAGTCAGTTCATATGCAATCTCCGCCTGCACGCCGTCCCGGATAGCCTTGATGGCGTCGAGTCCCTCGAGCGGCAGCTTGGTGTGCGGACAGACGCGGGGATTCGGCATAGTTCCCTCAAGGCTCAGGCACTATCTTCGGGATCGGAGGTAGACAGAATACCGTAAGCATCCCAGGCCGACCCGATCGGTCCGTCGTGACCGAATCCCTTCAAGCACCGCAGGTGTGGTAAGCCGACAGCCGCCGGCAATTCCGGAGAGGATTGCGAATTCAGACGGCAGAGAGGAGGCGAGTGTGGAGACTCCTGCGTCAGTATTCCTCTTCGTCGCGCCCGCCCTGCACCCTGTGACGCTCTCGAATCTCACGCGTGGTCTTCTCTGACTCTCGCATGGCACGCCGGGCAATCTCGATGCTCTCTTCGACGGTGCGCTGCCTGACCTTCCTTCCGAATCCTCTGACGCCATTCTCGTCCGGGGGCGCCTCCCGGAGCCTGCTTCTCCGTGCCATCACGACCACCCACATTAGGGACGTGCTGAAGTCTCAGTGTACACCCAACCACTCAAAGCTCCGCACCATCGCCAAACCGGGTCTAGAGTGGTACCCGCACGGCGCAGCAGCCTACAATACGGAAATCGGGCAGCGTGGCTGCTTCGGTGACCGGCATCGGCGGTTTTGACGCCGTGGCGACTGCGCCGGTTCGTGGCCCTGATTTCAAACGCTAGTTTGTTACGTGTAGCGTGATCGTCCGCGGCAGAGCACAGGCATTGGCGGTACGACACCTTCAAGCACTGGGTGAAAAGGGAACGATTCTGGTGCCCATCCAAGTCAACTTGCGCGAAGCCAAGGCAAAGTTCTTCCAGCTTGCTGAGAAGGCTGGGGCAGGCGAGAAGGTCACAATTACCAGGAACGGCAGGCCGTACCTGGAGCTTCGACCGTATACTGCGCCGCAGCGCCGAAAGCCCGGACGCCTCGCCGGCAAGATCGATATCTCCGAGGACTTCGACGAGACCCCGGGCGAGTTCATCGCCCATGAGCGGGCTCCGTAAGGGCATTGTTACTGGACCCGCCGCCATTCTCGTGGCTGAAACAATTACCCGATTACCGGTCCCGTTCTTCGCTAGCACGATGCAGCGGCGCGCTTACTCGCTCTCGGAGACCCCCAACCTTTGGATGCCGGACCGAACCCGTGGGACGTGTTCCTTGGTGTAGTCAAATAGCCCATCCGTAGCCACCTCTAGCATCTCTCTGGTAACTGAAAGGCTTGTCTCGGAGGGCTTCAAACTCTTCGGTATGCGCCCGGAGTACATCCGAACGCGATTGGCCTTCGCCAGTCGTCGAGCCTTGCTTGCCTTCTCGCTGACCGCCTCGCTGAAGTGCTCCCACACCGCGGCGAGTTGCTGCCGCGCCTGTGCCAATGCGTTGGTCGTCGTTTCGCGGACTGCCTGGCTTAGATCCAACCCTTTGCGTCCGGCTCGTACGCCTCTATCGCGCGCCTTACTATCTCGCCAAATGAGACGCGACGCCCTCGACTGAGCCACCTCAGCTTCTAGATGATTTTCCGTGGAACCGATTTGAAGCGCGCGCACTCACTGTGCGCATTGGGGACCGCGAGCTCACCTCCGCTGGTTAATTGGCTCCATATCGAGTAGATGCTACGCAAGCGTACTGGTATTCAAAGAGGGCACCGCACAATGGCCGAACAGAAGCGATACACCCGTGAAGCGCTTTACGACCTGGTCTGGCAGGAGCCCCCAAGCCGGCTGGCGCAGCGGTTCGGACTGTCGGACGTTGGCTTCTCGAAGCTGTGCCGACGGCTGCAGGTTCCACTACCCGCCCGCGGCTATTGGCAGCGCCATGCTGCGGGCCGTCGAGTCGAGCGCCCCAACCTCCCTGACTTCGTCGGTGACGGGCAGGATTGGGTCGAACTGTCGATACTGAATGACGAAGAACTCACACAGGCCGAGAAGCAGAAGCCCCAAGACGACAGCGTGGCGGTAGAAGTCCGGGTACCCGCAAGCACCGAAGTCCTATCAAAGGCTGGGGCAGTCACGTTTCGCCGACTGAGCAAGGGGAAGCCTGACGAGAGAGGTAGGGTTCTGCCCCGATTTCACGGACACATCCATTAAGGCCCATACTGGGCGAGGAGGTGTCCGATGGCAAAGCGCAAGCGCTACACACAGGAGTTCAAGCAGGAGGCGGTGCGGCTGGCCCGCTCGAGCTCGGACTCGGTGAGCAAGATCGCCCGGGATCTGGGGCTGAACCCAAACATGTTGAGCCGCTGGTGCCGGGAGCTGGAGGCCGACGGGGCCAAGGCCTTCCGCGGTCAGGGCAATGCTCGGGATGAGGAGGTGGCACGGCTGCGCCGGGAGCTCGCCCAGGTCAAGCAGGAACGGGATTTTTTAAAGGACGCGGCAGCGTACTTCGCCAAAGAGTCGAAGTAAGGTACGGCGTGATAGCACGCTGCCGCGAGCAGTATCCGATCAAGCTGATGTGCCGGTGTCTGAACGTCTCCCGCAGCGGCTACTACGCCTGGCAGCGGCGCGGTCCCTCGCGCCGGGCCCGGGCCAATGCCCGGTTGCTGGAGCAGATCCAGGACAAGCACGACGACAGCGACCAGGTCCTGGGGGCAGCGGGCATTCGCGATGCGCTGTGCTACGAGGGCGAGCGGTGCAGCGTTAACCGTGTTGCACGGCTAATGCGCCAGGCGGGACTGCGCGGCATCCCGGCGAAGCGGCGCTGGCGCTCAAAGTCCAGCGGTCAACGCCCCGATGGGATCGACAACGAGCTCGAACGGGACTTTCTGGCCGAGGCGCCGAACACCAAGTGGGTCACCGATATCACCTATCTGCGCACCGCTGAAGGCTGGTTGTACCTGTGTGCCGTGCTCGATCTGTGGCAAGGGTTGGTGGTCGGCTGGTCGATGAGCCACCGTCAGGACAGTCACCTAGTGCTCCAGGCCGTGCTGATGGCGCTGTGGCAGCGTGAGCACAAGGCGCCGGTGATTTTGCACTCCGACCGTGGCACGCAGTTCACCAGCGACGAATACCAGCAGTTCCTCAGCGACCATGACCTGGTATGCAGCATGAGCGCGGTCGGCAGCTGTGCCGACAACGCCGCCGCCGAAGGCTTCTTCGGCATGCTCAAGCGTGAGCGGGTCAACCGCCGCCGGTATCAGACCCGGGCCGAGGCACGCACGGATGTGTTCGACTACATCGAGCGCTTCTACAATCCGAGAATACGTCGGCGGCTACAAATACAGGATCAACAGCAGGCGCAACCCTTAACCCAACCGTCCGTGGAAACGGGGTAGAACCC
>JACDUA010000005.1 GCA_013519935.1 Ectothiorhodospiraceae bacterium WFHF3C12 | reverse complement strand
GCAATACCGCCCAGCAGTCCAACGCCTGAGCGTGCCGGGCGGCCTCGCCGCCCCCCGCCCGGGCGACGGGCACAAGCGGAGGTCAGGACATGACCACCTACCGCGGCAGCTGCCATTGCGGCCGAGTGACTTTCGAGGCGCGCACCGACCCGTTCACCCGGTCGGTTGTCTGTAACTGCTCACTGTGCCGCCGGCGCGGCGCCGTGATGGCTACCATCGCGGACCCTGAAACGGATTTCCGGCTGCTCACCGGCGAGGACGCCATCGGCGAATACCGGTTCCACACTCGGACCGCACGGCACTACTTCTGCCGCTACTGCGGCATTTATACCCACCACCGGCCACGCAGCGACCCCAGCATGCTGCGCGTCAACGCCGCCTGCCTGGAAGGCGTCGACCCCTCCGCGCTGGAACCCGCGCTGGTGGACGGCCGGTCCCTGGACTGATGAACTATCTTGCCCACCTCCACCTCGCGGAGGACTCCGACGACGCCCTCGTCGGCAACCTGCTCGGCGACTTCGTCAAGGGACGACCGGAGCGGCTGGACTATCCCGACGCCATCCGCCGGGGCATTCTTCTGCATCGGCGCGTGGACAGCTTCACCGACCGGCACCCGGTCTTCCGGACCAGCCGTGCGCGGCTCGGAGCGCCGTATCGCCGTTTCGCGGGCATTATCATCGACCTCGCCTACGACCACTTTCTGGCCCGCGACTGGGCGGACTATCACGACGAGCCCCTGCCGTCCTTCGCCGCGCGCACCTACCGGGCCCTCGCGCGTCACCACCATCGGCTCCCGCCGCGGCTGCAGCGCATGGCCCCCGTGATGAGTGAGCAGGACTGGCTCAGCGCCTATCGCGAGCTGGACAATATCGAACGCAGCCTGGCGGGCATCGCCCGGCGGCTGTCCCGCCCGACGCCGCTGCCGTGGGCGGGGGAGCAGCTGCGCCTTCATTACGCCGGCCTGGAGGCCGATTTCAACGCCTTCATGCCCGACCTGGAAGCCTTCGCCCGCGCGGAGCGCCGCCGCCTGCGGGCCGATCTATTGGCCAAATAGGCCTGACGCTGTATTTTGGTGCCAAAGGCGTGGAGCGCCCGCCTGCGTCCGGATGGTACGGGCCTGAAAACGGGCATATCCGAACAAGAAATTGCTAGGGACGCGTAATTTATGTCCAAAGGACTCCGCAGGGGCCTGATCGCGGTTCTGGTGATCGCTGCCGTGGCCTACGTCGGGGCCAAGCTCTACGTCCGCAGCCAGGCCGACATGGCTCTGCGAGAGGCCGCATTCGCCCTCCGCGATTCCCTGAAGTTCAGCTATGAGGGCTTCAGCGCGGGACTGGACGGTTCGCTCACCCTCGAGGACCTGAGCATCCGCCCGATAGCGACCGAGGGCGAGATCTTCATCCGCCGGCTGACGATCGCCGCCGGGAGCCTGCCCGACGCGTTGAGCGTGCGTCGTCACCTCGACGCGGGGCGTCTGCCCGAAGCCCTTACCCTGAATGCGGAGGATCTGCGGCTCAACTTCGACTCGCGGCTCTACCGCAGCCTGCAGGACTGGTCCGGCGGCTTCATGGTCGGCACGCCGCTGGACCATCTGGCCTGCGGGGAGGCGGACACCCTGGACACCGCCGCGCTGGAGGCCATGGGCTACGCGTATCTGGGGGCCAACGCCAGGCTCAATTTCAACCGGGGCCGGGACCAGCGCGCCGCCCTGATCACGGCCGAGATCAACGCGGAAGACATCGCCCGGGTGCGGGGCGAGGCGGTGCTGCGCGTTACCGACGGGACGCTCGACGTGGCCGCCCTGCGCACCGGCAGCGTGGGTCTGGCCGATGCCGACCTGCGCTACCGGGACGAGGGCTATTTCGAGGCGCGCAACTACTACTGCGCCGCCCAGCTCGACAGCGACGTGGAGACCTTCCTGGCCGGCCACCGGAGTGCCGTAGCCGATTATCTGCGCCGCCACGGGGCCGTGCCCAGCGAGGCCTTCCTGCAGGCCTACGGACGGTTGATCGGCTCGGCGGGCAACGAATTCCACCTGGCCCTCTCACCCGGGCAACCGGTCTTGCTGCGGGATATGACCGGCATGACACCCCAGGCGCTGTCGCAGGCCATGGCCCCGAGCTGGGCCGTCAACGGAGAGGCCGTCGAGACCCTGATCGCCCGCTGGGTCACGCCCAGCGAGAGGGCGCCCCGGCCGGGAACGGGCACGGAGCAGAGCGCACCGGCGCAATATTTTGCGGCGGACCCGGGCAAGTTGAACCAGCTGGTGGGCAGTTTCGCCCGGCTGACGACCTATGACGGCACAACCCACCAGGGCGTCATCCAGGAGGCGAGCGGCAGCCGCATAACCATGCAGCGGCGTTTCCAGGGTGGAGACATGAGCTTCGGCGTATCGATGGGCGACATCAAGACGGCGGAGATCTACCGTCGCGAGCCGCTCCCCGTGGCGCTCCGGCCCCAGCCGGAAGCACCGCCCGACGAAGAGACGACAACCGTCGTCGTCCCGCCCGACTCCGAGCCGGCACAGGCGGCCGGGGGCGAGGCAGCGGAGGCCGCTTCCGCCGATAACGGCACGAGCGAACGGGACGCCGACGGCCAGTCCGGTGCGCCGCCCCGGGACGGCGAGCCGGCCGACAACGGGACAACCAGCGGGGAAGGTGGCTCTGACGACCCTTGACGGCATCGCCAGCGCCTCCACCATAAAGGCATGGGACACGCGAGAAAGACGATAGACCCGGTGGCACGATTCGGCGCACTGCGCTTTGAGGACCGCTGGGACGGGCTGCCCGACAGCCTGCGCAGCCGGGTGGAACCCACGCCCTTGCCCGACGCCGAGCTCGTCGATTTCAGCCCGGCCACGGCGGAGGCGATCAACCTGGATCCCGCCGCCGCGGCGGATCCCGAGCTGCCGGCCTTCCTGGCCGGGCAGCGCCTGCCGCAGGGAGCCGCGCCGACGGCGACTGCCTACGCCGGCCACCAGTTCGGCAATTTCGTCCCCCAGCTCGGTGACGGCCGGGCGATAAGCCTCGGACAGGTATCGGACCGATTCGGCCAGCCCTGGGACCTGCAGCTCAAGGGCTGTGGACGCACCCCCTATTCGCGCTGGGCGGACGGTCGCGCGGTGCTGCGCTCGACGATCCGCGAGCACCTGTGCAGCGAGGCCATGGCGGGGCTGGGCATTCCCACGACACGCAGCCTGGGGCTCGTTGTCAGCTCAGAGCGGATTCAGCGCGAGACCCTCGAGCCTGGCGCTGCCCTGCTGCGGGCGGCCCCCAGCCACATCCGCTTCGGTCACTACGAGTACGTCTTCTACCGCCAGGAATACGAGCTGCTCAAGCCCCTGGCGGACTATGTCATCACTCAGCACTTCCCGCACCTGCGCGGCCACCGGGCGCCGTATCGTCAGTGGCTGACGGAGGTGATGGAGCTCACGGCATGGCTGGTTGCCCAGTGGCAGGCGGTGGGCTTCGTTCATGCCGTCCTGAACACCGACAACATGTCCATCCTCGGGCTGACCATCGACTACGGGCCATTCGCCTTCATGGATGCCTACGACCCGAAATTCACGCCGAACCACTCCGATCCGGCGGGCCGCTACGCGTACGAGAACCAGCCCCTTGCCGCGGAGTGGAATTTCAGCCGACTGCTGCAGGCGACGCTGCCTCTGCTCTCGGACGATCCCGAGGAGGCCGTCGAGATAGGCACCCATATCCTTGACCGCTTCCAGCCCGAGTATCAGCGACAGTACAACAGCCAGATGCGCGCCAAGCTGGGGCTGAAGACCGCGGACCGGGAGGACGAGTCGTTGATGGACGACCTGCTCGAGCGTATGGCCGCCAGCGGCGCGGACTTCACCCGAAGCTTTCGTGCGCTGTGTCAGGTCAGCCGCGACGGGCGCGGTGACGATTTCTTCCTGGACGAGTTCGCGGACCGGGATGCGGCCAGCAGCTGGCTGGCCGCGTACCGGCAGCGCCTGGAGGCGGAGCCGGCGGACGACCGCGCCAGACAGCTGGAGATGTGCCGCGCAAACCCGGCTTACGTCCTGCGCACCCATCTCGCCCAGGCTGCGATCGAACAGGCCACGGCCGGCGATTACACCGAGGTGGAACGGCTGCGCCGGCTGCTGGAACGACCGTTCGACGAGCAGCCGGACATGGCCGGCTACGCAGCCCTGCCACCGGACTGGGCCCAGGGCATCGAGCTAAGCTGCTCCTCCTGAGTGCGACTACGACCGGCGCGCACGCCCATGTCCGCTTCCCCCAGCCTCACTCCGGCCATCCGCATCCGTACCGAGCGGCATCTGGCGGAGGTCGGCTTTTTCGGCGACGTGGACCTGGATGCGCTCATGACCACGTCGCGGCAGATCTCGGCCCATGCGTCCTTCCGGCGCGGTATGGATACACTGGCCGATTTCACGCGGGCCGCCCTGCGGCTGAGCTACGACGACATGGATCGCTTCCGAGATTACGTCTGGTCCCTGGAGGCCCTGCGGGGACCTTGCCGCTGGGCGGCAGTCGCACCCAATGCACCCTCCCGCGAGTCCGTTGCTCTGTTCGCCGCCATGGCGGAAGCCTTCGAGCTGCGCATTCAGGTAAGGCACTTCTACGCCGCCGATGCCGCGCTGCACTGGTTAGGGGGCTGATGCGGCACCTGGAAACGGGACTCGACCGGCTGCTCGCCCTCCGCCGTGCCGGCACCGCGGCCGGTCACCGGCGCCTGGCGGTACTCGCCGGCAACCCTGCCTGGGATCGCCATGTCGCCACCGCGCTGTTGAATGCCTCCGCCGCCGAGCGCTGCCTCGCCATCGGCGAGCCCGGAACCCTGCCCATTGAGACGCTGCCCCATCGGCAAGCGGCGGCCCACCTGGGGCGGGAAACGGACATCCTGCTCTACGACGCCTGGGCGGGTTTCGACCCCGATGCCTTCGGCGCGGTCACGGGGACGGTCCGTGCTGGTGGGCTTGCCGTGATCCTGACACCGCCGCTGGACGTCTGGTCTGCCCGGGCCGACCCCGCGGCGAATCGAATCGCCATCGCCGGTTTTGGACCGCACGAGATCGGCAACCGCCTGATTGGGCGTTTCCTGCGCTGCCTGCGACGGGATCCGGCCGCGTGGATCTGGCCGGAGGCATCCGTGCCACCGACGGTAACCGCAGGGCCGGCGACGCCACCGGTCGTGCCGGTGGACGATCCGGACTGCCTCACCTGCGATCAGGCCCGGGCGGCCGCCCTGATCGAAGCGGTGGGCGGCGCGACCGGCGAAGCAACGGCGGTCCTCACCGCCGATCGCGGCCGGGGCAAGTCCGCCGCGCTGGGCATCGCGGCGGGCAGGATAATGCGTCGCGGCCCATGCCGGCTGGTGGCAACGGCGCCCCGCTACGGGGCCGCGGCGGCCATTTTCGAGCATGCCGGCCGTGTCTGCGGCGATGCACGGCGGGAGGCCATGGCGCTTCGCCTGGACGGCGCAGAACTGGAGTACACGGCCCCCGACACGCTGATCGGGCGTGGACAGACGGCTGACCTGTTGCTCGTCGATGAGGCGGCCGGCATCCCTGCCCCCATGCTGGAATCGTTGCTCCGACAGTTTCCCCGAGTGGTGTTCGCGACCACCATCCACGGCTACGAAGGCACGGGACGGGGGTTCGCAATCCGGTTCAGTGAAACGCTGGGCCGATTGCGCCCGGACTGGCGCGCCCTTCACCTGGAGGCGCCAATCCGCTGGAGACGCGGTGACCCCGTCGAGCGATTCGTCGGTGACGCGCTGCTCCTGGACGCGGAGCCGGACCCCGCCAACGCGGTGGCCGACAGCAACGTTGCGGAGACGGCGTATCGACAGCTCGACCGTGATCGGCTGGCCGACGACGAGCCGGGCCTGCGATCGGTCTTCGGGTTGCTGGTCAATGCCCATTACCGCACCACGCCCACGGACCTGCGCAATCTCCTCGATGGGCCGACCACGGGTGTACACGCGCTGCTCTGGAATGGCCATGTCGTCGCGGCGGCGCTCACCGTGGACGAGGGCGGCTTCGATGCCGCGCTGTCGGCCGCGGTATGGCTCGGCTGGCGCCGCCCTCACGGCCATCTCCTGCCCCAGTCCCTGACCTTTCACGGCGGAGACCCGGGCGCGGCCGGACTGCGCTGCCGGCGCGTCATGCGCATCGCGGTGCACCCGGCATGCCGGCGGCGCGGCCTTGGCCGGCAGCTACTGAGGCATCTGGTGGCGGAGACCCGTTCCGCCGGGATGGACTGGCTGGGCACCAGCTTCGGCGCCACGCCGGACCTGCTGGATTTCTGGCGGAACGCGGGATTCCGCGTACTGCGTCTGGGCCACCGGCGGGAAGCCGCCAGTGGCGCCCATGCCGCGATGATGGTCCACCCGGTCTCGCCGGCCGGCCGCGGCGTCGCTTCCACCCTGGCCGATCAACTGAGCGGCGATCTGGGGGTGTTGCTGAGCGGACCGCTCCGGGACCTCGAAACCGCACTGCGCCGGCGTCTGCCGGATCCGCGGGACAACGCGCCCACGGCCTCGGAGCGCGACTGGCTGCGCGCCTACGGTTTCGCTCACGGTGCCCGACCCCTGGGCAGCGATCTCCCGGCGCTGCATCGGGTCTGCCGCGGCTTCGGCTGGAAAGAGACCGTGGTATCGGACACCCTGGCGCGCCATTGCCTGGTGGATCTCGAAGCGCTGGATGACGCGGTCATGGGGCTCGGCCTCGAAGGACGCAAGGCAGGCGAGGCCATGCTTCGGGAGGCGGTGGCGCGGCGACTGGCACAGGCCGACGACGCGCCGGCCAGCGCCGGACGCCGCTACCGGCACATGACCGCCCTGGCCGGCACCGTCCGGGATGCGGCGGGCTATCGCCGAACCCGAGACGGTCTCATCACGGCCGCGACCGACAACGCCTGAGCAGCCACTCGGCCCGCGTGCGCAGGCGCAGGCGCCACGCCTGGGCCAGGGCCGGGTGAGCCGCCGCCTCCATGAGCTCGTCCGGCGAATCCGCAACGTCGAGGGTGACGGTCCAGAGCCGGTCCAGCGGGAGCGGCGGACCGGATGACTCCAGCCGCTCGAGGACGGCCCCGGGCGCTACCCGGCCGGGCTCCAGCACCCGGTACAGCCAGCCGTTGCGCCGCGACTCCACCATCGCCCGCGACAAATCGTCGATGCCGAAGCGGGCATTGACCTTCCAGCAGGGCTGGCGGGGCTGGCTGACCTGGATGAGCGCCTCGCCGAGCCGGAACACATCGCCGACACAGACCTGATCTTCCAGCCAGCCGTTCGCCGAGATGTTCTCGCCGAAGGCCCCCGGCACGAAGGCGTCGGCCTTCCCCGGGTACCGCCCGCGCCAGACCGGCAGATGATCCGCGGGGTAGTGACACACGGCCCGGTCGTCGCCGCCGTGGTGGGTCCGGTCCGCCTGCTCGTCGCCACTGAAGCCTTGCCGGGACAGCCAGAGTGCCGCCTCGCTCCGACGCTTGCCGATGGCGCTGCGGTCACCGTCGCCGAAAGGCGCCGGCGTGCCGGTGAAAAACGCGGCGGGTTCAGCCCTCACGGCTGTCTCCGGCCGGCGGCGACAACAGGAAGTGGGCTCGCGCCGTGGCGATCGGCTTGTCCGGATCGGACTGCCAGGCCTCTACCGCCACGTTGGCGACCCGTTTGCCCTGGCGCCAGACGCGGCACAAGGCGAAGGTATCCTCCGGCCGGCCGGGGCGCAGGTAGTCAATGGAGAAATCGATGACCCGAGGCAGTACGGAGCTCTCGTTATGCCAGAGGATGTGGAAGATCCCGGCATGCTCCATGAATGCCCCGATGACACCGCCGTGCAGCGCCGGCACGTTGGGGTTGCCGATATTCGCGTCCTGGTAGCGGAGGCGGAACATCAGCCCCTCCGGGGCATCGTAGAAGTCCATGTTCAGGGTGCGGGCGTAGGGGATCAGCTCGACCACGCGGGCGTGGTCGTTCGCCTCCCGGGCCCGTGCCACTTCCTGCATCAGGTCCATCAGCGCTCCTCCCGCGCGCCCTCGACCATGCCCCGGCCCGGCACGGTGGAGCGCATGAACGTGCTCATGCTGGTGGCGAAGGGCTCGCGTTCGTCGTCCTCGTAAACCACGCAGCGCACGAAGGCGATATTGCCGGTGATCTTGTAGCACTGGGCTTTCGCCAGAATGTCCCGACCGGGCGCCGCCGCCCGCAGATGATCGATTCGCATATCCAGCGTGGCCACCACCTCCGGCGGATCCAGCGTAGCCACGGCGGCGGCGCCGCTGGTCTGATCGATCATCGTGGTGACGACGCCGCCATGGAGATGCCCCGTGGCCGGATTCCCCACCAGCGCTCCCGAGTAAGGCAGCCGGCTGACCACGAAGTCGTCACCGACGTCCACCGCCGCCATGCCGATGCTCTCGCCATGGGGGATCCGCCTGAAAAACTCCTGGGCCAGGACGAGCTTGCGTCGATGGGCCAGATCGGTCTGCCGCTTTGCCATTGATTTCACCTCGAGCCGGGCGCCGCGCAGCCACAGCCATGGGGCCGGCTCACGCGCCGGAGAAGGTAGCGCTCGTTTTGCGCAGCACCATAGCGCCTGGCGCCATTAAAGGAAACACTCCCGAGCACCCTGACCCAACCATAGTTCAGCGGTTGTCTCCCTTGAGCCACACTGCCGCGTCCCCCATATATGGAACTGATTGAGCGCGTTACACGCGATGGAAGGAGGGGATATGGCCGACGAACAGGTCGTGAAGTCCATCCGGGCCGCGCTGGAGCGCGATCCGGAGGTCAACCTCCACGAAAGCCCCATCTCCGTCAGGCTGCGCGACGGCCTCGTCGAGATTTCGGGGACGGCGGATAACATCGCCATCAAGAAGCATGCGCTGCGCATCGCCCAAAGCCGGGCGAACGGCGCCACGGTGCTCGACCATGTTCGGCTCGCCATTGGCGAACCCCGCGAGGACGCCGCGTTGCGCCAGGGTGTGCTCAAGCATCTTACCCAGGAGTCCGCATTCCACGGCCTGGCCCTGGTGGAGGGCGACGGTCCCCCCGACGGCCACGAGGGGGACTGGATCGCCGTGGACGCCGGGGACGGCATCGTCCATCTGCGCGGCAGGGTCAACAGCCTCTCCCACCGCCGCCTGGCCGAGGTCCTGGCCTGGTGGACCGGCGGTACGGCCGACGTCGACAACCGCATACACGTCGAGCCGCCGGAACAGGACACTGACGCGGAAATCATGGATGCCATCCGCATCGTCTTCGACAAGGAACCGTCCATTGATCCCGAGCAGGTGCGGGCGGAGTGCCGAGGACGCGTAGTGACCCTTCAGGGCGCCGTCACCAGCGAGGAGAACCGGCGTCTGGCGGCCTACAACTGCTGGTACATCCCCGGTGTGCACGAAGTACGCAACGAGCTTCGTGTCACCTGAAACTCCGGGGGCGAACGGCGCACCGGCGACTTCTTGACCCCGAGCCCTTGGCCTGCCGCGCGGCAGGCCTTTTTTCGCACCTATCTGGCCGCGGGCAATACCCGGCGACCGGAAATCGCGGGCAGCCAGCGGCGCCTGTCCTGCTCGATTACAAAGAAAGCCGCGAAGCCGGTGGCGATGGTCAGGGCGAGTACCGTATACATGCCGGCATACCCGGCATGTTCCGCAACCGGCCCCATCACGAAACCGAACCCCCGGAAACCCACCTCGAACAGGGCCGTGAGCATGCCCGAGACGCGCCCCTGGCGATCGGCGGCTGCGCGGGACAGGGCCATGCCGTTCACGGCCGGAAACAGCAGCCCGTAACCGGCGCCGAAGGCGATGCAGACCATGGCCACGGCCCAGGCGCTCCCCACGTGACCCATGGCCGCCACGGCCGTGGGCACGGCGACCATGCAGCCCAGTAGCAGCGGCTCGTTGCCGTCGCGAAACGCCCAGCCGCCGAAGACCAGCCGAATACCGGCCACCGACGCCAACAATGCCGTCAGTCCGTAGTAGGTGGGAATGGGCTCGGCCGAGCGGCCCAGTTCATGGAGTCGCTCCAGATAGGTCGGCAGAAACTGCAGCATCATCCCGAAGGCGCCGCCCAGCACCAGGACGAGGATCAGCGAGGCCGCCACGCCCCGCTCAAGCCCGGGCGTGTTCCCGGGCACCGGTGCGGCATCGGTATGGGCGACGTCCGCCGTGCCGACGTTGATTAACAGGCAGGCCAGCACGGCGGTGGCCGTGATGCCCGCGGAAGCCAGGAAATACGGCATCGCGCCGAGGCTCTCCAGGACCACGCCACCGAGAAAGCTGCCCACGATGTTGCCGCCCTGCACGACCACGGTGAAATAGCCGATGCCGCGGGCCTTGTTCGCACCGGACAGTGTCATGGCGACGGCGGCGAACAACGCCGTGAACGTGAGCGCGTGGCCCAGGCCGCTCAGTGCCCGCAGCAGATACACCGCGGGCCCGATCCGGTCCACCCAGAGCATGCCCAGGGTGCTGGCCGCGACCGTGACGATGCCGGCACCGGCCAGCCAGCGCGGCGCCAGCCGGTCGGCCAGCAGCCCCACCAGTGGCGAGAACAGCAGAAACGGCAGCAGCGGCATCCCGATCAGCCAGCCAAGCGCCTGCTCGCTGGCGCCCAGGTCCTTGAGATAGCGGGGCAGCAGCAGGGTGAACGACAGTCCACAGAAATACAGGGCCGCCGCCAGCATCAGCAGCAGATAGTTACGTCGTTCCCTGCTTGTAAACGACCGGAACATTGTCTGGACAAGGATTGGATGGAGGCGAGGCTGCACTGTACGCGGCCGCTTTCCATAAATGAATGGACGCTTGTCAATATGTATTATTCACATCATGAATATATCGGACCTGGACCTGAACCTGCTCACGGTCTTTGACGCCGTCTATACGGAGCGCAGCATTACGCGGGCCGCCGACAACCTGGGCATGAGCCAGCCGGCGGTGAGCAATGCCCTCGGCCGTCTCCGCGAGGCGGTGGGCGATCCATTGTTCATCCGCGTCGGCCGCGGTGTCGCGCCGACAGCGCGCGCCCAACAGCTGGCCGGCCCCCTCCGGCGCGCCCTGGACACCATTCAACACACCCTCAGCGAGCAGTGGCTGTTCGACTATGCTTCCGCCGAACACCACTTTCGCATTGCCATGAGCGACTACGGCGACGCGGTGATTCTTCCCAAGCTGCTGGATTGGCTGAGCCGGGCCGCGCCGGGGGTCAGCCTGTCAGTGATACCGGTCTCGGAGCTGGATCTACCCGGTGAGATGCGCGCCGGCCATGTGGACCTGGCAGTCGGCAATCTGGAGTTCCTCGAGGCCCACAGCCGCACGGAACGGCTGCTGGAAGAGAGCTTTGTCACCGTGGTACGCGCGGACCATCCGCAGATCCGCGATAACCTCACCCTGCGCCAATACGCCAGCACGCCCCAGGTTCACGTCATGCACCCCAGTCGCGGCAGCCCGCTCGTGGACCGGGAACTGGCCGCCCACGGCCTGGAGCGGCGCATCGCGGTACGCGTCTCCAGCTTCATGGCCGTGCCGGTCATCGTCGCGGAAAGCGATCTTATTGCCACGCTGCCGCTAAGGCTGGCACGATCTTTCGCCGGCATCATGGGGCTGCGGCTGCTGGATCCCCCCGTTTCCCTGGGATCGGTATCCATCAACCAGTACTGGCATCCGCGAACGGATCGCGATCCGGCCAACCAGTGGCTGCGCGAGGCCGTGCGCATCATTGGGGAGCGCATCGCTTGACCGACACGGGTTTGGACTCCAGGACGCGGTTGCTGGGCTACGCCGGCCTGGTGCTGACGGCCCTTTTCTGGGCGGGCAACGCCGTAGTGGCCCGCGGCACCGCCGGCGAGATACCGCCGCTGGCGCTGTCCTTCTGGCGCTGGATGATCGCCCTGGCCTTGCTCGCGCCGTTCGGCATTCCGCGCCTCGCGCGACAATGGCCGGTGGTCCGGGCCCGCTGGCCGGCACTGCTCGCCCTGGCCACACTGAGCGTGGGTGCTTTCAACACGCTCCTGTACCTGGCGGCCCAGAGTACCGGAGCCATCAACATCACCCTGGTCAACGCCACGATTCCCATCGTGGTCGCCCTGTTCGCATGGGGGTTGCTCGGGGAGGCAGTCAGCCGCCTCCAGGCCCTGGGCATCGCCGCCGCGCTGACGGGCATGCTCACCATCGTCGCCCGGGGCGATCCGGACGTGTTGCTGGCCGTGGATATCAACGCCGGCGACGGCATCATGGTGGCCGCGGTGTTCGTCTGGGGCGGTTATTCGGTGCTGCTCCGGCGTACCGCGCCGGCGCTGCATCCCATCGCGCTGCTGACGGCGCTGGTCCTGCTGGGTCTGCCGGTCATCCTGCCCTTCTACCTCTGGGAGCTCGCCGCTACCGGGGGCTTCGATCTGCGCGCCGAAATGCTGCCAGCCTTCGTCTATGTGGGCATTTTCCCGTCCGTGCTGGCCTATCTGTTCTGGAATCACGGCGTACAGACGATCGGCCCCACCCGCTCGGCCGTGTTCATCTACCTGCTGCCGGTATTCGCCTCGATCCTGGCCGTGGCGTTCCTCGGTGAGGCGCTGCATCCCTATCACGCCGGGGGCGGACTGCTGATCCTGGTCGGGCTCTATCTCGCCAGCCGCTTCGGCCCGGCCGCGCAACCGGTCGCCGCGTCAGACGGTGACTGAGGGGACCGGGCCCCGCTCCACCAGGTCGACAATGGAGCCATCCGTATTGAGCCGGCGGATGGCCTCGGCGATCAGCGCGCCACAGTCCAGGACCCGGGCCCTGTCCGCGGGCAGATGCGGCGAGCCGGCATCGTCGAGCACGCTGTTCGTCACCCATAGGCCGTCCAGCGCCGGGTCGGCCAGGGTGTCAGCCGCGGCGGCCACCATGGGGCCATGGCTGGCACAGGCGATCACCTGGGGGCTACCCCGGCCGCGACAGGCCCGTGCCGCACGGACGAGTGTGCCGCCGCTGGCTATGAGGTCGTCCACGATCACCGCGGTCCGGCCCTCGACGTCCCCGACGACGGCATCGCCGGAGACGACGCCGCTGCTTCGCTTCTTCTCCAGGAACACCATGGGGGGTCGCTCTCCAGTGGCCGTTTCCACAGACTCACGCAGGCGCTCGGCACGCTTGTAGCCGCCGGCGTCGGGAGAGACGATGGCCGGCACCTGGCCGCCAAGCGCGGCCAGAAGGGCCTGCACGAACAGCGGCCGCGCTTCCACATGAACCGCCTCGCCACGGAAGCTGTTCTCGAAGGCGGCCGGATTGTGGACATCCATCACCACCAGCCTGTCGGCCCCGGCCGCCTCGAAGAGCTGACCGACGTAACGGGTGGTCACCGGATCGCGTGGTTTGGTCCGCCGGTCCTTGCGGGCATAGGCCAGATAGGGGACCACGGCGCTGACACGAGCCGCGCCGGCATCGCGAAGCGCACCGATGAAGAACAGCAGGCGAAGCAGCCGCTCGCTGACCGGCTGGCCGCCAACACCTGCCAGCCGCTGCAGCACGTAGACATCACAGCCGCGAACCGATTCCAGGGGCCGGGCCTTGTGCTCTCCGTCCTCGAACTCCCGCTCCTCGTGCCGCGACAGCACGAAACCGAGCGCATCGGCCACCGACTGGCCCAATGCACCCGCGCCGCTGAGTGCGAATACCTTTGGCTCGAAACCCGGCATGGCGGCTCCTTTTCACCGGCTGGGCGGTCCAGCTCAGCATAACCCCGGCACGCGGACGCCGGCCACCGCGGGCACCGGCGTCAGTCCGGCCCTGTTTTGCGCCAGCAGCGTCACAAAAAGCGCTTCGGCGCCCCGATATACTCCATCCCACAGGGGATTCTGGCCCTCATGCTCCTGCGGCGGCTGCCGATACAGGGCAGTACACGGGGCAAGAAAGAACCACCACTCTCTCGGAGGACCGCATGGGTTTCGGACGTGTTTCGGGAAGCATCCTCGGCAAGCTGCTGGCCACGACGGGGCTCGGCACGTTGCTGTTCGCCGGCGCCGCCATTTTCGGCATCTACGGCATGTGGAGCAGCCTTCTCGAATTCAAGACGCTGGGCACCACGGGCGTCGCCCAGGAGCGCATGGCCCTCAAAATGGAGCGGGCCCTCGAATCCCAGTTGCGCGACTGGAAGAACCTGCTGATCCGGGGCAACAGTCCGGAAGCGGTTGACCGTCAGTGGGACAAGTTCCTGAGCGATCACGAGCGCCTCGACACGCTCACCGACGAGCTCCTGGCCAGCGTCGGCCAGGGCCCGCTACGGCAGCCGATCGTCGAGTTTCGCGACGGCCACGCCAGCATGCTTTCCGAGTACCGGGCGGCGCTGGAGCAATTCCGCGACAGTGGCTATGACGCAAGCGCGGCCGACGAAGCCGTGGAAAATGCCGCCACGGCGGAGCGGGAACGGCTCAATGCCATTCAGCAGGCCATCGCCGAGGACCTGGCGAATATGACCGCCGCCACCACCGACGGCGCACGCACGGCCTTCATCACCAGCCTGATCGCCATGGCGGCGGCGGGCCTGGCCGCCTTCGCCGTGTTCGTGATTCTGGTGCGCCGCCAGATTATCGCACCCGCCCAGCTGCTGGTGGACGACCTGGAGCGCCTGGCCGACGGGGACTTCTCGCGGCCGGTGGAGAAGCGCACCGACGACGAGCTCGGGCAGGTGGCCGAGGCCGCGGCGGAGATCCGGGCCCGCCTGGGCAGGCTCATCACCGACGTGACCGACGCCGTCTCCCAGGTGGCGGCCGCCGCCGAGGAGCTCTCCGCGGTGGCCTCCAAATCGAAGGAAGGCGTGGAACGCCAGCGCAGCGAGACGGACCAGGTGGCGACCGCCATGAACCAGATGACCTCCACCGTGCAGGAAGTCGCGCGGAACGCCTCGGAGGCCGCCAAGGCCACCGGCGAAGCGGATCAGCATGCCCGCGGCGGCCAGGACGTGGTCGCGCGCAACTCCGGCGTGATAAGCGAGCTGGCCGGCGAACTGGAGCGCTCCGGCGAGGTCATCGGCCGGCTGCAGCAGGATTCCGGGGACATCGGCGCGGTGTTGCACGTTATCCAGGAGGTGGCCGAACAGACCAACCTGCTGGCGCTCAACGCCGCCATCGAAGCCGCGCGCGCCGGCGAGCAGGGCCGCGGCTTCGCCGTGGTGGCCGACGAGGTGCGCGCCCTCGCCCAGCGCACACAGCAGTCCACCGCGGAGATCCAGGACATCATCGAGCGGATCCAGTCCGGCACCGAGAACACGGTCAAGGCCATGGAGCAGAGCCGGAGCCAGGCGCATTCCGCGGTGGACAACGCGCAGGCGGCCGGAGAGGCGCTCAACAGCATCGCCCAGGCCGTGTCCACCATCAACGACATGAACTCCCAGATCGCCAGCGCCGCCGAGGAACAGAGCTCGGTGAGCGAAGAGATCAACCGCAACATCGCCACCATTCACGAAGTCGCCGACGAGAGCGCCCGCAGCGTCGAGCAGACCAGCAACGCCAGCGACGAGCTGGCCCGTCTGGCCTCCGAGCTTCAGTCGCTCGCCCAGCGATTCAAGGTGAGATAAGTGGCGCAAGGCGCGAGACACCCCGTCTCAGCCGGGCGCCCATCGCCTCGCGATCAGAAACTGAACGTGTAGAAGGCGTCAATCGCGCTCTCCAGGCCACTGACGGCCTCGAGATAGACGTTGCGCGTGACGTTGTAGCGCAGGGTCAGGGTATTGTGGGGGGCGAACACGCCAACGCCGTATTTCACCAACAGGTTTGGAGCGATATAGCCGCTGACGGTCACCTGGGTGGTTTCACCCTCGCCCTCGGCGGCGAGCTGGAAATCCTCCACGCCCAGCTCCGAGGCAATGTCCGAGGCGGCACCGCGGCTGGTGAAGACCCCCAGTGCCACCGCGGCCTGGGCCATGGCGGCGTCACCCTCCGGCCCCGCTTCGCCGTAGGCCCGCCCGATCACCAGGTAGGCAAGGATCTGCTCCTCCGGCATGGGCGGCTCCGAGAAGAGCGTGACTTCCGGCTGTGCGGCCGGTCCCTCCACGCGCAGGCCAGCGACCACGGTATCAACCTGGCGGACGGCCTCTATCTCCACCAGGGGCTCGGTGACCGGCCCGGCGAAGATCAGCCGGCCCCTGCGGATGTCCAGCCGCTGACCGTAGGCCTCGAAATTGGCGTCGACAATGCGTATCTCGCCGGTGCCCTCGGCCGTGGTCGCGCCCACCTGCCGGAGGCTCAGTGCCCCGGTCAGGCGACCTTCGGCACCCAGCCCGGAAAAGCGGACCTCGTCTCCCAGCACCACATCAATGCGCGTGCTGAGTCTGGGCCCGGCCGCCCCGTTCTCCCCTGCGCCGGTCTGGGCGCCCGGTCCGCGCACGATAACCACGTCCGTGGAATACGGCACGGCCCCCTTGGGCAGCTGCCTGAGCGTGAGCTGGCCTTCGGGCACGCGAATGGTCCCGGTCAGCTCTATGGCCTGCTGATCGGCCTGAAGCTGCAGGTCCGGGCTGACGCGCAGCACAGCCAGCGGCGGATACTGCACCTGCAGGCGCTCACCGGTAAGGGCCGCGTTCACCTGCCACCCGTCGGCATGCCAGGCACCGCGTCCGGTGAGCTCGGCCTGCCCGCCGCCGCTGCTCAACCCGCCATCGATCCGGAACCGACGGCCCTCCACGTCCACGGTCAGCGAGACCGCCTCGAGATGCATCGGCAGCTCGCGCCCCTGGACCTCGCCGTCCCGCAGCGTCACCTCGCCGTTGAATGCCGGCGCCGTCAGCGTGCCGCCCACCTTACCGGCCATCGCCAGCCGTCCCCGCAACGTCTCAATGCGCGGGAAGAACGGCTCGAAGACGGCAAGCTCGATGCCCTCGACCTCCACGCGGCCATCGATGGGACGACCCGGAGCGGCATGGCGCAGGGTCGCGTTCACGTTCGCGTCGCCGAGCGTGCTGGAGACGAGCTCGACGCGCGCGCGCAGCTGCTCCGCATCCAGCCGCGCCTCCAACGACAGCGACTCGTATCCGAGCGGCAACGCGGCATCCGGCTCGGCGCGGGCGGCGCCGGCCTGCACACCCATACGACCGTCGCGGCTAACCAGGTCGGCGGTCAGGCGCGGCGGACGCTGCGCCGACCAGTCGGCCTGCACGTCACCGCTGAGCCGGCCGTGCCAGGTGAGCCCTTCGGGCAGCCACTCCCCTAGCCAGCCCAGCGGCATGTCGGACAGCCTGACCGTAACTTCACCCGCCCGCCCGAAACGGGCCGGCTCGGCCAGGCAGAGCTCCGTGCGCTCCCGCCGCCAGCAATGCGGCTCCATGCGCGCCTGCAACTCCGTGGCATCGAAGTACATATCCGCCGGTTCCGAAAGCAGCCACCGCCGCTCCTCCCACGCGATAGCGCCCTCCGCCAGCCGGCCCTGCCAGTCCCAGCCATCGGCCAGCCCCCCCTCGAAGCCGAGCTCCGTGGCTGCGCCCTCGCCGCTTGCCTGCAGCGTCAGCCGGTGCGTCGACCGCACGCCACTGAGGACAAGCCTCAGGTTGTCGAGATGCCGCTCGCCGTAGGTGGCGCCGCCCACCTGGAGGCTTACCCGGCTGCGGCCGCGGCCCAGCGCCGCCACATCGGCCTCGAGCCGCGCTTCGTCCACGGCCATACCCTGGTAAGTCAGGTCAGTCGCGGTGACGTTGGCCCGGATGTCCGGGCCTGCAAACGCGCCCTGCACGGCGACCGTCCCGCGCAGATCGCCATCAAGGTCCGGCAACCAGTGTCCGGGCTCCGGCACGTCCAGGGCCGCCCGCAGATCCAGCCCCCCATCCAGGCTGCCTCGCACCTCGGCACGGTTGGCCCCGCTGGCCACGCGCAGCGGCTCGGCGCGCCAGCTGCCATCGAGGAGATGGCGGACCGTCCCGTTCAGAGCCACGGACTGCCCCCGGTAGCGTAGGTCAATGTCAGGCGTCGTGACATCCAGCCGCCAGCCGCCCGACTCCAGGGCTCCCGTCACGCGGGCGCGACCGCCGATCCGCTCCGGCGCTGCCGGCCAGCGCTTCGACGGCTGCACGCCCTCGGCCGTGATCTCCGCCTGCCAGCTCACCTCGGGCGACCAGGTCACTTCACCCGCCACTCGGGCCGTTCCGTCCAGGCCGTCGAGCGCCAGCGAGTCGATACGGGCCTGCTGCCAATCGCCACGCGCTTCAAGACGCCAGTCCAGCGGCGGCGGCAAGCTGCCCTCGAGTCCGCCGGAGGCGGACACCCTGTAACCCGAGAGATCCCCTCTCAGCCGCAGGCGAAGGTCACGCCCGGTGACCTGCTGCGCGTCGGCGGCCAGGGGCCAGCCGATCCTGCCGGCGCGCACGGTGGCACTGTAAGGCACCGCGGGCTCGAGCGGACTCACGCGGCCATCGACGCGAGCGGCAATCAGGCCCTCCAGCTGCGCCTTTACGCCGAGGTCCGCAACCCTGCCGGACAGATCGGCGCTCACGCGCTGGTCCCGGCCCTCGTGAATCGCGTTCGCCGTGGCCTGCAGCCGCAGGTCGATGGGATAGCCTTCGGTAAACCGGACCCGGCCGGACAGGGACCCGCGTCCCTGCGGGTGCTGCAGCGAAAGCCGCTGAATGGACAGCCGTTGCCCGCTCAGCTGCCCCTGGAATTCCATGCCATCGGCCTCGTAGTGCCCCTGCGTCAGTGTCACGGCCGGCCGTTCGAGCCACAGCCGCTCGACGGTCACCGGCAGCGGACTGCTGAAGACAGGCAACGCAAGCGGTTCCGCCGGTTGCGCCGGCGCCGTCTCCGGCTGAGATCCGGACCGGAGGAGCCGGACGTGGGGCCGCGACAACCGGGCACTGGCGATGGTCAGGCCCTGGTTCGTCAGCGCGCCGTGGAGCCTCGCCGAGTCCAGCTCCACCTCGGCGGCCGGCGTGAGGACGGTCAGGCCATCCACCGCCACGGCCCGGAACAGGATGTCCAGCGGCAACACCGGCATGGCCGCGGCCTCGGCATTCCCGCCAGTCCCGGACCCTTGCGTCACGCGCACCAGGACGTCGCTGGCCGCCACGCGGTCCATACACAGATTGCCGTTGGCCAGACAATGCAATGACCAGCGCAGCTCCGCCGCCCCGGCACTGAGCTCGATCCCACCCCCGCGGTAGCGCAGCTCCGTCACGCCGATGCCGCTCCAGAGCGTGCCGTCCCGAAACGTCACCCTTAGCCCGGGCACCGCGGCCGCCCCCTGGTTGACCAGGTAACGCGCCACCGCCTGGGAGGTCACGACAACGGCCGCGGCCGCGGTGAGCAGGAGCAACACCAGCAGGAAACCGGCGAGAACGCGCCGCTTCATAACGGCGGCCCCATGGAGAAGTGCAGGCGGAGGGGCTTGCCTTCCCGGTCCACCGCCCAGGCGAGGTCCAGGCGCACGGGACCCACCGGCGAAATCCAGCGGATGCCGAAGCCGGTGCCGACGAAGACGCGCGGATTCGGTTCGCTGTAGGCGTTGCCGGCGTCGACGAACACCGCGCCGCGCCATTGCTCCAGAAAGCGGTAGCCGTACTCGACGCTGCCCGTGGTCAGGTACTTGCCGCCAACGAACTCCCCGTCTTCTTCGGGGGCCAGGCGCTGATAGCCGTAGCCGCGCACGCTCTGGTCACCGCCGGCGAAGAAGCGCAGCGAGGCGGGCACGCGGTCGAACTCGCTGGCCAGCAGCGCCCCGCCGGTCAGCCGGAACAGGAACTGGTGCCGGCTGCCGAGGCTACGCAGCCACCTGGTGGAACCCAGCAGGCGAATCAGGTCGATATCCGAGCCCACGAAAGGTTCGGAGAACTCCAGTGTCGCACTCTGGGCGTCGCCCCAGTTCGGGTCGAGCCCGCCGCGGCTGCGAGTGCGCCGGTAGCTGACGCCCGGCAGCACCAGGGTCGTGCGGCCCTCGTCCTCGCCCTGGGTAAAACGGTCCTGCTGCCAGCGCACGTAAAGCGCCCGATTCCAGCCGGACTCCAGCAGCTTCTCGAACTGAACGGCGGCCGTATACTGCTCGGTTCGGGTATCCGCGAACGACTCGGATAGCCAGCCCGCCTGCAACTGCAGGTAGTCGCTGCCCGGTTTCTCCATGGGTATGCGGTATTTCGTGGATACGCTCTGCTGGACCTGGGAGAGCTGGATTTCGTTGAAGAGCTGGTGGCCGCGCTCGTTGAGCCAGGGTTTGTCCCAGTTCAACCTCACCCGTGGACCGACGTCGGTGGAGAAACCGACGCCGAACCCCACCTGGTTGGGGTCGCGGGTCTCCAGGTCGATGCCCACGGGCACCTGCCCCGATGGTGCGCCTTCGCGTTCAGTGCGAACGCGCACGTCACTGAAATAGCCGCTGTCCAGCAGTCTGCGGTTGAGCCGGGCGACAGCCGACGCGCTATAGGGTTCTTCCGGGGCGAAGGTGAGAAAGCGCTTCAGCAGGCTGCGCCGGAACGGGGTTCCGGAGAAGCTGACGTCCCCGAACCGGTATCGGGGCCCGCTGTCGAAGACCAGCGCCACGTCGGCCGTATACGCCGCGGTGTCGACTTCCACCCGGTGAACGAGGTATTCGCCCTCGAAGTAGCCACGATTCAGGGCCAGGTTGCGAATGGCCTGTTTCGCGGTCTGGTACGTCCCGTGGTCGAGGATATCGTCCTTGTTCAGCGGCAGCGATCGCCTTAGCGCGTCGAAGGCGGGGTCGTCGGCGGCTTCACCACGAACCTCCACCCGGATGTCGTTCAGACGGACCGGGCGGCCGGGCTCCGCGATGATAGTCACCACCCGGCCATCGGCGTCACTGGACTGCTCGATGGTGATCTCCGCGCGATAGTAGCCCTGAGACTCCAGGGCCCGGCGGGCCTCCGAGCGTGCGCGCTGTGCGTAGATGCCGACGGTAGCGGCGTCGTCTTCCGTGGGCGGTTCGCCGACATAGGCGCGAATGTTCTCCGCCATTGCCTCGTCCACCCCGACCACCTCCAGCCGCGCCGCGCTGGCCGCACCGGCCCAGGCCATCATCAGCAGGACCACCACCCCGGCAAGAAGCCGGCGCCCCGCAGGCTGGCGTTTGCCGCCAGACCGGTTCACTTCACGCCACTCGCGCCGCACACATGGGCCGCGGAGGCCCGCCGCGCCGTGGCGGGATTGAGACGGACATTCACGCACGGGATGGAGACGTCCCTCGGAGATAAGGGGCAGCGATGGCCGCGCCGGCCGGCGCATGCGCCCGCGCGACAGTCGATCGAGAAGTCGCTCAAGGAGTCTCGCAACGTTCAAACGGCCGGCCAGCGTCTCAATGAGGCGTGCCGGAAGACGTTATCACAGCTTGGGCGGTGCGCCCCCGTGGTCCTTCTCGTAGCGCTCCTGGCAGCGGATGCAGCGACTGGCGGTGGGATAGGCCTTGAGCCGTTCCACGGCGATGGTATCGCCACAGTCCACGCACAGCCCGTAGGTGCCGTCCGCGAGGTGATCCAGTGCCGTCTCGATTGCCCGTATTTCGCTGACGTTGCGGTCTATCGCCGCCAGCTCCAGATCGGAAATGAGATCGGCGACGGACTCGTCACCCGGATCGTGGACCTTGCCGGCGACATCGCTGTAATCATACTGGTCCTGGTCGAGCAGCTCCCGGCTCACTTCCTCGCGCAGCTGCGCGTAACGCGCTCGCAGCGTGTCTTCCAGTTCCCGTCTTGTATGCGCGGGTAGAGCTTGGGTCATGTTCCCCTCCTGAGATCGCGTCGAGGCCCCGCAGCCCGCCTCGGCCGGGTCTGGGGACTGCGCCGGACTGCTATTGAAATGCGGCGTGATATGCTCAAAGTCAACCAGCGACCAACGGTTCCCAACAGCGCAGGCATTCATGAGCGACACCGACGACCGCACCGAGAAAGCCGATCTTGAAGAACACCATCTGCGACTGCGAAACCTGCGCCTGAGCGACTACCCCGATGTCGCCCGCATCATGGACCGGGTGTACGCGGACATCGGCGGCGCCTGGACGCGCAAGCAGTTCGCCGCCCAGATCAATCGCTTCCCGGATGGCCAGATCTGTATCGAGGATAACGGCAAGGTGGTGGCCGCCGCCATTTCCATGATCGTCAATTATGACCGTTTCGGTGACCGCCACACCTATCAGGACATCACCAGCAACGGTTACCTGACCAATCACGACCCCAACGGCGATGTGCTCTACGGCGTCGACGTCTTTGTCAATCCGGACTACCGGGACATGCGACTGGGGCGCCGGCTCTACGACGCCCGCAAGGAACTGTGCCGCAGCCTGAACCTGCGCGCCATCGTCGCCGGCGGCCGGATCCCCGGTTATCGCAAGCACAAGGAGGAAATGACGCCGGAGGAGTACATCGAGCTGGTCAAGCGCCGCGAGCTCCACGACCCGATCCTGTCCTTTCAACTGGCCAACGACTTCCATGTCCGCCGGGTCATCACCGGCTACATGCCGGAGGACGACAAGTCCCAGGCCTACGCCACGCTCGTGCAGTGGGACAATATCTTCTACGAGACCGAGCGCAGCTCGCTGATCGGCGGACGCAAGTCCACGGTGCGGATCGGGGCCGTGCAGTGGCAGATGCGGCGGGTGAAGGACTTCGAGGACCTGATGACCAACATCGAGTTCTTCGTTGACGCCATGGCCGGCTACAACTGCGACTTCATCCTCTTCCCGGAGCTGTTCAACGCGGCGCTGCTGGCGCAGTTCAACCAGGACGATCCGGCCGAGGCCATGCGCGGCCTGGCGCAGTACACCGACGAGATCTGCGAGGCCATGCTGAAGCTGGCGGTGAGCTACAACATCAACATCATCGCCGGCAGCATGCCCGTTTACGAGGAGAACGTGCTGTACAACGTCGCGTTCCTGTGCCGGCGAGACGGGACCATCGACGCCCAGTACAAGCTCCACGCGACGCCGGACGAACGCTTTTACTGGGGCGTGCAGGGCGGCGAGCGGCTGCGGGTATTCGACACCGACGTGGGACGGGTGGGGATTCTCGTGTGCTACGACGTGGAATTCCCCGAGCTGCCCCGGCTGCTGGCCGATCAGGGTATGGAGCTGCTGTTCGTGCCGTTCTGGACCGACACCAAGAACGCCTATCTACGGGTCCGCCGCTGCGCCCAGGCCCGGGCCATCGAGAACGAGTGCTACGTGGCCATAACCGGCAGCGTGGGCAACCTGCCGCGAGTGGAGAACATCGAGATCCAGTACTCCCAGGCGGCGGTTTTCTCGCCGTCGGACTTCGCCTTCCCCCACGACGGCATTGTCGCCGAGTCCACGCCCAACACCGAAATGACCCTGGTGGTCGATCTGGACATGGACAAGCTCAAGCAGCTGCGCGAGGAAGGCTCGGTGCGCAACACCAAGGACCGGCGCCTGGATCTGTTCCGGGTGGAGTGGCTGGAGCACGACTAAGGAATCGCGGCGGGGTCGCCGCTCCCACAGTGGATTATGCCCGCGTGGGAGCAGCGACCCCGCCGCGATCATCAAGCGTCCTCAGGCCGCCCGCTCACCCCGCGCCTTGAGGCGGTTGATACCCAGGGCCCGCAGCACGTACTTCTCGTACACCGGCTCGGTACGGCCCTTCTTCATCTTGCGGATGAAGTACTTCTCGAAGGCGATCTTTGCCAGATGCACCCACTTGCCCTTCCTGGCCCAGGTCACGTTGCGCGGCGGGTTCTGGGGCAGCGCCACGAAAGCCACGCCGGTGTTGCCGAGATCGGCCAGGCAGATGGCGTTCCAGGTGCCCTTGGACTGCAGCGGCTCGCCGGCCAGGTCCGCGCGGATGTTCTGAACGATGGCGGTGACCATGCTCTCGATCATGTAGCCGGTCTTGGGCGCGCCGGTGGGCACGGGGGTCTGCTCCACCGGCGGTATGGCGATGCAGACGCCCGCCGAGTAGATCTCCGGGTACTCGGGGCTTCGCTGATACTCGTCGACAAGGACGAAGCCCTTGGGATTGCACAGGCCGTCCACCGCCGCCACCGGCTTCACCCCGCGGAACGCCGGCAGCATCATGCTGAAGTCGAACGCCAGCTCGTGCTCGCGCCTGACCTCGCCGTTGTCGTCATGCTCGGAGACGAACATTTTGCCGTGCTCGACCCGCGTGGTCTCGGCGTTGGTGATCCACTTGATCTCGCGCTTGCGCAGCTCGCTCTCCAGCAGACCCTTGGAATCCTCCACGCCGCCCAGTCCCAGATGGCCGATGTACGGTTCCGGCGTGACGAAGGTCATGGGCACGCGGTCGCGCACGCCGCGCTTGCGAAGGTCCGCGTCCAGGATCATGGCGAACTCGTAGGCCGGACCGTAGCAGCTCGCCCCCTGCAGGGCGCCGACCACGATGGGTCCGGGCGACTCCAGGAACGTCTCGTAGGCGACCCGCGCCCGGTCGGCATGATCCGCGGTGCAGATGGACTGCGTGAACCCTTCGTCGGGGCCGGCTCCGGGCACCTGGTCGAAGGCCAGCTCCGGCCCGGTCGTGATCACGAGGTAGTCGTAGTCCAGCGCCTCGCCGCTCTCGGTCCGGACCTGTCGGGCCTTGGGATCGATGTCGCTGACGGGACTGGCGACGAAGTCGATATTGCGCTTGCGCAGGTGCGGCGCGATCGGAAAAGAGATGGCGTCGCGCTCCCGCCAGCCGACCGCCAGCCAGGGATTGGAGGGGACGAACTGAAAGTGCTCGCTGCGATTGATCACGGTGATTTTCACCGCGCTGCCCAGGGCCTCCCGCAGCTCGTAGGCCGCCGGTATGCCCCCGATTCCGCCCCCGATGATGACGATATGGGTCATGGTCCTCTCCTCCTCTGGCTGTGTTATTCGGACAGCCCCTCGGGTGCGTGCCCGGCTCGTACCAGATAGAAGGATATTCCATTTACCCCCAGGGGTATTGATCCTGGTCAACTATGAGAGCGGCACCGCCTCACGCCGGTACCCAAACAAAGCGGCCCCGCTCGTCGCGGGGCCGTGAAGGAAGGGCACCGGCACCATCCGGCGCCGGACAGGGCGGTTTCCCTAGAAACGCTGCTTGGCCAGCCAGGGGATCATGCGCTCGAAGGCCTCCTCGATCTTGTCCATGGAGTTCGAGTAGCTGATACGCAGGGCATTGGGCGCTGAATCGCCGAACGCATCCCCGGGGATTACGCAAACGCCGATCTCCTCGAGCATGCGCAGCGCCACGGACTGGCCGTCCGTGTTCGGCGGCAGTGACGGGAAGATGTAGAAACCGCCCTGGGGCCAGTAGCCCGTCAGGTGCGGGGTTTCACCGACCAGCTGCACGACCCGGTCCCGGCGGCGCCGGTACTCGTCCACCATCTGGTCGACGCAGCTGCGGTCGCCGGTAAGCGCCGCCACCCCGGCCCACTGGGCCGGAGTATTCGCCACGGTGGTGGTGAACATGTGATAGCGCCGCAGCTTCTTGATCGCGCCCTGGCTGGAGATGATCCAGCCGATTCTCAATCCGGCCATGGAGTAGGTCTTGGAGAAGCTGCTCACGGCCATGACGTGGTCCAGATCACTGGTGCAGCGGATGACGCTGGGGTAGTCCATGTCATCGAGGATGAGGTGATCGTAGACCTCGTCACTGAAAACGTAGATACCCCGGTAAGCGGCCTCCTGGACGATCGCCTCCACGGTCTCCTTCGGATAGACGGTCCCCGTGGGATTGCTGGGCGAGTTCAGCACGATGGCGAAGGTGCGCATGTCGATGGCGTCGATCACCTCCTGGGGATCGAGCTGGTGGCCGTGCTCCGCCCGGGTCGGAATGGCCTTCACCTCGCCACCGTTCATGCGGATCAACGGCGCATAGAGGACGAAGCTCGGATCCGGCACCAGGAACTGCCGGCCCGGCGCCGCGGTGGCGGTGAGGGCCAGGTACATGGCCTCCGTAGCGCCCGTGGTGACGAGGATGTTGTCCTCGGTAAGCTGCCGCTCGTAGCGCTCGCTGTAATAGTCCTTCAGGGCCGTCAGCAGCTCGGGCAGACCCGCGTCGAGGGTATAGCCGGTCTGCCCGGCACGCAGCGCGTCGATGTGCGCCTCGACGATATGCTCCGGCGTCGGGAAGTCCGGCTGGCCGATGGACAGGTGGATGACATCGTCCAGCCCGGCCGCCATGTTGATCATCTTGCGGATGCCGGGCATGGGGATCGCCTGCAGGGACGGTCCGAACAGCGGCGCCGCCGTGTGCTCGTACTGGTCCATGTCCATCGGGTTGACCATACTCAGAACTCCCTCACGCGAGATGCGGCGATAGGATCGAGGCTATGCCCGCGAAGAGGCGGGGGTCAAGCGGTCCCGGGACGCCCGAAAGCCGCATTGTGAGGCGGTTGACGCCCTGAGTGAGAGGCCGTTAACGTCAGACCCTCAATCCGCGCTACGAAGAGGCGCACGCCATGTCTTCCACGCACGGCCCGGACCCGGTCGTGGCGGTCCTCACGGCCGAGGGCGAGCCCCTGCCGCCTGGACTCGAACCGCTGTTCGAGATCGCCCAGGTCCGGCACGCCGATGACCTCACCAGTCTCCGCGGGGCGCTCACCGACGCCCGCGTGCTCATGGTCACCGATTTCCGCACCGGGCTGCTGGACGAGGCCTGGTCCAGCGCCGAGCATCTCGAGTGGATCCATGCCACCAGCGCCGGCGTGGACGCCGTATTGATAGAGCCGGTGCGCAACAGCGATATTCCGGTGACCAACGCCCGGGGCATCTTCGACCGCACCATCGCCGAGTACGTTATCGGCGCCATCACCCTGTTCGCCAAGGACTTCCTGCGCTCCTTCGACCTCCAGCGCGAGCGGCGCTGGCAACACCGCGACACCGAGCGGGTGGCCGGCCAACGGGTACTGGTCGTCGGAGCCGGCTCCATTGGCCGGCAGATCGCGCGGCTTTGCCGCGCCATGGGCCTCAACGTGGATGGCATGGCGAGCCGGGAACGCCCCGGGGACGACGACTTCGGCAGCATCCATGCCTCCGGCGGATTGCTGGAGGTGGTCGGAGATTACGATTTCGTGGTCATCGCCGCGCCGCTTACCGAGGGTACCCGGGGCCTGTTCGACCGGCGCGCGTTCCGGGCGATGCAGCGCTCCGCCCGGCTGATCAACATCGGGCGCGGTCCCATCGTCGTCACCGACGACCTGGTGACGGCCCTGGGAGACGGAAGCATCGCCGGCGCGGCCCTGGACGTGTTCGAAGAGGAGCCGCTGCCGCCGGACCATCCGTTGTGGACGGCACCGAATACCATGCTCACCGCTCACATGGCCGGCGACTTCATCGGCTGGAAAGCGGCGCTCTCGGAACAATTCATTGCCAATTTCAGCCGCTGGCGCGACGGGCAGGCGCTGTTCAACATCGTCGACAAGCAGCGCGGCTACGTTCCACCCGACCAGGAGTAGGTCCCTATGTCCCAAGCCACTGATCCGGCCGAACTGACCGCCTTGGAGCTGGCAACGCTCTACCGGGAGGGCGAGCTCTCGCCGGTGGAGGCCACCAGGGCCTGTCTGGAGCGGATCAATCGCTATAACGACAGCGTCAACGCCTACTGTTTCCTGGACGAGGAGACCACCCTGGAGGCGGCGCGCAGATCAGAGGAGCGCTTCAACCGCCTCACCCCACTGGGGCCGCTCGACGGCATCCCACTGGGTATCAAGGACATGTTCGCCACCCGCGACTGGCCCAACCGCAAGGGCTCGGCGATCATACCGGACACCCCCGGCGAGACCGACGCGCCGGTGATCGCGGCCCTGCGCCGCCAGGGCTTCGTGCCCACCGGCCGGACCACCACACCGGAATTCGGCTGGAAAGGCGTCACCGACAGCCCGCTGTTCGGCGTCACCAGTAATCCGTTCGATCCGACCCGGACCGCGGGCGGTTCCAGCGGCGGCAGCGCCGCCGCGGTGCCGCTCGGCATGTCCCCGCTGGCACTGGGCACCGACGCCGGCGGCTCCATTCGCATTCCGGCCGGCTTCTCCGGGCTGGTCGGGCACAAGCCGACCCTGGGCCGGGTCCCCATGTGGCCGGCCAGCGCCTTCGCGCCTCTGGCCCACCCCGGCCCGATGACCTGGACCGTGGAGGACGCGGCCCTGCTCATGAACGTCATGTGCGAGCCCGACGTCCGGGACACGACGCTGGCGGCCAACGACATGGATTTCCTCGAAGCGCTCGAGGGCGGCATCAACGGCTGGCGCGTCGCATACAGTCCGGATCTCGGTTTCGTCCACGTGGACCCGGAGATCGCCGCGTCGGTGCGCCGGGCGGTGCGGGTGCTCGAAGACCTCGGCGCCCGGGTGGAAGAGATCGACCCGGGTTTCGAGGATCCACGCGCCGCCTTCGACATCCTGTTCTTCGGGGGGGCGGCCAACGCCTTGCGCGACGTCACCCCCGAGCAGCGCGCGCAGATGGATCCCAGCCTGATCGAAGCCGCGGAAGCCCGGGAGTCCCTGTCCATGCTCGACTACCTGGGCGCCATGAATCAGCGCGCGGCACTGATCGAGCGCATGGAGCTGTTCCACCGGCGCTTCGACCTGCTGGTCACGCCGACGCTGCCCATACCCGCCTTCACGGCCGGGCTGGAAGTGCCCGATGGCTGGCACGATCCGCGCTGGCCCAGCTGGACGCCGTTCACCTACCCGTTCAACATGACGGGACAACCCGGGTGTTCCGTGCCCTGCGGCTTCACGGAGGCCGGGCTGCCCATCGGCGTCCAGTTCGTCGGTGCCCGGCATGCCGACGCGGCGGTGCTGCGCGCGGCCCACGCCTACCAGTCGGCGGCGCCCCTGACGGACCGCCGGCCGACGCTGTAAACGGATACATGAGGAGAGAGACCATGATCGAATCGCCACTGCTGCCCGAGCTCAAGGGCTACATCGGCGGGGACTGGACCGGTGCCGACGGCGGCGACACCCTCGCCGTGCACAATCCGGCCAACGGTGAGCTGCTCGCCGAGGTGGCCTCCATGGGCCGGGCCGAGACCGACCGGGCCGTGGCCGCGGCCCAGGCGGCACTGAACGAACCGGCTTCCCTGGACACCCGGCGCCAGTGGTTGCGCGACATCGTCCAGGCCCTGCAGGACAACCGCGAAGAGTTGGGCCGCATTCTCACTCTGGAACACGGCAAGCCGTGGAAGGAGGCCCAGGGCGAAGTGGACTACGCAGCGGGTTTCTTCCGCTACTGCGCCGAGCACGTCGACGAGCTCAAACCGCGGGTGCTGGAGGAACGGCCCAAGGACTGCACCTGGACCGTCCACTTCCGGCCCGCCGGCGTCGCGGCCCTGTTGACCCCCTGGAACTTTCCCATCGGCATGATCGCCAAGAAGCTCTCGGCGGCCCTGGCGGCGGACACGCCCAGCGTAATCAAACCCTCGTCCAAGACGCCGCTCACCATGATCGCACTGTTCACGTTGCTGGAGCGGGAGGTGAAGCTGCCCAGGGGCAAGACCAACCTGGTCATCGGCCCGGCGGGCACGATAGGCGACGCCCTGTGCGAGGATCCGCGCGTGACGGTCATGAGCTTCACCGGCTCCACCGGCGTGGGCAAGGACCTGATCCGCAAGACCGCCGACCAGGTCAAACGGCTGACCCTGGAGCTGGGCGGCAACGCCCCCTTCCTGGTTTTCGAGGACGCAGACCTGGACGCAGCGGCCGATAACCTCATGGCCAACAAGTTCCGTGGCGGCGGCCAGACCTGCGTGTGCTCCAACCGGATTCTGGCCCACCGCAGTGTTTCCCAGGCCTTCGCGGACAAGGTGGCGGAACGGGCCAACCGCCTCAAGGTCGGCGACGGCCTGGAACCGGACACGGACATCGGTCCGCTCATCGACCGCAACGGCTACCAGAAGGTACGCCGGCACGTGCGGGACGCCATGGACAAGGGCGCCGAGCGGGTGACCGGGCAGGATCCGGGCGAGCTGGAAAACGACTGGGGCGGCTACCACCCGCCGACGGTGCTGCGCGGCGTCACCGGCGAAATGCTCTGCGCCCGGGAGGAGACCTTCGGCCCGCTGGTGCCGATCATGGAGTTCGACTCGGAGGAGGAGGCCGTGACCATGGCCAATGATACCGAGTTCGGCCTGGCGGCCTACCTGTTCACCGGCAGCGACGAGGTCGCAGGTCGGGTGATCCCCCGCCTGCACTTCGGCCACGTGGGTCACAACACCGGCACGGGCCCCACACCCGAGGCTCCCTTCGGCGGCATGCTGGAGTCCGGCTACGGCCGGGAGGGCGGCCTGGAGGGCCTGTTCGACTTCGTCGAGGTGCAGACGGTGCCACGGGGCGCGTAGGGAGATCTCCGGACCGCGGGCCGCCACTGCGGCCCGCGGCATCCTCCCGCGTTTGTAGGAGCGGCCCCTGGCCGCGAACCGCAGCTTCGTTCGATGCTCGGCGCGGCAAGAGGGGACAGGGCCCTCCGATACGCTATTTCGACAAATGGACGTCTGCCGACTTCGAATGGATTGGTGGGTGATCTCAAAGCTCAGCTGCTGCCAGCCCCTTGCCCTTTGCTGGCCGAGCATCGCAGTGATCAGTGGATCAGGCCCGGAACGCAAGTGGAGGGGCGCGTCACGGACGACGCGCGTCGGCTGTCAGGCCACGGACGGCCTGTCAGCCGTTCAGCTACGAAGACCCTCCGCGATCCTCCCCCGGTCGCGGCTTGCGGTATCCGGCGCTCCAGCAGGATGTCTTCAATCCCCCGCTGATCGCCGGGAAGCACAGGGCACCGGGTGGTGGCAAAGCCACCACCCGGCCAGCAAGTGGGCCGCGCTTCCTTTGGTTACTTTCCTTGCGCGATCAAGGAAAGTAACTCGGCCGCCGATAGGCGGACGAAAACAAACCCCGCCGGGAAAGAGGATTCGCGGTCAGGGACCCGCTCCGACGGCGGCGGAACGGGAACGCGTCCCGCTACAACCGCTCGATCACCGCCTCGGTGAACCCGGACGTGGTCCCCTCCCCGCCGAGGTCCGGCGTGGTCCGGTCGTGATCCTCGATGGCGCCACGCAGGGCGTCACGCAGGGCCTGGGCCTTGGTCTGCATGTCCAGGTGGTCCAGCATCATGGCGGTGGCCAGCAGCATGGACGTGGGATTGGCGATGTCCTTGCCGGCGATGTCGGGCGCGCTGCCGTGGACCGCCTCGAACATGGCCATGTCTTCGCCGATGTTCGCGCCGGGCGCCAGCCCCAGACCGCCCACGAGCCCGGCGCAGAGATCCGAGAGGATGTCCCCGAACAGGTTCGTGGTGACGATGACATCGAACTGGTGGGGATTCATCACCAGCTGCATGCAGCAGTTGTCGATGATCATCTCCTGCAACTCCAGGTCCGGATAGTCACGGGCCACCTCCCGCGCGCATTCGAGAAACAGGCCGGACGTGGTCTTGAGGATATTCGCCTTGTGAGCCACCGTGACCTTGCGCCGGCCCATGCGCCGGGCCAGGTCGAAGGTGAACCGGATCAGCCGCAGGGACTCTTCCCGCGTGACCACGCTGCGTGCCTCGGCGTAGGTTCGGTCCTCGTTGATGGTCTGGCCGATACCCGAGTACATGCCCTCCGTGTTCTCGCGCACGGTGATGATGTCGATATTGTCGTAGCGTGACTTGGTCCCGGGAAACGACACCACCGGCCGGACGTTGGCGAACAGCTCGAAGGTCTTGCGCAGAGTCACGTTCACCGACGTGTAACCCTCCCCCAGCGGTGTGGTCAGCGGCCCCTTCAGGACCACCTTGTTGCGCCGTATGGAGTCCATGGTCTCCTGGGGAATGAGCGCCCGGCCCTCTTCCAGGGCAACCTTGCCCGCCTGCACCCGCTCGTAGTCCAGGCCCGCCTCCAGGGCATCCAGCACCTTGCAGGCCGATTCGACGATGTCCGGGCCGATGCCGTCGCCCGGAAACACGGTTATGGTTCGCTTGGTCATGTCACCTCACCCGGCAGTTTCCTCGAGAGCCTCTTCAAAGGTATCCACGGCGAAGTCCACCTGCTCGCGGCTGACCAGCAGCGGTGGTAGCCAGCGCACCACCTGACCGCCATAGGCGCCACAGCGGATCAGCAGCAGACCGCGCTCTTCGCAGGCCTTGAGCAGGCGCATCGCGCGGTCCCCATCGGGCTTGCCCTCGCCATCGACCATGTACGCCCCCTGCATGAGCCCCATGCCGCGCACGTCGGCGATCTCGGGGTAGCGGGTGGCCAGATCCTCGAGCCGGCCACGAAGGTGGGCGCCCTGCTCCCGGGCGTTGTCCACCAGCCCCTCCCCGTGGATTACGTCTATGGTGGCCAGGGCCGCCGCGCAGGCCACCGGGTTGCCCCCGTAGGTTCCGCCCTGGGAACCCATCCAGCCCTGGCTCATCAATGCGTCGGAGGCCCCCATTGCCGACAGCGGGAAGCCGCTCGCCAGCCCCTTCGCGGTAACGATGATATCCGGCTGCACGTCGAAAGGATCATGGCCCCAGTAGGATCCGGTCCTGCCGTTGCCCGACTGGACCTCGTCCATGACCAACAGGATGCCGTGCTTCTCGCAGCGCTCCTTGAGCCCCTGGACGAAGGCCTTGTTGGCCGGGATGTAGCCAGACTCGCCCTGGACCGGCTCCAGCAGCATGCCGGCGGTCTCCCCCGGGACGCTATAGGTCTGGAGGATGTGATCGATCTCGCGCAGACAGAACCGGGTCGTGGTCTCCTCGTCCCAGCCGTACCAGAAGGTGTCCGGAAACGGGGCGACGACGACGCCACCCATCATGGGCTGCAGACCCGCGCGGATCGGGGCGCTGGAGGTGGTCATGGACAGCGCCCCCATGGTCCGGCCGTGGAAACCACCCCGGAAGACGATCATGTTGGGTTTACCCGTCGCCTGGCGGCACAACCGCAAAGCGCCCTCGATGGCCTCGGTCCCCGCGTTGGAGAAGAAGAAACTGTCGATGTCGCCGGGCATGAGATCGCCAAGCTTCTCCGCCAGCTTCAGGATGCTCGGGTGCTTGACGATGGCGTACTGGCCGTGGATCAGCGAGCCCACCTGCTCCTGCGCCGCCTGGACCACCTTGGGGTGGCAATGACCGGTGCTGAGCACGCCGATGCCGGAGGTGAAGTCGAGGTAGCGCTCGCCGCGCTCGTCGAAGAGATAGCACCCTTCGCCTCGCACCGCCGTGATGCCGGTGGACTGCTTGAGTAGCGGTGAAAGGTGTCCGGTGTGCGCACTCATATGCGATCTCCTGTGAGTCGGCCTCGATATCCCGCCATGCCCCGGCGACCGTCGCCGGGACCGAATTACTGCAATCTATGCAGAACCGCCTCGCCCACCTCGCGGGTGGATCGGGTGCTGCTGCCATTCGCCGCCAGGTCCTCGCCCACCGCGCCGGTGAGCCGGCGGGCCGCCTCGGCGGCGCGCGGGTCTTCCACCCCCATCCAGTCCAGCATCATCGCCGCCGTCAGCAGCATGGCCGTCGGTCCGGCCCTGTTCTGACCCGCGATATCCGGCGCGCTGCCGTGGGTGGGCTCGAACATGGGCGGCTGACGGCGATCGGAGGGATTGAGGTTGCACGACGGCGCTATCCCCATGCCGCCGGTAAGCACCGCCGCGAGGTCCGTCAGTATGTCTCCCTGCAGGTTGCTGGCCACGACGACGTCGAACTGCCAGGGCGCGGTGACGAACTTCATGCACGCGGCATCGATAAGCTCGTGGTGGGTGGCGATGTCCGGATAGCCCGCGGCCACGTCCGCGAACACCTCGGTGTACATCTCACCCCAGAAGCGCAGGGCATTACGTTTGGTAATGAGACATACCTGCGCCGCGGATGTGCCGCCCCCGGGCAACGTGAAGCTGCGCATGGCCTTGACGCCGCGCTGACGGGCCTCGGCGCGCAGACGGGCCTGCTCGAAGGCGTGGCGGAAGATGCGCTCGGCGCCGCGACGGGTGAAGACCTCCACCTGGGTGGCGATCTCCCGCTCGGTCCCGGCGGCCAGACGGCCACCCTGCCCGACATATTCACCCTCGCTGTTCTCTCGAACCACCAGCATGTCGAGCTCTTCGGCGCGGGGGTCGGCCAGAAACTGGGGCGCACCCGGCAGCCGCACCGCCGGGCGCTCGCAGGCCCATTGATCGAACCCCTTGCGGATATTCAGCAATGGCGAGAGGGACACGGCGTCGCTGAGCACATAGCGCGCCGCATCCGAGGCGGGACCGGGGTCGCCCAGGGCGCCGAGAAGGATGCAGTCGAAGGCGGCGAGCTGCTCGCGCCAGTCCTCGGGCCACATGCGCCCATGCGTGGCGTGATAGGCGGTGGAGGGCCATTCGAAATGGACCAGCTCCATGTCCGGCCCGCCGGAACCTGACAGCGCCTCGAGTGCCCTGACGGCCTCCGCCATGACTTCGGGACCTATGCCGTCCCCAGGCAGCACCGCCACCCGCCAGCGCTCGCGGCCCGTCATCGCCAATCCTCCTGCTGCTCAGCCGCATTCTGAGGCCCGGGCGCGGGGCGGGGCAAGAACAACGGCAGCCTATCCCAGCGGCACGCGCTTACCCCGGCGAGCCGATCGTTGGTAGAATAACCCAGTATCGAGGTAAACATTTCCCGAATATCCGCCTTTAAAGCGGGCGCACGGCGAGTGCCCGCCGTCGGGCGGGCCCGGGATCCCGGAGGTGTCATGTACAGCCAGAACGAGCCGGTCGTTTTCGAACGCGACTGCGATGCCGCCCTGATTCCCACGGGGGACACCGGCGTCATTCCCAAGGGCGCCGAAGGCGTGATCACGCAGTCCCTGGGCGGCAGCTACACGATCTACATCCAGGGGAACCTGTTCCGTATCGACGGCAAGGACGCCGACGCTATCGGCCGGGAACCCACCGAGCCGCCGCAGCTGCCCGACGACGCCTCCGATCGCGACGTGGAGGAGCTGGTCTGGGACCAGATGCGCCAGTGCTACGACCCGGAGATACCCGTGAACATCGTCGAGCTCGGCCTGATCTACAAGTGCGAGATCGCCGGGCGGGACGACGGGACGCGCCGGGTGGACATCGAGATGACGCTGACGGCGCCCGGCTGCGGCATGGGTGACATCCTCGCCTACGACGTCAAGGAAAAGGTGCTGCAGGTCCCCACGGTAGAGGACGTCCAGGTGGAGATGGTCTTCGACCCGCCCTGGAGCTTCGACATGATGTCGGACGCCGCGAAGCTCCAGACCGGCATGATGTAGAGGCCTTTCCCGTTCGGAGAACCCGCCTGGGTACGGCATCCGGCTGTATGCAACGCAAGCGTTTCTCGTGCGGCCCCCCGTGGGCCGTCATTGCCTGCCCTTCGTCGGGCCCTGCCGACTGACCGGAACTCGGCGGCGGCCCGGCGATCCAACGCGGTGTATCCAGAAAAAATCGAGTCAAGGAGGAGTCGTATGAAAAAGGCTATTGCCGGCATGCTGCTGGCCCTGTCGGTGCTGGGCGCGGCGGCGGGACTCTCGGGCCGCGAGATGGCGAACGAGGAGCTCGAGCGCATCAAGAACCAGTGGGCGGCGCTGCAATCCATGCCCGCCGGCGAGCGCCCGGCGGCGGCGGTAACCGAGCTGCGCCGCGAAGCTCACGGCCTGGCGACCCGGTTCCCCGGCCGCGAGGAAATCCTGATCTGGGAGCGGGTTATAGAACGCAGCACGCGAGACTGGCGGCACTATCCGGGCGGTGCCAGCTGAGCACCGCCCGCGGCTGGCTCATCCGTGGCCGTGACGACCAGTGCTTACCGGCTCTTCCCCGCCGCGGCCGGCCATCAGCCTCAGTGCGGTGATATTGGACAGCTCGACTTCCTTGCCCTCGCCGCGCATCCAGCCCTTGTCGTGGAACCGTTTGAAAAGCCGGCTCATGGTCTCCGGGGCCAGCCCGAGGTAGTTGCTGAGATCGCTGCGGGACATGGTCAGGCGGAATCGATACGGCGACAGCCCGCGACGCGCAAACCGGTCTGACAGGCTCAAGAGCACGATCGCCAGGCGCTCTTCGGCGGTACGCTTGGCCAGCGCCTGGAGCATCTCGTGGTCGGCGAAGATCTCCTTGCTCATGATGCGCAGCAGCTGGCGCTGCAGCCCCGGCACCTTGGAGGCCAGATCCTCCAGGGCGTCGAACGGGATCTCGCAGATGCTGGCGGTTTCCAGGGCAACGGCGCTGCAGGGATGGTCTCCGGAATTGATGGCATCGAGCCCCACCATCTCGCCGGGCAGGTGAAAGCCGGTCACCTGCTCCTCCCCATCCTCACTGATGGTGTACGTTTTCATCGAGCCGGCCTTGATGGCGTAGACCGCGCGGAAGGTATCGCCGGCGCGGTAGAGATGGTCGCCGCGGCCCAGCGGCCGCCGCTTCTGCACGATCTTTTCGAGCCGCTCGACGTCAGGCGTCGAGAGACTGACGGGGAGACAGAGCTGGTAGAGGCTGCAGTCTCCGCAGGCGTTTCGAATGCCTGCGATTTTTACGACATCATTCTGGTCGGTATCGGCCGACATCTGCGGTCCACCTCAATTCGATGCGGGGGATGCGAAATCATGCAAAGCATAGCCTGCATCGATGGTTATAACCATATTCGCGCGTCATTCTGACAAGGTAGCGAACGCATCAGCAACAGCGCCGGGTCAGGCCTTTGCCGGGGCTGGCGGGCGTGCCCGCATCCTCACTATGAGAGCCAGCGTCAGTCCCGTGACCGCTCCGTATAGGTGGGTGACAACCAGCACTCTGCCGCCCACCATGGCTTCCAGCGCGGCCGACGCCCCCTGCCAGCTCTCCCAACCCACCTTCGCGGCCACCACGGCGGTGACGAGCCCGAACACCGCTCGCCCGCCGCTGTACGCGGCGAGATAGATGGCATAGCCGTGAAGCGCACCCGACAGCCCGACATACCAGTCCACGCCGCCACTGAACACCAGAAGCCCCATGCCCACGCCCGCCTGGCAACCCAGCAGCGCCGGGATGTCCCGTCGCGGCCCACCGCCTCCCAGTGCCGCCCGCAGGAGCACCAGCGCTGCAGCCGCCAGCCAGGGCCATCACGACCGGACGCTCACCCGCCCAGACTCCAGAGCAGCAGCTGCAGGCACAGCGCCGCGTACAGGCCCGCCAGCACATCATCGAACATGATGCCGAAACCACCGTGAACGCGGCGGTCCACGGCACGTATGGGCGGCGGCTTCAGCACGTCGAAGAAACGGAACAGCACGAAGCCGGCCACGACGTTCAGCGCGCTTGCCGGCACCAGGGTCATGGTCACCAGATACCCGATGACCTCGTCCCACACGATGGCGGGGTGGTCGTGGACGCCAACGTCCGCGGCGGTGCGCTGGCAGACGTGGATCCCGAGGAGGAAACCGGCCACCAGAACCGCCAGATAAATCCCCACCGGCAGGGGTTGCAGCAGGAGGTACAGGGGAATCCCCACGAGCGTGCCCACCGTACCGGGCGCCCGGGGTGCGAGCCCGGTGCCGAAGCCCAGCGCCAGGCAGTGCACCGGGTTGCAGAGGCGGAAGGGAACCGGTTCCGGCGGCTTCATTCCGCCCCCGCGCCGCCGCGGAAATGGCGGTAGCCGCCGGCCGCCAGGGTTACGGGCCGGCCCTGGCCGTCCACCACCTCGAGGCCGGCGCCAGCGCGTATCTCGCCGACGGCGGTGATGGGAACCCCCTCGGCTTCCGCGGCCGACCGGATCGGCGCGAGCGCCTCCGGCGGCAAGCAGGCGCAGAGCTCGTAGTCATCCCCCCAGGCGAGGCTGTATTCCCGGCGGCGATCCTCCTCACAGGCCGCCGCGAAATCGGCGGACAGCGGCACAGCATCGGCGTCGATTCGCGCCGCCACACCGCTCGCCTCGAGGATGTGACCAAGATCCGCGACCAGACCGTCCGAGATGTCGATGCAGGCGCTGGCGTGGCCGCGCAACAGCCTGCCAAGACCGAGCCGGGGTTCGGGATAGTGCAGCCGGCCCACCAGCGGATCAGCGGCCGCGAGACCCTGACGCCAGCGGGAGAGCCCGAGGGCGGCGTCCCCCAGGCTGCCGCTGACCACCACCAAGTCACCGGGCCGCGCACCGCCTCGGCGCAGCGCCTCGCCGTCCGGGACGCAGCCGATAGCCTGGACGGTTACCGAGAGCGGGCCGCGGGTGGTGTCGCCGCCCAGCAGATCCACCCGGTACCGGGATGCCAGCGCGGCGAATCCGCGCGCGAATCCCTCCAGCCATTCGGCCTCGAACCGGGGCAGGGTCAGGGACAGCAGCGCGCCCAAAGGCGCGGCGCCCATGGCGGCCAGGTCACTGAGGTTGACCGCCAGGGGCTTGTGGCCGACGGATTCGGCAGGGGCGTCGTCTGGAAAGTGAATCCCGGCCACCAGCGTGTCGACGGCCAGCGCGAGAAGCTGCCCGGGTGGCGGGGCCAGAAGCGCGGCATCGTCGCCGATTCCCAGGCGGGTCTCGGCGCGTCGGCCGGTCAGCGGCCGGAAGTAGCGCTCGATGATCTCGAATTCTGACAGGCTCATCGTCGCGCCTCCCGGGCGACGGCTTCAGCGTCCGGCACCGTCCCGGCGCGACCGCTCGGCCGCCCTGAAGGTATTGTTGCAGGCCAGCTTGTCCAGCACCCCGTTGATGTAACGGTGGCTCTGCTCGGCGCCGAACTGTTTGCACAGCTCCACGGCCTCGTTGATGACCACGCGATACGGCACGTCCAGGCGCTGCATGAGCTCGTAGGCGCCGATCCGCAATATGGCCCGCTCCACCGGGTCCAGGTACCGCAGGGCACGGTCCAGGTAACGCTCCAGCTCGGCGTCGAGCTCGTCGAGGCGGGCCGGTACCTGATGGAGCAGCTCGCCGAAGTACTCCAGATCGGTGTTGGCGAGCTGATGTTCTTCGCGGAACTGAGCCTCGATCTCGGCGAGGTTCTGGGACGCCATATCCCATTGATACAGCGCCTGCATGGCGCGGCGCCGGGCACGGCTGCGCTGCCGGCGTGGATCGGCATGGCGTTTCTGTCCGGCCATTGGCCTCAGGTTTCCAGCTTGCGCAGCAGGCTGACCATCTCCATGGCGGCCATGGCGGCGTCGGCGCCCTTGTTGCCGGCCTTGGTCCCGGCCCGCTCGATGGCCTGCTCGATGGTATCGGTGGTCAGCACGCCGAAGATCACCGGCTTGTCGGTCTCCATGGCGCCCTGCGCCACGCCCTTGGCGCACTCCCCGGCGACGTAGTCGAAATGCGGCGTGCCGCCCCGGATAACACAGCCCAGCGCGATGACCGCATCGATGTCGGAGCGCCGTGCCAGGCGGCGGGTGACCAGCGGCATTTCATAGGCACCCGGCACGTGGACCAGCTCCAGCTGCCCGTCCTGCACGCCATGGCGCTTGAGCGCGTCCACCGCGCCTGCCACGAGGCTCTCGACGATGAAACCGTTGAACCGCGAAGCGACGATGGCGTAACGGCCGTCGCGGCTGGTGAAATCCCCTGCAGTCTCTTTCATGGCTCGCTCTTGTCGGTTGTTGACGGGCGCCGGCCGGGGCTATTCCCCGGCCCCCTGCTCCGGTTCGACGTATTCCACCACTTCCATGCCGAAGCCGGACAGGGCATGCATGCGCTTGGGCGCGCTGAGCACGCGCATGCGGCGCACCCCCAGGTCGGTCAGGATCTGAGCGCCGGCGCCATAGGTCCGCAGGTCGGTGCTGGCCTTGGCCCCCTCGTCGGTCTCACCCTCCGGCTGCTTCTGGTACAGGCGCATCCGCTGCAGGATGTCGGTGCTGTCGTCGGGCCGGCGCAGCACGACGACCACGCCGCTGCCGTGCTCGCTGATCTGCTGCAGCGCCGAGCGCAGGGGCCAGCCGCAGTAGGGGCCGACACTGGCGAATACGTCCGAGAGCGTGTTCTGGATATGCACCCGCACCAGCGTCGGGCTCTCGCCGTCGACGCCGCCGCAGACCAGCGCGAAGTGCAGCGCGCCGTTGACGGTGTCCTGATAGGCATACAGGTGAAAGGTGCCGAACTCGGTGGGCAGATCGCATTCGCCCACGCGCTCCACGGTGCGTTCATTGCGCACGCGGTAAGCGATGAGATCCGCCACCGTGCCGATTTTCAGACCGTGTTCGTGGGCGAACTCGATGAGATCGTCCCGCCGGGCCATGGTGCCGTCCTCGTTGAGGATCTCGACGATGACCGAGGACGGCTCGAAGCCCGCCAGCCGGGCCAGGTCGCAGCCGGCCTCGGTGTGCCCGGCACGGGTCAACACGCCGCCGGGCTGCGCCATCACCGGGAAGATGTGCCCGGGCTGAACGAGGTCCTCTGGTCGGGCCTGGGGCGCCACCGCCGCCTGGATGGTCCGGGCCCGGTCCGCCGCCGATATGCCCGTGGTCACCCCTTCCGCAGCCTCGATGGAGACGGTGAAATTCGTCGAGTGCTGATCGTTGGTCTCGTCCACCATCAGCGGCAGGCGCAGCTGCTCGCAGCGCTGCTTGGTCAGGGTCAGGCAGACCAGTCCCCGGCCATAACGCGCCATGAAGTTGATGTCGTCCGGACGCACCATGGAGGCGGCCATCATCAGGTCGCCCTCGTTCTCACGGTCCTCGTCGTCGAGGATGACGACCATGCGCCCCTGGCGCATGTCCTCGATGATCTCGTCGATACTGTTCACGGCCTTACCAATCCTCTACGGCCTGTTTCACTGCCCGCGATCGAAACCGAATCGCTGCAGCATCCCGCGGGTGATGCCCGTATCGGCGCCGTCGGCTTCGCCGCCGAATGCCAGACGCTCCAGGTAACGGGCGATGATATCCACTTCGATGTTGACCTTCATCCCGGCACGCAGTCCGCCCAGGGTGGTAACCTCCAGGGTGTGGGGCACCAGATTGACCTCGAACTCGGCGCCATCCACGCCATTGACGGTCAGGCTCACGCCGTCGATGCAGATGGATCCCTTCTCGGCGACGTAACGGGCGAGCCGCCCCGGCACGCGGAACCGGAAGCGCTCGGAGCGCCCCGCCGGCTCGCGCAATACCAGCTCGCCAAGGCCGTCCACGTGGCCGGAGACCAGGTGGCCGCCCAGGGGTGTCTGCGGCAACAGGGCCCGCTCCAGGTTCACGGCCGAGCCCCTTGCGAGATCGCCCAGGCTCGTCCGGGAGAGGGTCTCGCCGGAGACATCCGCCTCGAACCCCCTGTCGGTGTAGCTCACCGCGGTCAGGCAGACACCGTTCACCGCGACGCTCTCGCCGATGCCCATCTCGGCAACGGGCAGGTCCGGCGCGGTGATGCGCAGCCGGCTGTCGCCCCCGTAACCCTGCATGGACTCGATGGTGCCCAGACTCTGTACGATGCCAGTGAACATGCCGCCGGTCCCCTCGCGCTATGCCCTCACCAATCCCGAGGCCGTGCAATGATACGCAGATCGTCACCGAATTGTCGGACTTCGCTGATGGTCACGCCAACCCGGTCACTCATACGGGACAATCCGGGTAGCCGCAGCAGGGGGTTGCCCTCGTGGCCCAACAGATGCGGCGCCATGTAGACGATGAGCTCATCGACCAGGTCGGCCTGCAGCAGTGTCCCGCTCAAGGTCGGGCCGGCCTCCACCATGACCTCGTTGACCTGCTGTCCTGCCAGTGTTCCCAGAGCCAGGGCCGGGTCCACACGCCGTGTCGGCCCCGGCACGGCCTGCCAGAGATCGGCCCCCGCCTCTTCCAGGGCCATCTCTCGGTGGACGTCCGGATGGGTGTACAGCACCACCGTTCGCCCAGGCTGCCGCAGGATCGCCGCCGAGGGCGGCGTGCGCAGCCAGGAGTCGAAGATCACCCGCAACGGCTGACGATGCCCACCCTCCGGTTCCGGCGCATCACGCACGGTCAGCGCCGGATCATCGGCCAGGACCGTCTCGACTCCGGTGAGCATGGCGCTGCTGCGCGCCCGCCACTGATGGACGTCGCGACGCGCCGCGGCGCCCGTGATCCAGCGGCTCTCCCCTGAGGCCATGGCGGTTCGGCCATCCAGGCTCATGGCGAGCTTGCAGCGCACGTAAGGCATGCCCGTACGCATGCGTTTCATGAATCCGGGATTCAGCGCCTCGGCCTCCGCCTCCATCAGCCCGCTGGCGGTCGCGACGCCCGCCGCGCCGAGCAGTTGCAGGCCCTGTCCGGCAACCTGCGGATTCGGGTCCTCGCTGGCCACGACGACGCGGACGACACCCGCGTCCCGCAGCGCCTCCGCGCAAGGGGGCGTCCGCCCGTGATGGGCGCAGGGCTCCAGCGTGACGTAGGCGGTGGCGCCGCGGGCATCACCACCCGCTTCCCGCAGGGCGTGGATTTCGGCGTGAGCCTCGCCCGCGCGGCGATGCCACCCTTCGCCCACGACCCGCTCATCGCGGACGAGCACGCAGCCGACCCGGGGATTGGGATCCGTCGTGGCAAGGCCGCGCTCGGCCAGCCGCAGCGCGCGGGCCATGTACCGGTGGTCGTTGGGGGTGAACTCGCTCATGCTCTCGCCGCGATCCGGCCGGCAGTCAGGATCCGCCGTTGCCGGACTCATCCTCGTCCGGCAACAGGCCGAGCTGCTGCTTGCGCAGCTCCGGCGAGGGCAGGCTCTCCAGTCCCTCGATGACCTCGCGGAAGGCGCTGACGTCCTGGAAGCTGCGGTAAACCGAGGCAAAGCGCACATAAGCGACCTGGTCCAGGTCGCGCAACTCGCCCATGACCAGCTCGCCCACCTCACCGGCGTCGACTTCCCGCTCGCCACGGGACTGGATGCGCTTGCGGATGCGGCTCAGGGCCGCCTCCACGTCCTCCGTGGCCACCGGGCGCTTCTCCAGCGCGCGCACCATGCCGCTGCGCAGCTTCGCCTCGTCGAACGGCTCGCGGGTCCCATCGCGCTTGACCACCCGCGGCATAATCAGCTCGGCGGTCTCGTAGGTCGTGAAGCGCTCGCCGCAACCGCCACACTCACGCCGGCGCCGCACCTGATCGCCGTCGTTGGCGAGGCGTGAGTCAATGACGCGGGTGTCCTGCACCTGACAGAACGGACAGCGCATAGCGATTCACTCCGGCGGCGCACCGCCCAGCTTTGATGCACCCCGCCCCGCGGGCCATGGACGGCCGCGGAACGGGGGGAAACGGCTGCCTACTTGTTCTCGTAGACCGGGAAGCGGCCGCAGATATCCAGGACCTTTTCCTTCACCGCGGCCACGGCCTGCTCGTTGCCGATGTCGTCCAGCACGTCGCAGATCCAGTTGGCCAGCTCACGGGATTCGGCCTCCCCGAATCCGCGGGTGGTGATGGCCGGCGTACCGATGCGCAGCCCGCTGGTCACGAAGGGCGACTGGGGATCGTTGGGCACGGTGTTCTTGTTCACCGTGATGTTGGCACGCCCCAGGGCCGCATCCGCGTCCTTGCCGGTGATGCCCTTGTCGATCAGGTCGATGAGAAACAGATGATCGTCCGTACCCTTCGAGACCACGTTGTAGCCGCGATCCATCACCGTCTGCGCCATGGCCCGGGCGTTGTCTACGACCTGCTGCTGGTAGTCCTTGAACTCCGGCGCCAGCGCTTCCTTGAAGGCCACCGCCTTGGCGGCGATGACATGCATAAGCGGTCCGCCCTGGGTGCCCGGGAAGACCAGCGACTGCAGCTTCTTCTCGATCTCCGGATTCGAGCGCGCCAGGATCAGGCCGCCGCGCGGGCCTCGCAGGGTCTTGTGCGTGGTGGTGGTGACCACATCGGCGTAAGGAATGGGGCTCGGGTAGACCCCCGCCGCCACCAGGCCGGCGATATGGGCCATGTCCACGATCAGATAGGCACCCACCTTGTCGGCAATCTCCCGGAACCGCGCCCAGTCCACCACGCGGGAGTACGCGGAAAAGCCGGCGATGATCAGCTTGGGCTTGTGCTCATCGGCCAGCCGCTCCACCTGTTCGTAGTCGATCTCGCCCGTGTCGGCGTGGATGCCGTACTGCACGGCGTTAAAGATCTTGCCGGAGAAGTTCGGCTTGGCGCCGTGGGTGAGATGACCGCCATGGTCCAGGCTCATGCCCAGCAGCGTGTCACCCGGCTTCGCCAGCGCCAGGTAGACCGCCGCGTTGGCCTGGGAGCCGGAATGCGGCTGGACGTTGGCATAATCGGCACCGAAAAGCTGCTTGGCCCGCTCGATGGCCAGCTCCTCGGCGATGTCCACGAACTCGCAGCCGCCGTAGTAACGCTTGCCGGGGTAGCCCTCGGCGTACTTGTTCGTCAGCGCGCTGCCCTGGGCCTCCATGACCCGCGGGCTGGCATAGTTCTCGGAGGCGATCAGCTCGATGTGCTCTTCCTGCCGTCGCTCCTCCTTGCGGATGGCATCCATGAGATCGGGATCGAAATCGGCAATATTCATATTGCTGGAGAACATGTAGCTGCCTCTTAGGTTTCGATGAATTCGACTGGCCCGCAGGGGGACGGGCGCCGCGCAATAGCGCTCGCGCCGCGGCGGGGCGCCGTTCTGCCGAGCAGCGACCCGACCGCCCTGCGCTGGAATCCGGAGCAGTACCGCCGACCCCGCGGGGCCGGGTAGCGTTTGACAGACACACCGCGCTGCTAAGGTGGCGCCGGGTGCGCCGGAATCGAGAAGCGCCCTAGGATAGCGGATTTGGCGCTTTCTTGCATGCCGGATCCCGCCGCCGCCCGAACGCCGCGGCAACCACCTGGGAGCATGCTTGAACTGCCGGCGAGCAAAAGCGATGGTAGACGGGCCGACGGCGCGCCGTCGCCTCTGTTGGTCAACGCGGGTGCATGCATGAGCAAGCGCAAGACCCTGCCCCGGGTCTGGATCGGATGGCGGGAATGGGTGGACCTGCCGGCCCTGGAGATCGCGGGCATCAAGGCCAAGATCGATACCGGTGCGGCAACCTCGGCAATCCATGCCATCCATATCCGGCGATTCACGGAGGACGGCCGCCGGCGGGTGGCGTTCGAAATCCACCCCGAGCAGCGGAGCACGGCGGTGACCATCGCGTGCCAGGCGGACATCCATGACGAGCGTTATGTGACCAGCTCGACAGGTCACAGGGAGAAGCGTATCGTCATCCGCACCCCAGTGCGGATCGCCAACCAGCAGTGGCCCATAGATCTGACGCTAACCAACCGCGATACCATGGGTTTCCGCATGCTTCTGGGCCGTCGCGCCATGCACGGCCACGTACTGGTGGACCCAAGCGCTTCCTATCTGGCCGGAGCGGCCGACAGCGGGGGCAAGGCGGCAGACGGCCGCGCGCGCAGACGGGGTTAGCCTCCCCCGGGGCGCGTCCGAGAGTCCGCCGAACCGGCAACGTTGGACGGATCCCGGCAAAACGGTGAACAATTCGTTCGTGGCTCCTGCGGCATGCCGGATGCGCGGAAGCTACGAGCGACAGGGCGATCGCCGCAACGCCATTGGCTTGCGGCAGGCGAGTCAGCAGCATTTAGCGTCAATGGCGGAGCGTCTCCATGGCCGATCCGATGAACATCATCGTGCTCTCCCGCAACTCAAAGCTCTATTCAACCTCGCGCATCGTCGAGGCAGGCCGGGAGCGCGGACACACCATGCGGGTGGTGGACCCGCTGCGCTGCTACGTCAAGATCAGCGCCCACCGGCCGGAGGTGCATTACAAGGGCCAGATCATTGAATCGCCACACGCGATCATCCCCCGGATCGGGGCGTCGGTCACCTTCTACGGCACGGCCGTGTTGCGCCAGTTCGAGATGATGGGTGTCTTCCCCCTCAACGAATCCGTCGCCATCAGCCGCTCCCGCGACAAGCTGCGGTCCATGCAGCTGCTGGCCCGCAAGGGCATCGGTTTGCCGGTCACCGGCTTCGCCTATTCGCCGGACGACAACGAGGACATGATCAACCTGGTGGGCGGCGCGCCCCTGGTAATCAAGCTGCTGGAAGGCACCCAGGGCCGCGGCGTCGTGCTCGCGGAGACCAACAAGGCCGCCGAGAGCGTCATCGATGCCTTTCACGGCCTCAAGGCCTATTTCCTGACCCAGGAGTTCATCAAGGAAGCCGGCGGCTCCGACATTCGCTGCTTCGTCGTCGGCGAGCGCGTGGTCGCATCCATGATCCGGCAGGCCAAGGAAGGAGAGTTCCGCTCCAACGTCCATCGCGGCGGCAGCGCCCGCGCCATCCGCATCACGCCGGAGGAGCGCTCCACTGCAGTGCGCGCCGCCAAGATCATGGGCCTGAATGTCGCGGGCGTGGACATCATGCGCTCGAACCACGGGCCCGTGGTCCTGGAGGTCAATTCCTCTCCCGGCCTGGAGGGCATCGAGGGGGCGACGAACAAGGACATCGCCGGCTCGATGATCCAGTTCATCGAGAAGAGCGCCAAGCAGGGGAAGACGCGGACCAAGGGCAGGGGCTGACGCCGCCGGCCCGGGCATCGATGTGGCGCCTGATGGTTGTGTCGGCCGCACCCGGCCGGGCGCCCCTCCACCGAGTCCGGCACCGGCACGGCTAGCCGGTCGGATGGGCCTGCAAACCGACGGCCCAACGCGGATCGTCGGCGCCGGCTGCGCCGGTGCCGACCTGCGCATTCGGGCCGCTGCCCGCCCCGCGCCCCCTAAACGAACCGACGGAAATCATGGCACCCGTACCGGGCTGCGCTCACCCCGGCGCCTGCCGCGCCCGACGGGCCCGCGCGGCCTCCCGGCGCATGGCGGCGGTGACCAGCCGCTGATAGGCGCTGGGCATCAGCCGCTGCATCAGGTCCAAGAGCTTCGCGTCCGCCCCGACCAGCACCCGGCGCGCGTTGCGCTCGACGCCGGAGAGGATGGTCCGCACCGCCTGCTCCGGCGTGGTCCGTGCGAGCCTGTTCAGAAAGTCATCCCGGATCTGGTCCGTGTCCACCGGCCCGCCATGGATCTCCGCCAGGCTCGGCGACATACGCGCGGAATGCGCGATGCCTGTCCTGATGCCACCTGGAATGACACAGGTGGCGGAAATGGCGCCGCCCAATATGTCCAGTTCCTGGCGCAACGACTCCGTGAAACCCCGCACGGCGAACTTGGAAGCGTTGTAGGTGCTCATCCCCGGCTGCGCGAAAACGCCGAAGATGCTGGCGATGTTGACGATGTGCCCGCGGCCGGCTTCTCGCATCAGGGGGAGAAAAGCCTTGGTGCCGTTGACCACGCCCCAGAAGTTGATGCCCATGACCCATTCGTAGTCGTCGAACCCGTTCCCGGCGACGCTGCCGCTCTGGGCCACGCCGGCGTTGTTGAACAACAGGTCCACGGCGCCGAACTCAGTCATGACGCCCTCCGCCCAGTCGATCACGGCCGCGCGCTCGCTGACGTCCAGAACCGTCGCGGTAGCCGTCACGCCCTGCTGGCGCGCCAGGGCGGCGGTTTCCTCCACGCCGCGCTCGTTGATGTCCGCCACTGCCAGGCCAACGCCCCGGCCGGCAAGCTCCAGGGCCAGGGCGCGCCCGATGCCCGATGCCGCGCCGGTGACGGCCGCCACGCGGTTGTCCTTGTCATTCATCGTTCGCCCCCTGTTCCGGTCGCGGTCAGGCGGCACTGCCGGCCGCGTCCGCGGTTGCCGTGACGGACTGGCCGGCGGCGGGGCCAGCCAATCGATACGCCGCGGGATCGAAGTGCCGCGTCATGCGCCGGAACTGCCACGTGAAACCCGGCCAGATGACCGGATTACGACCGGTCACGGGATGCAGATACCAGCTGGAGCAGCCGCCGGAGTTCCACACGGTACCGCCAAGGCGCCGATGCAGCCGCTCGTTATAGCGAAGCTGGGCGCCCGGGTCGACATCCAGCGCCGGGATGTCTTCCCGGCGCATGTAATCCAGGGCATCCATGACGTAGTCCAGCTGGGATTCGATCATGTAAACCATGGAGGAGTGACCAAGACCGGTGTTCGGCCCGGTCATGATGAACAGGTTGGGAAAGCCGGCGACGGTGGTGCCCTTGTAGGCCTGCGGTCCGTCGCGCCAGAGCGTGGCGAGATCGTCGCCCCGGCGGCCTTCGATCATGCCGGCCGGCACCGGGTCCGTGGCGTGAAAGCCGGTGGCGAAGATGATGGCATCCACTTCGCGCTCCTGGCCGGCATGCGTGACGATGCCCCGGGGCGTGATCCGCTCGATACCGTCCGTAATGAGTTCCACATTGGGCCGGGTCAGCGCCGGATAGAAATCGTTGGACATCAGCACCCGCTTGCAGCCGATGGTGTAATCGGGCGTCAGCTTGCGCCGCAGTGACGGGTCGTGCACCTGGCGCTTCATGTGCCTGAGGGCCAGGCGTGCGACCAGGCGCATCAACCGGGGCTTGTACGCGAATCCCAGCACGCGTGTCTCCAGCATCCAGTAGATGCGCTTGCGCTCGAGCCACCGCAGCAGGGGAAATCGCCGGAACCGGCGGCGCCGCGCTTCCGGGATCGGGCCATCGGGCCGCGGCAGGATCCATTGCGGCGTGCGTTGAAAGACGTCCAGCCGGGCGACCCGGGGCTGTATCTGCGGTATGAACTGGATGGCCGACGCCCCCGTCCCCACTACCGCGACGCGTTTACCAGACAGCTCATAGTCGTGGTCCCACTGCTGGGAATGGAACATGTGACCGGTAAAACGCTCCAGGCCCGGTATGTCCGGGTAGTGGGGCCGGGACAACCCGCCCATGCCGGCAATGACCACCCGCGCGCTGTAGCGCTGACCGCGGTCATCCTCGAATAGCCATAGGCCTTTCTGCTCGTCCCAGCGCATCCGGGTGATTTCGGTGCTCAGCCGAAGATGCGGCGCCAGCGCGTATTTCCCGGCGCAATGCCGGAGATAGTCCAGGATCTCCTGCTGCGGGGCGAACATCCGCGTCCAGTCGGGATTGGGCTCGAAGGAAAACGAGTAGAGATGGGACTGCACGTCACAGGCGCAGCCCGGGTAGTGGTTGACCCGCCAGGTACCGCCGACACCCGCCTCACGGTCGAAAACCAGGAAATCGTCTTCGCCGCGTCGCTTGAGCCTGATCGCCGCCCCCAGACCGGCGAAGCCCGTGCCGATTATGGCCACATCATGATGCATGACATCGCCGTTCACAGTTTCCGCCGCTGCTGCCATTTCTTCCCGCCCTCCTGCGAGAGTTGCGGGCCGCAACGCCGTGCCGCCGAGACACGTCCGGGCCCACTCGCGGTCATGTTTGTATACGTTTGTCTACGCGAATGTAGACGAGTGTACACATCCACGTCAACGCACGGTAGACTGTCGGGATTCCCACCAGAGAGGGAGTCGGATCGATGGCAATCGCCAACACCGCGACCCGGGTGTCCGGCCGGGATCGGCTCATGAGAGCCGCTCTGCGCCTGTCAGGGCGAACGCGCAGTCTCCACGCTGTCGGCATCCGCGAGCTGGCCCGGGAGGCGGGGCTCAACCCCAATACCTTCTACCGGCATTTCCGCGACCATGACGAGCTGGGCCTGGCCGTGCTGGATCAGGTGCAGGACACGCTGCGCGAGCCGCTTCGGAGGCTGCGGGCCGAGGCCACCGAGGAGGCGCTTGGCGCGGACCCGGCCCGGATTCCGGAAGGCGTCGAGGAACGGATCGGCCTGGCGAGCCGGGTGATTGACCTGTCGCTGCGGCGTTACTTCGAGTTTGCCTGCCAACACCCGGAGGCATTCGTCATCGGTGGACGCGAGCTCAACGGTCCTTCCGCGACTTTGCGCGGCGCCATTCGACAGGCCATGGGGCTACTCGCCGACGACCTGGCGGAGGATATGGCGCAGATTCCGGCAATGCAGCGCACGTTGGAGCCGCGTTCGCTCCGGGAGATCGCCCGGTTCGTGATTCGCCAGACCTTTCACGTTTCCCTGGACTACATCGAGCAGCCGGCATTGCGCGAGACCATATGCCGGCGCCTGCACGGGCAGGTACTGATGATGCTGGTGGGGGCTGCAACGCTCACGCATCTGGGGTGGCAGCCACGGCGCGAGGAAGAAGCTTTTTGGGACGGCGGCGAGCCGCCGATCGCCGCGGACGCAGAAGCCGGCTGACAAGAACACGCTCGTGCGGTGACGGCGCATGTGCGCCGCCTGCTCACGCGGCGCGGCCGCGCGGGGACACCCGCTTCGGCCTACTCCCCCTCCCCGTCCTGAGCGGCCTCCGCGGCATGGCCGCCCAGTTCCTCGTCGTAGCGCCGGGCGCCGATGATCAGCGCACGGAAGAACAGCACGGCCTCCTGCGCCATGCCTTCGGCGTCCATCTCCGTGCCGCCAGTGAGCCACTCCTGGATGAGCTCCAGGGTCGCGCCCACCAGAGCCACCGCCGGCAGGTGGTAGTTGCGCAGGGGCAGCAGACCGGTGCCGGCCAGATAACCACCGAACTGCTCGATGAGCTCCGCGAAGGCGTGGATCATGACCCGCCGGCGGGCCTCCAGCTCCCGGCTGACGCCGACCGACTCGACACAGACGACCTGGCCGCGCCGCGAATCGGACAACAGAAACATCATGACCGCCCGGATGGCATCCCCCACCCGCCCCGTCATGTCCCGGTCCTCGTTCATCAGCGCTTCCCAGGCGGCGGCGAGAGTCCCGTCGACTATGGTCTCCAGCAGGTCGCGGAGCAGGGCCTCGCGACCATCGAACTGTTCGTAGAAATGACGCGTGGTCACCCGGGCGCTGGAACACAGCGCCTCGATGGTCGTGTTGGCGTAGCCCCGCTCCGTAAAGAGCGTCAGGGCCGCCTCGAGGAGACGCTCGCGGCGTTCCGCACGAAGCTGTTCCGGCGTCATGCCCCTATATCGTCGCGTGGTCGTTGCCTTCTCACTCACGAGCTGCCCTTTCCCGTTGCTCAGGTCCGCGCCCGATAGAGCGCTGGGCCATGTAACGCCGAGGAAAAATACAGGTATTTGCCGTCATTGGGTACCACCCGATCAAGGGGGAGAGCGGCGCCCGCCAGCCAACGCCACCACAGCTGCCCGGCAGCTCCAGTCCCGGCAGCCGGCGATCCCGCCGCCGGCTAGCCCGCCCCCCTATTTCAGCCGGGATGCCGCCAGCGGCCCGATTCAACCTCGCCGACGCCCACTCCGGTCGCCGGAAAAGACCGTATTGGCTGTCACTTGACAACCTATAGACCAGATTCTAAATTTCGACAATCGATCTTTTCGGAAAATTCATCTTTCCGCATAATGATCAAGCGGCCGGCAGAGCCGCAGGCCATGGAACAAGGCGCTGGTGAGTGGACGACTTACCGGCCCGGACGTCGGATACGGAGGAGCGTCATGTCCGCGAGCGGCACCGCCGACGCCATCGAGCGCCGGGATCTGCATTTCGATCTGGACGACTGCGACATGAACCGCTGGCACGGGGCCGGGCCCCATGTCACGCAGTTCTACAACGCCCTGTCCATTCTCTTCCCCGAAGGCGAGAAGTTCTTCATGGACAGCGTGCGCCACTTCCGGGATCGCATCAGCTCACCGGGGCTACAGGAGCAGGTCCGGGGCTTCATCGGCCAGGAGGCGATGCACAGCCGCGAGCACATTGCCTATAACAAGGCCTTGCGGGACGCCGGCCTGCCGGTGGAGAAACTGGAAGCGGGTGTGAAGCAGCGACTGCGGCTGGGCCGCAAGCTGTTCTCGCCCGAGAGCCAGCTGGCCATCACCATCGCCCTTGAGCACTTCACGGCCATCATGGCCGACTCGTTACTCTCTGATCGTCGCACCCTCGAAGGCAGCGACCCGAAGATGTCGTCGCTATGGCGCTGGCATGCCATCGAGGAGACCGAGCACAAGGCCGTGGCCTTCGACGTGTACCGGGAACAGGTCGGCACCGGGGCGGGCGCGTACGTGCGCCGGGTACTCCTGATGCTGCACGTCTCCATCCATTTCTGGTTCGAGGTCATCCGCAATCACGTCCACCTGGCCCGCGGCGCGGGGGTGGCTGGCGACCTTAAGGGCTGGCTCAGCGTGCCGCGATACCTGTTCGTCAGCCCGGGGCCGTTGCGAAGGGTTCTCGGCCAGTACCTGGCCTATTACCGGCCGGGTTTCCACCCCTGGGAGCGCGACAACCGCGACTTCGTCGAGCAATGGAAATCCCATTACGCCTCGACGGGGCAACCGCCAGCCTGACGCGACAAGCACCAGCGCGCCCGCATCAGCAACACTGGGGCGTCAAGGCCCGTTCCAACCATAAGAAACGCAGGCGCGGCGTGCGGCTCCGATCCCCGGCCCTCGCCGTAAGCCCTGCACAGGAGGAGACCGATAATGAAGACCGGACCCCTACCCGTCATGAACCGTCTCGCCCTGGCCGGCGCGTTGCTCGCCCCGGCAGCGACCGCCTCGGCGGCCATGGGCAACATTGCAACCACTTACGGGCTACTGCCAGCGGACATGGCCACGACTCAGGGACTGTCGATGTTCAGCGACCAGGCATCGGCGGCGTACTACAACCCCGCCTATCTGGTACACGACCCACGCGGGGAGTTCAGCGCCGGCCTGCTGAACGCGGACTACAACCTCAAAGCGCAGAGCCAGGGCGGCAGCAATCCACCCGATCGCAGCGACGACGTCCTACAGGAGGGTAACTCCGAGCACACGGTGCTCGGCTTCAAGACCGATCTCGCCGGCCTGACCACCATGGAACACCCCATCAACCTGGGCGTCACGGTGGGCATCGAGGAATACAGCCAGGAGGTGCTGTCCTTCAACTCCGAGACCTCGCAGACGGGGCAGTACTTCGAGTACGGCCGCAAGTCGCTGTTCCTGAACATCGGCCTGGGCACCTACGTCTGGCGCGGGATCAGTCTGGGTGCCGGCACTTTGATCACCCTGAAGAACAACGCGGAGCTGGAGACGGAGTCCGACCTCGCCGGAAACACGGAGCAGGAATCCCTGACGGTGGAGACCGAGCCGGACATCAAGGGTATCGCCAGCGTCAATGTGGACTGGGGCGCGACGCTGTGCCCCGGCGAACGCTGCTGGGCCCAGGGCCTGCAGACCGCCCTGGCCTACCGCCAGAAATCCAGCTACGAGACCAACGTCGACGCGAACGCCACCATTCCCGGCACCATTCCCCCGCCAGGGCTCACGTTCTCCATTTCGACGCTGGACCAGTACCAGCCGTCCATCTACACGGCCGGCATTGCCTGGCGCGGCCGCAGTCTCGGTGTCGGACTGACCCTTGAGCAGCAGAACTGGAGCGACCTGGAGAACGACTTCGAGGACGACACGATCAAGGACCAGGTGGCGTGGGAGTTCAAGGACATCGTCATCCCCCGCCTCGGCATCGAGTACCGCATCGGCAGTTACCTGTCCCTGCGCGGCGGGCTGTCCTACCGGGAATCGCCCCTGGAAACCACCCAGTCACCCGACGTCAACTACCTGGATACCGACCGCTGGGTCGCCGGTCTCGGTCTGTCGTCGGAGTTCCCGGATTTCTGGATTCTGGCGCACCCGCTGCGCGTGGACCTGGCCTACCAGTACCACAAGCTCCAGGAGCGGGACTTCCAGATGGCCTCGGAAGACGCGCCCGCCAACCCCTACGAAACGGTGACCGCGTCGGGGGACGTGCACGTCCTGACCGGCTCGATCACCCTGAAATTCTAAGAGGTCGGACATGCGTCAGATTGCGGCAACACTGGCGGCCACGCTGCTGCTGATCGGCTGCGGCGGCGGCAACTCGGACGGCGCGGACGGCGTCGACTTCTCCAGCTGGAAGGACTCCGCCCTGGTCAGCACCTATCCCCGCGATGGTCAGACCGAGGTACCGGCCTCCGCACCCGTGGCCCTGCGCTTCTCCCACGCCCTGACCACGCCCGATCCGGTCTCCGAAGTGACACTGGAGACCGCGAGCGGACAGGCCGTGGCCTTCACGCCGAAAACCTTCGATGGCGGTCGCGGCATACTGATCTCACCGGACGCGCCGCTGGCACCGAACACCCGCTACGTCGTGGATATCGGCCGGCAGAGCACCGAGTACGGCGCGGTTCAGACGCCCGAAGGCGGACTGCAGTTCACCACGCGCGCGGGGAAGGAAGGCGCCACGGACACCCTGACCAGCGCCCCGGCCTTTCAGGTGGCGCGGTTGATTCCGGACGGCAGCTTGCTGCCGCTGATGGACTTCTCCTCGCTGCGGCTTCAGTTCACCCAGCCCATCGACAGGACCAGTCTGCGCTACGCCGTGGTCAACGACGTGCCTGACGGCGGCAGCATCGCCCTGGTCGATGACGCCGGGGAGCTGGTCGCCGCCCACGTGCTGGCGAGCGGCCCGTACCTGACCCTGGACCCCGAACAGCCACTGAGCCCCGGTGACGAGTACACCCTGCAGCTGGACGACAGCCTGCGGAGCACGCTCGGCAACAACCTGGAGCCCGCCGGCTACGATGGCTTCACCTTCACGCCCGGGGACTCCCGGCCACGGGAGGTCCTGATACAGCAGGCGGATGTCTCCAACCCCCGGCCCGGCCGGCGCTGCGGGCCGGATACCACGGGGGACACCCTCTCGCCGCTGACCGGCATGCCGGTGAACTGCGTGCCGCTTCAGGCCATGCTGCTGGGGCAATCCACCAGCGTTCAACAACAGGGCGTGCTGGCCGCGGAGCTGGCCTTCCCGCCCAACTACCCGGAAGTCACGCCCTTTCGGGTCCCCAGGGGCACGCTACTCAACGCGGCTTCCGTGGAAGTGCTCATCGCCGGCGCGGCCCCGACGGGCTACGACTCCGGGGAGGTGAGCGTCACGTTCCTCAGCGACGCCGTGGGCTATCTCCTGCCCAATCCCTATTCGGACGACAAGACCGCCCCGAAGCAGGTGCGGCTGTTCATGGACATCGCCATGACCACCAGCAACCCCAGGGCCAATGGCGGCCTCAGCCAGGACCTCCTCCACGTGGAGCTGGTCGGCAGCGGCATTGTCCGGGACGGACGACTGGTGATCGACGCCGTGGGCATGGTGGAGCCCAGAATTCTGGGCCAGGAATACGGCCGGGGGCTGATCTCCTTCCAGATGGCCTCCTTCCCGGACCAGGAGGCGGCGCCGGCGCCAGCCCCGGACACCAGGCTGCCCTCGGTCCAGTCCTGGCTGCCCGGAGAGGACGGCGCTGGCCACTCCCGCGCGGGTGAAATGCGGCCGGGCGACCCGATCATCGTCAATCTCAGCGAGCCGGTGGAGCCTCAAAGCGTGGTCGCCGGGGAGTCGGTGCTGCTCAACGGCGGCGGCGATTTCGCGGTGCGCGTGAACGGCGCCACGCTGGTGCTGGATCCTCAGCCCGACCTGGAGTTCGGCCAGACCTACACGGTGAATCTCACGGCGGACGTTACCGACCTGGCCGGCAACCCCCTGGATCAGAGCTACGCGCTGAGCTTCAGGATACCCCACCACGTGGACGGCCCGGCCCGCGCACCGCTGGCAACGACGACCTATCCGGGATACCCCTGCGTGACCATCGGCCGGGACATCGCCAACGGCGATCACGGCCGCTGCGCCGGCGGACAGAACAGCGACGATCACCTGCCCGTGACAACGCTTCCCGCCAACCGCGCCATCGAAGTGCAGTTTTCCCAGACCATGGACCCCGCCAGCATCGAGCTGGGTGGCAGCTTCGTGGTGGAGGCGAACACTCAACCCGATGGCAGCGGCACCTGGTCCGAGGTGCCGGGCCGTCTGGAGGTGGGCAAGCGCGTGCTGCGCTTCCACCCGGAAACGGCATGGGCCGAGGGGCGTCTGTACCGCTACGTGCTGGGCTCCAATGGCGGTGGCTCCGCGGCGGCCGGCGACTGCGGCGGTTCCGACGCCATCTGCTCCGCGGCCGGTCACCCGCTGCAGACCCGTATGCTGGCCCAGTCCGCGGATTTTGCGCCGGAGCCGACCCACGGCGGGCCGGACATGACCCTCTATTTCCATGGCGCCCCGTCCACGGACAGCGTGCTGCAGACCTTCCGCAACCTGCCCACGGTGGATGTCAATGCCAACTTCGTCCATGACGGCCGCACGGTCTCCGATGACGAGAGCACCTGCACGCGCGAATCCTGCGAGGCTCTGCCGGCGATGGAAGCGGGGGAATACGTGGTGGAGGAAAATGCCAGCAACATCATCGCCACTGGCGCCGGTGGGCTGGCAGAAGGGGCCAACACGGGCTGTGGATTCAACGATGACGGATCGCCCGCCAGCTGCCCCGCCCGGCAGTTCGTCTGGCTGACCGCGGGGCTCAACTCCGAGGTTCTCGGCACGGGCACCCACCCAGGGACGGGGCGGGAGGCGGTCCGCGTCGCCGTGCATCCGAATATCATCTACACCAGCAACCTGGACGTCTACGCGGACGTGTCCATCCTGCCCGACCCCGTGCTCACGCCCTCGGGACCACAGATCATGCGCGTGCGCTACGCGGAAGGCCCCGAAGGGCGGCCGCAACCCATGGCCGGCTGGATATACGAGAACGACGACGGCGTACCCACGTTCGAGGTGCAGGCCGAGCTGTATCTGGACGCGCCCTATCTCGAGCCGCTGTTGTCGCTGCCGCACAACCTCCACAGCTACGAGCTCAGCATGACGCTGCGCGGCCCGGTGACATTCACCCGGGACGGTCGCATGCAGGTGCGCCTGCGCAATGACGCGGACGTGCCCATCGATGTCTCGCTCGGCGCCAACGATGACATCGAGATCGACCTGCAGATCCCGGCGGGCGGTACCTCGCTGGTATTCACCCAGCCCGCAATCAAGCAGTGACCGGGCGCAGCGGCACCGAATAGCGGTGCCACGGGGCACGGCCGTGAACGCTCATGACGGGTCGGGCCAGGGACGGCCCTGTCTTTACCCGCCCCGGCACGAACACCGCGGCGCGGAACCGACAACAACACATGCAGGAGGACAGCGTGGACATGGTCAGCCACTCGCCGGTACGTCAGCTCGGTCCGGTTCTGCTGGCCGCGGCGGCGCTGCTGCTCGGCGGCTGCGCACCGGTCTATTCCACCACGGGCACCCTGCTCGCCGACTACGCCGAGGACAACGTCGTGCCTCATGTCCAGAGCACCCGCGACACGGATATGGCCACCTGCGGCACGGGCACCGGCATGAACCAGTTCCTGGCCTCGTTCGGCCGGGTCATGCACACACCCGACTACGTCATGTTCTACACCGACCTGCTGGCCGGTTACTGCGCGGCATTCCGGGCAGCCGACGAGAACCTGCGGTATCTGCGCGCCAGCAACGCCGGCGACGTCAACGAGGCCGCCGACGCCCGCATCGCCGAGAAGCGCTGGCACGCCATCGCCGCCGAGCGGCGCTACTCGGCCTTCCGCCATCTGACGAGCGCCTACGGGCCGCTGGACGGCGACTGCCCCGATCTGGACGCCGAAGCCGATCAGATGACCTACCTCATCGGCCTGGTGGTGGGCCTTCAGGCCATGCAGAGCGATGCCCGGTCCGGTCTTCAGGTGGGCATACCGCGGGATATCGCCCCCAGGGCCGCCGACGCCTCACGCTGCCTGGACAATGAACGCTGGTGGGGCGCGCCCGGGGCGGTCCGGGCGACGGTCTGGACACTGGTTCCCGGTTCCCGGCCCGACGACCGGGACATATGGGCCACCTACCGGCGCAGCGTCCGTCTGGCCGATGACGCGGGTATGCGCCTGGCCCTGGCGCTCTACGTCAATGGCGCCGACAACGCCGGTAATACGCCGGAACTGAAGAACGCCGTTCGACACACGGCAAGAATCGGCGGCGACCGTGCACCGGAACGCTACGTCCTGGTGGACCGGCTGGCGACCATGGAGGTGCGGCACTTCTCCGACCAGCTATGGACCCGCGAGTCCGGCAAACGCACTCCGGTGGGCGCGCTCGGTCGTTTCCCCGGCGAGACGCCGGCACAGCCGGATACCGAAGGGCTGCTTTGATCGACGCGACCACGATGGGACGGGACTGGGCCCGTCCGCCCGTACACGGAGGCTTCAGGTCATGAGAGGAAGACTGCTTCGCAATACGCTGATCGCGGCGAGCCTGCTCTCGCCGGCGCTGTCGAGCGTTGCCGGGACGGTGCAGCGCAGCCTGTGCGTGTTCGACATCATCGGCTCCAACGGCGACGTCTACCAGATGATGAAGGATTACGCCGTCGCCGCCCGGAAATGGGGGGTGGACTTCGAGCTGCGGCCCTATACCGACGAGTCCACCGCCAAGGCGGATTTCCAGGCCGGTGAATGCGATGCCGTGGTTATCACCGGCATCCGCAACCGCGGGATCGTCAAGTTCGCCGGCAGCCTCGACATGATGGCGGCCACCCCCAGCTACGAGGCGCAGCGCACCGCCATCGTCGCCATTTCCTCGCCCGGGGCAGCCCGGTACATGCGCGAGGGCCCTTACGAGACCGCGGGCGTGGTCAACATGGGCAAGGTGTACCTGTTCGCCCGAGACGACGACTGGCTGGATTCCTGGAAGAACCTGGCCGGCAAAAAAGTCGCCACCATCTCCTACGACGATCAGGCCCGGCAGATGGTCCAGCACGTGGGCGCAACCGTCGTGCCGGCGAGCATCTCCACCTTCGCCGCCATGTTCAACAACGGCAACGTGGATGTGGCCTACGCCCCCGCCTACGCCTTCACGGCCCTTGAGCTCTACAAGGGCCTGGGCGACGGCGGCGGCATCCTCGACTACAACCTGGGCATTCTCTCCGCACAGATCGACATCCGCCACGAACGGTTCCCCGAGGACTTCGGCGTGAAATCGCGGCAGTGGGTGGCCGGGCACCTGTGGGACGACGCCATGCGGGTGATCGAGAAGTCCGAGGCCCAGATTCCCGACGACTACTGGTACGAACCGGAGGCCGGGGAGACCCGGGAGTACAACCGCATGTTCGCAGACGTCCGGCAAACGCTATACGAGAACAACGTCTACTCGCGAAAGATGCAATACATGCTCAAGAAGATCCGCTGCCGCGAGAACCCGGGCAACCCCGAATGCACCAGGGACACCGAGGGCGGTCCGGCCGGCGGCTGACCGGCCACCAGTCCGCCGCGGGCTGCCGGCACGGCCGGCGGCCCCGTGAAGCGCGCCATGAACACGATACTGAGCGACAGAGCCGACCTGGTCCACGCCCCGCGGCGCGGCTACGCACGGCTGATCATCACCGTTCCGGTGGCAACCCTGCTGCTGGCAACGATCGCCTTCAGCATGAGCGCCTACGTCCACTCGCAGATGCTGGCCGTTGGGCAATCCATCTGGGACAGCTACGGGCTGGTACGCCACGACGTGCAGGAGCCGGCCTGCAACCCGGATCCGGACATCGACATCCGGGTGCGGCAGCAGCTGCGTCAGGCCCGGGAGCGTCAGGCCGACAGCCTGCTCGCGCCAACGCCGCCCGACCCGGAAAGGATCCGCGAATCGCTGATCGCCCAGCGGGAGCAATGCCGCGACGACCACGCCGCGTTCGAGCGCAGCCGCGAGCTGCGCGAGTCCCCGGCGCTGCAGGCCTATGCCGCGGTGGAGGGCGCCGTTGGCGCCGTCAGCGTTGCCGGCCTGGATGCCCAGCAGTACCTGCTGGTGCTCATCGTGCTCACGTGCGCCTGGATGGCCACCACGGTTTACGGCCAGGTCGCCATCCGCTCACCGCTGACCCGGCTGGACTGCCGGGTCGGCAGCGCCCTGCAGCTCATCGCCAACGCCGCCCTGCTCTGGAGCGCGGTGAGCTGGCGGGAGGTCGCGGGCGCGGCCGGCGCTGAGGCCAGCGCCCTGCATCCGGTCTGGATCGCCGGCTTCGCGGTGCTGACGCTGATCAGCGTCTATCAGCTCATCAACGTGCCCAGGCAGGCGGGCCACGGGGGCGCGCCGGGCCATGCGCTGCTGACGGTGCCGCTGTACACCTGGATGACGCTGGTTGCCGCCGGTTATTTCTTCCTGGCCGAGGCCTATCCCTCCGGCCTGGCCGTGCAGCTCATAAAGATGGTGAAGCAGGCCGACCTGTACCTGCACGTCGCTCTCTACGTCTGGGCCGGCATGCTGATCAAGCAGACGCGTCTGGCAACGCTGCTGTTCGACATCGCCCGCCCCTGGAAACTGGCCCCGGAGCTGATCACCATCGTGGTGGTCTTCGTCGCGGCGGTGCCCACCGCACTCACCGGCGCCTCGGGCATTCTGCTGGTGGCCGTGGGCGCGGTGATCTACGACGAGATACGCCTGAGCGGGGCCCGCCGACCGCTCGCATTCGCCGCCACGGCCATGTCCGGCAGCATGGGCGTGGTGCTCAACCCCTGCCTTATGGTCGTGGTGGTGGCCGCGCTGAACAGGCAGGTCACCACCAGCCAGCTCTACGGCTGGGGCGGGTACGTGTTTCTGCTCACCTCGGCGGCCTTCGCCATCGTCACGCTGTTGACCCGGCGCAGCCCCCTGACGTTCGCCAGTCCCCGGGAAGCTATCCCGGGCTCGCTAAAGGCATTGCGGCCTCTACTCCCCTATGTCGTGATTGCCCTGGCGGTCGTGGTCTTCTTCGCCGTGGCGCTGGATCAGCCCTTCAACGAGTTCTCGGCGCCCATCATCCTGCCGCTGACCCTGCTGATCATGCTGCTCTACGACCGTTCGGCGGTGCGCCGGCAAAACGGCGGCGAGCCCCCGCGCCGCGAGGACGGCTTCTGGTACCGGGTACGCGAGTCCACTTCGGAGTCCACCATGCATATCGGGGCGCTGCTCATGCTCATGGCGCTGTCCATTGCCCTGGGCGGTGTGGTGGAGCGCTCCGGCATCATGGCGGCCTTCCCGGCCGACTTCGGCTCTATCTGGATGGCCATGGGGGCCCTGGTGGTCGTCCTGGTCATCGTCGGCATGTTCCTGGACCCCTACGGCGCCATCATCCTGGTCAGCGCCACTGTCGCCAGCGTCGCCTACGACAACGGCATCCACCCGGTGCATTTCTGGATGGTGGTGCTGGTGGCCTTCGAGCTGGGCTATCTGACCCCGCCCGTGGCCCTCAACCAGCTCCTGACACGACAGGTGGTGGGCGAACGGGAGCTGGTGCTCGCTCACGACGAGGCGCGCCAGCGAAATTCATTCTGGGGCCGCCATGAGCGGCTGCTGCTGCCCATAACGGTCATGGCGTCGTCGCTGCTGCTTGTGGCGTTCATGCCGCTGCTTTTCTACGGCGGGTAATCGGCCGACGATCTGTACGACCGGGGCCCGGGACCGAAACGTGGCGCGCCCGCGGTGCCGGGCCGGCGACAAAGGATATCCCGGAGGAGGCAATGCCACTGCGACGCACGTTTGCGCTGCTCCTGCTGACCTGGGCTACGGCCCAGGCCGGCGCGCCCGACGGTAGGCGCGCAACCGCGCTGGACGAGAACTGGCGTAAATTCGGCCATCACCAGCGCTTCGAGCTCACCCGCGAGGCACTGCGCGAGCACTGGCCCGTTCTGCACCAACGCGACGCCGAGCCGTTTCCGGACGCCGAGCGCATACGCGCCTTGGCCGCCGACCTGGGCCGGGCACCCCCCGACGACGCCCTGGCGACAGCACGCGCCATGCAGGATGCCTGGCGTGCCTACCACGCCGGACGCCTGCACGATGCCTATCGTCTGGCCCGCGCCCAGGGTCCCTATGGTTACTATCTCGCCGAGCGGGCCTGGGTCGCCTACACGGGCACCCTGGCGCCCGAGGACATGCGCCTGCCTCTGCTCGAGGCCGCCGTGCGCCGCGTCAAGGCCAACCCCCAGCCGCGCTCGCGGGTACGGCTCAACGCCTACTGGGTCCAGGGCCTGCTCCTGGGCCAGTATTCACGTCATGTTTCCACGGCGGTGGCCCGGGAGCGGAACATCCCTGACCGGGTCTCCCGCGTTCTCGAGTGGGTGCTCGAACACCGCCCGGATCACGCCCAGGCCTGGATCAACCTCGGCGCCTATCATTCGGAGATCATCGAGCGCGTGGGCTGGCTGCTGGCCCGAATGACCTATGGCGCCAGCGCCGAGCATGCCCTGGACGCCTATGAGCGCGGACTGGCGCTGGCCCCCGGCATGGCGGTCGGGTACGGCGAGGCGGCCATGGGGCTTCACCGGATCGATGCCGAGGCACACCGTGCGCGAATAAGGGAGTACGTCGCGCGTCTGCGCGGGCTCCAGCCGAAAGATGCCGAGGACTTCCTGGAGAAACGCCGCAGCCTGAAGCGACTCGAAGCAGCCGGCTACTGAGGCGTATGGCAAAGACGGGGGAAACGTTAGTAGACTGCTCGGCTATCTCTTGAGCGAACGGATCCCTCGACGTCTATGGCCCAATACATCTACACCATGAACCGGGTGAGCAAGATCGTGCCGCCCAAGCGCACCATCCTCAAGGACATTTCCCTGTCCTTTTTCCCGGGCGCCAAGATCGGCGTGCTGGGCCTCAACGGCTCGGGCAAGTCGAGCCTGCTCCGCATCATGGCCGGCGAGGACAAGGAGTTCGAGGGCGAGGCGCGGCCGCAACCGGGGATCAACATCGGCTACCTCCCCCAGGAGCCCCAGCTCAATGCCGACAAGGACGTGCGCGGCAACGTCGAGGAAGGGCTGGGCGAGACCAAGGCCCTGGTGGACCGGTTCAACGAGGTCTCCGCCAAGTTCGCGGAGCCGGATGCCGACTTCGACGCGCTGATCGCCGAACAGGCCGAGCTGCAGGACAAGATCGAGGCCGCCGGCGCCTGGGACCTGGACCGCCAGCTCGAGCAGGCCGCCGACGCATTGCGCCTGCCGCCCTGGGACGCCGACGTCACCAAGCTCTCGGGCGGTGAGCGCCGCCGCGTGGCCCTGTGCCGGCTGCTGCTGTCCAACCCGGACATGCTGCTCCTCGACGAGCCCACCAACCACCTGGACGCGGAGTCCGTGGCCTGGCTGGAACGCTTCCTGGCGGAGTTCCCTGGTACCGTAGTGGCGGTCACCCATGATCGCTACTTCCTGGACAACGTGGCGGGCTGGATCCTGGAACTGGACCGTGGCGAAGGGATCCCCTGGCAGGGCAACTATTCCTCGTGGCTCGAGCAGAAGGAGAAGCGCCTGGCCCAGGAAGCCCGCGAGCAGGCCGCCCACCAGCGCGCCGTCAAGCACGAACTGGAATGGGTCCGCACCAATCCAAAGGGCCGTCAGGCGAAGAGCAAGGCGCGCCTGCGCCAGTTCGAGGAGCTGCAGTCCAAGGACTTCCAGAAACGCAACGAGACCAACGAGATCTACATCCCGCCGGGTCCGCGGCTGGGCGACCTGGTCATCGAGGCCAGCAACGTACGCAAGGGCTTCGGCGAGACCCTGCTCATCGACGACATGAGCTTCAAGATGCCGCCCGGTTCCATCGTCGGCATCATCGGCCCGAACGGTGCCGGCAAGTCCACACTGTTCCGCATGATCGTCGGCCAGCAGGAGCCCGACAGCGGCGATATCCGCGTTGGTGACACCGTGGAGCTCGCCTACGTGGACCAGTCCCGGGACAGCCTGGACGACAGCAAGACCGTCTGGGAGGAGATCTCCGGCGGCCACGACATCATCCAGGTCGGCAACTACGAGGTGCAGTCCCGCGCCTACGTGGGACGGTTCAACTTCCGCGGCTCCGACCAGCAGAAGCACATCGGCGAGCTCTCCGGCGGCGAACGCAACCGCGTACATCTCGCGAAGCTTCTGCAGAGCGGCGGCAACGTGCTGCTGCTGGACGAGCCCACCAACGACCTGGACGTGGAAACCCTGCGCGCCCTGGAAGAGGCGCTGCTGGCATTCCCCGGCTGCGCCATGGTCATTTCCCATGACCGCTGGTTCCTGGACCGCGTGGCCACCCACATCCTGGCCTTCGAGGGGGACAGCCAGGTGGAGTGGTTCGAGGGGAACTACTTCGACTACGAGGCGGACCGCAAACGCCGTCTCGGGGACGAGGCGGTCAACCCGCACCGGATCAAGTACAAGCGCCTGGCGTGATTCGCCTGACGTAGAACCGGCGCCTGAAGCCGGTTCTACGGGTACTTCATTATCGGGGGGCGGAGATCGCGTAAGCCCGGCTGGTACCACGGCGACGACGATCCGGCGTACGACGTGCTTGACGAACCGGGCCACCCAGCGCCATGGGGTGCACCGCCCCTACCGCGCAGCCCCTGCGCGGCTTTCCCCCGCCCCCCACGACCCGTCCATCCGATCATCGCTTCGAAGGCGATCCTGGATCCAGCGGGGCCGCCTCAGGCGCTGGAAGGTATGCCGGTGCTCGCCTGGCCGGCGCGAAGGCGTTGCGCGTGTAAGGGATGATCCGTATTTAACAAGCTGCCTGGCAGACCGAAACTGACGGGTATCCCCGGGCAGACGGCTGGCCGTTCGGGCCGTCGACCGGGTCGCACGTCACGCATTCGACGACTCTGAAGGGAGGTACGTCATGCGAAACAATCCCGTCAGCCAATCCATGAACCAGACAGGATTCCCCCGGACCGCCTCGGTACTGACGCTGGCCCTGGGCGCGTTGATGTTCGGCTGCACCACCACGGCCGACATGAACAGTGAACCCATCGGCAAGGCACGGGCCAGTCAGGAAAGCGGCAAGATCACCTACTGGGTCCTGCCGGGACCGCGGGTACTCGAGGAAGAGGTCTTTGGTACACCGGACGATCCCAAGGCGTTGCTGGCGCCCAAGGTCGAAGCGGCCAGGCAGGCCGGCGGTCCGCCCACCGTTCCCGAGCTGCTGAAGAACGTACCCTTCATGGTCGGTGTACCGGAGCAGGCGCGATCGGTCACCGGCGACGGCCGGTACGTGCTCAAGCATCCGACGCCCTTTTCCAACAAGGCGCGGATCATCGAGGGTGAGTTCGAGGCCACGTTCATCGATCACGTCAAGACGGACCCACCCGGCAAGCCCGGCAAGACGCCGGACACGGCCAGGTTCGAGGCGCAGTTCAGCGACCCGGCCGGCAACGAGTACCGGGTGGTACTGGACCATGTGGTCAAACCCCCGTTCCCCGGCTATCGAACCGAGGGGGGCGTCATGCTCGACAGCGTCCACCACGGCACAACGGGCACTGGCAGTCCGCTGATGCCCAAGGTCGAAACGCGCGCGGCGCTCTGGGGAGTCGGCGCCCTTTACGTCAACGGTGAGAAGGCCGGCGACGGCCGGGTCATGCACCTGATGACCACCGAGGTAGTGCGCGACAAGGACTACAACCTGGTTCACTCCAGGGATTTACCGCTGGCCCCGGGCGAGCGGCATATCAAGAACCAGGAGACCCACACCCACCTGATGATGCCACCCATCAAGGGCACCAAGGACGGCCCGGTCTTTTCTCCGGTGCCCACGGCCTTCGAGCTGCCCAACGGCGAGCAGCAGCCGTTCCTCCACATCATGTGGGAGCAGGACACGTTCCAGCGGCTGTAGGCGCGCCGCCAATGGCCCCGCCCCGCCGGGTGGGGCCGTTAGCCAGGCCGACTCATTCGTAAGCTCTTGGAGACGATCCAATGGTGGGACTTCGCAGAAGGTTCGGAATGGTCGCGGCCGGCCTATTCGCCGTCGCTATGACCTTTCCGGCCGCGGGCGGAAGCGCAGAAGGGGATATCGTCAAGGTCACGGCCAAGGAGTTCGGCTTCGAGCCCTCCAGCATCAAGGCCGAGGCCGGTGAGACTCTCCGCATAAAGCTGGTGAACGACGGCGCCCTGAGTCACAACCTCCACATCCGCGGCACAGGCATCAAAACCAAGACCATTCAGGCCGGCGGCACCGACACCGTCGAATTCACTGTTCCGGAAGACGGGAACGTTCGCTTCTTCTGCAATGTCCCGGGGCACAAGCAGGCGGGGATGACCGGCAGGATTGAAACGCAGTGACAGGCCACCCTGACAGGAGCGATCGGTCATCCGCCAGCAGGCCCACGCCGCGGTGGCGCCGATCCGGTCAGCCGGGCGTTCATGGGCGCACCGATTCGGGGGATCTCGGATCAACGCGCCGATGGGGTGTCGGGGTACTTCGCGGCGTACATGGCCATGTCCGCCGTCTGCAGGAGCTCGGAAGCCGTCGTCCCGTCGGCCGGATAGGTCGCCGTGCCCACGCTCACGCCTAGCAGGAACGTCAGCCCGTCATAGTGGAAGGGCGCCGCCATCGCGTCCTGGATCTTGCGCACGACGGTCTCCACCGGCTCCGGGGTCTCCACGTCCTCCAGCAGCACCACGAACTCGTCGCCGCTCAGCCGGCCCACCGTATCCTGCTCGCGCACCAGCCCCGAGAGCCGGCGGGCGATCTGGCGCAGCACGTCGTCGCCGGCGTCGTGACCCGCGGTGTCGTTCACTGCCTTGAAGCCGTCCATGTCCATGTACAGCAACACCAGCGGCCGCTCCGACCGATGGGCCCGTGCGATGGCCTGGCCCAGGCGATCCAGCAGGAGGTTGCGATTCGGCAGGCCCGTAACCGTGTCGAAATTGGCGAGGTAGAAGAGCCGCTCCTGCGCCAGTTCCTTGTCCCGTCTCCGCCGCTCCAGCGCCGAACCGGCGGCGAACACCAGCAGCAGCCCGCCCCCGGCACCAGCGCCAAGCCCGGCGATCAGCCCGCCGTTCATGGTCGCCCAGCCCACCTGGCAATCGGCCTCGAGCCGGAATGGCTGGCCCGCCGCGGAAAAGCGATGGCGCCGCTGGAGGGCGAGCGTGACGAGATCCGCGCCGGCGCCGGCCGGCCGGCGTTCATAGAGACTCAGCTCGCCACCCTCCGGGGGCGCCTTCTCGTGAAGAAGCCGAACACGGTAATGGCAGCCGGGCGACTCATGTTCGGTGACCACGGACGGCAGTCCGACAATCAGCACCACCGCCATGCGCAGGCCGTCACCGTAGACACGCCGGACCAGTGCATAGCCTTGCCGTCCGTCACGGCCCGGAATGGGACCGGAAGCCGTGGCCTCCCCGGCGTCCAGGGCCTCGATGACCGCCATCTGCAGGTTGAGATGGGACGCGGCTCGCTCCGCCCACGGATTGGCGGCCTCGACGTGGACCGATTCGTGTACGAGCAGCCTGGGACCCACATCCCGGCGGTTGGCCACGTAGACCCGCAGCGCCTGCACATGAGGAAAGCGCCGCAGCAACTCCCGCAACTGGTGTCGCAGCGCTGGTCGCTTGAGGCGGTGATGGGCCCCCACCAGGGCAGCCGCGCCTTCCATGACCGCGGCATTGACGTTGAGGCTGGCGTCCAGCTCCCGGGTCAACTCCTGGAAACGCGCGGAAAACGCGCGCTCCGCCTCCCTGTGGTGCCACTGCAACGCCAGCCAGCCGGACAGGCCGACTATTGCCAGCCAGGCCGCCACCAGCAGCGCATACGTCCACCGGGACCGCCAGCCCGTGGCCTGAACCAGCCCGTTTCCATCACTTGGCACGCAAATACCCCCTCGACGGGCAATGCTGAAAGCGGCTGTAGCGCACGTCCGTTCGCCCGGGCCCGAAGACCCGCCCTTATTCTTGCTCCGGCAGGCTCGGCATTGTGCCACGCACCACCCCACCATCGCAGGTGGGACCGCCGGGTCAGAAGGTGCCCATTTATCCTGCCATAGCTTCCCGGATCGGGGTTAGGATACCCTCCGCGCTGAATGCGGCATACGGCGCATGCCGCAAGCCCGGGCGGCCGCGCGTCGCCGACGCCGATGCGCAACCGCAGCGAGGAGCCCAACATGCCGCGCACCGCCATACTCCTGATTCACTGTCCGGACCAGCCGGGCCTCGTGGCCGCGATCTCCAATTTCATAGCCAACAACGGCGGCAACATCGTCGACCTGGACCAGCACGTGGACAATGAGGGCGGCGTCTTCTTCATGCGCGTGGAATGGAGTCTGGAGCAGTTTCGAATTCCCTCGGACGCCATCGAACGGCATTTCAGCGAGGCCATCGCGGAGCGCTACGCCATGCGATGGCAGCTCCACTTCTCCGATGAACGGCCGCGGATGGCGATATTCGTCTCGCAGCTGCCCCATTGCCTGACTGACCTTCTGGCCCGCTGGCAATCAGGCGAATGGCACGTGGACATCCCCCTGATCCTGAGCAATCACGAGTCGCTGCGCCCGGTGGCAGAGCAGTTCGGCATCGAATTCCGGGTCTTCGAGATCACCCCGGAGAACAAGCGGGCCCAGGAACAGCGGGAGCTGGAGCTGCTGCAGTCCCATCGCATCGACTTCGTGGTGCTGGCGCGCTACATGCAGGTGCTCTCGCCGGTGCTCATCGACGCGATGCCCGGGCGCATCATCAACATCCACCATTCCTTCCTGCCCGCATTCCCCGGAGCGCGGCCCTACCACTCCGCCCACGCCCGCGGCGTCAAGATCATCGGCGCGACCAGCCACTACGTCACCGAGGAGCTGGATGCCGGCCCCATCATCGCCCAGGACGTCACGCCCATTACCCACCGCGACCCGGTGGAAGCCTTGATCCGCAAGGGCCGCGATCTGGAGCGCGTCGTTCTCGCGCGGGCCGTCTGGTACCACCTGCAGCGCAAGGTCCTGAGCTATGGCAACCGCACCGTCGTCTTCGACTGAGGCTTTTTTGAGAATTACATCACACGGATGGGGCACAACCTTTGTATAGGGTTTGTATACCCAATATCTTGCACCCTGCCCGGGCGGAGCACGGAGGCCCATCCGGTACTTACGACCACAGATAGGGGTGCAAACCATGATGGATCTAGTCTCGTTTGGACAGGACGACATTCAGAACACGCTGGCGAAAATGAAGGACAACGAGCTCGACCAGCTCGCCTTCGGCGCCATAGAGCTGGACGCCAACGGCAGGGTGCTCAAGTACAACGCCGCCGAGGGCGAGATCACCGGCCGTTCGCCGGATCAGGTGATTGGCAGGAACTTCTTCCGCGAGGTCGCGCCCTGCACGAACAGCCCCGAGTTCGCCGGCCGCTTCCGGGATGGCGTGGCCAACGGCAACCTCAACACCATGTTCGAATACACCTTCGACTACAAGATGCAGCCCACGAAGGTGAAGGTCCACATGAAGCAGTCCCTGAACGGGGACAGCTACTGGGTCTTCGTCAAGCGGCTCTGAGGCCATGGCCGTCACCGTGGGTGAATCCCTGCCATCACTGTCCGCCGCCGGCGTCCTGCCGGCGGTGGCATCGGCCACTCTGTCCGAGTGGACCGCGATCCACGGCGAGGACCGCGAAGCCCCGACGTTCGGCACGCTTGAAGCCGGAGTTCGAATCGGTGGCGCCGGCCTGCCCGCGGACTCCCTGGCACTACTGCGCCTGGCAAGCGCCGTGGGTGGCCAGTTCGCGCTGGCCGACGAGGGCATCGACGACTACCTGCTGCGGCGCCGGTCGCTGGGGGAATGGGCGGCGCTTGCGGCGCACGCGCTTTCGCGGCCGGACGCGGCAGTTCGGTTCTCCACCTCCGGCTCGACCGGCGAGCCGCGCGCGTGCCGCCACGAAATGGGTACGCTCTGGCAGGAGGCACGCTGGCTGGCGGGCAACCTGCCGCCATTCGAGCGTATCTACACAGTGGCCCCCGCCCATCACATCTATGGTTTCATTTTCGGCGTACTGCTGCCGGCCGCAGCGGATGTCCCGGTAGTGCACGCCGCCGGCGTGGATCAGTGGCGGCCGGACCGCATCAAGGAAGGTGATCTGGTGGTGGGCTTCCCCACCTTCTGGCAGTACCTGGTGAGTCTCGGCCGGCGGCTGCCCGTCAGTGCGGTCGGTACCAGCTCCACGGCGCCGCTGCCCGCGTCGGTGGCAGAAGCCGTCGCGGGCAACGACGCCGGCTCACTGATCGAGGTCTTTGGCTCATCCGAAACGGCGGGCCTGGGGATACGGGCCACCTCCGGCGGCGAATTCCGGCTGATGGACCACTGGCGGCGCGGTCGGGACGGCAGGTTGCAACGGCGTCGCCCCGACGGCCAGTGGCAGACCCACGAAGGGCCCGACGACACCCTGGAATGGACGGACGAACACCACTTCCGCCCCGCGGGCCGGCGTGACGGCGCCGTGCAGATCGGCGGCACCAATGTCTACCCCGCGGACGTGGCCCGGCGCCTGTGCGCGCATCCCGACGTGAACGATTGCCACGTCCGGACCGGACCCGGGGGGTCCGACGCGCGGCTCAAGGCCTTTGTCGTTCCCCGGGACACCGCGGACCCGATGACGCTCCCCGCTGAGCTGCGTCAGTGGTGCGAACGCCAGTTCCGGCCCGCCGAGCGCCCGGTCTCCTTCACGCTGGGGCCTGCCCTGCCGCGCAACGCCATGGGCAAGCTCCAGGACTGGTAATCAACCCGCGTCTTCGGCGTTCACGGCCTCCGGAATCACCTCCCGGCAGTCGGGACGATACGGCGAGGCGTCGTAGAGCCGCTGCGCCCTCGGCACCTGGTCCTGCAGATCGCGGATGCGGGTGCCGTGGGACGGATGGGTGGACAGGAACTCCGGCGGCTGACCGTCGCTGGCTTCGGCCATGCGCTTCCATAACTCGACGCTCTCGGCGGGGCTAAATCCCGCCTCCGCCATTAGCTCCAGGCCGATTTCGTCGGCCTCGCTCTCGTGAGAGCGGCTGAACGGCAACAGAACCCCGACCTGGGCACCCAGCCCGAGCAGCGCCATCATCGTTCGCTGGTCATCTACGGCGCCGCTGGCCCCGGCGAGGACGCTGATCACCGTCAACCCCGCCATCGTGGCGTAGTTTGCCGATAACCGGGCGTTGGAATGATTCGCCAGCACGTGCCCGATCTCATGGCCCACTATGGCGGCCAACTGGTGCTGATTCTCAGCCACGCGCAACAGCCCGGTGTAGACGCCGATCTTGCCACCGGGTAGCGCAAAGGCGTTGACCTGATCGCTGCGGAATACGGTGACCTCCCAGCTCGGCGGCACCTCCCGTCCCTCGGGGAGCACGCGAATTATGGCGTCGGCGACGCAGGATACGTAGCCGTTTACCGCCGGATCCTCCGAGACCGGGGTTTCCTTCTTGATGTTCTCATAGGCCTCCGAGCCCATCTGAGCCATCTGTTTCTCCGGGAAAAGCTGCAGCTGCTGACGCCCGGTCGGCGAGGTGGTGCAGCCGGCCACCATCGCGAAAAGCGCAATGGCAATGCCCGGAACACGCAGGGATTTCCACATGGAATTCATTCATTGACCTCCGCATCGGGAACGCCGCGGGCCACAGGGGTCGATCGTTGGAACGCCGCCCACCCCGCCCGCGCCTATTCCCCTTCCATAGACCACCGCGAGGCCACGCTGTTCGCCGCCATGGAGTCGAGCACGATTACCGCTACCGCCGCTGCGATGGGGGCGAGAATCGACGGTATCAACCAGTCGAACAGGACCACGGATGCGCCGGCGGCCATGGGCACGACCACCAGGAGATACAGCAGGCACATCCACCGCATCCGGCCCATTACGGCCCGCGCCTCCCGCGCCTCGTCGATAAGCCGCAACAGCCCCGTCAGGCCGCTGAACAGCACCACGTCGCCATCGCCCGGCACGCCCTCCCCCGGTCCTCGGACCACTATAGAGAGATCCGCCCCCGGCGGCGGGTCGACAACACCGGCGCGGACCACGGTGGCCGCCGCGCCCCCATTGTCCGTCGTGGCGATCTCGGCCTTGCGTTGCGGGGAGAGTTCCGCGCGGACGTTCTCGATGCCGAGAGATCGGGCAAAGCCCACGGCCGATCGCCGAGAGGCCCCGGTGAGCATGACCGGTTCAATATCCCGCGCCGCCAGGCCCGCAATGGTCTCCGCGGCCCCGGTGGCCGGGGCATCCTCAACCGCCAACAGGCCGATATGACGGCCGTCCACGGCCACATGGATTACCGCCCGGCCATCGTCCGCCATTTCTTCGCACCGCTGTTCCAGCGACGGCGGCACCGCGAAGCGATGCATCAGGCGGGTGTTGCCCACCAGCACGCGACGCCCGTCAATAACCGCGGCCACCCCCTCCTGGGGCCAGGATTCGAAGTCCGTGGTCGGCAGTATGGGCAGATCGCGTTCCAGAGCGGCGCTGATGACCGCCTCCGCCAGGGGATGACGGCTGTCAGCCTCGACGCTGGCGGCGAGCGTGAACAGATCCCGAACGCGCACGCCAGTCGCCGGCTCCACGCCCATGACCTGGGGCTCGCCCACCGTCAGGCTAAGCCCCTGATCGAAGAACACGGCGCGCAATCGCGCCGCCCTGGAGAGGGCTTCGTGGGAGCGGGCCACCACGCCCGCCTGGACCAGGCGGGACGTAACGCCGGACAGCACGCGGGCCCGCCCCCAGAGGAATCCCATGGGCGCGGCCACCATGAACACGGTTATGGCCACTTGCAGCGTCGCGCCCGCTTCCGCCGCGCGAAGTGCCTGCCAGACCACGGCAGAGCACGCGGCGAGGGCGGCGCACAGCCCGATGAGCCGGGCCATGCTTGCAGCCCGCGCGCGCCCGCTCATCCGCGCAGCGGCGGCATTGACCAGCGCGGCCAGCACCGTGCGGCTGCCGGTGCGATTGACGCAGTACACGAAGTCCCCATCGCGGACACGGCTGCCGGCGAGCACCTCGTCGCCCTCGCGCTTGGTCTGACCCTCACCCCGGCCGGTTATGGCGACCTCGTCCACCGTGCCGTAACCGCGCGTCAGGATACCGTCCGCCGCGATGGCATCACCCATGACGGCGTGGACCATTTCGCCCACCCGCAGGCGGTCCAGATCCAGTGACTGGGCCAGCCCGTCGCGCAGCACGCGCACGGTCTTGGGCGGTTGCGGCATCTGTTCGAGCAACGGCGTGTTGACGCGGGCCCAGCTGTTTCGCCCCATTGCCACGATCAGGCCGGCGGCCCCCACCCCCACCAGCGCGCTGTCCAGGTAGCCATAGGACGGCCCGCAGCCGGCGGAAAGATAGAGACAGCCAACCAGGGTCTGTGCCCAGTTCAGCAGCGCGCCGCAACACAGCACGGCCGCCGCGGACAGGACCGCCGTTCCCGGATAGCTCCCGGCACCGGCCAGACAGGCGCGCACCAGGGCGGCCCCGATCAGCAGCACCGCCCCTGAAACCGCCAGCCAGAACGCCTCGGCACCCGCCCCGGACATGGCCGGCAGGACATTGAAGCTCTCGGCGACCGCCAGAATCAGGCCCGCGAGACAGGCCAGCCCGGCCCCGCCGAGCGGCCCGCCGCCGGCCTGCCGATTCAGGCTCGGCCAGGCCGCGCCCACCTGGACGGGATCACCCGGGGGATCACGCGTCAGCTCGCATCCGGCCTGGCGCGCCGCCGCGATCACTCGCGCCGAGTCCAGCCCTTCACCAAGCACGGTAACGCGTCCGTCACCCAGCCGGACGCGCACTTCCCGCACGCCCGCCAGGGCCAGCAAGCGGTTGCGGACCGTGGTCTCCATGGCCCATGACTCGGCGTGGGTGATCGTAAAGTAGAGCGGCTCTTCCATCGCACTTGTTGTTGTCGCCATCCCGCAGCATACCAGTTGCCGGCCATGGTCCAGCGCGCCTCTCCCAGGCCACGGGGACTGGAAACCGCCGATAACCGCCCATAATAGTCGGTAAGGACGGCGTTGCGCATCAGCCGGCGACGGATCTCCAATCCGCCGCCCCGCGGCGGCGGCCATTCCGCGCCGCCTGGGCGGGTGGGGCATAAACTGAGGAGGTGGCAATGAGGGCATTTTCGGCCGTTCTGACGGGCGCAGTTTTAATGGTCGGCCTGCCTGCCTGTGCCGGCGACGGGGCGTCAACGCAAACCACCACGGCAGAGAGTGTCCAGCTCACGACGGTGACCGAAGGCCTGGAGCACCCCTGGGGGCTAGCCTTCCTGCCGGACGGTGATGCCCTGGTAACCGAGCGGCCCGGCCGTCTCAGCCGCGTGAACATGGCGACCGGGCAGCGCACGGTCATTCAGGGTGTACCGGCGGTGGCGGCCCGCGGCCAGGGCGGGATGCTGGACGTGGCGCTGCATCCGCGGTTCGCCGACAACGGCCGGGTCTACCTCAGCTATTCCGAGCCCGGCAATGACGGCAGCCTGACGGCGGTCGGCCGCGGCGTCCTGCGGGACGACCGGCTGGAGAGCTTCGAGGTCATCTTCCGGGCGACACCGCCGACGGACCGGGCGAAGCATTTCGGCTCCCGGCTGATCTTCGACGATCAGGGCTACCTGTTCATCACCTCCGGCGAACGCGGCGCCCGGGACAATGCCCAACGACTGGAATCGCACCACGGCAAGATCATCCGGCTGCACGACGACGGCCGGGTGCCCGAGGACAACCCCTTCCTGTCCCGGCAGGGCGCGCATCCCGGCATCTACAGCTACGGGCATCGCAACCCGCAGGGCGCGATCTTTCATCCGCCCACCGGGCAGTTGTGGGTCAACGAACACGGCCCCCAGGGCGGTGACGAGGTGAACATCGTCAAGCCCGGCGCCAACTATGGCTGGCCGCTGACCACCTACGGCGAGGAGTACGGCGGCGGCTACATCGGTCCGGGCACCATGGAGGGCATCGAGCCGCCCATCCACCACTGGACGCCGTCCATCGCGCCCTCCGGCATGCTCTATTACGACGGCGACGCCTTCCCGCAGTGGCGGGGCAACATCTTCGTTGGCGCTCTGGCTCACGCGCATCTGTCCCGATTGGTCCTCGACGGCGAAACCGTGGTGGAAGAGGAAAAGCTGCTGGAAGAGCAGGGCTGGCGCATCCGTGCCGTGGACCAGGGACCGGAAGGCCACATTTACGTGCTGGTGGACTCCGACGACGCGCCCCTGGTGCGAATCTCGCCGGCGCGGTGAGCGGCGCCCGGTCTGGCAAGGAAATGCGCTTTCAGCGAGGGATAAACACGGTCGTCCCGCACGGGAAACCGGACGCCCCGGAGACGTCCTTGGCGGCGTGCGCCGGCGCGGCGGTGTCGGATGGCAAGCCCATCCGACCAACAGCTGGCTGTGGGAGGCGCGTCCTCGCGGCGAAGGCCAGCCGGGGCGATATCGCGGCGAGGACGCCGCTCCCACAACCGGCGGGAGACCAGGGAGCCAAGGCTTGAGCGTGGGAGGCGCGTCCTCGCGGCGACAATGCGGCGATCCCTTCACCAGCCGGGTTCGTCCCGCCGCTTCCCACCCCGCGGGCCCGCAGATGTAGGAATGGCCCACGGCCGCAAACCGGCTCCGGTGGACCTCTGAATCAGCGCCCCGCCGCAGGTTCCGGACGAAACGAGCCCAGCGTTGCCGCAGCAGGTCGGCACCGGCGAAGCTGGCGGAAGATTACTGGAAATCGTCGGATGGCAAGCCCATCCGACCTACGGCTGTGGGAGGCGCGTCCTCGCGGCGACAATGCGGCGGCCCTTTCACCCTCAAGGTTCGCCCCGCCGCTTTCCACCCCGCGGGCCCGCAGATGTAGGAACGGCCCACGGCCGCGAACCGGCTCCGGTGGACCTCTGAATCAGCGCCCCGCCGCAGGTTCCGGACGAAACGAGCCCAGCGTTGCCGCAGCAGTTGCCGCAGTAGGTCGGCACCGGCGAAGCCGGCGCCGACAATTACCCGAAAACGTCGGATGACAAGTCCAACCGAGCTACCGCTACTGACGCTCCCGCGGACCTATGGGGGACGGTGAAAGGCCACCGGGTTCAGTCATCGTCGTCATCGTCATCGTCATCGCCGTCCCCGGCCTCTAGAACGGCATTACGCATGCCGTCCTCGCAGTCCGCGGGTTCATCGTCCCGCGGCTCGGCCACCACAAACTGATCATCCGCGAACGCGGTCAGATCCGAAGGCTCCACGACGTCGACGTCCACGCCGAGCAATCCGACTGTATTGCCGACTATCGACTGGATGCGGCCCTCCAGCGAACAGCTCTCGTCGGCGTCCTCGTCCTCACGTTCCAGACGCGTGGCCACCAGGTAAGCATTGCCCGCGTCCCAGTAGCCGTCCACTTCCAGGTAGTCGGGGCCATTCGCGTCGGCCTCGCCGCGCAGATCGTCGAATGCAATATCCCGGTCGTCATCGTCCTCGAACACGGTCGTTTCGGTGACTTTGACCCGCACCCCCAGCCGCGTTCGCATTATCCGCTGCTGGGCGTCGACGATCTCGGCAATGAAATCCTCCACCTCGGCGTCGCCTTCGGGCCGCAGCTCCACCTCCTCCGCGACCAGCTCACCGGCGTCATTGAGCCAGCCCTCCACTTCGACCCGCAGGCCGACCTCGAAGGCGCTATCCGGCAGGTTATCCGGCTCAAAGTCCGTCAACCCGCTGGTGAGAACGCGCTGCCCGGCGACGGAAAAGTCGCTCCAGCCGCTGCCGGACGTGGTTAGCCCCTCGAGCTGGACGTCGTCGATATCATCACCGACCAGGACACCCTCGGGGAGACTGAGGGACATGGCATTGAGGACACCGTCCATGCCCACACCCGCGCCTTCAACGACAACCACCGGCGCCTGCTCCAGCCGGTCCTCCAGTTCCTCTTCTTCGTACGGGCCGGTGGCAAGGACGGCGGTATAGTCAACCACCTGCCCGCCGTCGAGCTCGAAACGGTTGGTCTCGCTGTTCAGGCTGCCGTCGGCCACATGGCCCCTCAGGCGTACCCCATCAGCCGGTGCCGGCCGCTCCACACGCGTGGCCCGCAGTACGCCGGCGGCGTCGAAATGGCCGCTCACCGCGACCCGGTCATCCGGCGCCAATTCGGAGAGCGGCAAATCGGTGGCCACACCCAGGTCGAATACCGTGCTGCCCGTGACCTCTACGGACTGTCCCAGAACCCGGAAGCGCCCGGCCGAGGGGTCCACGTCGGACACCGGACCGCGCAGGGCATCGTCGTAGACCACCGTTTCGGCCGTACCCTCCCCGGTTTCACGGTCCCATTCGCCGCGAAGGGTGACCACCATTCCCACGGCCAGATCGCCCTCGGTCCCCGGAACACCGTTTACGGTGACATCGGCACCGGTGGTCTCGAACCGTGTTCCATTGACGATCACGCTGCCGAACCCGGTCACGGATCCCTGGGTGATGCCCGTACCGCTGGTGCCGCCACCGGCCAGCGTGGTGCCGCCGCCCCCGCAGCCACTGAGCGCGGCGGCCGAGATGAGTGTCGCCGCGGCCAGGAGGCGCCGCAGAATCAGGCCGGTGGTCATGGGCTTGGAATCACTGCTCATCGAGATCGTCCTCGAAATAGAAAATGCCCACGCCGGCCTGGTAGCGGCCGGCGCCGTGCACGGTGGGATTCATGTCGCGGTCGTTGGCGGCGAGCTCGTGGTCGAGCTCCTCCAGCAGCGACTGGCAGCGGCGCGCCGCCTCCTCGCGGAAACGCTCGACGTATTCCGCCGGGAGGTTGTCGTACAGGACCTTGCGCTGATACCGGGCCTGGCGGTCGGCGTGGTCGAGGTTGTGATGGATGGTGTCCATCAACAGGGAGACGTCGGAGCCCAGAATGTCGATCTTGGCGGCGTCGTCCCGGGTCGGCACGTAGGAGCGGGAGAGCAACACCACGCGGCCGTCGTCCAGGCGGTCGACGGCACCGACGCGTTGCAGCTCGTCGAGGACCGCCCGTGCCGTCATGTCGCCGGAGTAGCGCTTGACCAGCGCCGGAAAGCCACCGCCCATATCCTCCATGCTCAGTGGCCGGGGCTCGCCGCGCCCGTCCTGGAAGTCGGCATCCCGTACCCAGCCGGCCACGACCTGTGCGGCCCGGTTCTGGGGTTCCAGGCCGGGTTCCTCGCTGGCCTCCAGGATCTCGAGTTGCCGGCTCACCTCTTTGCGGGTCAGCCCGGTGATGGTTGCCGTGCGGGACACGGAAGGCTTGCGCCCGGGCACCTGGAATTCCGCCATGGCGATCTCCACGTAGACGCGCCTGACCTGTTCGGCGAAATCCCCAAAGGCGACTCCGTTGCGCAGCAGGATCCGGACCAGCGGCCGGAGGATGCGCCGTACGGCCCGCGTGAGTGCTTCTTGGATTCGCCCCGTCATGGTTGGGAATTGTCGCCCGAAAACGCCCCCGTAGCCCACCGGACCGGTGCCGGCGGGTTACGGGGCCGGCGATGAGGCTACCGGTCAGTCGTCCCGGTCATCGTCATCGTCATCGTCATCGTCATCGTCATCGCCGTCATCGTCATCGCCGTCATCGTCATCGCCGTCATCGTCATCGTCATCGTCATCGTCGTCGTCGTCGTAATAGTCGTCATCGAACTCCGGCGGATCGAACTCCACCTCATCCGCGTACATCAGACCGGGCTGACAATCCGTCTCGGCGTTGTCGTCGTCGGCTTCGGCATCCACCACGTCACCCACCTGAAGCCGGGAGAAGAACTCGCTCCGGCCAACGTCGTCGTCATCCCACTCGAACTCGACGTCAGACCGTGCGGTGTCGATGGTGACGCCCAGTATGACGAAGCTGTAGCTGGCCGCGTCGATGGACTCGACCCGGCCCTGCAGGCTGCAGTCGTCGTCATCGTCGTCGCGCTCGATATGCGTCCAGACCACGCCGTCGGGTCCGGGGTACCCCTCGGCCTCCACGGCATCGCCGATCTGGAGGCGATTCAGGAAGTCGGCGGGCGAGAGGCGGTCACCGTCGTCATCGTCGTCGTCCTCGACACGGCTCTCTCCGGTCGGCCGAATTTCCACGCCCAGCCGCGTGGTGAAGCTCTCCGCGCCGACGCTGGCGACCCGATCCTCGGTCTCGATGATGTCCTCGAGCTCGGGCTGTCCGCGCCGCAGGACCAGGACGCCGTCCGCGTTGAACCGGCCTTCCAGCTCGACCTTGCGGCCGACCAGACCGGTCAGCGCGCTGGCGTCGTCGACCTCGATGCGCCGTCCGCTGATTACCACCACGTTGGGAGAAGCGCTGGTGTCGACGGACTGCAGGATACCCTCGATCTCGAACTCACCGTCGCGGTCGTCGCCGTAGTCGTCTTCGTCGTCCACCTCGCGGGCAGTCAACGTGCCGTTGTCGTCATAGGCTTCCACCTCGACGAGGCGGCCAACCAGCCTGTCGTCGCGCGGCAGGTCGTCGTCGAATTCGGTCGCGCTGGTGACCGCGAACGTGGTTCCGTTGACCACGAGCGTAACGCCGTCGAAGGCATCGACGATGCCGGTCAGCTCGTACTCGTCATCGTCATCGTCGGTCCCGGCGAATCGACCGCCGACCAGGTCCACCCGGGTCGCCAGCAATCCACCGTCCTGCAGGTAACCGCTGACGGCGACCACCAGGGGCGTGGACGAAGCGGCCAGGTCGTTGATATCGATACTGCCATCGGCATTGTTGTCGCCGATGCGTCGGCTTATGACCGTGTCGGAATCGACGGTGACGGTTTGCCCCAATACCGTGAAAGTGCCGATGGCCGGATTCTCGGCATCGGGGGACACGGCCGTAACAGGGCCGCGGAGATCATCGTCGTACACGACCCGGTCGGCGCGGCCCTGATCGCCGCCTCGCTCTCCGGTCACACGGACCTTCATGCCGAGCTTCAGGTCATCTGGCTGGCCCGGACCGTAATCCTCCAGGTCGATGGCGGCACCGTCCGTCCGGTAGCGCACACCATTGACGTAGATGCTGCCGAAGCCGGTGATGGTTCCGGTGGCGGTGACGTCGGCGCTGTCGCTGCCGCCGCTGCCGCCGCTGTCACTGCTGCCGCCCCCGCAGGCGGTAAGCACCGCCGCCAGGGCCAATGCCGTCGTGGTTGTCGCCGCTGCTCGTGCTGTTCTGGTCATGGCTCGATCTCCTTGCGCCGTTGACTGGCCGTCACCCATTTTTTGGGAATATATTCCCAATTTTTGGCTTTGGCAAGCAGAAACAGGCGCCGCGGCGGCAGACGGGCGGCTGAACGGGTGGCGCTGCGTGATCCAGGGAACAGCCTCCCTGGGGGGCGGCGTTTCGCTGCGCCCAGCCTGCCTGCGGATCTGGCCCCATTCGCGGCGACCACGCCGCGCTAACGGACGGTCGGAGACCGAGGCGCCATCGCACCGCATGCGGGAAGCGCGTCCCCGCGGCAAAGGCTCGGCGGCTGAGGGCCTTGCGGCTGGGCCGCCGCTCCCACGCGGGTTCCCGACGCAGGAGCGGCCCCTGGCCGCGAACCGCTCAGCGAGACACGAGTCAGGCCCTGGCGGCCGCCAGGGCCTGGTCGATGTCCGCCAGGATGTCGTCCGGGTGTTCGATACCGATGGACAGGCGCACCATGTCCCGGGTCACGCCCGCGGTTTCCAACTCCTCGTCATTGAGCTGGCGGTGGGTCGTGGTAGCCGGGTGACAGGCCAGGGACTTGGCGTCGCCGATGTTGACCAGCCGGACGATGAGGTTCAGGGCGTCGATGAACTTCGCCCCCGCCTCCGCGCCGCCCTCAATGCCGAAGCTCAGGATGCCCGCCGCACGCCCGCCCATGTATTTCTGCGTCAGTGGGTAATACCGGCTGCTTTCGAGCCCGGCGTACTTCACCCACTTGACCTGGCGGTGGTCCTCCAGGTGTTTCGCGACCTTGACCGCGTTGTCGCAATGGCGGTCCATGCGCAGCGGCAACGTCTCGATACCCTGCATGAGCTGGAAGGCGTTGAACGGCGACAGCGCGGCGCCCATGTTGCGCAGCGGCGCCACCCGGCAGCGGCCGATGTAGGCAGCCTCGCCCAGGGCCTCCGTGTAAACCACGCCGTGGTAGGAAGGATCCGGCTCCACCATCATCGGGTACCGCTCACCGTGATCGGCCCAGGGGAACTTCCCCGAGTCGACAATGATGCCGCCGACCGTGGTGCCGTGCCCCCCCATGTACTTGGTCAGGGAATGGACCACGATATCGGCACCGCTGTCGATGGGCCGCCACAGGTAGGGCGTCGGCACGGTATTGTCGACGATCAGAGGCACCCCGTGGTGATGGGCGATCCCGGCGAGCTTCTCGATGTCCACCACGTTGCCGTTGGGATTGCCCACGCTCTCGCAGAACACGGCTTTGGTCCGGTCGTCGATGAGGCTGTCGAGCCTGTCGAAGTCATCGGCGTCGGCGAAACGCACTTCGATGCCCATGTTCGGCAGGCCGTGGGCGAACAGGTTGTAGGTGCCGCCATAGAGCTGGCTGGTGGTGACGATGTTGTCGCCGGCCCGGGTGATGCACTGGATGGCATAGGTGATGGCCGACATCCCCGAGGCCACGGCAAGCCCGCCGATGCCGCCCTCCATGGCCGCCACGCGCTGCTCCAGCACGCCGCAGGTCGGGTTCATGATGCGGCTGTAGATGTTGCCTTCCACCTTCAGATCGAACAGGTCCGCGCCATGCTGGGTGTCGTCGAAGGCGTAGGACGTGGTCTGGTAGATGGGCACCGCCACCGCCTTGGTGGTGGGCTCCGGCTCATAGCCGCCGTGGATGGCAATGGTTTCCAGTTTCAAAGCGGTTTCTCCCCTGAATCGTCAATCATCGGCGCGTGCCACCGCGTGCTGCGATGGTAGCAGCGCGCGGGCGGCTTGTCCGCGCCCCTTTGCCGAGGGATTTCAGGCGGCTGGAACCCGGCGACCTTGCACCGTAGACTGGCGTTTCAGAATCATAATGATCCGGAACAAGGGTCGCACGGAGGGGGCGTCAAAGATGACGCATCAGGAAGACTACACCGCCGTCGCGGGATGGGTCGTCACCGCGGCCCGCGCCATGAACGCACGCGGCGTGGAAGCCACCGAGGTCATGTCGGCCTGCGGCCTGGACCCCGCGGTCCTGCGGGACCCCGACCTCAGGGTGCCCATCCAGCGGGTCAACAGCCTGCTGGAGGTCGCCTGCGAGGCTACCGGTGATCCCGCTTTCCCGCTTCGCCTGGCCTCCTACGCGCATCCGAGCACCTTCTCGATACTCGGCTATTCGATGATGGCCTCGGAGTCGCTGCGCGACATGCTGGAGCGTCTCGCCCGCTACAAGCGCATCGTGTCGGACACCTGCCGCCTGGAGCTCCGCGAGACACCGGATACCGTCGCCCTGCAGATGCGGCTCGCCTGTGATTCGGAGGGCCGTCCGGTTCTGTCGCAGCACTCGATCTGCGGATTCTTCTCGGTGGTGCTGCGTTTCATGCGCCATCTACACGATCCGGAGTTCGCGCCGCGCAGCGCCGGCCTCACGGGCAAGCCGCCGCGCTTCGCGGACGCACTGGCAGACGACCTGGACTGCCGCATCAGCTTCGGCGCCACGGCCAATCACCTGGTCTTCGACCGCGCCTTGCTGGAGGCCCCCCTGCCCACGGCGAACCCGCAGATCACGCGCCTGCACGAGCGGCTGCTGGTACAGTCCATCGCCCGCCTGGATCGCGAGGACATGGTCAGCGCGGTGCGAAGCCAGATCATGGACTCGCTGCCGATGGGACCGCCCACCCAGGCGGAGCTCGCCCGCCGCCTGCACTTGAGCCGGCGCCACCTGCAACGCAAGCTCGGCAATCAGGGAACCAGCTACAAGACACTGCTGGATGAAACACGCAGGAGCCTGGCGCTGCAGCATCTCCAGGAAGGCCAGCTCTCCCTCGGCGAAATCAGCTACATGCTGGGCTTCTCCAGCGTCAACAACTTCTCGCGGGCATTTCAGCGTTGGATGGGGCTACCGCCCGGGCTCTACCGCCAGCGCGGCAACCACAAAGTGGCCTGAGTGGATAGGCCGTTGGCGCGACCGGCGGACGGCCGGGCATTCGCGCCGGCCCGCCACGTTCCTATACTGGGATGAGACAGCGCGGAATAAGCGTACGGAGGATACAGTCATGACCCGGAGTCACATCGCAGCGGTCGACAGCGGTGAGCAGCGCTCGTCACGGGAAGCGCTGACCGCGCTTCTCAATCGTCAGCGCGAAGCTTTCGAGGCCGACCCCTATCCGTCCGCGGAGCAGCGCATCGAAGACATCACGCGGCTCAAGGACGCCCTGATAAAACACGAGAAGATGCTGGCCGAGGCCATGAACAGCGACTTCGGCTGCCGTGCCCGCGATGAGTCTCTCCTCGGGGACGTCCTGCCGAGCGTCATGGGCGCCCGGTACGCCGCGGGCAAAGTGCGCAAGTGGATGAAGCCGGAGCGGCGCCATGTCAGCCCGCTGCACCAGCCCGCCAAGGCCCGTGTCGTTTACCAGCCGCTGGGCGTGGTGGGTATCGTGGTGCCCTGGAACTACCCCGTCTACCTGGCCATGGGGCCGTTGATCGCGGCGCTTGCCGCCGGCAACCGGGCCATGATCAAGGTCTCCGAATTCGCGCCCGAGACCGGCAAGGCGGTACGGCAAGTGCTCGACGAGTGCTTTGACGAGGACAAGGTCGCCGTTATTGAAGGCGACGCCGAGGTGGCCCAGGCCTTCACCGCCCTGCCCTTCGATCATCTGCTCTTCACCGGCTCCACGGCCGTGGGCCGGCTGGTCATGAAGGCCGCCGCGGAGCACCTGACGCCCGTGACGCTGGAGCTCGGCGGCAAGTCGCCGACCATCATCGACGACGAGATCCCCATGGACATGGCGGTGGAGCGCTTCCTCTGGGGCAAGGACATCAACGCCGGCCAGACCTGCGTGGCCACCGATTACATCCTCTGCCCGGAGTCCCGCGTCGACGAGCTCCTCGCCAGCGCCAGAAAGCTCCAGAAACGGCTCTATCCCGACGAGATGAGCAATCCGGACTTCGCCTCGATCATCAACGAACGCCAGTTCGAGCGCCTCAGCGGCTGGCTGGACGAGGTTCGGAACACCGACGCCCGGGTGGAGCCGCTGGGCGGCAGCGACCTGCGGCCGGACCCGGAAAAACGGCGCTTTCCGTTAACGGCGGTGGTGAATCCACCCGCCGATACCAAAGTGGCGCAGGAGGAGATATTCGGCCCTCTACTGCCCATCATCACTTACCGCGATCTGGAGGACGCGGCGTCGATCATCCGCCGCGGCACGCGGCCGTTGGCCCTGTACGTAATGAGCCTCAACAAGGACGTCCAGGAGTTCTTCATCCGCAACACCCATGCCGGCGGCATGTGCATCAACGATTCGGTGATGCAGGTGGCCCAGGACGACCTGCCATTCGGCGGCGTCGGGGCCTCCGGCATCGGCCACTACCACGCCCGGGAAGGGTTCCTCACCTTCTCCCACGCCAAGAGCGTGTTCGAGCGCGGCAAGCTGAGCTTCGCCAATCTGGTCTTCCCGCCCTACGGGCGCTGGAGTCACAAGCTGGTCCGCAAGCTCTACATGCGTTGACCGTCGGCCGGTGACGGCATCGGGGGCTGCGCGTCAGGCGGGCATGAGCACCTGTCCCTGACGGGGCAGGTGCACGTGCACCCGGCCGGCCCGTTCCGTGTCGACGGCGAGGACGATTCCCGCAGCGTCGACCCGGCGCAGCTCACCGGTCACCCGCTCGGTGCCGAATCGCTCCGGCTTGACCGAGACCGTGGCGCCGGGCTGTAGTCCCGACGGGTCGTCGGTAAAGGGTTCCACGGGGCGCGGTTCCGCCGTGCGGGCCACTTCCAGGGCGGCGTCCGCGACCATCGGCGCCGGGTGGCCGTGGCCATGCGCGCCGATGCGGGCGACCCAGCGTTGCAGCGGCTGGAAACGCTCTTCCGCCAGAAGCGCCCGGCCGGGGTCGGTGGCGCCGAGGAACCACAGGCAGTGGTAGAGGGCAAAGTCGTGGTAGCTCGGCTCCGTGCCTGCCACGTATTCCGATGCGGCAAGCACCTCGACCACCCAGGGCAGCACGGCCCGTATCTGCGCGAGCTGATGGGGCAGGGCCGCTTTCATCCGCTCGCGGGTCATGCCCCGCCCCCCGGTCATGGCGGCACGATCCTCGATGAATGCGTCCGGCAGGTCGTCCGCCCAGCATCCGGTGACGAACGGGGCCACCTGCCAGAACAGGTAATTGTCCACCCAGTCGGATAGAAACGGCGCCAGTGGGGGCAGGTCCGGTGGAAACAGCGCCGGCGTCGGCTGCGCCCGCTCCAGCTCCAGGGCGATCAGGCCGGTGTCGCAGAACACGTCCGCGCCGATCTGCAGCACCGGAATCCGCCGGTAGCCGCCGGTGAGCGCCACCAGGTCCGGCTTGGGCATGATGCTCGGCTGCTTCACCGAGAACCACTCCGCTCCCTTGAAGCCCAGCATGGCCCGGGCCTTCTCCGCGTACGGCGAGCGGTCGTAGTGATGTAGCACGAGTTCGGTCATCGGGGCGCTCCGGGATGTCATGGCGGTTGACGCCAGGGTGTACGCAAAGCATCGTCGCGGTCTACCGTGAATGCGGGATAATCTGTTTCGCCCGCGGACTTCCGCCACGCCGGGAGCGCCGCGCGCGAGAATGAATGAGCGAGGAGCAGCCCATGCTGAGCACCGAGGTTCCCGAGAAGCAATACACCACCGTCCTGGGCAAGCGCATGGCTTATGTCGACCGTGGAGCGGGAGACACCATCCTGTTCCTGCACGGAAATCCCACCTCGTCCTACCTGTGGCGCAATATCATGCCCCATCTCGCTTCGATCGGACGCTGCGTCGCGCCGGATCTGATCGGCATGGGCGACTCCGACAAACTGGATGAGTCCGGACCCGGCAGCTACCGGTTCGTGGAGCACCGCCAGTACCTGGACGCGCTGCTGGAGCAGCTGGACCTGGGGGACCGGGTCACGCTGGTGATCCACGACTGGGGCTCGGCCCTGGGCTTCGACTGGGCGAACCGCAACCGCGAACGCGTCCGCGGCATCGCCTACATGGAGGCCATCGTCCGGCCCATGACCTGGGCGGAGTGGCCGGAGCCGGTCAAGCCGATCTTCGCCGGATTCCGCTCGGAGGCCGGCGAGGAGATGGTGCTGGAGAAGAACATCTTCGTGGAACGGGTGCTGCCCGGCTCGATTCTGCGTGAGCTCAACCATGCCGAGATGGCCGAGTACCGCCGGCCCTTCGCCGAGCCGGGCGAGGCGCGCCGCCCCACCCTGACCTGGCCCCGGGAGATCCCCCTGGACGGCGAACCCGCCGACGTGGCCGAGATCGCCCAGGACTACGCCGACTGGATGGCGGCCAACGAGCTGCCCAAACTGTTCATCAACGCCGATCCGGGCGCGATCCTCACCGGGCCCATGCGCGAGTTCTGCCGCGACTGGAAAAACCAGACCGAGGTGACCGTGCCGGGCAGTCACTTCATCCAGGAAGATTCACCGGACGCCATCGGCGAGGCCATTGCCCGGTGGCTGGGCGGGCTCGACTGATCCCCGCCGCGCCGCCGCGATGAGAAACGGTCCGTGCCCGCGCCGCTGACGCTGGCGATAACCGTACTCGCCTACTTCGTCCTCTACGGGCCGCAGCCCCTGCTGCCGCGGCTCGCGGACGCCTTCGGCGTCACCGAGTCGCAGACGGCGCTGCTGATGACTGCCACGCTGCTGCCCCTGGGCGTCGCCCCGATAGCCTACGGGGCGGTGCTCGCCCGGGTAAGCAGCCGGCAGGTGCTGATCGTCGGAGTCGGCGCGCTGGGTCTCGCCACGATCCTGTTCGCCCTGGCGGAGGCGTTCACCGTGCTGCTCGCGCTGCGTCTCGCCCAGGGCCTGGTCCTGCCCGCCGTCCTCACGGCGATGATGACCGCCCTTTCCGAACGCACCCAGCCGCGGCGCATGCAACGAGTCATGTCGGCCTACATTGCCTCCACCATTCTCGGCGGGCTGGGCGGACGCCTGCTCTCGGGCGCCTTCGCCACCTATCTGGACTGGACCGCATTCTTCATCGCCACCGGGGCCGCCCTGCTGCTCACACTGCCCTTTCTATGGCGGGTGCCGGCGGCGCCCGCGGGCGCGGCGCGCGACATCTCCGCCGCCAGCATCGTGGCGGTGTGGTTGCGCCACGGCAACTGGCGCATCTACGCGGGCATCTTCTGTCTGTTCTTCGTCTTCGTGGGCCTGCTGAACTTTCTGCCGTTCCGGGTCCGCACGCTCCACCCGGGGGCCTCGGAGTTTCTCATCGGTCTGGTCTATTCGGGCTACGTCATGGGCATCGTCGCGGCACTGGCGGCCAACCGGGTTATCGCCGTGCTAGGCAGCACCCGCCGCGCCCTCGCCAGCGGCTACGTGCTTTACGTGGCCGCGTTGGTCCCGGCGCTGATCCCGCACCTGCCGACGCTCTTCGCCAGCGTGTTCCTGTTCTGCCTGGGCATGTTCCTCGTCCACGCCATCGCCTCGGCCACGGTCAACGAGACCGCCGGCGAGCAGCGGGGCATGGTGAACGGCCTGTATGTCTCCGCCTACTATACCGGGGGCGTGCTGGGCTCTTACCTGCCGGGCCTGGTCTACGAGGGCGGCGGCTGGACCGCGACTATTGCGGTGCTTGGCCTGGTCGGCCTGGTGGGGCTGGGCCTGACCACGAGCTACCGCGACCGGCCCGCCCACGGCCCTCCGGGTCAGTAACCCGGCGGGGCGCTGAACCCTCCGAGCAGGGATTCCAGGCCACGGGCGAACTGCAGCGTGGTGCGGTCGCCCAGGTACGGCCCCGCGATCTGGATGCCCACGGGCAGCCCCTCGTTCGTGCGCCCCACCGGCACCACCGTGACCGGCAGATAGACCACACCGGTCAGCCCCACCCAGGTGACGACATCCATGTAGGGGCGGACCTCGCCGTTGACCGTGAGCCGCCGTTCGTAGACCGGGTTGGATTGATCGTGCTCGAAGGCGGGCACGAAGGTAACCGGGCACAGCAGCACGTCGAAGCGCTCGAAGAAGTCCGCCCAGGCCCGGCGCATGTGCAGGCGACGCTCGTTGGTGCGCAGCCATTGGGCGTGGCGCTGGGTCGCGCCCCGGGCGAATCGCACGCCGTAGTCCCGGTCGCCGGGGTCGGCGTTCCCGGCGGTCTCGATCATGTTGTCGAAGACCTTCCCGGGCAAGCCGGCGCTCATGGCCGCGGTCAGCAGATCGTAGAAGGTGTCGTGGGAGCGATCCAGCTCGATGCCCTCCGGCCGGGCCGCGCGATCGACCGCCACGCCTTCGCCCTCGATGGCCACCACCGTCCGTTCCAGCACACTCAGCACCGACTGGTCGACGGGGCAGGCGGCATCGTCCAGCCATGCCGCGACACGGAAATCCTTCAGGCTCCCGCCACGAGCGGGCGGCAGCTCCAGCCGCCAGGCCGGGGCGTCGTCCCGGTCCGGCCCGGCCGTGATGTCCAGAGCCGTCTCCAGGTCGTCCACACTGCGCGCCAGCGGCCCCATCACGCCGATATCCGCGTCGGTCAGGGAGCCGGGCGGTCCCGGCACGTGCCCGCGACCCGGCACGATCCCGTAGCTCGGCTTGTGCCCGCAGACACCGCAGAAACTGGACGGCGTGCGGATCGAGCCGCCGATGTCGCTGCCGTACTCCAAGGGCGTGATGCCCGCGGCCAGCGCGGCCGCCGCGCCCCCGGAGGACCCACCGGGGGTTCGGGCCGTGTCCCAGGGGTTGTTGGTCGTGCCGTAAATCTCGTTATAGCTCTGCAGATCGCCGGCGTAGAGCGGCACGTTGGTCTTGCCGAAGAGCACGGCGCCGGCGTCCAGCAGGCGCTGCGCCACAACGGCGTTCATCGTGGAGCGGTGGTCGCGCCATTCCGGCGCACCAGCCGTGGTCGGCATGCCTTCGACTTCGTAGGTCTCCTTGATGGTCATGGGCAGTCCGTGCAGCGGCCCCCACGTCTCGCCGCGGGCCCGCGCCGCATCGGCGGCCCGCGCTCGTTCCCGGGCCCGATCCAGATCCGTGTACACCACCGCGTTGAGGTCGGGGTTGAAACGATCCAGGCGCTCGATGAGCGACTCCAGCAAGGCCTCGCTGGTCAACTCGCCATCGGCCATCAGCCGCATCAGCTCGTGGACGGGCCTGAAAGCAATATCCATTACGGTCTCCTCGTGATCGTTGTTCTTGCGCACTGCGCGGACAACCGGCGTGGCAGACGGGGCACCCGGGTCGGGCCCGCCCGTGACATCCTATAGCGCCACCGGGGCCCGGTCAGCCCGAAGCCCGGTTGAACTGGCGCGGCGCCGCCGCCAGAGGTTAACTCATGGCCACGTTTGCGACCCCGAAGGACCAAGGAGCAACCATGAGCGATCACATCTACAAGACCACGGAAGTCGTCGGCTCCTCCAGCAAGAGCATCGACGACGCCATCTCGAAGGCCGTGGAGCGCACGGCCAAGACGGTCAGCAATCTGGAGTGGTTCGAGGTGGTCGAGACGCGCGGCCACATCGTCGACGGCAAGGTGGGTCATTACCAGGTGGTGCTGAAGATCGGTTTCCGGCTCGACGACTAGCCCGCGGACGCTGAAAGAGACGTCCTGCTGCGGCATACTACGCGCGACCTTGTCAGCACCGGACCCGGAGGTACGCGAGTATGCCGCGACAGGACTTCCGCTTTTCCATGCCCCTGCGGGTACGCTGGGCCGAAGTCGACCCACAGGGTGTCGTGTTCAACGGCAACTACCTGACCTACTTCGACGTGGGCATGACCGAGTACTTCCGCGAGCTCGGCTTCCCCTATCCGGACGGGCTGGCTCCGTTCGAGTCCGACCTCTATGTCGTGCGTTCCGTCATCGACTATCACCGGCCCGCGGCTTACGACGACGAGCTCGACGTCATGGTGCGCACCGGCCGGCTGGGCCGGACCAGCCTGCAATTGCTGGCGGAGATCCATCGCGGCGACGATCACCTGATCAGCGGGGAGCTGGTCTACGTGAACACCGATCTCCATGACGTCACCAGCAAGCCCATACCGCAGCCCCTGCGCGAGCGCATCGTCGGCTACGAGGCCACCCCGCCCGCGGGCGCGTAGACGGCACCCGCGCCCGTCCCGGTCCCTCGCGGACGGTAAACCGGCGCAGCGCTCAGCGCTGCGCGTCGCTACGCTGCAACCAGTCGGCAATCAGCTGACGCGCGATGGAGTCCGCCCGCGGCAACTGCAGACTGGCGTCGTCGCCCCATTCACCCGCGGCGCGGATCTCCGAGGCAGTAAACCAGCGCGCATCCCGGATTTCCTCGGGGTCGACACGGATCCCGACCGAGGCCGCAACGGCCCGGAAGCCCACCATGAGCTGCGCCGGGAAGGGCCAGGGCTGGGAGGCGAAATAGCGCACCCGCTCCACCCGAACCCCGGTCTCCTCGGCCACCTCCCGGGCCACGGTATCCTCCAGCTGCTCGCCGGGCTCCACGAAACCGGCCAGCGTGGTGTAGACCGCCTCAGGCAGGCGCTGGTGGCTCGCCAGCAGGCACTGGGCGGGCGAGTGCGCCGTGGCGGGGCGTTCCACGAGCATGATCACGGCCGGATCGGTGCGCGGGTGTATCTGCCGGCGGCACGCCTCGCGGGTACAGACACGCACGTGCCCGCCGCGCCAGCTTTCGGTGGGCGCGCCGCAGTGGCCGCAGTAGCGATGGGCCCGGTGCCAGTGCAGCATGCCCCGGGCGTAGGCACACCACGCCGCTTCGCGGCGGTCGAGCAGCGGCCCGAACCGGCGCAGATCCTGCCACTCGCCGGCCGGCAACCAGCCTTGCAGTTCCTCGGATTCCCGACTCGACAGGTCGATGGCAAACAGCGGCCGGCCCTCCGCCACCCCCAGGAAAACCACCTCGTCGGCAATGGCCTGGAGGTCGCCGCCCGTCCGCCCCGGCAATGCCGTCGCGCCATGCCCGCCGGGGTGGAACCGGTTACGGCTGCGCCAGAGGGGTAGATACCTCGCCTCGTCATGAGCCATGGCGGACGCCAGCCACGCCGGATCGAACCGCCGATCCGAGGCCCGGTCCAGGAAAGCGCCACCGTAGTGCTGTGCGGGGGCGTCGCCGCTACGTTCGGTCATCGGCCCCTCCCCCCTTGGTCGTGGCGGCGGTCTGACCGAACAGGATGCGGCGCTCTTCCTCGCTCGGCGGCGCCGCGCGACGGTATTCCTTGCCCAGATCCACGCCCCGCTGCACCGCCGGACGCGCCTTGATCGCCGCGCGCCAACGGCTGACGTTGGGGAAGTCGTCCAGGGGCTGTCCCAGCGGCTTGGCGATGAACACCCAGGGCCAGGCACAGATATCGGCGATGGAATACGTACCGAGGATGTACTCCCGGCCCTCAAGCCGGCGCTCCAGCACGCCCAGGCAACGGTTGTACTCGTTGAGATAGCGCTCGTGGGCGTATTCGTTGCCCCCGGGCGCGTAGTTCACGAAGTGGCTGAGCTGGCCGGCCATGGGCCCGAGGTTGGCCATCTGCCAGAACAGCCACTCCATGGTCTCCTTCCGGCCCATCGGGTCGGTAGGCATTAAACGGCCGGTCTTCTCCGCCAGGTACAGCAGGATCGCGGCGGACTCGAAGACCGGGACGCTGCCCTGTCCGGCGTATTCGCCGTCGGGATCGTGATCGACGATGGCCGGCATACGGTTGTTGGGACTGATGCGCAGAAAGGCCGGCTCGAACTGCTCGCCCTTGCCGATGTTCACGGGCTTGAGGCGGTAATCCAGACCACACTCCTCCAGCATGAGGCTGACCTTCCAGCCATTGGGGGTGGGCCAGTAATAGAGATCAATCACGTTCGTTCCTCCCCGGGGGCTCGTTCTGCCCATCCCTGGCCGTACCGCTCGCCAGCAGATCCTCGACGGCCTCGTAGTCGTAGCCGGCCTCGGCGAGCACTTCCCGGGTATGCGCCCCCAGCCCCGGCGCGCCGCGCTGACCGTCGGGGTGGTGCTCACTGAAGCGGGCGGCGGGCCGCGCCTGGCGCAGCCGGCCGGCCTGCGGGTGGTCGCTCTCCATGACGATGGCGTTCTCCCGCACCTGCGGATGCTCGATCATCTGCGCGCGGGTGAGCACCGGCGCACAGGGTACGCTGGCCTTTTCCAGCCGCTCCAGCCAGTTCGCGGCGCTGTCCGAGGCCAGCACGGACTGGGTCAGCGCCAGGCGCTCGTCTATGTTGCGCTGGCGCAGCTCCGGGGTGCGGAAACGCTCGTCCTCCAGCCAGTCCGGGCGTTGCAGCGCGCCGCAAAGCGCCTCCCATTCCCGATCCGTCTGCACGGCGACGCTGATATGCCCGTCGGTGGTCTCGTAGATCAGATCAATGAAGCTGGCGGCGTCCTGCTGCGGCAGCTCGTCGCCAACGAAGGTCTGGCTGCCCATGTCCGAGCCCCACAGAAAGGCAACCACCGCGTCCAGCATGGACAGGCGGATGTGATCGCCGCGGCCGGTGTTGTGGCGGGCGAGCAGCGCCGCCGAGATGGCCTGGGCCGCGACCACGCCGGTGAGCTTGTCCGGCAGAATGGTGCGCACCAGCCGTGGCCGGGCATGGTCGGATCCGCCCTGGACGCTGGCCAGCCCGGAAAGCGCCTGTATCAGCGGATCATAGACTGGCTTCGCGGCGTAGGGCCCGGAGTGACCGAATCCGCAGATGGAGACGTAAATGATGTCCTCCCGCACGGCGCGAATGTCGGCCTCGCCGATGCCCATGCGATCCACGACGCCCGGGCGGAAATTCTGCACGAAGACATCCGCGCCGGCTGCAATCCGCTTGAGGGCCTCGACTCCGGCCGGGCTTTTGAGATCCAGCACCACGGAGCGCTTGCCGCGATTGTTGTTGAGAAAGGCGGCAGCGTAGCCGCCGCGACGGTTCGCGGCGGCGCGGGTATGATCCCCGCCCGCCGGCTCCACCTTGATGACGTCGGCGCCCTGATCGGCCAGCAACATGGTGGCGGACGGGCCGGAGACCATGGCGGTGAGGTCGACGATACGGTAACCGTTGAGCGGACCGGGCATGCTGCCCCCCTGCGTGGCGAATCCATCGATGTTAGCCGACGGCACCCCTTCGGGTCATGCCGTCCAGGATACGTATTGACGCGGATTCACGAGCCGCGGGACCGGGACTATATTTGCCTCCATGAGCCAATCTCCGAAAACCCGGTCCGTGCAACGCGTTTTCATCCGGGCTGCAGTGATCGCCTTGTTCCTCCTCGTTACGGGCCCGGCCGCCGCGGCACCCTCCGCAGAGCTCTGGCCGCGCTGGCAGGCCCACGACCCCGATGCCACCCGCACCGTGGACCATTCCGCCTGGGGTGCGTTCCTGGCCCGGTACCGCGAGCCGGGTCCGGACGGGATTGCTCGCCTCGACTACGCGGGCGTCAGCGAAGCCCACCGGCGCCGGCTCCAGGGCTATATCGAGGAGCTCGAAAGGGTCGCCATCTCGGAGTATGACCGCGACGAACAGCTGGCCTACTGGCTCAACCTCTACAACGCGGTGACCGTGGAAGTCGTGCTGGCGCATCCGCCCGTGGACAGCATCCGCGACATCGACATCTCACCGGGATGGTTCAGCGACGGACCGTGGGGCGCCGAGCTGGTGGAGGTGGAGGGCGAGGCACTGACCCTCAACGACATCGAGCACCGCATTCTACGCCCTGTCTGGCAGGACCCGCGCATCCACTACGGCGTCAACTGTGCCTCCCTGGGTTGCCCCAACCTGCTCGCCGATCCGTTCACCGCCGACCGCGTCGACCAACAGCTAACGGCCGCCGCGCGTGCCTACGTCAACCATCCACGCGGCGTGGGCTTCAATGATGGCGAGCTGATTGTCTCCAGCATTTACCACTGGTTCAGGGCCGATTTCGGCGACAGCGAGGCGGGGGTAATAAGGCACCTGCGCCGGTACGCGGGCGATCAACTGCGTTCCCGTCTTGCCGATCGCTCGGGCTACGATGACCACCGCTACGACTGGTCCCTCAACGCCCCCGGCAACCAGCCGGATTACGCGCAGTGAGGTTCAGGCCGGAGCGGTGATGCGTTGACGCGCCTGCCCGGACCCAACAGAATCCGGCTCCAGCCCAGGTCGCCGGAGTGCCAGCATGGAAATATTGCGAACACCCAAAGCGTGCTTCGACGGGATCGACGGCTTCCCATGGTCGCCCACCTACCGGCACGTCACCGACGCCGAGGGCAACATGCTGCGCATTGCCAGTATCGAGACCGGCCCGGCGGATGGCCCGGTCGTCCTGCTGATGCACGGTGAGCCTACGTGGTCCTATCTCTACAGGCACATGATCCCGTTGTTTGAACAGGCTGGCTGTCGGGCTATTTGCCCGGACCTGGTGGGCTTCGGCCGCAGCGACAAGCCGGCGGACCTGGAGGACTATACCTATGCCCGCCACGTCGACTGGATGCGCCGCTGGCTCGACGAAACCGGTCTCGAGGCCATCACCCTGGTCTGCCAGGACTGGGGCGGGTTACTGGGCCTGCGGCTGGTGGCCGCCCAACCGGAGCGCTTCTCCCGGGTCGTCACAGCAAACACGGGGCTGCCAACGGGTGATCATCAGCCGACCGAGGGCTTCATGAAATGGCGTCACTATTCCCAGAAGGTGCCGGATTTCAGTGTCTCGGCCATCGTCGACTCGGGCACTCAGCGCGAGCTCACCATCGCGGAGCGTGCCGCCTACGACGCGCCCTTCCCGGACGACCGTTTCAAGGCCGGCGCCCGCCGCTTTCCGGCCCTCGTGCCCATCGACTCCCAGGATCCCGAGGCCCGGGCCAACCGGGCGGCATGGGCAACCCTGAGAGATTTCGACCGGCCGTGGCTCACCGCCTTCAGTGACCGGGACCCGGTAACCCGCGGGGGCGAAAAGCCGTTCCAGAAACTCATCCCGGGTGCCCAGGGACAGAACCACGTCACCATGAACGGGGCCGGGCACTTTCTGCAGGAGGACGTGGGACCGGAGCTCGCCCGCACGGTGCTGAGCTTCATGGGGCTCGCGGGTGGAGACTGAGCGGGCGGGCGCGGTGCGGATCGGCGGCGCCGGCGATCGTTAGTCTCCGGACACCGGTCCGCGCAGGGACTTCTTGCGGCCGCGATGTTTCTTCGCCTGAAGGCGCCGCTCGATCGCGGCCCTGCCCGGCCGTGTCGGCCGGCGGCGCTTGCGCGGCTGTGCAGCGCCTCGCACCAGTTGCCGCAACCGTTCCAGGGCATCCTGGCGATTCTTCTCCTGATCACGGTATCGCTGAGCCTTGATGATCACCACACCGTCCCTGGTGATGCGCTGGTCGCGCAACCGCAGCATTCGGTCCTTGATGCCTTCCGGCAGTGACGATCCGCGGATGTCGAAACGCAGATGAATGGCGGAGGCCACCTTGTTGACGTTCTGACCCCCAGCCCCCTGCGAGCGCACGGCGTGCATCTCGATCTCCGCGTCCGGAATCTCGACGTTGTGCAGAAGCCTCACCATGCTACCCGGAGATGTATTTGATCAGGTCCTCGATGGTGTGCTGCTGTTCGCTGACCGCGTATTTCGTCAGATCGCCCGAAGAGACCATGCCGATAAGGGTCTCGCCCTCGTAGACGGGCAGGTGGCGAAGCCGCTTCTCCGTGCACAGCGCCATGGCCTCGCCGACCGTCAGCTTCGGGGAAACCGTGGCGATCTCCCGGGTCATGACCTCGCTGGTGGTGATCTGGCTCGGATCAATCTCGCGGCCCACGACCCGATGCATCAGATCGCGCTCGGTGAACAACCCTTCGAGCCGTCCCTGCTTCATGACCATGACGCAGCCCACGCCGCCTTCGACCATGACGTTCACCGCCTCCTGTACCGAGGCCTCCGGCGCCACGCTGTACAGCACGCCCGGCTTTTCCTTGATGATGGTTCCCAGTGTCGTTTCCATGGCTCGTTCTCCACTTTGCCCGGGTCTTGCGCTCGCTGTAGGACCGCCCGTGCTCTTATGGTGAGGGCTGTGCGGCACTGACACCAGTCCCCCGCGCCCGCCCGAAGCCCCAGGGTCAGACAGCCCTTGCCGTCCGCGCCGGGATGGCGTCGGTGACCCGCCGCGCTCGTTCCGCCGAATACCGCTGTCGCTCAGTTCCGGCGAGTCGGGCGCGCCAGGATCACCCCCTGCCCCGTGCCATTTTCCGGCGAGACGACGAAGACACTGTAGACGGTATCCAGAAACACAGACCCCACCAGAAGCATCTCGTCGGGCAGCCCCTCCAGATGGTGAATGCCCACTTCCCACCGGGACGACGCGACGTGGAGGAAATAGTCCGCGGGCGTGAGCACGTACGCCTGCCCTCCGAGCTCGAGGATGATGTCGGGGTACTCGTTCAGTTCCAGCGGGTCCGACACGCTGATCGGCAACCGCCCGTCGTCGGTGACCGCGTCCAGGAAACGCTGTATGACGGACTTGCCGCCCTTGAAGCGGGACGAACCGGTATCCAGCACCAGCGCCGAGTCCTTCACGACCGTTGTGCCGCCGCAGCGCAGCGACTGCATGGGTACGTTCCAGAGGTAATCGAACGCGCCGGCCAGCGGCTGGAGGGGCAACGGATTCAGCGTCGCGGGATCGTAGCGCCGCGGGTCCGCCGCGCCCATCAGGCACTCGCCGTTGCCGCGCGGGGCGTCGAAGTAAAAGGACGCCAATGGCGCGGCGAGGTGCCCCTCCCGGTAGAGCTGTTGCAGCAGCGCGGTCGGGCGGTCGCAGTCCACGGCGGGTATGGCCAGTCCGCCATCGCAGTCCAGCGCGGCGAACTGGGCACCGGCATAATGCGTGGCGAGGTAAAGCCAGAGACGCTCGCGGGTGGTGAGCGTGGCACTTGTCCGTTCCGCGATGGCGTCGAGTACCATCACGTCCCCGCCCAGCGACACGTCCATGGTGCCCCATGGCCCGAAGGAAACACGCTTGGGCGGCTCGGCGCTCGCCCGGAAACTTGAAGAGCGATTCGGGTCGAACCGGCCGTGGGCGAGGCAGGCATCGGTGCCACAGGCCGTGGAGGTAATCCAGGTATTCACCGTCCCCGTGTCCAGCATGAAGCGCAGACGCTGCGGCGGCGTGCCAAGACCAAGCACGGCTGTCCAGGGCGTGGCGCCGTTGTCCGTTACCGCGCCACGCGAGAGCTCGAAACGAACCTGGTCGTCATGCGCGGCGGGCAGTTCCTGACTCCAATCCTCCATAATCCCCCTCTCCCTGAGTCCTGCTGGCTGTCGCCATGTCTACCTCCCCCGGCGCGACGCGCTGACGGTGTCGCCCGGCGTGACGGTGCCACGCCGGCGCACCGCCGCCTTGCCAGCGCCCCGTACGCCCGGCAGACAGGCGGCAGACCACTGCGCCGTCAGGCTAGGCGCCCTGCAGCGCCTCGCCGGACTGTCGCACCCGATCGCGCCCGGCGCGTTTGGCGTCGTACATCGCCTGGTCGGCGGCCCCCGCCAGATCGTCGACGCTGGCGCCGTGAACGGGGTAGACGGCAACGCCGACGCTGACCGTGGTGCTCACCGCGTCCCCGCCGTCCAACTCGAAACGGGTCTCCCCGACCAGCCGGCGCAGCCGTTCCGCGGTCTCGGAAGCCTCCTCCAGCCCCATCTCCGGCAGCAGAACCACGAATTCCTCCCCACCGATGCGGGCGACGCGGTCGGCGGTGCGGACACTGTCCGCGAGCAGGTGAGCAAGGCGACGCAGCACCTCGTCGCCGGCCAGGTGCCCGAGCCGGTCGTTGACCTGTTTGAAGTCATCCAGATCCAGCCACAGCAGCGCCAGTGGACGATCGTAGCGCTGGGCCCGTTCCAGCTCGTCCACCAGCAGCTTGTAGAACTCGCGGCGATTGGCCAGACCTGTCAGGGGATCGCAGCGGGCGAGGCTGGACAGTTCCTGTTCCAGGTTCTTGCGATCGGTGATGTTCATGATGATCCCTTCCAGGACCCTCCCACCGGAATCCGCGACCGCCCGACCCTGCTCCCAGACCCAGATCTCTTCCTCACTGCGCGTTCGCAGCCGGTATTCGTGCGCATACGGCCGACCCTCGCGGACGGCGGCCTGGGTCTGATCCCAGAGCCGCTCGCGATCGTCCGGATGAACCAGACTTGCGTAGCCAATCTCGCGGTTGTTCACCAGCGCCTCTGGTGGATAACCGGTGAGCTCCAGGCAGCCGCTGGAGACGAACTCCATGGTCCACTCGGGGTCGTTGACGCAGCGGTAGGCCATGCCGGGCATGTTGGCCATGAGATTGGCGAGCTGCTGCTCACGGGCGCGGAGCGCTGCCTCGGCCTGCTTGCGGTCGGTGATATCGCGACCGATCGCCACGGATCCGACGATCTCGCCGTCGTCCCCGAAGAACCGGCGCGAATTCCAGGCAATGCTGCGACTTTCGCCACCCTTGGTGCGGATAAACGTCTCGAACTCGGTGACCTCGACCCCGTCGGCGATGATCTCCGCCGCAGTGCGCGTGATGAAATCGCGGTAATCGGGATCCGGATAGAGCAGTTCCCAGATCCGGGTGGTGCCGAGCACGTCCTCCCGCCGGTAACCGCTTATCTGCTCGGCGGCCTTGTTCCAGACCACCACCCGGGCATGCGGGTCGATGACGTTGATCCAGATGCTGGCGTTGTCGATGATGCCTTCACGGAACTGGCTCAGCTCGCGGAGCTCCCGGCGCTGACTCTCGAACCGGGCGAGCAGCCGGGAATCGGCAGCAAGGAGCCGTTGCAGGGACACGAACAGCACCCCGGCGGTTACCGCCACGAACAGCCAACCCTTGACCATCTGCACGCGCGTGAGGGCCTGCGGGTCGTCCACCCAGGCCTCCACCAGCGCATCCGAAAACCCGATCCAGAGCGCGGCAATGCTCGCGTACACCAACGCGACTTGCCCGGCCCGCCAGCTTGGCGAACGCACCCGACGCAAGCCTTTCATCGATAGTCCCGCTCCCTCAAAAACCGGCGAGGCGTATCGGGGAGAACGGCCGGCTAGTTGTGGATTTTGTCCGGCCGGTGACGCGGTGCATCCCGGCACGCTCACGGCAAGGTTCCGTGCTGACAAAGACTGCCGGGACGACCATGGCACCAACACTATCACGTGTAACCCCCGCCGACACCACTCAAGCGTCCGGGCCCTGGCTGGCCGGTGCGCAGGGGATCACAACCCGCGCACGCGGCGGATGCGCTCATCGACAGTGCCGACCGCGCGCTCTACGAGGCCAAGCGCAGGGGCCGCAATCAGGTCGTCTTCTGCCCGCCCGGCGGATCGCCGTAGCAGACCGCCACCGCGCCGCGCTCCGGCTGAGCGGCCTCGGCAATTGCGATCACCGCCGCGCTCTGCGAATCTGGTAATTTGCGTGGTCACCGGAGCAAGCCGTTGCAGATCCCCAGCAAGCTACCCGACGTGGGCACCACCATATTCTCGGTGATGACCCGCAAGGCCCTGGAACGCGACGCCATCAATCTCTCCCAGGGCTTCCCCGACATTCCCGTGCCTTCGCGCCTTCGCTCTCTGCTGGACGAAGCGGTGGCGGCCGGCCATAACCAGTACGCGCCCCTGCACGGCGTGGAGGCGCTGCGCGAAGCGATTGCCCGTCTGCTGGATGGGCGTGACGGCCATCGTCCCGACGCCGAACGGGAGATCACCGTGACGTCCGGGGCCACCGAGGCCCTGTTCGACGCCATTCAGGCCAGTGTCGCGCCCGGCGACGAGGTCGTCATCCTGGACCCTGCCTACGACGCCTACGGCCCCGCGGTTCAACTGGCCGGCGGCAGCGTCGTGCGGATGCCGCTGGAGGCCGGGAGCTTTCGCGTCGACTGGCGGCAGCTGGCTGAGCGGATCACGGCGCGAACCCGCCTGATCATCGTCAACAACCCCCACAATCCATCGGGTGCGGTGTTCTCGCGGACGGACCTCGACGAGCTGGCGGCCCTGGTCCACGACACGGGCATCCTGATACTCGCCGACGAAGTCTACGAGCACATCGTCTTCGACGCCCGCCCGCACCACAGCGTGCATGCTCACCCGCAGCTGCGCGAGCGCAGCTTCGTGGTCGGTTCCTTCGGCAAGACCTTCCACTGCACCGGCTGGAAGGTCGGCTACTGCGTTGCCCCGCCGGCGCTGACCGCGGAGCTGAGGAAGATCCACCAGTACGTCACCTTTGCCACCATGACCCCGGCCCAGGTGGCCCTGGCGGGCTTCATGGCGGAGGAACCGGATCACCCGGCCGCGCTGGCCGTCATGTACCAGTCCAAACGGGATAGGTTCACTGCCCATCTGGAGCGTGCGGGCTTCAAGCTGGTACCGACGCCGGGCACCTATTTTCAGCTGGCGGACTACAGTGCACTGTCCGATCTTGACGACGTCGACTTTGCCGACCATCTCATCGAGCAAACGGGGGTCGCCGCCATCCCGCTGTCGCCGTTCTACGAGCGGCCGCCGGCGGGGCAGCGGCTGCTGCGCTTCTGCTTCGCCAAACGCGACGAGACACTGGACGCCGCGGGAGAGAGACTATGCCGGATCTGAAACTCGCGCTGGTCCAGACGCCACTGCACTGGCACGACCCGGCGGCCAATCGCGACCTGCTGGAACAGCGTCTCGGGGCCGTGGCGGCGGACGTGGACCTCGTGGTTCTGCCGGAAATGTTCAATACCGGCTTCACCATGGCGCCGGAGGCTCATGCCGAGCCCCACGATGGCGCCTCCGTGCTCTGGATGCAGGCAATGGCGCGGCGCCTGGGGGCGGTGATCACGGGCAGCCTGGCGGTCACGGAGGGATCGGGGCATTTCAACCGCCTTCACTGGGCTACCCCCGGGGGCGAGCTGCTGACCTACGACAAGCGCCATCTGTTCCGCATGGCCGGCGAGCAACATCACTACCAGGCCGGGACACGGCGCCTGGTGGCCGCCATCGGCGACTGGCGGATCTGCCCCCTGGTCTGCTACGACCTGCGCTTCCCGGTCTGGAGCCGCAACCAGCAGGACTATGACCTGCTCATCTACGTGGCCAACTGGCCGGCCGCGCGGCGGGAGCGCTGGCGCCGGCTGCTGCAGGCCCGCGCCATCGAGAATCTGTGCTATGTCGTGGGGGTCAACCGCGTCGGTATCGACGGCAACGGCGTGGAATACAGTGGTGGCAGCGTTGCCCTGGACACCCTCGGCGATACCCTGGCGGACTGCGGCGATGCCGAGGGCGTGACCACCGTGACCCTCGACCACGCGGCGCTGGTGGCTTACCGGGAACGCTTTCCGGCCCATCTTGACGCCGATCGGTTCACCCTGGGTCCGTGAGCCCGAGGAGAAGGCCCGATGAGCGAAACGAAACGATTGCTGGTAGTGGCCCACGCCCCCTCGCCCAATACGCGGCGCATGAAAGACGCCGTGCTGACCGGCGCCCGCCACGAGGACATCGAAGCGGTGGAGACACGTTACCTGCCACCACTGGAGGCCGGGCCGGACGACGTGCTGGAGGCCGACGCCATTATCCTCGGCACCACGGAGAACCTGGGCTACATGAGCGGTGCGCTCAAGGACTTCTTCGACCGCACCTATTACCCCTGCCTGGAAAAGACGGAGGGGCTGCCCTATGCGCTTTACGTGCGTGCCGGACGCGACGGCACCGGCACCTTGCGCGCGGTGGACAGCATCACCACCGGACTGCGCTGGCGCCCCGCCCAGGAACCGCTGCTCTGCCGCGGCGAATTCGACGAGGCCTTCATCGGACAGTGCGAGGAGCTGGGCCTGTACATGGCCGCGGGGCTGGACGCAGGCATCCTCTGAGCGGGCGGACACCCCAAGCGGCACGCGGCGAAGTATGGTGAAATAGCCGGTTTGGCGGCCGCCGTGTACGGCTGCCCGGCAGGATCACAAAAAGGAGACGCACCGTGAGCGGCCTGAACACACTGCTGGAGATCTTCCATCTCGAGACCATCGAACAGAACATCTTCCGGGGGGTCAGCTACGATCTCGGGTTCCCGAACCTGTTCGGCGGCCAGGTCCTCGGGCAGGCCCTGATGGCGGCCACCCAGACGGTGGACCCCGAGCGAATCGCCCACTCCTGCCACGCCTATTTCCTGCGGGCGGGCGACGCCAAGGCCCCCATCGTCTACCAGGTCAACCGGATTCGCGACGGCGGCACCTTCAACACGCGGCACATCGTCGCCATCCAGCACGGACGGCCCATTTTCGACATGTCCGCCTCCTTCCAGCTTCCCGAGGACGGTTTCGAGCACCAGGAGCCGGCGCCCCCTAACGTGCCGGAGCCCGAAACCCTCAAGACCCAGCAGGAGCTTTATGCCGACGAGGACGGACGCCTGCCGGAACCCCTCACCATTGCCCGGCCGGTGGAGATCCGCCCTGTCGACCCCATGGACAAACGCGTGCCCGAGAAGCGCCCGGCCAGCCGCTGCAACTGGCTGCGCGCCACGGAGCCCATGCCCGACGACCACCGCATGCACCAGGCACTGCTGGCCTACGCGTCCGATTTCGAGCTGCTGTCCACGGCGCTGCTGCCCCACGGCGCATCCATCATGAATGGCGATGTGTTCGCCGCCAGTCTGGATCATGCCCTGTGGCTGCACCGGCCCTTCCGCATGGACGACTGGCTGCTCTACGAAATGGAGAGCCCCAACGCCTGCAACTCCCGGGGGCTGAACTTCGGACGGATCTACGACCGCGAGGGCACGCTGGTGGCGTCCGTTGCCCAGGAGGGGCTGGTGCGCAAGCGCAGGCGCTAGCGTTCAGCGTGCCGGCGCCGGGACGCCGAGGGTGTCGCCCAACCGCGGAACCACCTGCACGCCGCCGCCCTCGCGTTTGACCGCGTACATGGCCTCGTCGACCCGGCGCAGCACGGTCTCCAGATCGCCCCCCAGAGCGGGCGCCTCGCCGATGCCCACCGAGATGCTGCAGTCGAGTGCATTGTCCCGCGCCCAGTGGCGCACCTTGTCCTGTATCCGGCGGGCAACGTCCTCGGCGTGGCCGGGCCGGGTATGGGGCAGGATGATCACGAACTCGTCGCCCCCGTGGCGGCCAGCCACGTCGGACTCGCGTATGCTCGACTGGAGGATATGCGCGAGCTGTCGCAGCACGCGGTCACCCTCGGCATGGCCGTAACGGTCGTTGACCTGTTTGAAGTTGTCCATGTCGGCGAACATCACCGTGAAACCACGGCCGGTGCGTTCGGCCTCCGCGAACAGCCGCTGGGCCATGAACTCCAGCCCCCTTCGGTTGACGATGCCGGTCAGCGCGTCCACCTGGCTTTTCTGCTCCAGCGCCCGGCGGCTGGCCTCCACGCGGCTCATCAGGATGTAGGCGTAGACAAGAATGATGCCGCCGAAGAGATTGACGAACAGCAGGCCCGGATGGAACTCCGCGGAAGGCGCGAAACGAAGGCTTACCGCCAGCATGGCGCCGGCGAAGCTGCCGACCACGGCCTCGCCGAACAGCCGCAGGCCGTAACGCATGCCGTTGCCCAGCACCACCATGATGTAGACGATTGCCGAGGGCGGGACTTCGTTGGGATCGGCGACCAGGCACATGGATACCATGACGATATCCAGCCACATGGCGACGCGGTACCGCGACAGGGATTCGGGGTGCTGCCAGGCATGCAGGAAGAACCCGGTATTGGCGATCAGGTACAGGGCGAACGCCGCGTTTATGAACTCGACGGGCAGCAGTCGCGGTGATTCAGGGAAGGCAACATTGAAAAAGGCCAGACCCAGGCCGCAGAAGAGGTAACGCGTGAGAAACTGTATCGCCTGCTCGGTAACCGTCGGCACCCGCAGGGGAACGGTGGCGGACCGCGTCGGCGGACGCGGCGCAGGCGCGCGGCGGTCCCCCATTTGCCGGCGTTCCCTGAACACGCGGCTGCCGGCTTCCGTCCGGACCCAGATTTTCCGCATCCCGTCGTACTCCATCACGTGCCGGTCGGCGCCCGGCGTCCATGGGGCCCGGGCGCTGCGTCCGCGCCTCCATCGCGGGCCCCGCCGTCAAGCATATACGCTGGCGCCCATTGCACAAACCATAGACGGACAACCGGCACGATGGCACTGAGCTCGCTATCCATCGAGACCCAGATCCTTGCCTCGATCCTGGGGCTTCAGTTGGTACTGCCCCTGACCCTCATCGCGGCGCTGGCGCTGTCGCGCCCGGCCGGTACCCCGGGCTGGCTTGCCGCCACCGCGGTGGTTGGCACCTATCTGACCGCCCTGGCCGTGATCGGCCAGTTCGGCGTACCCCTGCCCTGGTACGCCCCGGCGATACAGGGCCTGCTCGGCGCTGGCGC
>JACDUA010000049.1 GCA_013519935.1 Ectothiorhodospiraceae bacterium WFHF3C12 | reverse complement strand
GCGGACGGCCGTCGCTGTTTGCAACCGCACGCTGATAGGTCGTCTCCTCCGGCGGCTCCTCGGCCATGACGAAGGAGCGGAACTCCTCGCGGATCTGGGTCAGCTCCCGCGCCGCCTCGAGCGCCCTGCCCTTCATGCGGAAGTCCTGGGCCTTGAGCTGCATGCGGCCGCCGAAATAGAAGCCGATGACGATGCTCAACAGGGCCCAGAAACCGGGGGGAATCACCTCGTAGGCCCGGGATACCTGGATGATGCGCTCCGGGAAGAACGGCGCCGCGGCGAAGAAACCAACCAGCGAGAGCGCGATAAGCGGCCGGGGCAGGCGATTGAGTCCATCCACGACGGAATCCCACCAGGTACGGCGTTCGCGGGCGGCGAACTCCTGGGCGAACTGGTTGAGCACGGCCGCGTTAAGGTCGCTGTCGGCCAGCGTCTCCTCGTGCTTGCGCTTCGCCCGCCCTTCGCGGTTCTCCACGAACACCTCGGTGAGATCCTTGGCCGGCTTGAGTATGCCGGAGATCCAGCTCAACACGTTCATCACGCCACCGCCTCCGTCTCGAACTCCTTCACGCGTCGCAGCCAGCCTCTGAGGAAAACCTCCTGGCTCGGATCGGCCTGCACGATCAGGTGGTAGAAGTTGCGCCGTTCCTCGATGAGCGCGGCGAGCAGCACGGGCCCCATTTCCTCCACCGCGCGTCTGGCCGCGTCGACGGTCTGCGGTCCGACCGCCCCGTCCACGTCCACGGGGCCAAGCCCCGCGTCGTTACAGACATTCTGGAGAAATCGAATGGCCCGCCTCGGCCCATGGTTGACCGCGCTGTCGAAGATGAATGGCTGGACCAGGTCCGGCAGCCGGTGAATGCCCGGCCCCAGGTAATAGTTCTGCTCGTAGATATCCCGCGCGAGTTCCGGGGTCAGCTCGCGCACTTCCCGGACCGTGGCGGCACGGCCGAAATAACGGCTCAGGGTCCGCTGGGTAATGCCGTAGTTGGTGGCGCCCCCGCGGTCGAGCGGATGCTCCGAAAAGCCCCCTTCCCGACGCAGGATATCGTCGATCATCCGCTCCACGCTGGACATGACTCAACCTCCGCTGTAGCCGGGCGGGGACCATGTCCGCAGCCCGGAAAACGCTCGACGAAACCCGTGACCTGCGGGGCCCGGAAAAATCGTTCGACGTTGGCCTATTCCCTGGAGTTGAGTTTAGTCCCGCCCAGCCGCTCCATCCACACGAGACCGGCCTCGGTGCCGCTGCGCGGCAGGTACTCGCAACCAACCCACCCCGCGTATCCGGCATGGTCCAGCGCTCTGAACAGGGCCGGGAAATCGATCGCCCCGGTACCGGGCTCGTGGCGTCCCGGCGCATCGGCGATCTGGACATGACCGATCCAGTCCCGGTTCGCGGCCACGCTCGCCACCAGGTCCCCTTCCATGCGCTGAAGATGATAGGCATCGAACTGCAAACGCAGGTTCGTCTCGCCGCACTGGGCCCGCAACGCCCGCGCCGCCGCGCTGTCCGCCAGCACAAAGCCGGGCACGTCGAATGTATTGATCGCCTCCACCAGCAGCGTGATTCCCGACGCCGTAAGACGCCGTGCCGCATATGAGACGTTCTCGCGGAACGCCGCCCAGGCGCGCTCGACGCTCACCCCCGCCGGCGGCACGCCGGCGAGGCAGTTGAGCCGGGGACAGCCCAGCGTCACGGCGTAAGTCAGCGCGCGCTCGACGCCCTCGCGAAACTCCCTCTGCCGGTCCGGATGGCAGGCGATCCCCCGCTCACCGGCCTCCCAGTCGCCGGCGGGCAGGTTGTGCAGCACGAGTTCCAGATGATGCGCATCCAGCTCGCGCTTCAGCGCGTCGACCGATAGCGCGTAGGGGAACTGGATCTCCACGGCACCGAAACCGGCCCGGGCTGCGGCGCCGAATCGGGCCTCGAGCGGATACTCGGTGAAGAGCATGGACAGATTGGCGGCGAATCGAGGCATCCCGCAAAGGAACCACGCCCGGCGGGCGGGCGCAAGCCGGCGCGGGCGCACCCCCGAGAGCGTGACCGGTTCCACACCGCGCCTGCGCCAAACGATTTATTGTCCAGTGAGCCACCCTCGGCCGGCCCGGCTCAAGACGGGGGCGGCCGTGCCGACATAACGAGACACAACGAAGGCATCCGTTAACGGTGCCCTGTGGCCACGAGATACTACGGCGGAACACCATGGCGATTATGACTTCAGGGGCAACCACGATACAGATGCCGGCGGCGCGCGGACGCCCGGACTGGCGGTTTCTCGCCCTCGCCGGCGTGCAGCTTCTGACCGGCGGGCTGCTGGCATGGACCGGCGGCACGGTCATGACCGCGGCGGCAGCCGTGCTCACGGTGTGCGGCCTGGCGCTTGTGGCCACGATGCGCGGTACGCGCGGCTCGGGGTCCTCGGACCGGCTCATCGAGGCCCTGCGTACGGCCGCGGACGAGACCGGTGACCTGTCGGTGGAGTTGCCGGCAAGCGCCTCCGGGCGTGAGCGAGAGGCGGCCATTCTGTTCAACCGTTTCATGGAGCGTCTGCGCTCGGCTCTGGAAGACCTGCGCCGGCACAGCATCAAGGTGACACTGACCTCCGCCCAGGGCCGCAAGGCCGCGGAGGAGGCCCAGCGCGACGCCGGCCAGCAGGAGGAGTATTCCGAGCTCATCTACAACGCCAGCGAGGAGACCGCGCGGGCCATCGAGGAGCTGTCCAGCCGCTCCAACACGCTGGCCGAGGTGAATTCGCGCAATCTCGAGGCCGCCCAGGCATCCGTCGCCGATCTGGCCCGGGCCGCCGAGCAGATTGGCGAAGTCAGCGAGAGCATGCGGGAGTTCCACGGCACGGTTCAGCAGCTGGAGAGCACCTCCGACAATATCCAGGCCATTCTGGGGACCGTTCAGGGATTCGCCGCCCAGACCAACATGCTCGCTCTCAACGCCGCCATCGAGGCTGCGCGGGCCGGAGAGCAGGGCCGCGGCTTCGCGGTGGTGGCCGACGAAGTGCGGACGCTGGCGGTGAAGGTGCGCGGCTCGGCCGACGAGATCGGCGGCCTGCTGGAGACCATGACCGACGTGGTTTCCCGTACTATCGGGGGTGCGGAGCAGATGATCGGCCGCTCCGAACAGGCACGGGAGACCGTGGACCAGACCTCCGGCCAGTTCCGGCGCATGGTGGACGACTTCGAGACCACCCACGCCGACCTGCTACAGGTCAGCTCCGCCGTGGAAGAACTCTCCGTGACCAACCGCGACATCCACGGCCGCAGCGGCGAGATCCGGGACCTGGGCTTGCGCATCAAGCGGGACATGGAGCGCTCCAACGACAACACCGCCGAGCTGCTGGAGTCCACCGACGAGGCCCTGCACAAGCTCTGCCAGTTCCGCATCGGCCGCGGTCACCTGGAGTCCGCCCTGGAGACCATCGAGAGCCGGCGCGACCAGATCCAGCAGGAGATCCAACGGCTGGTGGACCAGGGCGTGGACATGTTCGACCGCAATCACCAGCCCATCGCCGACACGGAGCCGCAGAAGTACGACACCCCCTGGGCGAAGCCGTTCCAGCAGGCCTGCCAGCACCTCATCGACGAGTGGGCTGCGTCCAACGACGGGGCGCTGTACTGCCTGCCCCTGGACAACAAGGGCTACGTGGCCGTCCACCGCAGCGAGCTCTCACAGCCGCCCACCGGCGATCCCCAGGTGGACCTGGCCAGGAGCCGGCACATGCGTTTCTTCCAGAGCCGGGAGATACCCCACATGGGCCGTTTCCGCCTGCAGAGCTATCTCCGCGACACGGGCGAGGTTATGTTCAACCTGTCAGTGCCCATCGAGGTCGGCGGCCGCTACTGGGGCGGGCTGTTCATGGGCCTGACCGAGGCCACCCTGGGCATCGAGTAACGGTCCCCGGCCTTGCCGGGCCATTACGACCCGCCGCGCCAGCCGCTACACTGTCGCCTCCATGATCCGCCCGCGGATGGGCCGCGGGCGCGAGAACCAAACGACCCGGAGGACAGACGTGGCTGCATACGAGACCCTGGACTATCAGGTCGAGGACGGCATCCTGACGCTGACGCTGAGCCGTCCCGAGCGCATGAACGCCTTCAACCCGACCATGCGTCGGGAGCTCATCGAGGCCTTTGACGCCGCCGACGCCGACGACGCCGTCCGCGTCGTCATCGTCACCGGCGCGGGCAAGGCCTTCTGCGCCGGTGCCGATCTCGGCAAGGGCGGCGACACCTTCAACCGGGACAAGCGCGAGGACAGCGACCTGGCCGAGAGCATCCGGGACGGCGGCGGCACGGTGTCCCTGCGCATCTACGAGTGCCGCAAGCCGGTCATCGCCGCCTTCAACGGCGCCGCCGTGGGCGTGGGCATCACCATGGCCCTGCCCATGGACATCCGCATGGCCTCCACCAAAGCCAAGTTCGGTTTCGTCTTCGCCCGGCGCGGGATCACCATGGAGGCCTGTTCCAGCTGGTTCCTGCCGCGCGTGGTGGGCTTCCAGAAAGCCGCCGAGTGGGCCTACACGGGGCGTGTCTTCGACGCCGGGGAGGCCCTCGACGGCGGACTGGTGCGCAGCCTGCACGAGCCGGAGGAACTGCTGCCGGCCGCCCGAGAGCTCGCCCGGGAGATCGCCGACAACACCTCGGCCATGTCGGTCATGCTCAACCGCCAGATGATGTGGCGCATGCTCGGCGCCGACCATCCCATGGAAGCCCACAAGGTGGACTCCCGCGCGATCGCCTTCATGGGCCAGTCCGACGACGCCCGCGAGGGCGTGACCTCATTTCTGGAGAAGCGCCCGGCCCGGTTCACGATGCGGCCGAGCCAGGACGCGCCGGAGTTCTACCCGTGGTGGGACGAGCGCCCGTTCGAATAACGGGGCGCGAAAAGCCGTCGCCCGGCACAGCCGGGCGAGCCGGTTACGCCGGCCGGAAAGCCACCTGCTGGATGAAATCCACCTCGCTCAGCACGTAAGGCCGCCGCAGGTCGCCGTAACGTTCCACGTTGATGAAGCCGGCGTCCTCCAGGAGGTGGGTCAGGTAGTTCTGCCGCAGCGGGTACATGTTGAGCTGGAACGTGGCCCCGTCGGCGAAACGGTACTGGAACTTCGCCAGACCCCGGTTCAGCTCCACCGGCCCCACGTCCACACCGTCGCCGGTGTAGCAGTAAGCGTGCTTCGAGCTATATCCCTCGTCCAGCATCGTGTCGTAGTTACGCTGATCGATGATCAGCATTCCGCCCGGCCGGAGTACGCGGTACATGGCGTGCAGGGCATCGCGACGCGCCTCGTGGTCGAACAGGTGGGTGAATGAGTTGCCCAGGCAGACGACGGCGTCGAACCGCTCGGCACCCAGGGTTTCGTCCAGAGTGAGCCAGTCGGCGACCCTGGTGTCCACGAAGCCTGCACCCCGCGCCGCGGCGTTTTCCCGGGCCTTGGCAAGCATATTCTCGGAGCCGTCGGTGGCCGTGACCCGAAAACCGGCCCGTGCAAGCGCCACCGCGTTGACGCCGGTACCGGTGGCCACGTCCGCCACGTCCGTCGCCCCGTGGGCCTTGAGCAGCCGTTCGTAAAAGGCGCCTTCCCGCTCCAGCCGGTCCTCCCAGCCCACCAGCTCGTCCCAGTAGTCGGCAAAGCCCGGCGTATACTGGCGGTACTGGTTGCCCAGGTTCGCGTTCATTACTGCTGACATGTTCGGATGCTCCTTCTTTCCATTGAGGGGCGCGGAACGCCCCGGCGTGGTGTCGGCACGCCACGGCCAGGACTGGCCACGGCGGCCACTGCCCATCGGTAGGCACCGGGCGGCACCGCCCCGACCGGACATGGAGCGGCCGGCAAGGGACTGGTCAGCGATGGGAACGGGAACACGCAGCGCGCCCGGCGACTGCCCGGGGCAGCCGGCCTTTGCGTCGCCGGCGGTGTCCGACCACGACCAACCGAGAGTCTAGGCAAGACCTTCCAGGCAATACAGATTCAGAAGCGTAAAAAAGATACCATTACAGTTTTAGCCGACGTCGCGGGTGTTGCCATTGAGTGAGCTGCTCTACGAGCACGTCGCCGTGCAGCTGACCCGGCAGATCGAAGACGGTGTCTACGGGCCCGGCGATCGCCTGCCGGGGGTTCGCCGGCTGAGCCGGCAGTTCGGGGTCAGCATCGCCACCGCGGTGGAGGCGTGTCGTCTGATGGAGGACCGCGGCATCGTGCAGGCACGCCCGCGATCCGGCTTCTTCGTCAGCGACGCCGAGGTTCCCGGCGAGGAATGGCCGGAGTCCGAAAGTACCGAGGCTGGCCCGACTCTGGTGTCCGGCCAGGCCCGGGTTCTGGAACTGGTGCAGCGACACGCCATGGCCGACATCGTCCCCCTGGGCGCGGCCGTCCCGCCGCCCGATCTTCTGCCGTTGACCGCACTGGATCGCTGCATCGGCCACGTCCGGCGCGTCCAGGGCCGGCGGGCGGCTAGCTACGACTTTCCGCCCGGCGCCGAGGAACTGCGCGTGCAGGTTGCCCGCCGCATGGCGGAGGCCGGCTGCCGGGTAAGCCCGGAAGACGTGGTGATCACCGCCGGCTGCCAGGAAGCGTTGGTGCTGAGTCTGCGGTCGGTGGCCGCGCCGGGGGATACCGTCGCCATCGAGTCCCCTACCTTCTACGGCATCCTGCAGGCCATCGAATCCCAGGGAATGCGGGCGCTGGAAATCCCGACCCACGGCCGGGATGGCATGGATCTGGAGGCACTGGAGACGGCCATCGATCGCTGGCCCGTACGCGCCTGCGTGGCCATGCCGAACTTCGGCAATCCCCTGGGTCACTCCATGCCGGAGCACCGCAAGGCCGCGCTGGTGGACCTGCTGGCGAGCCAGGGCATTCCCCTGATCGAGGACGATGTTTACGGCGAGCTCGGGTTTGCCGACGCCCGGCCCTGGGCGGCCAAGGCGTACGACCAGCGGGGCGGCGTGCTTTACTGCAGCTCCTTCTCCAAGACGCTGGGCTCCGGACTGCGCATCGGCTGGGCCGTGCCCGGCCGCTACCGGGAGGCGGTGACCTATCTGAAATACGCCACGGCCCAGGCCTCGCCGACGCTGCAGACCCTGGCCATCGCCCGCTACCTGGCGCAGGGGGGCTATGACCGCTACCTGCGCCGCGTGCGCCGCGCCTACCAACGCCAGGTCAGCCAGATGGCACAGTCGGTCCGGCGCCACTTTCCCGAAGGCACGCGCATCAGTCGACCGCGGGGCGGGTTCGTGCTGTGGGTGGAGCTGCCGGCACCGGCAGACACCCTGGCCCTGCAACGCGACGCCCTGGCCGCGGGTATCAGTATCGCGCCCGGGCCGCTGTTCTCGCCAACCGGTCGATTTGGCCGGTTCCTGCGCCTGAACTGTGCCCACCAGCCCGCCGGCACTGGCGTTGCGGATGCCATCGCCGCCCTCGGCCGACTGCTTCAGGCGCAGACAACGGCCTCGCCCCGATCCGGGTAATGTCCCACAGCACTGGCGGAACTAGGGCCGGACGAGCGCCCCCTGCCTGGCCATGACCACACCCGTCAGCACTGCCACCATGCCCAGCGCCTGCAGCCCGGCCACGGCCTCATCGAACAATAGCCAGGCGAAACAGGCCGCCAGCACCGGCTGGAGCAACAGCGAAACGGCGCCGAAAGCCGGCGGTAGATGCGCAAATGCGTAGGCGATAAGTCCCTGGCCCAGGGACTGGGACACCACGGCGACACCCGCCAGCACCGCCCAGCCCGCCACCGTCTCCGGGAACCATCCAGCCCCGGAAATCAGCGTCGGCGGCACCAGACACAGCGCGGTGAACGGCGTCGAAAGCGCAATGACCACCCCGGCGCTGTATCGCGCGCGCAGGCGGGCAATGGCCAGGAAATAGCCCGCGTAGAACATCGCGGTCACCAGCCCCAGCGCATCGCCCAGCAGGTGCCGTCCGCCCAGCGCGGCGCTGTCCCCCATGAGCATCGCGGCCCCCGCAAGGGCGACCGCCATGCCGGCCAGGAACAGCCGGGTGAACCGCGTGCCGTAGAGCAGAAAAGCGAACAGGGCCACGAACACCGGCGCCATGTTGGCGAACAGCGTCGCATTGGCGACCGAGGTGTAGACGATGGACCAGTGCCAGAAGCCCAGGTCGCCTGCGAACAACGCGCCGGCCAGGGCGAAACCGCCCAGCGCGCCCCAGCCCGGCAAGCCGGCCTTGCGGTCGGGCTCATCAGGCAGCAGCGGCACCATGGCGGCGAGGAACGGCACCGCCAGAGCGGTGCGCCAGAAGGCCGTCGGCACGGGCCCGATCTCCGAGAGTCGGACGAATATGGGTGCCAGCGCGATACATGCGGCGCCTACCAGTAGTACCAGGAAGGCCGTCCGGGCATGGCGGTCGTTGGCCACCACCGCCAGCTGGTAGGTCAGCCGGGCCACGAGTTAGCCCGCCGGGGTCAGATCGGTCAGCTCGATGCCGAGCACGTCCTCGAGAGCCGCCAGGGCCTCGGCCGGCTCAACCACCTTGATGGTCGTCATGCCCAGCGCCCGGGCCGGCTTGAGGTTTACGCCCAGGTCATCCAGGTACACCACTTCCTGCGGCGCCACGGCCATGGCCTCGCAGGCGTGCTCGTAGATGCGCGGGTCGGGCTTGCGCACGCCTATCTTCGAGGATTCGATTACCATCTCGAAGAGGTCCATTATCGCCTCGATCTCGGTGGCCATCTCGGCCGAGCGCTGCATGCCCCGTCCCTCGCCGGCGCGCACGTTGTTGGTAATGCACGCCACCCGGTAAGCCTCGCGGATACGCCGCAGGGCCGCTACCATCTCCGGGCGCACGTCGCCGGCGAGCAGCTCGATCACCTTGCTGCCCGGAACCGGGTAACCGGCAGCGGCGGATTCCGCCTCGAAAGCCCTGTCGAATTCCTCCAGCGTCAGCTCGCTGCGCTCGAAGCGGGCCCAGGCGTTGGTATCGGGATCGGTGGCGTTGATGCCGCGCAGGAAATCCCGCGGCAGGCCGTTCTCCGCCTCGAAGCGACGGAAGGCCTCGAACGGACTGGTGGTGAATACCCCACCGAAATCCCAGAAGACGGCGCTCAGGGTCATTGTATCGGTTCCCTCGCAGGAAGAGGTTCCGAACCTTATCCCACGCCGCCTTCGGCCGCAAAGCCCCGCTTTTCACCGTAAAGGCGCTGGCGCAGGCGATGCTTGGCCACCTTGCCGCTGTCTTCCCGGGGCAGGGCTTCGAGGAAGTGCACGGCGCGGGGTGTCTTGTAGCCGGCCAGGCGCCCGGCGACGTGCCGGCGCACGGTATCGGCATCCACCACGCGACCGGCCTCGGGCTGTACCGCGGCGACGAGCGACTCACCATATTCCTCGTCGGGCACCCCGAACACCGCGCTGTCGGCAACGCCCGGCAGCTCGGAAAGGACATGCTCGATCTCAGCCGGGTAGATGTTCACCCCGCCCGATATCACCATGTCCGAGGCCCTGTCGCAGACGTAGAGATAACCCTCTTCGTCCAGGTAGCCGATATCGCCGACGGTAGCCAGGTGACCAAGGCCCGCGGCCTCTCGGGCCTCCGGCTGGTTGGCGTAGGTGAAATCACTGAACGCCGGCTGACGGCAGTAAATCATCCCCGGCTCGCGGGGGGCACACTCCCTGCCGTCCTCGTCGACAATGCGGATTTCGGCATCACCCAGCGCCCGCCCCACGCTCCCCGGCTTGCGACGGGCGGACTCGGGATCCTGGACGGTGATCATGCCGGTTTCACTGGACGCATACGTCTCGTGGACGACCGGGCCCCACCAGTCGAGCATGGCCTGCTTGACCGCAGGCGGGCACGGCGCGCCCGTGGACGCGACGAAGCGCACCGAGGCGAGATCGTAGCTTTGCCTGACGGCCTCGGGCAGCCGCAGCAAGCGGATGAACATGATCGGCACCAGGTAGAGCGTATCCACGCGGTGGCGTTCAATCAGCGCCAGCGTCTCTTCGGCGTCGAACCGGGGCGTAAGGACCAGCGCCTCGGCGTCCTGCATGGCCATGGCGGTGAAAGAGCTCGGCGCGCTGTGGTACAGCGGTGCCGGGACCATGGCCCGGACGCCGGGGCGAATGCCCCAGGCCAGCTCGATGACCGGGTGCATGCGGGCCAGAGCCCGTGCCCGGTCCTCGCCGGGCACGGGCTTGCGCAGCACACCCTTGGGCCGTCCCGTGGTTCCGGAGGTATAGACCATGTGCCCACGCGGTGTCCGTGGCGGACCAACATAGGGCGATTGAGCCTCCAGCCACTGCCGGTAGTCGACGGCGTCCGGTACCGGCCCGTCAACCGAGCGGGCCGGGAAACGCGGCACGACGATGACCGTCAACCCGGCCGGCAGGCCGTCCTCGATCTCCGGTAGCAGGTCCTCGTGAACGAACAGCACCCGGGCCGCGGAATCGCGCAGAATATGAGCCGTCTCCTCGGCGCGAAAATGCCAATTGATCGGGCAGTAGTAGCTGCCGGCGATGCGACACGCCTGGATAATCTCGATGAAGGCCGGGTCATTGCGCAGCATCACGGCGACCACATCGCCGTCGCGCACCCCGAGCCGTGCGAGCCCGCCCGCCAGCCGCGCAGCGCGCTCGTCGATTTCGGCGCCGGAGAAGGCGACATCCTGGAAAATCAGCTCCGCGGTCATTATTCCTCCACTGGAAGACGGGCCGGGCGGGAATCGTTCCAGGGGTTGGAAACGCCGCCGCCCGTCCCCTATGTATGTTGTCGGGCACGCACGGTCCGTCCGACCCGTGCCAACTTTGTTCCCCGGCACTATACGCGGCAACCGCGCACATTCCAGGAACGCGGCCGCTGGCTTGTTCCGGCGACCATTCAACCGACCCCAGGAGGACAACCAATGGCGATAGCAGTAGGCGAGAAAATCCCCGAAGCCACCCTGCACCGCATGGGCGAGAAAGGCCCGGAGCCGGTATCCACGAGCGATATATTCACCGGCAAGCGCGTGGTGTTGTTCGCCGTGCCCGGGGCGTTCACGCCCGGCTGCTCCCAGACCCACATGCCAGGCTTCGTGGTAAATGCCGACGACATCCTCGCCAAGGGCGTCGACGCGATTGCCTGTGTCGCCGTCAACGACGCCTTCGTCATGGACGCCTGGGGCAAGGATCAGAATGCCGAGCGCATCAGCATGCTGGCGGACGGCAACGCCGAGTTCGCCGAAAAGCTCGGTTTGGCCAAGGATGCCAGCGCCGTGGGCATGGGCAAGCGCAGCAAGCGCTACGCCCTTATCGCCGACGACGGCGTGGTGCAGTGGATCGGCGTCGACGACAAGGGCGTTGACCAGAGCAGCGCCGAGTCCGTCCTCGAGCAGCTCTGAGGCGGGCACGGATCCGGCCGGCTCCGGGTTCCGGGGCCGGCCGGATTCCAAAACTGTATTCCACATTCCGGATAAGGCTTGAAGGCCTTCACATTTCTTCCCTCCGCCCCCGCTATCATCCGTGACGTATTTCAAGAATGGCGCGAAGCCGCCGCTATTCGTTGGTAGGCCCGGGCCGCAACGGGGCGCCGGGCGACGGATTTACACTTGCTGGAGGGGAATTTCTGATGGACATGGCCTGGTGGCGGGATCTTTCACTGCGCTGGAAACTCACGATCCCGCTGGTATTCCTGATCGTGGTTTTCCTGGCCGCGCTGCTTACCGCCCGCTCGCTGCTCACCGAGATGACCGGCGACGCACTGACGCTGGCCGACGACTACCTGCCTACGTCCAGCCTGGTGCTCGATGCCGACCGGGACCTGCATCAGGCGCTGGTGGCTGAACGCACGCTACTCAATACCAACCCGCTGAGCGAAAAGTACGAGTCCCTGCTGGCGCAGCATTCCGAGAACATCCAGCAGGCCCTGGACCGTGTGGCCAAGGCCGGCGAGACCGCCTCGCTGCCCGTCGTGAAGGAGCGCGCCCAGGCATTTCGCGAGGACATCCAGGCCTGGGTGGAAACCAGCAACCGGGTCATCGAGTTGATCGGCCAGGGCAACGAAATGACCCGTTTCGAGGCGATCGAGCTCAGTCTCGGGAAAGGTGCGCAGCAGTTCGACGCAGCGCGGGAGCACCTGGACGCCATGACCAATGGCATCAACCAGGCGTCGGCGCGCATGGCCGACGAGGTCAATTCGGACGTTAACCGCAACTCGGCGATCATCTTCGCCGCCATCGCCATGGGCCTGGCCGTATTCGGCCTGATCGTCTGGAGCGTGCCGCGGCTCGTCCTGGTGCCGCTGCGGCGAATGTCCGACCGGGTAAAGGATCTCAACAGCGGCAACGGCGATCTCACCATGCGGCTCGACAACCCCGCCCGGGACGAAATCGGCCGGCTGGGCCACCGCTTCGACGAATTTCTGGACATGCTGGAGGGGCTGATCGGCCGGATCGCCGGCAACACCACCCAGCTGGCCTCCTCCGCGGAGGAGCTGTCCTCCACAAGCCAGGAAACGCAGTCCAACATGGAGTCCCAGCAATCCTCCACGGAGCAGGTGAGTACCGCCACAAACCAGATGACCGCCACCCTGCAGGAGGTGGCCCGCAACGTGGCTGACGCCGCCAACGCCGCCAGCGCCGCCAATGACGAGGGCCAGGAGGTCCGCGCGGCCATGGACAAAACCGTTCAGGGCATCGAATCCCTGGCGAGCGAAATCGAGCAGGGCGCCAACCAGGTCCGCGAGCTGGGCGACAACGCCGAGAACATCGGCCAGGTACTGGACGTGATCCGCAATGTCGCCGAGCAGACCAACCTGCTGGCACTGAACGCCGCCATCGAGGCCGCCCGCGCCGGCGAGCAGGGCCGGGGATTCGCGGTGGTGGCTGACGAGGTCCGGACCCTGGCCTCACGTACCCAGGAATCCACCGAGGAGATCGCCGACATCATCGAACGCGTGCAGAACGGTGCCCGGCAGTCCGTCTCCGCGATGACCCGCAGCCGGGAGCTGGTGGAGGACACGGTGGCGGACGCCCGCAGCTCGGGCGCCCTGATGGGCGGTATCGCCGACCGCATCGGCACGATCACGGGCATGAACAGCCAGGTGGCGGCGGCCGTGGAGGAACAGACCGCGACCATCGACGAGATCAACCGCAACGTCGCCGAGATCAGCGAGTCTTCCGCCCGCACGGCCACCGGCGCCGGTCAGGTCTCGAGCGCGAGCCAGGAGCTGGCCCGGCTGGCCGGCGAGCTGGAAGGACTGGTCAAGGGCTTCAAGGTGCGCACCGACAAATCCCAACACTGAACGGCCAAGCATCTGGCGTGAAGAGCGGCGGCGAGATACGGTAGCATTCTGCAACCTATCGCCGTCCGCTCGGGAATGCCGCCATGTCCTTCAATCTGTCCCTCCTGGATCTGTGCCCCATAGGCACCGGCTACGGTGCCAGCCAGGCCCTGCACAACTCCGTGGATCTGGCACGCCAGGCCGAGACCTTCGGTTACGTCCGCCACTGGATCGCCGAGCACCACAACATTCCCAGCGTCGCCAGCTCGTCGCCGGAGATCGTCATCGCGGCACTGGCCCAGGCCACCCGTCGGCTGCGGGTGGGCTCCGGCGGTGTCATGCTGCCCAACCACGCCCCCTTCAAGGTCGTGGAGACCTTCCGCAGCCTGGAAGCCCTCTACCCGGGCCGTATCGACCTGGGTCTGGGCCGTGCGCCCGGCTCCGACATGAGCGCCGCGGCAGCCATGCGCCGGCACCAGGACACCCAGGGTGCCGAGGAATTCCCCGCGCAGATCGCCGAGCTGCTGGCCTTTGACAACGACAAATTCCCGGCCGGGCATCCGTTCGAACGGGTGCGGCCGATGCCCAACGACTGCCGGCTGCCGCCGATGTGGCTGCTGGGCTCAAGTGGCTACAGCGCCCGCATGGCCGCGGAGCTGGGACTGGGCTACGCGTTCGCGCGCCATATCAACCCGGAAGGGGGCCGCGAGCTACTGGCGTATCGCCAGCAGTTCCGGCCCTCCGACTACCTGGGCCAGCCCAGTGCCATTCTCGCGGTGGCCGCCATCTGTGCGCCGACCGCCGAGGAAGCCGAGCGCCTGGCCGCGTCCGTCCGGCTCTCTTACCTGCGGCTGCGCACCGGGCGGCCGGCTCCGATACCCACGCCGGAGGAGGCGCTGGACTACCCGTATACGGCCCACGAGAAGGCGCAGATCGAGTCCCTGCGCGGCATGCACATCGTCGGGGAGCCGGACACGGTTGCCGCGCGCATTACGGCGCTGGCCGAGGAAACCGGCGCCGACGAGATCATGGTGGTTACCAACATCCACGGCCACGAGGCCCGGATCGAGTCCTACCGGCTGTTGGCCGAGGCGGTGGGCCGGCCATCGGCGGCCGCCGCGTCGAACACGGACTAACCGGGATCCACAGCGGCGAGCGCCCCGGCCACCACGAGGCGGTCCCGCCCCCGACGCTTCGCCTCGTAGAGGGCGTTATCGGCCCGCTGCAACAGGGATTCCACTGACTCCGCAGCAGCCAGCTCGGCCAGTCCGGCGGAGAGGGTCAGGGTCACCGCCGGCACACCCTCCTCCCAGTCGCCCGCGGCGACCGCCCGGCGCAGCCGTTCCACCACTGCCGTGGCCTCGCCCAGGCTGGTGCCGGGCAGCAGCAGCACGAACTCCTCACCCCCGTAGCGGCCCAGGCGGTCGGTGTGGCGCAGATGCGCCATGAGCCGGCCGGCAACCCCGCTCAGAACACGGTCGCCGCTCAGGTGGCCCCAGCGGTCGTTGATGGCCTTGAAGTGGTCCAGGTCCAGCATGGCCACGCAGAGGGGCGCGCCGCAGGCCTCGGCATCCACCCGCGCGTCCTCGGCATGGGCCAGTATGGCGCGGCGATTCCAGGCCTGCGTAAGCTCGTCGACCTGCGCCAGCCGCTGTACCTGGGACACGGACGCGCGCAACGCCTCGTTGCGGATCCGCAGGCGCTCGCGCAGGTGCGTGGTGCGGCTGCTCAGCAGCGATGCCCGCCCCAGGAACGATGCAAACGCCAGCCAGACCACCACCTGCTCCGCCCGGGATGCAACGGGAATGCCCAGACGGTCGCCGACCATGAACAGCACAAGGCCGGTGGCTAGGCTGACCAGCAACCAGGCCAGCAGGAAGTGGCGCAACGTCAGCACCAGCGCGCCGAAGGCGGCGACCACGAACATGTTGGCCAGGAACAGTACGCCCAGCTGGGGCACCACCGCGAGAAACAACAGCTGCAAGAGGTAGCCCACCACCAGTTGCGGCGCGGCCAGATGAGGATCGGACAGGCGCAGGTTCCAGGCACGAATGAAGGCGACAAGGAAAAAGCCCGTCGCGCAGCCGGCCGCCAGAGCGTAGCTCACCGGCACGGCCGCGGGGACGGTCCCCAGGCCCGCAAAGCCCGCCAACCACAGCGTATCGAGGCCATAGCTGGCGCTGGCGACGCCCAGAACACCCAGGCGCTCGGCCTGGGCGCGATTGACATTTCGCGCCTGCTGATTGCTCTGGTTCACGGTTGGCACTATCCCGGAGCCTTATATGCCAACCCGGCCGCAGCGGGTTGCCGGTGGCTGTATTCTTTTTCGGTGACGGGCTGTATTCCCCAGGCCTGTACGGGCCGGCGCGTTTATCGGGGCGCAGCGCGTGGCCCTGCCGTACGGTTCACGCTGGCGACCGGGACGGACCCGCTCCCTGTTTCCGAGTCTACGGCGTGAGGCGGCAGTGGTTTGCGGAGCAGTTCAATACTTCGCGTCCATATTCGGCGCCGGCTGGTAATAATACGTCAGGGTAGCGCGCGCCTTGAGCGTGGAATCCGTCACGGAAACCGCCGCCGGGACGGCATCCCCGTCCCGGATGGACAGCTCGGAACGCTCGGCGACGTAGAGGACGTAGACCGGGCCGGGGCCGGTGAAGCGCTGCAGACCGTCGGTCTTCTGGAGACTGCCGAAGACCGCGACGTGCCAGTCCACGGCGGACAGGCTGTCGGGACTCGGCGGCGCGCTGTCGACCCCGTGGGCCCGTGCGGTACCCACCAGCCCGCGCGGATCCAGGTTGGCGGTCTCGGCAAGGGCGAATCTTCCCCGGTAGGTGAACTGTTTGCCCGTGGCGCCGTAGTGCGCCACCGCACCGCTGGCCACGCCCGAGACCTCCAGCCGCACGCGCAGCAGCGTCCCGCGCGCGGCATCGAAGGCCTGCATGGCCAGGACCTGCTGCGCTGTCCCATCGAAACGGCCGGAATGGGAGACGAGCTCTTCGGCGCGGAGCGTCGTTGGGTTGACCACCGCCAGCATCACCAGCAACAGGGCGAGCCGGCCGTGGCGGACACATGCCATCGAGGCCTCCAGGCGTGCCGCAATGGCCGCTACCGCGGCCGGCACGCCGTACAACGAACGACAGGAGCGCCGTCGTCGCTCCTGAAAATGTAGCTGCGTCAACCGCTGCCCGCCAGCGCCCGCCCATCGGTCCGACCGACGGCGCGGCGGCACTTTCCCGAGCGGCGGTACAGGCCTTTATTTCACATATGAAATAAATCTGCTAATGTCCCGGCCCATGGCGAAAGAGACGCGCTTCGCGCACCTGATCCACCTGGCCCAGCGCAGCCTGTTCCGGGCCGTGGATCGATCCTTGCGCGCCAGGCTCGATATCGGCTCCGCGCAGCTGGGCGTGCTGTACTACCTGCACGAGCATCCCGGGTGCACGCTGGGCGCGCTCAGCCGCGGGCTGATGCTCAACAATTCGGCCATCACCGGGGTCGTCGGCCGCATGCGCGAGGCCGGACTGGTGGAACGCCAGCCTTTGCCCAATGACCGGCGCACGGCCCGCGTGGTGCTCACCGATCGCGGCCGGGCGGTCGTGCAGGACGCGGCCCCCCTGCTGAATCACTTCAACGAAACGATCCGGCATGATTTCACCGAGGCGGAGCTGGACACGGTCCGCCGCTTTCTGGAAAGGGTCATCGACCGGTTCTCCGACCATCACGAGGACATGCCCCATGAGCAATGAGGTAATCACCGAGATCGCCGACGGCATCATGACCGTCCGTTTCAACCGCCCCGAAAAGAAGAACGCCCTGACCCAGACGATGTACGGCACGGTGGCCGAGGCGCTGCAATCCGCGGATGAGCGAGACGACGTCCGCGTGATCCTGCTCACCGGCGGCGGCGACTGTTTTACAGCCGGTAACGATCTGAACGACTTCCTGAACAATCCCCCCCGGGGCGAGGACACGCCGGTCTCGCGTTTCCTGAAGGGACTGACTCGGACGCGCACGCCCATTGTCGCCGCCGTCAACGGCGTGGCTGTCGGTGTGGGCACCACCATGTTGCTGCACTGCGACCTGGTCTATGCCGGCGAGGGCGCAACGCTGCACATGCCGTTCGTCAACCTTGGCCTGGTCCCGGAGGCCGGCTCCAGCCTGCTGCTGCCGGCGCTGATCGGGCAGCAGCGCGCCGCGGAGCTGCTCATGCTGGGTGAGCCGTTCGACGCGGCCACCGCCGAGCGCTATGGCATCGTGAACCGCGTCTGTGCCGATGCCGAGACCGAGTCGGTGGCCCAGGGGGTGGCCGCCAGGTTGGCCGCCAAACCGCCGGAGGCCCTGCGGCAGACCAAGGACCTGCTTCGCCACGGACAGGGCGAGCGCCTGCGCGAACGCATGCAGCTTGAGAGCGGCCATTTCACCGAGCGGCTTAAATCACCGGAGGCCCGCGAGGCCATGCAGGCGATCATGGAACGCCGGCAGCCGGATTTCTCGCAGTTCAGCTGAGCCGGTCCGCGCACGGGCGCACGCCCATCGCGGGCCGGACGACCGGAGACGCGTTAGCCCGCAACGGTCGACCACGCCAGCGTGGGAGGGCGTCCTCGCCGCGACCAGTTTCGCTCCCACGCCGCTGCGGATCGCGGCGATGTCCCGCTCCCACACGCGATCCCGAAAACCACCGGAATCCGGGGTGCTGGGTCGTAGGGTGAAAAAGCGACGCGAATTCCGCCATTCGGACGCGCCGGACAACCGGCACCGATTGGCGGTCATGGGCCGCTCCTGCCACGCCGAACCTGGCGCGAGAGCGGCCCATGGCCGTGGCGATTCCTTGCGGCGGCATCCCTGCCACCCGCCCCAACCCGATCAATCCCCGATCAGGAAATCCTCGGCGTCCATGTCCATGAGGTTGGCCGCCCCCGAGCGCATGGCCTCCACGTGGGTCCGCGTCCGCGGCAACAGCCGCTGGAAATAGAAGCGGGCCGTCTGCTGCTTGGCCCGGTAAAAGGCCTCCTCGCTGGTGCCCTCCGCCAGGCGCTCGCCTGCCACGCGTGCGGCATCCGCCCAGAAATAGGCCAGGCAGACATAACCGGCATACATCATGTAGTCCACCGCCGCGGCGCCCGCCTCTTCCGGGTCCTGCATCGCGCTCATGCCGATCTGCATCGTGAGCTCGCCCCATTCCTTGTTCAGGGTGGCCAGCGGCTCGACGAACTCTGCAACGGCGGCATTGTCCTTGTTGGCATCGCAGAACTTGTGGATGCGCCTGGTGAACGGTCGCAGGGTTTCGCCGCGGCTCTGCAGCACCTTGCGCCCCAGCAGATCGATGGCCTGAATCCCCGTGGTGCCCTCGTAGAGCGTGGAGATGCGGGCGTCACGCAGATTCTGCTCCATGCCCCACTCGGCGATGTAGCCGTGGCCGCCGAAAACCTGCATGCCGTGATACGCGGATTCGAAGCCCACTTCGGTCAGGAAGCCCTTGGCGATGGGCGTGAGCAGGGACAACAGACCTTCCGCCTGCTCGCGGGCTTCGGCATCCTCGCTACGGTTGGCGACGTCGACCTGCTTGCTGCAGAAATGCATGAGTGCGCGGCCACCCTCGGCGAACGCCTTGGCCGTCAGCAGCATGCGCCGCACATCCGGATGCACGATGATGGGGTCGGCGGCCTTGTCCGGCGCCTTCTTGCCGCTGAGCGCGCGCATCTGCAGCCGCTCCCGGGCGTAGCGGGTGGCACCCTGGAAGGCCACTTCAGCGTGGCACAGGCCCTGGGACGCAGTGCCAATGCGCGCCGAGTTCATGAACGTGAACATGCAGTTCAGGCCCTTGTTGGGCGGCCCGATGAGAAAGCCGGTGGCGCCGTCGAAGTTCAGCACGCAAGTGGCATTGCCGTGGATGCCCATCTTGTGCTCCAGGGCGCCGCAGTTGACGGCGTTGCGCTCCCCGGCCTCGCCGTCGGCGGCGGGCAGGAACTTCGGCACGATGAACAGGGAGATGCCCTTGGTGCCCGCCGGGGCGTCAGGCAGCCGGGCCAGGACAATGTGCACGATGTTGCCGGACATATCGTGCTCCCCGGAGGAAATGAAGATCTTGGTGCCGCTGATACGGTAGCTGCCGTCGGCCTGGGGCTCGGCCCTGGTGCGCAGCAGGCCCAGGTCGGTGCCGCAGTGGGCTTCGGTCAGGCACATGGTACCCGTCCACTCGCCGCTGACCAGCCGCGGCAGGTAGGTCCGCTTCTGCTCGTCGGTGCCATGGGCATAGATGGTGCGCATGCACCCCTGGGAGAGGCCCTGGTACATGCCCCAGGCCCAGTTGGACTCGCCGACCATCTCGCTGAGGCTGAACGCCAGCGACTCGGGCAGGCCCTGGCCACCGAACTCCGGCGACTGCGCGAGGCTTGGCCAGCCACCCTCGACATATTGCTCGTAGGCCTGCTTGAAGCCCGCGGGAGTGGTTACCTCGCCATCGCTCCAGTGGCAGCCCTCCTCGTCCCCGCTGCGATTCAGCGGCGCGAGCACCTGCTCGCAGAACTTCGCGCCTTCTTCCAGGATCGCCTTGACCATGTCCGGCGTAGCCTCCTCGCCACCCGGTAGCGCGGCGTAGTGCGCCGGCAGATCCAGCAGCTCGTCCCGGACGAAATGGATATCCCGCAACGGGGCCTTGTACTCGGGCATGCTTCCCCCTCTTCTTGCAATGGCTTGGCGGGGAACCACCGATCGATTCGCCGGCGTGGGCTCGATCGGCGGTTCCCTGACGCCCGCGGCGCGCGCGCAGTTTGCCGCATAGCCAACCGGCGTGGAAGCGACATCCGGGGCGGGCCGACACCCGGTAGCCTCCATACGCTTTGGCGTCTGGATATCCCGCGCCAACGTCGGGGACTGGCTGCGGCGGGTTCGTCGAAGACAAACCAGGCCCACGGGTCTATGTTTGACGGGGTGGCGTTCAGCCGGATGGCCAACCTGAGCGCCACGCGGGTGCCCACCGCGTGCAGGTACACGCACTGGGCGTACCATCGAAATGCTCGGAGCGACCACGTATTCTGCTGCCGTAGGGTGCCCGGGATTGCCGCGATGGGCGGTGTTTGCGCAAAAGGACGCCGCCCGCTCTGCTCGCCTGACGGGCACGACCAGGCGCGATTGTTCCCCGGCACCCAGACGACGCGGACCGACCTGCCTACAAGGAGCGGGCATGAGCAGAAATGCGGGGCCGGCGGTGCTCATCATCAACCCAGGCCTGCGGTCGAGCCCACCGCCATGAATGACGAGCCGCATCTCCTGGCGCGGGTGGCCAACCTGACCGGCAACGGCATCGCCATAGCCGATACCGAAGGGCTCATTCTATGGTGCAACCGCGCTCTTTCGGAGCTGGCCGGGTTTCCACGGGAAAGGACTCCGGGACAATCCCTGGCTGACGTCATCGCGGCCTGCGGCGAGTGCGAAGGCCCTTCACCAGCGCGCGCCGTGGAACGGCGTGAACCGGCCACGGTGCTCATACAACGACGGCGCGCGGGCGACGACACGCTCTGGATCGCCTGCGATATCGAGCCATTGACCGGCGAGGCGGCGGAGCCGGCACGTTTTCTGGCGACGTTCAGAGAGGTCTCCCGCCAAAAACGGGCCGAAGACAGGCTCGTCGAACGCGAGGCCATGTTTCGCGCCCTGGTGGAGCAGTCGCTGGTCGGCGTCTTCATCGCCCAGGGGCCCCACCTCGTCTACGCCAATCCCCGTTTGACACGGATGCTCGGCTACAGCGCGCGGGAGCTGAGCGAGGACATTAGCGTCGAGCAGCTCGTGCGCGAGGACGAGCGGCCGAAGCTGCATCAAAAGATCGCCGAGCGCATGGCCGGGACCCCCGCCGAGGAATCCGTCATCTACCACGCCGTGCGCAGGGACGGCAACGAGATCATCATCGAGGTCCTGGCATGCTCGGCGCGGCACGAGGGAGAACCCGCGCTGTTCGGCATGGTGGTGGACGTCACGGAACGCCAGCGACACGCCAGCGAGGTGGAGCGGCTTGCCTTCTTCGACAGTCTCACCGGCCTGCCCAACCGCCGGAGGCTCATGAGCGCCGCGGGTGAGCTACTGAGGCACGCGGCCGCCTCGGACCGGGGCATGGCCGTCATGCAACTGGATCTGGAACGCTTCCGGGAAATCAACGACACCCTGGGCCACGCCGTGGGCGACGAGCTGCTCGCCAGCGTGGCCGAACGCCTGGGCTCGGCCGCGCCCGCGGACGCGGTGACGGCGCGGCTGGGCAATGACCAGTTCGCGGTGGTCATGCCCGGTTCCAGGGACAGCGATTTCAGCGCCGCCGCCCACCGGATCATCGCTGCCATCGAGAGACCCCACCGCCTGGGCGAGCACCAGGTTCGCGTCGGGGCGCGCGCCGGCCTGGCCGAGTATCCCGCCCACGGCACACGCCTGCCGGAGCTCTTGCAGCGCGCGGACCTGGCACTCAACGATGCCAAGGAGCGACGCAGCACAATGGAGTGCTTCTCCCCGGAAGTGGAACGCTACGTCCGTGACCGGGTGGCGCTGGAAAAGCACCTGATAGAGGCCCTGGACAGGGAGCAGCTGGCGGTTCACTACCAGCCCCGCATCAACCTGGTTACCGGGGACGTTGCGGGCTTCGAGGCGCTGGTGCGCTGGCCGCATCCCCGGCTCGGCATGATCCCGCCGGACCGCTTCATACCGCTGGCCGAACATACGGGGCTGATACATCGCCTCGACGCCTGGGTCATGGAACAGGCCTGTCAGCAGTGCCGGCGCTGGCGCGACCTCGGCTACGACGTGCGCGTGTCGGTGAATCTGTCAACGCGGGAGCTCGAGCGTGACGACTTCGTCGCCCAGGTCGAGTCGGCACTGCAGCGCTGGGGCCTGCCACCGCGAATGCTGGAGCTCGAGGTGACGGAGAGCACGGCGCTGTCCGGCGAGTCCGGCATCCAGGCGTTAAGGCGCCTGCGCGCCATGGGCGTGCATCTCGCCATCGACGATTTCGGCACCGGCTACTCGTCGCTGGCCCAGCTACGCCTGCTCGAGCCGACCCACCTGAAGGTGGACAAGTCCTTCGTCATGGCCATCGACGACGCGGCCAGCACCGAGAGCAACGAGGCGCGCATCATCGAGGCGACCATCCAGCTGGCCAGGAGCCTGGGCATCGGCACGGTGGCCGAGGGCGTGGAGACCGGGGAACAGCTCCGCTTCGTCCGGGAGCTGGGTTGCCAGGAGGCCCAGGGTTTCCTGTTCTCCCGGCCCGCGCCCGCCGCCGAGATCGTCAAGATGCTGCGCCGCGGCGCGTTCCAACCCGGGGCGAGCGGCGCAGGGGGCTAGGCATCGCCGGCGCGGGAGCAGCGCTTGTGGGTCCCACCAACCCCAGCCAGTTCATTCAAGTACCTCGTGAACCAATACCGTAACGTCAAGAGAATAAGAAAAGCGCAATAGTCAACTGGAGGCGTCCCCTCCGGGCCCACGCCAAAGACAAGCGGGCACTTGGAACAGCCGGGCCGTCGCGGGAAGCGGCGGCATTGGCGCCTGAACCACCGTGACAGGAAGAGCGCACGGCGCGGTACCGCTGCGCCGTCGCGTCCCAATGAGGGGGAGGAGACCCAGGGATGAGCCAACAACAACGCGAATACAAACGACTCGTCTACGCGGGGGAACGGTGGTTGATCGTCCTGGGGAACCTGCCGGATGTCGACCACCACCGGCACCCGATTCCGTCCTGCTGCTTCGGGCTGGACGAGCCGCTCAATATCCGGGAACCGGAGACAGGCGAAGCCCGGCGCTACTGGAACCTGCTGGTGCCCCCGGAAGCCCAGGGGCCGGTCATTCGCGCCAACCGCCGGCCCATGGCCTTCGCGTTCCTCAGCGCCGAGCACCCGGCCTACTACGCCTGCCTGGGCCAACAGCCGGCCCGCCTTATTCCGGACGGCGTACCATGCGCCGAAGAGATGGGTGCGCTGATGCGGGAGATCTACGACCGCGCACCGGCCTTCTCCCACGTTCAGGAGCGCTTCGAAGCCATCCTCGCCCGCGCACCGGGACGGGAGCCAGACCCCCGCATTGCCCAGGCGCTGGCCGCGCTGCGCGCGGAAGACGCCGGCAACCTGAGCCTGGAGCACGTCGCCCGACGGGTCTGCCTCTCGCCGAGCCGGCTGGTGCACCTGTTCAAGGAGGAAACCGGTGCCACCTTTCGGCGCCAGCGCCTTTGGATCCGCGTCATCCAGTCCACCACGCTCGCCACGCGGACCCAGAGCCTCACCGATATCGCCTCGGCGGCCGGATTCTCGGATCTGGCCCACTACAGCCGGACCTTTCGCCGGGTTTTCGGAGTCAAACCGACGAGCGTGGTGCGCTTCGACGGGTCGCTGCAGGTGCGCACAGCCCGATATGAACATCGCCTGGGAACACCGCGTCACCGCGGCGCGGATTCGGCGCCACGCCCCGACGGAGGCCGACGCGGCGAACGCGAAACACCGCCTGACCGACGCGCCGCGGTTCGCTGACCTGGCCTGATCCCCGGGAATTCGCTCTCGAGGCACGCTGGGCCGCCGGCGGCCGGGGAGCTCGGCGCGTCCCGGCACGCCTTGTTCTCCTTGCCCCTTACCAACAGGCGTGTCTGTGGCATATTGTCGTCTCAAGCAGACAGTCATGCCGGGGCACGGCCGAAGCCGGCACCCCGGGCAATAAGAACAGCGGGTGGCTATGGCCCGCGAGATAAGCGATCACCGGGCAGAAACCCGGCACTGAGGAGGAATAAGTCATGGCAGAGACCAACGAGGAACACCAGAAGGAGTCCGCCGGAGCCAAGACCGGTTTCGAGGCCTACGACGCGCGGCCGTGGCTCAAGCACTACGAGAATCGCAGCGCGGACCTGGAGGCACTCCAGTACGGCAGCTTCGGCGAGTTGGTCAGGACAGCGGCGCGGGAGCACGCCAGGCAGCCGGCTTTCACCACGTGCCTGCCCACGGGCACGACCGGGACCCTGACCTTCGAGGAGGTGGACCGGTTGTCGGACCACTTCGCGGCGTATCTGCGCTTTCACCTGGGGCTGGAAAAGGGTGAACGCGTGGCCATCCAGAGCCCGAACTGCCTGGCGTATCCGGTCTTCCTGTTCGGCGCGGCCAAGGCGGGCTGCATCATCGTCAACATCAACCCGCTGTACACCGTTCCCGAGATCGAGCACACCCTCACGGACTCGGGCGCGCGGGTGCTGGTGATGATCGACATGTTCGCCGACAAACTGCCGAAGGTGCTGCCCGACAGCAGCGTGGAAACCGTGCTGATCACCAGCGTCGCCGACTTCTTCCCGGCGGCACGGCGGTTCATCGTGAAAACGGTTCAGAAGCTCAAGAAGATGGTACCGAAGTGCCCGGTAGACGCCATGGCGCTGCCCAAGGCCCTGGACCTGGGTGCCAAGGCCCTTTCCTCGGGCAAAAGCCTCGACAGCCTGGACGTGGAGCTGGACGACATTCTGGCCCTGCAGTACACCGGCGGCACCACCGGACGGTCCAAGGGCGCGATGCTCACCCATCGCAACCTGGTTTCCAGCGTGGCGCAGTCGGTGAACAATCTCGGCGACGAGATGCCCGATGAGCGCGTTGCCCTCACCGCGCTTCCCATGTACCACATCTTCGCCATGGGCGTGGCCGGCATCTTCTTTTCCCTTGGCGGTCACAACGTGCTGATTCCCTCGCCGAGGCCGGTATCCAACCTCAAGCCCGCCTTCGATCAGTTCAATGTCACGTTTTTCGCAGGCGTGAACACCCTCTTTCAGGGGCTGCTCAATGAAGAGTGGTTCCGCGAGAATCCGCCGAAGAACCTGGAGATCAGCATCGGCGGGGGGACGGCGGTCCAGCGGGCGGTGGCCGAACGCTGGCAGGAGGTGGTGGGCTATCCCATCTATCAGGCCTACGGCCTCACGGAGACCTCACCGGGCGTGACAACCAACCCGTTGGGAGACAAGAACCGCATCGGGAGCATCGGCATTCCCTACCCGAGCACCTACGTGCGCATCGTCGACGACGAGGGCAATCCCATGCCCGTGGGCGAGCCCGGCGAGCTGATCGTCAAGGGGCCGCAGGTCATGAAAGGCTACTGGAACCGGCCCGATGCCACCGAGGAGGCGCTGGAAGATGGCTGGTTTCATACCGGCGACGTCGCGAAGATGGACGAGGACGGCTTCTTCTACATCGTCGACCGGAAGAAGGACATGGTCATCGTGTCCGGATTCAACGTCTATCCCAATGAGGTCGAGGACGTCATCGCGAAACATCCCAGCGTCCAGGAGGTCGGCGTCATCGGCGTGCCGGACGACGAGACCGGCGAGGCGGTCCGGGCCTACGTGGTGACCCAGGACGAGAAGCTCACCGAGGACACCATGCGCAAGCACTGCAAGGAGTACCTGACCAACTACAAGGTGCCCAAGCAGTTCATATTCCGCGATACCGAGCTGCCGAAGACGCCAGTGGGCAAGGTCCTGCGCAAGGACCTGCGGGCCGAGGCCCTTGCGGAGATGGGCGTGAGCTGATCCGCCGGCCATGGCGCACCCCGGCCCCGGCACCCCAGGTGACCGGGGCTTTATTTGTCCCGGCGGTGCATTCGACGGAATGCACACCCCGAGGGGTCGACTACGAACGATACACAATATAGAATTGCATCACCTATTGGCTGAATAGCCGATTGCACCGTGCTCACGGAGGGCAGATCATGGATCGTCTGCTCTGTCTCCTCTATAGGTGCCAACGGATGGCGCCGCCTTTGAAACGGGCGAACCCGCGGGTTCGCCCGCTTTTTTTCCGCGGCCCGGTTGCCCTTCAGCGATTGAGGAAGTTCAATGGCAAACCGGCCACCGGCCATTCCAGGGCCACAAGGCGGCCGCTGGCGGAGAGGGTCACGTAGGCCGTGCGCAGTCCCTCGCCACCAAAGCAGATGTTCGTGGTCATGGGGTCGCCCATTTCACTGAACGTCTGGCGCTCCCCGTCCGGCGAAATCGAGGTGATCCCGCCCCGCATGAGCGTAGCCACGCAGACATTGCCTTCCGCGTCGATGGCCAGTGAATCCAGCATCTGGTTACCGGGCAGCCCGGCCACCAGATCGCCGGGTCCGCCGAAACGCCGTACGCGGCGTATCTCACCCGGCGCGACGATGTCGTAGGCCCATACCCGCCGGGCAACCGTCTCGGCGACATAGAGCCGGTCCTCCGCCGGCGACAGGCCAATGCCGTTGGGCGAATCCAGCGGGAAGATCACTTCCCGGATGTCCCGGCCGTCCGGGCTGGCATAGTAGACCCCGCCATGATCCTTGTCCCGCTTGCGGATCTTGCCGTGATCCGTGAACCAGAAGCCGCCGTGGCGATCGAAAACCAGGTCGTTGGGCCCCTTCAGAGGCCGTCCGTCGACCTCGGTGTAGAGCGCTTCGAATTCGCCGGTCCGCGGATCCACGCGCTCGATCCGTCCCCCGGAATAGTCGTCCGCTTGACGGCCCGGAAACAGCATCCCGTCCATCTCGTGCCAGCGAAAGCCACCGTTGTTGCAGACATAGATCATGCCGTCCGGGCCCAGTGCCGCGCCATTGGGCCCGCCGCCCAGATCGGCGATGACCCGCCGCTCGCCGTCGGCGCTGATGCGCGTCAGGCTTCCCCCGGCGATTTCCACCAGGACAACGCTGCCATCGGGCATGGCAATGGGGCCTTCGGGAAACTTCAGTCCGCTGGCGATCTCCCGCATGGCTGGGACTCCTCCTCGTTCGTTCTATCGGGGATAGGCTGACCGCGTCAGAGGCTCTGGGGGAACGCCACCAGGTGATCCAGCTCCGGACGGATGCCGATGTCCTCCCCCAGCTTGTGGTCATGATGGCTCACGGCCAGGCAGAGCACGCGCCGGCCGCTATCCAGGGCCACGGTATAGAGGAAATGGGCACCGCGAAAGGCCCGGTCCACGATCCGCGCCTTGAAGGGGCTGTCATCGTCGTGGATCACGTCGTCCGGCCGCAGCAGGATGTCCACCAGCATCCCCGGCCGACACACTTCCGGCAGCCAACCCTCCAGGATGCCCAGCTCGGTCTCGACGCGCCGGTCATCCAGTACCGTGCCGGGTATCATGACGCCCTCGCCGATGAAATCGGCGACAAACCGGGTTTCCGGGCGATGGTAAAGCCGATAGGCCGAGCCGCTCTGCTCGATACGCCCGTCGCGCATCACGCCAATCTGATCCGCCATGGCGAAGGCCTCGGTCTGGTCGTGGGTCACCAGCAGCGCCGTGATGCCGTCCTCCCGGAATATGCGCCGCAGCTCGCGGGGCAGCTGCTCACGCAGCTCCGGGTCCAGACTGGAGAACGGCTCGTCGAGCATGAGCAACTTGGGCCTCGGGGCCATGGCCCGGGCAATGGCCACGCGCTGTTGCTGGCCGCCGGAAAGTGCGTGGGGGAAAGAGCGGGCCAGATCACGCAGTCCCACCAGATCCAGCAGCTCGGCCACGCGCCGATCACGGTCGCCGCGGCGCCAGTCCTGCAGTCCGAATCCGATGTTCTCGGCCACGGACAAATGGGGGAACAGCGCCAGGTCCTGGAAGACCATGCCGACGCGGCGCTGCTCCGGCGGCACACAGTGGGCCACCGAGCTCACGCGCCGTCCGTCCAGCCACACTTCGCCGTTCACCGGGCGCTCGAAGCCGGCGATGGTCCGCAGCAGGGTGCTCTTGCCGCAGCCGCTGGGCCCGATCAGGCAGCCAATCAGGCCGGCCTGGAGGGTGAGAGAGACGTCGATGAGCGCGGGGTAATCGCCATAGGAGACTGAGACGTTCTTCAGATCAAGCATTAGCGCCTTGGCCGGGTCGGGATCGGGCAATCGAACGACTCAGCAGTATAACCGGAGCCAGGCCCGCGATGGCGATGGCCAGCGCCGAGGGGGCGGCAGCGGCCAGCTGCTCGTCGGAAGCCAGCTCGAAGGCCCGCACCGCCAGGGTATTGAAATCGAAGGGCCGCAGGATCAGCGTCGCTGGCAGCTCCTTCATGACGTCAACGAACACCAGCAACACCGCGGTCAGCAGGCTGCCCCGCATGATGGGCATGTGCACCGTGCGCAACGTGCGGGTCGGGTTCGCACCCAGCGATCGTGCCGTCTCGTCCAGGGAGATGGCGATCTTGGCCAGCCCGGATTCCACGGTCTGCAACGAAACCGCCAGGAACCGCACGAGATAGGCGAACACCAGGGCCACCAGGGTACCGCTGAGGATCAATCCGGTCGACACACCCAGATGGGCCCGCGCCCAGGCGTCGATGGTATTGTCCAGCCAGGCGAACGGCAGTATCACGCCCACTGCGATCACCGTCCCGGGGATGGCGTAACCCAACCCGGCCGTGCCCACCGCGGCGCGCACGGCCGTCGTCCCCCGCAACCGGCGGCCGTAGGCCAGTAGCAGCGCCAGGCCCAAGGCCAGAATCGAGGTCAACGCCGCCAACAGCAGGCTGTGGAAGACCAGCTGCGGGAAGCCGCGGCCCAACTGTTCCGCCATGGTGTCCGCCGACCACGACAGCAGCTGCAACGCCGGCAACGCGAACCCCAGAACTACCGGCGACACGCAGGCCAGCAACGCCAGATAACCGCGCCCCAGGGACAGTCGGTAGGCGCTGAGGGGCTGGTAGCGGCCGGAAGTGTGGTGATACTGACGCTGACGCCGCGACCAGCGCTCCAGCAGAATCAGCAGCACCACCGCGCCGAGCAACACGGCCGCGAGCTGGGCGGCGGCGGCCGGCTCACCCATACCGAACCAGGTGCGGAAGATGCCGGTGGTGAAGGTGCTGACACCGAAATATTTCACCGTCCCGTAGTCGGCCAGGGTCTCCATGAGCACCAGGGACAGACCGGTGACGATTGCCGGGCGGGCGAGCGGCAGCGCGATGCGGCGGAAGACCTGCCACGGGGAGAGCCCCATGGTTCGGCCAACGTCCAGGGCGCACACCGACTGCTCCAGGAACGCGGCCCTCGATAGCAGGTACACGTATGGATAGAGTACCAGCGTGAGCATCACTGCCGCGCCGGGCAGCGAGCGGATCTCCGGGAAGAAGTAGTCCCCGTAGCCCCAGCCGAACCAGGCGCGCAGCGTGGACTGTACGGGGCCCGCGAAGTCCAGCATTCCCGTATAGGTATAGGCGATGATGTAGGCCGGCATGGACAGGGGTAACAGCAGCAGCCAGGTCATCAGCCGCCGGCCCGGGAAGTCGCACATGACGGTCAGCCAGGCGGTACCGGTGCCGATCACCAGCGTTCCGGCACCGACGCCCAGGCTCAGCAGGAGGGAGTTGTAAACGTAGGTGGGCAGTACGGTCCCGGCCAGGTGCGACCAGACGCCATCCGCACCGTAGAACGCGTACACCACCACCGTGACCACCGGCAGGCCGAGGACAGCGGCCACCAGCAGCACGGCGCTTGACCAGCCACTGGGCAGCCACTGCCTCGCGCCGCCCGCGCGAAAACGCGCTGTCGCGATAGCCGCCACTGCGGTTCAGCGAACCCGGATCAACGCCATCCCGCCCGGTCCATCAGACGGACGGCCTCGTCGTTGTAGACGCCGAGCTTGCTCAGATTCAGATCGTCCGACTGGAACTCGCCGAATTCGCGCAGCACCGGACTGATTTCCACGCCTTCGCGCACGGGGTACTCGAAGTTCGCCTCCGCGTACCAGCGCTGGGCCTCGGAGCCGACCAGATACTCCAGCAGGCGCACGGCGTTCTCCGTGTGCTTGGCATGCTTCGTCACGCCGGCGCCGCTGACGTTCACGTGGGCACCGCGTCCGCCCTGGTTCGGCCAGACCAGGGCCACCTGTTCCGCCACGGCACGGCTGTCCTCGTCCGCGAGCATGCGGCCGAAGTAGTACGTGTTTGCCACGGCGAGGTCGCACTGCCCCGCGGCCACGGCCCTGATCTGGTCCCGATCGCCGCCCTGGGGCGAACGCGCCATGTTCGCCACCAGCCCCTCGACCCAATTCTCGGTGACCTCGACGCCCTGGTGGGCGATCAGCGACGCCACGAGGGACTGGTTGTAGATATTGTTCGAGGAACGGATGCAGACTTCACCGCGCCAGCGCGGGTCCGCCAGCGCCTCGTAGCTGTCGATGGCCCCCTGCTCCGTGCGCTCTTTGGAGCGGAAGATCACGCGAGCCCGCTTGGAAAGGCCGAACCAGTAGCCCTCGGGGTCACGAAAGGCAGCCGGGACGTGCTCGTCGAGCACCTTGGATTCGGTGGGTTGCAGCACCCCGGCTTCCCGGGCCCGATGCAGGTTGCCCGCATCCACCGTCAGCAGCACGTCGGCGGGCGTATTGCGGCCCTCGCTGCGCAGGCGGCTCAGCAACGCGCCCGCGTCCGCACTGAGCATATTCACCCGGATGCCGGTCTGCTCCGAGAAGCGATCCAGCAGCGGACGGATCAGCACCTCCTTGCGGGCGGAATAGACGTTGACCACATCCGCCGCCTGGACCGCGGCGCAGAAACTCAGCAGGCTGACGGCGGCTAGCCGCGCCGCGTGGCGAATCCAGTGACCCACGGAACCTCCTTGGAATACATCTAAATGAAGGAATAAGAATTATTCGCATCTTAATGGCGAAAAACGTCCCCGTCAACGCAGCGTGCGCCGGGCTACTCGGGGAGCAGCCGGATAGTGCCGTACCAGGCCCGGCGCGCTACGCCGGTATTATCGCAGTCCGTCATGATGGCAATTGCATCCAGGGACTGCGGATCACGCGCGTGGTAGCGCCGGAAATCCGCCCGAAGATTGCGCCGCTCCGTGACCCAGCCGTCGGCCGGACCTGCCTGGACCGCGATCATGCGGGCTTGCTCCGCGAAGGGATTGGGCCACGCGGTGCCCACCGGCCGCGATCGGGTCCAGACATAGTTCAGCGCGCGCGTGCGCCACGGAAGCAGGCTGTTCTCATCCACGGCGTAGAGGCGGGCCGCGAAGTCGTCGCCGGCCCGGGTGGTTTCGTCCGGTCCGTCCGGCGGCCGGGCGACGAACCAGCGCCATTCGATTACCGGGGTCTCTTCGAGGTCGATTTCGCCGCGGAAGAACAGCCCCGACGCGCCGTCGGCACAGTGCGCCTCCACGGCGGGCCGTCCGGCCTTGCGACCGAGACGGTACTCGGTGCGGCCTTCAAAGGCATGGGCCTCCCAGTCGACGATCGCCTGCGGCTCGAAGATCCGCGCCTGCTGCGCGTTCGCCGGCAGCGCGAGGACCGCGCCGAGTACCAGGCAGGCCCCGCGCGGCCTGGCGAGGCGCTTCGACACGTCAGCGAAGCTCGTTCTCGAGGATGTGCTGGTACTCGCGGATGCGCTGCACATACCGCACGGGTTCCATGCCCCGGGCATAGCCGTATTTGAGGTCCTGGTAATAGCGCTTCTCGGAGAGCAACGGCAGCACCTGCTTGATATCGCGCCACAGGTGGGGGCTCAGCCCCTGCTCGCGCGCCAGGGTCTGGGCGTCGTGCATGTGGGCCCGACCCACGTTGTAGGCGGCCAGCGCCAGCCAGGTCCGGTCCGGCTCGGTCACCGCCTCGACGAACCGCTTCTTCATGCGGGCCAGGTACTTGGCGCCGCCGAAGATGCTCTGACGCGGGTCCAGGCGGTTGTCGACGCCCATGGCCTGGGCCGTATTGCGGGTCAGCATCATGATGCCGCGCACACCCGTCGGGCTTCGGGCCGACGGATTCCAGTGCGACTCCTGATAGCCCTGTGCCGCCAGCAGCATCGGCGCCAGACCGTATTCCGAGGCGGCCTTGCCGAAGTGGCTTCGGAACTTCGGGAAACGCTCGTCAATGCGGCGGATGTAGACCCGGGTGTCCACGTAGTCGAATACCTCGAAGAAACCGAAGTAGCGTTCCTGCAGGGCGGCGAGACGTCCCGATTCCCTGAACGCCCCGAGCCACCCGTCCACCGCCGCCTCCAGCTCCTCCGCGCCCGCCGGCAGGGCCCACGCCAGCGACTGCGAGCGGCCGAGGTTCATCGGCGCAATGAGCTCCGGGAAGTAACGGCGATTGATGTCGACGATCGTGGAGTCGGCCACGGTGCAGTCCAGAGCGCGGTTCCACACCTCGCGCAGCAGGGTCTCAGTATCCGCCTGCTCCGTTTCCTGCCAGCTCAGCCGCGGATGACCGTCGGCCTTCAGGCGGGCAAGTCGTTCGCTGTAGCTGCTGTTGGCGATGACCTTGATATCGAGTCCGGTCAGGGCGTCGATGGACTCCGGCTGGACGTTATCCCGACGGCAGACCACCTGCTGGGTGACGTCCTGATAGGCGGCGCCGAAGCGAAACTGCTTCGCACGGGCGTCGGTGCGGGTCAGGCCCGCTGCGGCCAGATCGCCCTCGTCGTTGGCCAACGCCGTGAGTATGGCATCAACCGTCGCCAGTTCCCGGAACTCCGGCTCCACGTCCAGATGCCCGGCGAATGCCTCGACCATGTCGTATTCCGGCCCGGTGGGTTCACCGTCGCGGCCGATATACCACGTGGTGGGCGCATTGCGCGTCAGGACCACGAGCTTGCCGGAGGCCTTGATGGCTTCCAGAGAGCGGCCCTGCGCAACGCCGGCCTCGGGCCGATCCTCGCAGCCCGCGAGCACGACGACGGCCAGGATCGTCAGGATCCGCCGGAACATACAACCCCCTCGAGAAGATCAAACGCCCCCATGCATGGCCCGGGTTACCGGCCCATGCATGAGTGGCACAATGTTTGTACAAGTTCAGTATATCGAATGCGGGCGCCAATTGCAGGCGGGGCGCCGGGCACCCGGTCGGGCCACGGCGCCGGGCTATTTCTTTTTGCCGGCGTCGGACATGCCCATGCTGGCGAGCATCTGCTGCTGGGAGCTCTGCAGCTGTTTGTAGAAATCCTCCCACATCTTCATCATCTGCTTGGCGCCGTCCTGACTGCCCAACAGATCGGGCATGCTGTCCGGCGACATCTTTCTCGTCTGATCCAGCCAGTTCCGCCACAACTGACGGCGATTCTCCAGCATCGTCTGCAGCGCGTCGCAGAAGTTCTCCGTCATGGAACGCACCGGTTGCGGCAGCTGGTCATAACCCGATACCTGGGCCCGCCAGCTCTCGATCATCCGCTGCTCGGTGTCCAGCATCTCGCCGACCAGCTTCTCCATCATTTCCAGATTGCGCTCGTGGAGCTGCTCACTGCTGCCGGCGCCGCCCTCCTGGATCATCCTGCTCCACTCCGACCAGATCTGCTGGTTGCGCTCGTTGAACTCGCTGATGAGCTTCTGAAAGTCCGGTTGTTCCATGCGCTCCTCCGCTCGCTGCCGTGATCGGGACCACCCCGACCGTGGACGTTTCTATCAGTGTAGACGGCCAGGCGCCGGGCGTGCATTGCACGTACACCCGGGTTGGCCGAACATGTCCGGGCCACAGCAGATCACTACAACAACAGCCCCTTCTTGAGGAGACCATAGCGATGTCCAAGAACCTGGCCGAGCTCATCGACGAGACCTGCCGGCGCTACGGCGAAAAACCGGCCTTTTCCTGCCTCGGGCGGGAAATGAGCTTCTCGGAGGTGGATCGCCACGCCCGCGCCTTCGGGGCCTGGCTGCAGCACAACACCGACCTGCAGCCGGGCGAGCGCATCGCCATCCAGCTGCCCAACGTGCTGGCCTATCCGGTTGCCGCGTACGGCGCGATATACGCCGGGCTGGTGCTGGTCAACACCAACCCGCTCTACACAAAGCGGGAGATGCAGCACCAGTTCGCCGACTCCGGCGCCCGCGCCCTGGTGGTGCTGAAAGACATCGCTCCGAGTGCCGAGGCCATCCTGGCGGACACGGACATCCAGACCGTGATCACGGCGCCCGCCATGTTCACGGACCAGCCGGGGGATGCCCCGGGGAACGCGGTGGACTTCGGCCGCGTGCTCACCGAGGGCGCCTCGCTGGAACTGCGCGAGGACGGCAAGCAGCGCGGCAGCGCCGAGCTGGCCGCGTTGCAGTACACCGGCGGGACCACCGGCGTTGCCAAGGGCGCCATGCTCAGCCACGCCAACATCACCGCCAACGTCGACCAGGTGTATGACCACTTCGGCCGCTTCATCCACGAGGGCGAGGAGATCTTCGTCGCGCCGCTGCCGCTCTATCACATCTATGCGTTCACCGTGAACATGCTGATGTTCTTCAACTTCGGCGGCCTCAACGTGCTGATCCCCAACCCTCGGGATCTGGACCAGTTCGTGCAGCAGATCAAGCCTTACCGGTTCACCGGCTTCGCGGGCCTGAACACCCTGTTCGTGGGACTCTGCCATCATCCGGAATTCCAGGAGCTGGATTTCAGCGCCCTGCGGCTCACCGTCTCCGGCGGCACAGCCACCACCATGGCCGCCGCCAACGCCTGGGAGAAGACCACCGGCTGCCGCATCAGCGAGGGCTGGGGGCTTTCGGAAACCTCGCCGGTGCTGACCATCAATCCCCCGGACGCGCAGCAGCTCGGCACCATCGGCGTTCCGCTCAAGGACACCGAGATCATCGCCGTACGCGAGGATGGCCAGCGCGCCGGAGTCGGTGAGCCGGGCGAGCTCTGGGCCCGCGGCCCACAGGTGATGCAGGGTTACTGGAACCGGCCCGAGGCCACGGACGAGGTCCTCACCAGCGATGGCTTCTTCAAGACCGGGGATATCGGTCTGATCCAGGAAGACGGCTACATCCGCATCGTCGATCGCAAGAAGGACATGATCCTGGTGGGTGGCTTCAATGTCTTTCCCAACGAGGTGGAGAACGTCCTCACCCAGCACCCGAAGGTCATGGAATGCGCGGTGGTGGGCGTACCGGACGAACGCTCCGGCGAGGTGGTCCGGGCCTACGTGGTCCCCGCGGAACCGGATTTCGACGACGCCTCTGAGCTGGAACGCCACTGCCGCGAATCCCTGACCGCCTACAAGGTGCCGAAGCAGATCATCTTCCGGGAGGCGCTGCCGAAGTCGGCCGTGGGCAAGGTCCTGCGCAAGGACCTCCGCGCAGAGGCGGAGTCGGAGGCCGCCAACGGCTGAGGACCGGCCGTCGGGGCGGCCCCGCGG
>JACDUA010000048.1 GCA_013519935.1 Ectothiorhodospiraceae bacterium WFHF3C12 | reverse complement strand
CGGCCGGGGCGGCGCGTCGGACGGCGACGCCGACGGCGAGGCCGAGGGGTTCGACCTGGTCGGGTGTGACCTCCAGGGCCGCGATGATGGGACCCGGGGGCCGGTAGCCGCTTTTGCCCGGTTCCATCTGCGACAGGGCGGTGATGCGGTGGTCCGGGCCGATCCAGGCGATGACCAGCGGGGCTACGACGTTTTCCATGTGGTAGCTCGGCCGTGTGGGCCGCGGGAACGCGAAGTAGATCCGCTCCCGGCGCATCACCTCGGCCGGGGTGTGCTGGAAGCCCTGGGCGCGTTCTCGGGGCTCATCGGCGATGCGGGCGGGCACCGGGTGGCCGTCGACGAGAATGGTGCCGTGGGGGATCTCGTAGACGCCGGGCTCGGGGTCCGCGCAGGCGGTGAGGAACCCGAGGCCGACCAGGACGACCGTGGCCATGCCGGTGGCCCTACCAGCGCTGGGCGCGTTGGCGGCGGATGTCCTCGTAGATGGCCAGCGCCTCCGAGTAGCGCTGCTGGGCCGTCTTGGTGTCGTGCTCGTTGCCATCCTGCTCGTCCTCCTTGAGGAAGTTGAAGTAGCCGTGTTTGACGATCTGCCGGCAGACGCGCTCCGGCATGTCGGGGATGCGCGTGGCCTGCTGGGTGTAGCAGGTGCACTGATCGGCGTTGGACACACAGCCCTTGATCTGCGGGACGGTCTTGGGCTCGGCGGCCTTGGCGTATATCGGCGCAGTGAACGGCAGGCCCCGAACGCGGGGATCCATGCGTTCGCGCCAGTCGGCCGGGGTGACCGGTTGGGCCGTGTGCGGTTGGCCGGCGCCTGGCGTGGGGTTGGTGATCGCCCGTTGATGGGTGGGGTTTGCGGGCTGTGCATTGGCCGTGTCGGCGATGCCGCCTTCGTAGACCTGCTGGTAGCCGACCCACACACCGCCGGCGACCAGGGCGATGGCCGGAAGGGCCCAAAGGAGCTTTTTGGGCAGGCGGAACTTGTGGGTGTGGACCTCCGCCGACTTGTAGAGCTTGAACGTGTCCTTGGGGTGGCGCCATTGGGTCTTGGCCGCCCGGGCGAGATCCGCGCGGTCCTTGACGTCCATGACCTCGTTACCGTGGTACAGCGTCGAGAACGGGGCGCCGAAGTTGCGCTTTAAGTGGATGTGTTCGCCAACCAGGCGCCGGGCGTGGTGGTCGAGCAGAGTCGGGTGCTGGGTGATGAAGTAGAGATCGATGCCGCGGTGGCGGTGGGTCTCGAGCGCCGAGACGCCTTCGGGGATCTCCTGGCGCGGGCCGCGGGGGCCGAAGTGCTGCTGGACCTCGTCCAGGATGACGATGGCGTTGTCGGGGACCAGCTCGGGCCAGCGCTTCGGGTCCTCCAGCTCGATCCAGGGCAGCGCCAGGCCCTCGATGCCGTGGTAGTAGATGGGCCGGGTGGTCTCGTGCTTGAGCTGGTCGATGACGTGCAGGCTCTTGCCGGCCCCGGGGGTTCCGGTGACGAGGGTGAGCATGGTCAGTCTCCTGCGAACGGGATGATCTTGCGCACGCCGTTGCGGATGCCGTTCAGGGTCAGCACCGCGACGTAGGCGCTCAGGATGATGGTCATGGCCTCGTCGATGCCGAGCAGGGCGACGATGGCCACGGCGTCCGCCCCGACGTCGCCGAAGGCGCTGGCGACGGCGCCGCGCAGCTCGTCGACCAGGGCCTGGACGCCGTAGTAGGTGGCGATGCCCAGGCCCAGGGTGGCGAGCACCCGGGCGATGACGCCGGAGAGGATGAAGGCCAGGAACACGGCGATGGGGACGAAGATCGCGGGCATTACTGCAGTCCTCTTAGAACGATCACCCCGGCGAGGAAGTAGGCGAAGGCCATGAGCAGCGGCCGGACGATGTCGGCGACGTCACAGAACGGGGTCAGGTCGAGATCGAAGCTCACGTCATGGCCGGCGATGGTGAAGCTGATCTGGCGCGGCTCAGGGCATTGCTCCGGCAGCGAGAAGCCGGCGTCGTCGAACTCGACGTCGCGCAGGTCGATCTCGGTGGTGGGCACCTCGTTGGCCTCGGAGTTGTCCAGCAGCGAGTCCTGGCTGTTGTAGGCGTCGGTGCCTTCCAGGTCCTCGCGCCACTCGCGCTGCTCGCACTTTTGCTGCCACTCCTCGTAGGCGATGGCGCAGAGGATGGGGTCGCCGGAGCAGGCGGGCTCGCTCTCGCAGCCGTGGCCCGAGTAGCTGCCGCCTTCGTCCTCGCACTCCTCCGTTGCCGGGTCGCAGTCGGAACCGTCACCGTCGCCATCGTCACCGGTCCCGTCGCCGGCGCCGTCACCGCCGTCGCCGCCGTCGCCCGATCCGTCGCCATCCCCCGAGCCGTCGCCTCCAGAGCCGTCACCGCCACCGCCCCCACCTCCGGAGCCGTCGCCGCCGTCATCGCCCGAGCCGTCGTCACCTGAACCGTCGCCGGATCCATCGCCCGAGCCGTCGTCCCCTGAGCCATCGCCGGATCCATCGTCCCCCGAGCCATCACCGGCGCCGTCGTCGCCGGAGCCATCGTCCCCGTCATCGCCGTCGTCGCTCCCAGGGCTCCAGCAGATGTAGGTGCCGTCGGGGTACTGGATGTACTGCGGGCAGTCGGGCTCGGGGGGTGGGTCCGAGCTGTCGCAGCTGTCGCCGGTGTGCCGGATGGTGACGGTGTCCTGGCCCTGGCCGGTGACCGGGTCGTAGTTGTCGACGACGCGCTCGTAGTCGACGACGCAGCCGCTCTCGCAGCGCCGGGCGGTGGAGCCGCCGACGACCTCGGAGCCGGGCTCGAGGGTGAACTGTTCGGTGTTGGTGTCGACGCTGGTGGGGCACTCGTTGCCCGGGCCCCAGCCGTAGCGGTGCCAGGTGGTGTGGAGGACGTCGTTGTCGTCGCGTTCGTTGACCTTGTAGAAGACGTAGTCGCCGTCGTTCCAGGCGTTGTCCGTGGCGCTGTTGCAGAAGTCCTTGCCCTCGGCGGCCTGGCGGGCGGCGGCGCAGGCGTCCTTGGCGGCCTGCTCGGTGTCGTACATCTGGTCGACGTAGTCGACGACCTGGGCCTGGGCGGTCTGGAGCGCCAGGGCCAGGATGAAGACGGTCAAGGCGGCGCTCAGTCGAAGAACATGACGGCGCCGGCCAGCAGCATGACGAGCAGGTAGTACCAGGGCAGCGGGTCCATGGGGGCACCTCCTGGACGAGAACGGGGCGCCGGATACCGACGCCCCGTGTTGGCGGGTGGGCGTGACCATCGGCGTTAGCCGAAGATCGCGCCCTTGACCCACTTGTAGACGACGGCGATGCCGGCGAGGCCGATCAGGGCGCCGCCGACCGCGGCGATCGCCGTGCCGCCGTCGGTGGTGATGGCGTCGGTGGCGGCGGAGACGTCGATGCCGCCACCGCCGCCGCTCTGGGCGTAGGTGGCCATGGAGGCCAGGCCCAGGGTGGTGGCGGTGGTGATGCGGGCGCCGTAACGGCGGAGGGTGTTGCGGATCTTCATGGGGGTTACCTCCTTATCGAAGCAGTCGAAGGACGCGGCGGATGACCCAGGCCAGGGCGAGGACGAACAGCGCCGCCGCGATGAGCTGGTTCGCCTCGGGGTAGGTGAGCCCTGGCATGGTCTGGTAGGCCGTGTCGTCGACGACCTGGACGGTGCCCGGGCAGAGGACACCGCCGTCGGTGTCGACCTGCCAGGGATCCGTGCAGGTGGCGACGCTGGCCATTAGCTCTTGGCGGCCTGATGCTGGTTGCCCTTGGCCTGCTCGGCCTTGGCTTCAGCCGTGCCGGCGGTGCCGGTCGGGGGCTGGGTGGCGGCGCCGTCTTCCAGGATCTCCAGGGCGTGCATGCCGGTCTTGCCGCCGCCGGCCATCTGGAGACGGACGCGGACGTCGTGTTGGCGGGGCAGGGCCTGGGTGTCGAGCTGGTCGATGAGCTCGGGCTCGCAGCTCATGGTCATGGGGATGACGCCTTTGACGTCCTTGGTGTCTTCGCGCTGGCCGAGCCAGAGCTTGCAGAAGGTGGAGCCGTCGACGGTGATCCGCCGGGCGCCAAGGACGTCTACGCGGATGGTCTGTTGCATCATGGGTCTGTCTCCTTCCTTTCAGTTCGGCCCCTGTCGGTCGGGGCGATGACCTCTTCGCATTGGCCGGCCTTCATCTACGATCCGCCCGGGGCCGGCTGTCCGGGTGGGGGTGGTGCAACCGGCTGCCCCGTTGAGGGGGCAAGCCGGTTGCCGAAGCGTGGTTCGTCAACCGGCGCCCCGGAGGGTGTCGGTTGATAAGCCGTCAAGGGCTTCGCGAGCCGGTCCGCTGGCGCGGCCCGGCCCTTGACGGCCGGTGCCGGGGTTCCGGGTGCCGGGGCGCTCCTGGACCGCGTAGCCGGCCAGGTGGTCGGCGATGTAGCGCTCGGTGACCAGGCGGTAGGTGCCGGACTTGCGGTGCTGGAGCAGGACCGCGCCGGGGCAGCGGTCGATGACGCGGTACCAGCGCAGGCGGTTGCGGCCGGGTACCGGGAGGCACAGGTCGTGGATCACCTCGGGCGATCCGGTGGCCTGTGCGCTCAACGTGTAAGAAGCGCCCTGGGTGTGGGGGCCAGTGCCAGGGCGAAGCGCAGGGGCACCATGACCCGGTGGCGCTTGGCGTTCGGGGGCTGAGCGGGCGTTGTGGCCGGTAAAGCGCTGCATGCCGGGGCCCTCCTAGCGGTAGTCCTCTTCCTCGAGGCACTCGCGGTTGAGGTGGGCCAGGTTGATCATGCGGTAGCGGCCGACCTTCTTGGACGGGAGGTGACCCTTCTCGATGAGGCCGCGGACGACGCCCTCGTCCAGGCCGGAGAGCTCGGCGAAACGTTCGCGGGTGACCACGGGGACGTACGGCACCGCTTTACCTGTCGCCTGGTCTTCCATATGCTCAAAACTCCACTTTGTTACACACATAGAAGATACGCGTAATAATTACGCGTACAATTTACCGGCAGATTATCAAGTAATATTTACATGTCAACCCGCGAGCGACTTATCGAGGTGATCAGCTATGCTCAGGAGCATGGCTGGACTTACGACAGGCTCGCGGCCGAGACGGGGGTAAGTGCGACCAGGTGGGGCAACGTCAAGAACAAGAAGGCAGAACCACGACTTGACGAAGCAGCGCAGCTCTTAAAGCTGTTCCCTCAATTCAGTACATGGCTGATGACTGGTGAGACTGATCCACGGAACGGTCAGGTGAGTCCAGAAGTAGAGAACAAGCGCGAGGACTGGTCAGGGGCGGGAAAGGTTTCTTAACCGCAAGCCGCGTTCTGGAACGCTGGTTCGGTTGAAGAAACCATTGCGCCACCCGAGGTTTAGGCACATCGAAATCCGGCTATGAATGCAAGGGGACCGGAATCTCATGAGGGAACGGGGCCAGTTCTTCTGTCCGGCAGGGGCGCCGCGATATAATTGAACCTTACATAATAGGCGTCATACCTTCCTGTAGGGTATGTCGGCACTACCTGGCCTAGATGGGTGCAGCTCGGACCCTAGGAGGCAAGCCATTATGTTGTGTTTCCGCTTGGTTGTCGCGATTGCCTATGGAGAAAGGGTCGCGAAATGAGTGAATTACTCAATAAACTTTCATCCTATAATTTGTTTAACTATTTATTTCCAGGTGTCGTTTTTTCGCTTGTCGTCGATCAATGGACTCGGTTTGATTTGATTCAGTCTGATATAATTATAGGGTTGTTCCTTTATTATTTTGTTGGATTGGTAATAAGTCGGTTTGGTTCGCTTATCTTAGAGCCTGTTCTTGTCAGGCTCAAATTTTTAGTATTTTCGGACTACGCGAGTTTCATTAACGCCGCAAAGAGCGATCCAAAAATTGAAATTCTATCCGAAGCTAATAATACTTATAGAACGCTATCCGCTGCTTTTGTGGTGCTTGTAATTATTAAGATATACGAGAGCCTGTTGTTGTGTTTTCCGTTTCTTTCCAAGTGGACTGGGTCAATAACTGTGCTTTTTCTGCTTTTTGGGTTTTTGTTTTCGTATAGAAAGCAGACGGCATATATAAATAAAAGAGTAGAGAAGCATGTGAGGTCCGATTAGGAATCTATCGATGTCTTGCTCGCAGTGGCTAAAGGTGCTTCCTTATGATTGACTTCTTCGAGATCGACTTCATTGATATCGAGTCAAAAAAGAGCGGTGACGCGATACCGTTGCGCTATTGCGTTAGCGGCGACACCTACATTCACGTTACAGACGGCGGCTTTCAAGGCTCCGGCGAAGCCGTTGTCAACCACATCAGAAAGTACTACGAGAACCCGAGGAGAATTGATCATGTAGTCGTTACTCATCCAGATGGAGATCACGCTGGCGGACTGCGGACGGTGCTAGATGAATTTGATGTCAGTACTCTATGGATGCTTAGGCCCTGGGAGTATACAGAAGAGTTATTGCCAAAGTTCCCTACGTACACTTCTGCAGATAGGCTGCGTTCTCGGTTGCGTTCGATTTACCCCAACATTGTGGCCCTAGAAGAGCTGGCTCAGGAAAAGGGCATTCCCATAGCCGAGCCCTTTCAAGGTGCGCACATTGGTGAGTTTGGTGTGTTAGCTCCATCGAAGGAGCGATATTTGGACCTTGTCGCCAGTTCTGAGAGAACTCCTGAATCCATGGCAGCAGGGCGCGACGAAAGCAAGAGTCAAGCCGGAGGGTTATTTGCCGAGGCGGCGCGTCAAGTGGTTCAGTTTGTTAAGGCGGTGTGGGGTGCAGAGAATTTTTCTGAAGAACCGACTAGCGCCGAGAATGAAATGAGCGTGGTTCAATACGCAAAGTTGTGTTCAAAGACCATAATGCTAACAGGCGATGCCGGCCGTGAAGCGCTTACCGAGGCGGCCGATTACGCGCCGAATATGGGGTTATTTCTCCCTGGCATAGATCGATTTCAAGTGCCTCATCATGGTTCGCGACGGAACCTGTCGACAGAGCTCGCCGACCGGTTGCTTGGCAAACGGCTGACAGATCGGCCAGAGAATGGTGGTGGATCATTTTCAGCAATAATAAGTGCTGCGAAGGAAGATGAAGACCATCCCAAGAAAGCTGTGGTTCGAGCTATGTATCATAGAGGAGGGGCAGTCATAACGACTGAAGGGGTCAACATAAGAACCTCCTATAACGCGCCAGAAAGAGAGGGTTGGACGCCCGTGACACCTGTAGAGTACCCAGACGACCAAGAGGAGTAGTCTCGGCAACGGTACCAGGCGACTTCTAGCAAGGCTTACAAGACCGAGGAGCGGGGCGAAGTATCACAGTTCAGCATCAAACAGATCTGACAGTTTCAGCACCTAGCACCCACACGGTACGGTTCGGGGGCAACCATGTTTAGCTGGGGGTAGACGTGGACCTGGTCATCATCGCGATAGTTCTCGGGGCGCTCGGGCTGCTGGTCGCTTTGGCACAGCAGCTGCAGAAGCAGAGCAAGGCAAAGCTTCACGCAAAGCCTCTCCTTTCCAGGCCCGAGCAGGTCTTGTTCCATCGGCTACGGGAGGCACTGCCAGAGTACGAGGTTCTGGCACAGGTGTCCTTCAGCCAGTTTATACGCGCCAAGGGCGACACCCGAAAGGAGAACTGGCGCCGGTTTGCCATGGCCCGGCAAAAGGTCGCCGACTTCGTCATCTGCAACCCGGACTTTTCGGTGCTGGCCGTGGTGGAGCTCGATGACCGATCTCACCGTAGGGGTAAGGATCAGAAGCGCGACGCCCTGTTGGCCGAGGCCGGCATACCGTGTCATCGATGGCATGTGAAGCGGATGCCCAGCGGCGAACAGATACGATCGGTAGTGCTGCCAGAAATGACTCCTGGCGGCGCCGGGGTAAAACACGAGCCAGCGCCAGTCGGCACGACGGACTCGGCAAACCAGGTGAGTTCGTGAAGATCAGAGCAAGACCGGTCAACCCGTCTATCGTAAGCCAGGAGCAGGCCGACACGGTGTGTCTCTCAGGGCCTATGGAGCCGGTCACAGGATATCGCTCTCAACCAGTGCGGTACGTTGTCCACGGAGAGGCGCCTAGCCCGGGCCGGTACCGTCAGACCTTCAGTAACGCCCTCGCGGACTCGATCGCGACCAACAGGGAAGCCCTGCGCCTACTGGCACGCAGATAGCGTTGAACGCCACGCGAGGCGGCTTGTAGTTCATTGACGGCTACGCTTCCGAGGCGTATCGTTCCCACTAACCTTCCCCTTGGCGCAGTCGGTTTCGGCTCTGCCTTGGGGCGAAAAAGCCGCCTCCGGGCGGTTTTTTCATGTATGGATGCCCCACCGTCTGAAAATGGACAATCACCTTCGCACAGTCGCGTACGTAGACGGTTACAACCTCTACTACAACGCTCTGACTAGGTCGGCGTATAAGTGGCTTGATCTGCGGGCCCTTCTTCAAGAGGTCCTTGTAACCTCTGATCCCTCTGGTCGCGGGGTGCTCACCGGTGTCAAGTTCTTTACCGCTCCGATTATGGGCCGGTACGCCAGCGATCCGAGCTCCGCGGAACGCCAGCAGCGCTATCACAACGCCCTCAAGTTCGCCCCTTCCGGTCCCACGGAGGTCATTTGCGGCTACCACACCACCGAGATCAAGCGCGTGCGCCCTCTGGATGAAGAGAACCGAGAGGGCGCCCTGATCAGAGCCCGCGTCGTGGAAGAGAAGCAGACCGACGTGAATATAGGGCTGCACATGTACCGGGACATTGCTAAGGGCCACGTCGACCAGGTCATACTGGTCAGCAACGACTCCGATCTAGTGCCGGCACTGGCGATGATCGCTGAGGATTTTCCGGAGATCCCAGTTGGGGTGGTATTCCCCATCATCGAGACAGAGGAACGTCGCAGAGCCGCGGCGGGAAGAAACAAGAAGCTCGCCGAGTTCTCACGGTGGCAGCGAAAGCATCTCACTATAGCGGAGCTTGAAGCCGCCCAGCTCCCCCGTTCCGTACTGAACCGCAAAGGTAAGGCTATCGTTCGCCCGGATCCCTGGTAGCTCCCGCCGTTGCGCGGCATCGCGGGCGGTGACTGATGTCCGTAGCGCTGGCGCCCCTTTCGCTTTCTACTTCGCCTTGCCATTCCGACGACGACGGACCGTCAACATGGCAATGCATTCTTGTGGTCTACAGTGTATTTGGTGACGCTAACTGACTGAGTAAGCGGAGTGTTGTGTGTTGTAGTGGCGCGCCTCAAGGGCTTGAAAATCCCCGTGTCGGGAGTTCGATTCTCTCCCTGGCCACCAGACAAGTCAGTGACTTACGAGAAGCCCGGCCGCGCGCCGGGCTTTTTCGTGTGCCGAATGTGTCAACTCCCCGGTTCGTCGAAGCGTTCGAGGCATTCGGCATCGACGATGCGGATCTCCCGCCCCTGGAATTCAATGCAACCGCGTTGCTGGAAGCCCTTCAGGGCGCGGGAAACGGTTTCCTTTCTAAGTCCAAGATAGCTGGCCGTTTCCTGCTGTTGCAGAGGAAGGCGGAATTCATGCCATTCCTGGCGTATGCGCCGGTAACGCTTGGAAAGGTATTTCAGGAAATGGCCCACCTTGGTGTCAGCGTGTGTGGCGGAGAGTGCACGATGCAGGTCCTCACGCTGGACCAGCGCGCGCGAGACGGCAGTCATCATCGTGGACTGCAGATCGGGTGTGTCCGACATGAGCGCAAAAAGCGAGCTCAGTCTGATCGCGCAGATGCCGCTTTCTTCGGCAACAATCCCGGTGTTGGGATAGCGGCCGTTGGCCAGGGCGTCGAGACCGAGTATGTCTGGAGGCAGATACAACCCATCGACTTGCTCGGTGCCGTCATACTGGATGGACTTGGTCTTGGCCGAGCCGGTACGCACGATGTAGATGTATTGCGCCAACGCACCGGTCCTGAATAGCACCTCACCCTCTTCCCGGAAGTGGTGCGTTTGGACGAGCCGTTGAAATCGCTGGAACGTCGCCGGCTCCAACGTGCCCGGTAGGCATGACGTGCGGTGTATACAGGCCTCGCAAGGTGCGGCGGCGTCCTTTTCATGGTGCGTCCATTCGGCTGTCATAAGGTTCTTCTGGGCATGCTGGCCTGGAGGAATGCGCTGGCACTCGGGCCGATACGCATTGCCGCCGACAGTCTGGAGTTACTGCTGGGCAGGTGACTCAATGCAAACGCTCGGAAGGCTGGGACCGCTCGACGCATCTCGTCGCCGATGTCGTGTTTACAATTGTATATACCTATAACGTTTAGCGATTAAAACGTGCAAATTGGGGGCGCGACACCAGGCGGGGCGGGGCATCAGAAGATTGGCTTTGCGCCCACGAGAGGGCCAGGGTCACACGAGAGGGCCAGGTAAGACGGCGGGCCAGGTCCTGCAATCCAGCATCATGCAGCAGTGCTCTTGAGGCGAATCTCCACATGCTTGCCTGCCCGCGCCAGGATGTTCACCAGGGCGTCCAGACTGAATCGGTCGATACGACCGCGGAGCAGGTCACTGAGCCGTGGCTGAGTGATGCCGAGTCGTTTCGCCGCCTCGCCCTGAGATAGCCCCATCTCGTTGACGACCTCGCGGACGGCGTTAATGAGCTCAGCACGGACCTTCAGGTTTTCGGCCTTTTCCGGCGTGTCTTCCAGTGCGTCCCAGACGCTATTGAACCGCTGGCCATCGGTCATTGCATTTACCTCCTGGTGGCGAGCAGCTGCTTGAGTCGGCGCTTCGCCAGGTCCAGATCCCGCTGCGCGGTCTCCCGGGCCTTCTTCTCAAACGCATGAAGGACGTGGACCGCATCTTCGAGTCGGGCGATGTAGATGACCCGGTAGGCGTTGCCTTCCTCCCGGATCCGGATTTCCTCCACACCTTGGCCGACGCTACGCATCGGCTTGAAGTCGTCCGGTTGCAGCCCCCGCTGTACGCGATCGAGCTGATAGCCGACCTGCTGCCGGGCCGAGTCCGGGAAGGCCCGGATGACATCCACGCTGTCGCCCCAGAACTGTATGTCCTTCATGGTGGTTGGTGATTATATCAGTACTGATATAGAGCACGATAGGCGGCGCGTCGCCGAACACGTCAACCGGGCGTCGGCGCCACTGATGCTTTTTGCGTTACGCAGTGGATTGATGATGTCGTAACTTGCTGAATCCGCATTTCTTGGTGCCGTGAGCGCGCGACGGGAGGTGGCCGGTTGATCACATTCGTGCTTTTCATCCTCGGGCTCGGGTTGCTCGTCGTCGGCGCGGAGGTGCTGGTGAAGGGCGCCTCGCGTCTGGCCGGGGCGGTGGGTATTTCGCCCCTGGTGATCGGGCTGACCGTGGTGGCCTTCGGGACCAGCGCGCCGGAGATGGCGGTGAGCGTGACCTCCGCGTTGAGCGGTCAGGCCGGGGCGGACATCGCGCTGGGCAACGTGGTGGGCAGCAACATATTCAACGTGTTGCTGATTCTGGGGCTGGCCGCCGTCATCTCGCCGCTGGTGGTCGCCCAGAAGCTGGTGCGCCTCGAGGTGCCGCTGATGATCGCGGTCTCGGTGCTGGTGTTCGTGCTGGCGCTGGACGGTGTGGTCGGCCGGTGGGACGGCGGACTGCTGCTGGCCGGCATCGTCGCGTACACGGTATTCGCCGTGGTCGCCGGCCGGCGGGAGTCCCGGGCCATGGAGGCCGAGTACGGCGAGGCGCTGGCCGCCCGGTCGGGCGGTCCCGGGCGTCTTGCGGCCAATGCCGGGTTCATCCTGGCCGGGCTCGGCATGCTGGTGCTCGGCTCCGACTGGCTGGTGGACGGTGCCGTGGCCATCGCGCGGGCGCTCGGCGTGGGCGAGCTGATTATCGCCCTGACCATCGTCGCCGCCGGTACGTCCATGCCCGAGGTGGCGACGTCGGTCATGGCCAGTGTGCGGGGCGAGCGCGATATCGCCGTGGGCAATGTTATCGGCAGCAATCTGTTCAACCTGCTCTGCGTGCTCGGACTGGGGGCCGTGGTGGGACCCGCCGGCATCAACGTTGCCGCCTCCGCGCTGTGGTTCGATCTCCCGGTGATGATCGCCGTGGCCGTTGCCTGCCTGCCGGTATTCTTCACGGGTTACGCCATCGCCCGGTGGGAGGGCTGGCTGTTCCTGCTCTATTACGCGGTGTACACGCTGTTCCTGATTCTCAGCGCTACCGGACATGCCGCGCTGGGAACCCTCAGCGCCGCGACCTGGGGCTTCCTGCTGCCGCTGACGGTGATCACGCTGGGTGTTGCGGTGTTCAGGCAGCTGCGAGGGCCAGCCCGGGCGTCCTGAACGGCGGCGTCCGGGCCGCCCGGCTCATTGCCGACTGGCCATGAAATTGTGAGCGATTTCCCATTCTGTGACGAGTGACGGCACGGCCGATCGCCGAATCCTGTGAAATGACGCCACGCATATAACAATCGCGACGCTATGAAAGTACCGAGTTCTGCCAGGGAGGGGACGGGTCGCGGGGGGATGAATGAATACACCTGTATCCCGGCGGTTAACCGTCGCCCGTCACGGATCCGTGCTTTACGCGGTCTGTGGCCTGATTGCGTTATCCGCCCTGGGCCTGTTCGACCTGCTTCCGGCGGCGGAAATGTTCGACGCCGGCGAGCGTCTGACGCTGAGCTATCTGCTGGTACTGGGCACCTCGCCCCTGGTCTACCGTTTCCTCGACCGCCTGGTCAGCGAGCACGAACGCCAGCAGGGCCGCTTCCGGCAATTGCTGGAGCACAGCATGGACGGCCTGCTGCTGACGGCGCCGGACGGTCGTATCCTGGAGGCGAACGCCTCGGCCTGTCGTATTCTCGGCCGGTCCCTGGACGAGTTGCGCGCGGTTGGCCGCGACGGTCTTTTCGACCGCAACGATCCCGAGCTCGCCAGCATGCTCGAGCGCCGGTCCCGGGACGGCTCCGTACGGGGCACGCTTTGGGCCAACCGGCCGGATGGCGAGCGCGTTCGCGTGGAGATCGCCAGCACGGTGTTTGCCGAGAGCTCCGGCGAGGTACGCACGGCCATGGTGGTGCGGGACGTCACCGAGCAATGGTGGGCGCGCGCGCAGCAGAGCCTTGCGGCACTGGCACTGCGGCACACGGCGGACGGACTGGCCGTCCTGGATGCCGACTGGCGGGTGCTTTACGTCAACGAGGGTTTCGAGCGGGTGACCGGCCGGCGCATGGCCGAGGTAATCGGTCACCATCCACCGCTGTACGAATATCTGGCCCGCGACGAGGTTCAGTTCGCCGCGGTGCTGGAGGAGATGCGGCGCAAGGGTTACTGGGCCGGCGAAGTCGATTCGAGCCACGCCTCGGGCCAGCCGCTTCGTCTTAGAGGCCGGCTGGTGGCGGTAAGCCAGCAGGACTCGCCCGAGGCCGCCTATGTCGCCGTCTTCTCCGATGTCACGCCGCTGACGGAAATCCAGCAGCGGCTGGAAGCGCTGAGCGATTACTGCCAGCTCACCGGTCTGCCGAACCGCGTGAGCTTCGAACGCCAGGTGGACGAGCGCATCGCCGCGATGGGGCACGATCGCAGCCCGCTGGTGGTGATGCTGGTGGATCCGGATCACTTCCGGGCCATCAACGAGTCCCTGGGCCTGCAGCGGGCGGACGCGGTGCTCAGTGAGGTGGCCGGAAGACTGTCCGGCATCGTCGAGGAGGATGATCTCGTCGCGCGCCACACCGGCGATTCCTTCCTGATTCTGCTGGGGGCCGACCACACGGCCTCGGCGGCCGCTCTGACCGCCCAGCGCATCCTGGAGCTGTTCCGCGTGCCCATCGAGGTGGACGGTCACTCCATCAATGTCACCGTAACCATTGGCGCCAGCAGTTTCCCGTCCGACGGGGACACGGCGGAGACCCTGTTGCAGGCCGCGGAGACTGCGCTCGCCAACGCCAAGGACAACGCCCGCGAAGGGTTCCAGTTCTTCGCCCAGGGTCAGGATCAGTGGGCGAGGCGGTTCGTGCAGGTCTCCTCCGAGCTGCGCCAGGCATTGCTCCATGGCGAGATCGTGCCCTACTACCAGCCCATCGTGGACGCCCGGACCGGCGCGCTGTGTTCGGTGGAGGCCCTTGCCCGCTGGCGGCATCCGGAGCGGGGGCTGCTCGGGCCTCAGGAGTTCATCGACGTGGCCGAACGAAGCGAGATGATCAGCCTGCTCGCCGAGGAGATTCTGCGCCAGACCTGTCACGACCTGGTGGAGCTGGAGCGGCTCGGCGGGCCGGCCATCACGGCCTCCGTGAACATCTCCGCGCGGCAGCTGGCGGCCCCGGATCTGCCCGAGGAGCTGGAGGCCATCATCCAGGGTGCCGGCCTTTCGACCGAGCGCGTCATCCTGGAGCTGACCGAGAGCGGCATGATGCGGGATACCGATGCCATGCCGGGACTGGTCAGCGCGCTCAAGGCGCGGGGCATGTCAGTGGTCATCGACGATTTCGGCACGGGGTATTCGTCGCTGGCCTACCTGCGCTTCCTGCCGGTGGACGGGCTGAAGATCGACCGCGCGTTCTGCCGCGATCTGCCGGAGGAAGGCTCCAGCGTGGCCCTGGTGCGCAGCGTGTTGACCATCGCCGAGCAGTTCGGTCTGACGGTGGTTGCCGAGGGCGTCGAGCGCCCGGAGCAGGCCATGTTCCTGTCCAGGGCGGGGTGCCAGCGCCTGCAGGGTTTCCTCTATGGACGGCCCATGCCCGCCGAATCGCTGCTGGCGCTCGCGCTGGACTCGCACCGTGATATCGGTACGGCGGTGGGACGGCCCTAGCCCGCCTGGCGTCGCCGATTGCCGGGAGATGCGTACCGGCCGGCCGCCGGGCTTTGGCGGGGCCGGCACTGCCCCAATCTCCTCTCCGGAACAGACAGCGAGCAGCGGAGGTCACCGTGTGCGGGCGATTCGTACGCCATACCAATGCCGCCGAGCTCACCCGGCTGGTCGGCGCACTGCTGCCGGTACCGGATCCCGGGCCGAGCTACAACGTCGCCCCCAGCCAACCCATACTCAATGCCCGTGAGCGCGACGGCCAGCGCGTGTTGGAGCCCCTGCAGTGGGGGCTGGTGCCGCGATGGGCGAAGGACGCGCGCAAGCTCCACCCCATCAATGCCCGCGCCGAGACGGTGGACACCAACGGTGTCTTCCGCGCGGCGTTCCGCGGCGGCCGCACCCTGATTCCGGCCGACGGCTTCTACGAGTGGCGCAGGACGGAAGCCGGCAAGCAGCCCTACTTCATCACCCGCAGCGACGGACGGCCCATGTGGTTTGCCGGCGTCGCGGACCGCTGGCGCGGCCCGGAGGGCACGCTGGAGACCTGCGCCATCATAACCACTGCCGCCAATGACGCGGTCCGGCCGCTTCACGACCGCATGCCGGTAATCCTGGATGAATCCCACTGGGACCAGTGGCTGGACCCGCGGCACTTCGACGCCGAGGCGCTTCAGGCCCTGCTCCAACCCTGCGATCCCGGACTTCTTACGCTCTATCCGGTCAGTCGGGCGGTCAGCAGTCCCGCCAACGACTCACCATCGCTGGTGGACGCCCTGGAGGCGTAGCGGCACGCCGAGCGGCTTGCGCGAGCCCTGGTCCGGTTAATGGCCGGGGTCGCAAGGGCTTTCTATACTGAAGACGATTGCCACGTCAGGGGGCCGGCCCCGTCAGGGCGGGCCTCGGGGGGGGGAGCGTGCGTGCGCGATGGGCCCGACAGCAAAGATCCCGCCCGCAACGAAGATACGACAGCCACGCGCGCCGCATTGGCCTGGCTCCTGGGGCTGGCCCGGTTCCCCGCCGTTGCCCGCCCTTATCTCGCCTCGAGCTTCTTCGATCCGCCGCTGCCGCTCTCCGGCCTGCTGGGTTTCGTCGCAGCGGTCATTCTGATCGCGCTCCTTCTCTGGGGTGGTGCCGGGTACGGCACGCCCTGGCCCTATCTCGCGCTGACGGCGGGTGCGGTTGAGGTCGCCGGCTACGCTGTCGTTCGCAGGAGGCGTACCCGGGAGCCCGAACACATCGATGCGCTGATCCTTGTGCTGATTCTCGCCGTCGTGGGGCAGGGTATCGCCTGGGGCATGACCGTCGTGGACCTGCTGGGGACGGTGTCGGCGGCCCTGGATGCCATCCTGTTGTTGCTCGTGGCCGCGCTTGCCGGTTCGGTCTGTGCCGCCTTCGGCGGCGTTACGCTGGTGGTCAGCGTGTTCGTCGTGCCGGCAATGGGGCTGACCGCGTTTGCGCTGCTGCGTCAGGGCGATCCGCTGGGTGTCGCCGCGGCGGGACTGGTGGTGCTATACGGTGGCTTCCTGCTGGTGCTCTCGCGCCAGACCCGGCATTTCATGCTCGGGCTTTTCGGCCGCCAGTACGCGAGCGAGGAACGGATCGAGACCCTCACCCGGGGGCGCGACCGCCTCCGGGCCGTGCTCGGCGCCGCACCCATACCGATCGTGGTCACCAGCGTCCAGGACGGACGTGTGCTGTTTCTCAATCAGTTTGCCCGGGAGCTGTTCCAGTTCGAGGGCCGCATCGACACGCTGCCGCTGGCAAGCGCCTTCTACCCGACGCCGCAGGACCGGAAGACGTTTCTGAACGCCGTCCTCGCCGAGGAGGTCGTGCGCAATCGCGAGCTGCGCATGCGCCGGGCCAACGGTGAGACGTTCTGGGCGCTCACCTCCTCCAGCCTGATGGAATACGAGGGCGAGGAGGCGCTGGTCAGCAGTTTCAGCGACATCACCCCGGCAAAGATGCGCGAGACGGAATTGGAGCATCTGGCCGCGACCGACGCGCTGACCGGGATCAGCAACCGCCGCTCATTTCTGGATGCGCTGGAACGGGAACGCGAGCGCAGCCTGCGCTACGGCCACACCTTCGCCCTGCTGATGATCGATCTGGACCACTTCAAGGCCATCAACGACACCTACGGCCACTCGGCCGGGGATCTGGTGCTGCGGGAGCTGGTGGACGTCCTCACCGCCAATCTGCGCGCCAATGACCTTCTGGGTCGCATCGGGGGCGAGGAGTTTGCCGCGCTGCTACCGGAGACGACGCTGGATGACGCGGCCACTCTCGCCGAGCGGCTGCGTGCGGCGGTCAACGCCGCGCCCATCGCCGTGGAGTCCACGCCGTTGGGGCTGACCGTCAGCATAGGGGTGGTGGTCCGGGGCGGAGACGACGACGTTGCCGCCTTGCTGCGGCGGGCGGACATGGCGCTCTACGAAGCCAAGCGCCTGGGTCGCAATCAGGTGGTGTCGGAGGCGGCACTGGCTTCCGCTACGAGGTAGACGTCGAACCGGGTGTGGCGGCCTTCCAGGGCGAACTTGCGTTGACCGGGGCGGTATACGCCGGCGCGGCGTGGGCGCTTGATGACCAGGCGCCGGGGCCGGCAGCTCCAGGCGGCCTCGAACAGGCTCTCCTCAGCAGCATCCGGGCCCAGCAACCGCTGCAGGCTGCGCATGCCTTTCTTGACTTCGCCGCCCTTGGTGCCGGCGGGATACATGGGGTCCAGGTATAGGGCTTCCGGCGGTTTCTCGAGCTCGGCGAAGTGCGCCCGCGCGTCGCGGCGGAGCAGCGCGATGCGAGCGGCGGCTTCGGCGGTGCGCGGGTCGGAGAGCGCGCGTCTCAGACCGTCCCGCAGCAGCTCGTATATCACGGGATGGCGCTCCAGAACGCTCACGTGAGCGCCCAGGCCGGCCAGCACGAAGGCGTCCATGCCCAGGCCGCCAGTAGTGTCCAGCACCTGGAGGCCCGGCTGTCCTGGAAGGCCCACGGCGCGCGCCAGCGCCTCGCGGGACGGGGTGGCATGGCGCAACCGGTGCTGGAGCCGGCGCTCGGCAAAGTCCACGCGCACCGGTCCGGGCCCGCGGGCGGCGGTGTCGATCAGGCTCAGCCCCTCGCGGCCGAAGTGCAGCATCAGCCCGGCCACGTTGGGTCGTTCCAGCAGCAATGGCAGGCCCATCCGGTCGGCCAGCTCGCGGGCGGAGGGCGAACCGGCATGCCCGGCGTCCAGAACGCCGAGCAGGCATTCACCGCCGGTTTCGTCGTTTCCCATGCTCAATTCGGGGCTCTGTTGTGGCTGAATCTGGCCATGCAGTATGCTCGATGCAAAACCGGAAGGGCATGGCCCGGCCGCGCGCGGGCGCCCGCCCGGCATCGATTTCGGCCGTGGCCGTCCCCATCACAAGGAATAAGCACAGGATCCACAGAAAGCCTGTCGATCACTCTACGAGAATGAACAACGCGAGGTGGAGAGCGATGAGCGAATCGGACAACCAGGCGCAGAATTATGATCCCGCCGAGCTCTCGCGCTCGCTGATGGAGATCACGGCGCAGAGCCAGAAGTTGGTGCAGGATTTCCTCGAGCGCCAGCAGTCCATGGAAAACATCTCCATGGACGACTCCCTCCACATGAGCCGCCTGTTCCAGGACATGTACGGCCGCCTGCTCAACGACCCGGTTGGCCTCGTCCAGGCGCAGATGTCCTACTGGCAGGATTACATGCAGGTGATGCAGAACAGCGCCATGCGCATGATGGGTATGGAGACCGAGCCGGTGGTCAGGGCGGATCCGTCGGACAAGCGCTTCAAGGACGAGGCCTGGGAGGCCAACCCGCTGTTCGACTTCATCAAGCAGTCCTACCTGCTCACGGCGGACTACGTCCATAACACCGTCCGTTCCGTGGAGGGGCTGGACGAGAAGGAAGCCCGCAAGGTGGACTTCTACACCCGGCAGTTCGTCAATGCCCTGTCCCCATCGAACTTCGTGGCCACCAATCCGGAAGTGCTGCAGAAGACCATGGAGACCGGTGGACAGAACCTGCTCAATGGGCTGCAGAAGCTGCTGGAGGATCTGGAGCAGGGCAACGGCGAACTGAAGATCCGCATGACCCACCCGGAGGCGTACACGGTGGGCAAGGACCTGGCCGTGACCCCCGGCAAGGTGGTCTATCAGAACGACCTGATGCAGCTCATCCAGTACGAGCCGGCGACGGAGAAGGTCCACAAGCGGCCCATCCTGATCACGCCGCCGTGGATCAACAAGTACTACATTCTCGACCTCAAACCGGGGAACTCCGTTATCCGGGGCCTCGTGGAGCAGGGTCACACGGTGTTCGTCATTTCCTGGCGCAACCCCACCCCCGAGCTGGCCGAGAAGGGTTTCGACGATTACATGCTCGAAGGCCCGCTGGCGGCCATGGACGTCGTCGAGGAGATCACCGGCGAGTCCGAGATCAACATGGTCGGCTATTGCCTGGGTGGGACACTGCTGGGCTGCACCCTGGCCTACTGCGCCAGCCAGGGCGACAAGCGCCCGCACAGCGGCACGTTCTTCGTCTCGCTGCTGGACTTCGACAGCCCGGGTGACCTGGAGCTGTTCATCGACGAGGAACAGCTCGGCGTGCTGGAGCGGCAGATGGACGAGCGCGGCGTGCTCAAGGGCAGCCAGATGGCCACCGCCATGAACATGCTGCGCGACAATGACCTGATATGGTCCTTCTTCGTGAACAACTACCTCCACGGCGAGGACCCGTTCCCGTTCGACCTGCTCTACTGGAACCAGGACTCCACGAATCTGCCGCGCAGGATGCATTCGTTCTACCTGCGCAACATGTACCAGAAGAACAAGCTCCGCGAGCCCGGCGCCATCGAGCTCAACGGTGTGCCCATCGACCTGTCCAAGGTGACCGCGCCGGCCTACTACATCTCCACGGAGCGCGACCATATCGCCCCCTGGAAGGCCACTTACGAGGGCGCGCGCCTGCTCAACAGCAATGTACGCTTCACCCTGGGCGGGTCGGGCCATATCGCGGGCATCGTCAATCCGCCGCAGAAGAACAAGTACTGCTACTGGACCAACCCGAAGGCCGGGAAGCTGCCGGCGAATCCGGACGACTGGTTCGAGAATGCCGAACGCCATGAAGGCTCCTGGTGGCCGGACTGGCACCGCTGGCTGGCGAACAAGGGCGGGGCCAAAGTGGAGGCCCGGCCCGTCGGCAGCAAGAAATACCAGCCCATCGAGGATGCACCGGGCAGCTACGTCAAGGAACGGCACGACTGACGTCGGACGTGCCGGGGTGAAGGGGGGCGCCGTGACCGGCGGCGTCCGCGCCCGGCAATGCCTGAGGGCCTATGTACAGGACACTATCGCCGGCCGGGCGCAACCTGGCCGAGCTCATGGCGGCCGTTTTCCTGCTGGGCCTGGTGCCGCTGTTCGCCAAGCTCATTCCGCTGGACGCCATCAGTATCATCTTCTACCGCTGCGCCTTCGGCGCCCTCGGTTTGCTGGCCTTCGTCGCCTGGCGGCAGGGCAGCCTGGGGTTAGGGAACCGACGCGACTACCTGCGCACGCTGGCCGTGGGTATCCTGTTGGCCGCGCACCTGTCGAGCTACTTCCACGCCATTCAGCTGACCACCGTCGCCGTGGCCATTGCCGCCACGTTCACGTTCCCGGTTATGACCGTGCTCATCGAGCCCCTGATCGACGGCGCGCGGCTGCGGCTGATGGACCTTGGCCTGGCGCTGGTGGCGTTCACGGGTGTGGCCCTGATCGCGGCGCCGGCGGGTGTGGACAGCGCGGTCCTGGAGGGCGTGCTCTGGGGGCTGTTCTCGGCGTTCATGTTCGCGCTGCGCAACGTGCTGCACCGGCGCTGGCTGAGCCACCATCCGAGCAGCCAGGCCATGGCCTACCAGCTTCTGGTGGTCGTGGTTTGTCTGGTGCTGGTGGCGGAGCCGCCAACAGCCGTGGACGTTCCGGCCTGGTTCGGCCTCGCCCTGCTGGGGCTGGTCTTCACGGCGCTGGCGCACAGCCTGTTCGCTGGCAGCATGCGCCACCTGCCGGCCAAGACGGCGGGGCTGATGGCGTCCCTGCAACCGGTCATCAGCATCGTCGCCGCGGCAATCGTGCTGGCGGAGATACCCGGCCCGAGGACCATGGTCGGCGCCGCCATGGTGGTGAGCGTCGCGGTCATCGAGGGCGTCGCGGCCCCGCGGAGGACGTAGCATGAGCGTCGGCGGCCCGCGGCTCTACGCGGTGACCTTCAGCGTCCACATCCCCGCGGAGGAATACCTGCGCTACTATCGCGGTTCGGCCCGGGACGTGCTGGTCACCGCCGATGATGGCCGCACGGTGCGCTTTCCGGCGTGGTTGCTGCGTGGCGTGGTGACCCACGAGGGCATCAAGGGGCGATTCCGGCTCGTCTACGACGAGCACGGCAAGAGCCATGGGCTGGATCGGCTGGCCTAGGCCGCGATGTCGGGCGGCAAGCCCGCCCGACCTACGGGTTGTCTCCGACCTGACGTAGGTCGGCATCGGCCGCAGGCCGACGCCGACAGCTTTGCCGTGCATGCGAAGTGTCGCGGTCCGGCAGGGCGGGGCAACGATGTCGGACGGCAGGCCCGTCCGACCTACGGTGCTGGCCTAGGCCGGGATGTCGGGCGGCAAGCCCGCCCGACCTACGGGTTGTCCCCGGCCTGACGTAGGTCGGCATCGGCCGCAGGCCGACGCCGACAACGGCGTCCCGGATCAGGCGCGGGTATCGATGAGGCTGCCGAGTACTTCGTCGGCGGCCTTGACCACGCGCACCGAGGCCTCGGCCTGGCGGCTGAAGCTCAGGGATTCCACCAGCGCCGTGTTGACGTCCTCGGTCGCCTTGTCGTCCGTGGAGGCGCGGGCTATCGTCTCGGCGTTGCGCTGCAGGCCCTCCTGGGCGTACTGCAGGCCGCGCATGCCGGCATTGAAGCTGTTGACGACTTCCATCGGTGTGCCCCGTACGGATTCTGATAGCCTTGATTCCAACCGATTTCGGCCCAAAGAAGTGTGATTGAGTTCACACACGGGCGAGACGCTGATCCGGCGACCGAGGGGGTATGGAGGACATCGAGTTCGAGCTCAGCGACGGCAGCGTCATCGACGTGACGGTACGCGGTGACGGGCCGGTCCTGTTCCTGCTTCATGGCTGGACCGCGGCGGCCCGCGACTGGGCGCCCGCCATCGAGTACCTTGCCGGCCATTTCCGCTGTATCGCCTGGTCCGCCCGGCCGCACACCGCCTGTGCGGAGCCGGGCATCGACCGGATGGCCGCCGACCTGCACGAGCTCCTCGCGGCGATGGCGCCGGATGGCGCCTGCGTCTGTGGCCACTCCATGGGCGCGATGACGCTCATGGAATACATCGGACGATTCGGCACGGCAAGACTTCGCGGGTTGTCTTTCATCGATCAGGCACCCCGCCTGCTGGTCGCCCCGGACTGGGGGGCGGAAGTGGGCGCGTGGTTCACCGAGGCGGAAAACCAGCGCTTCATCGACGCTTTGCGGGCGGATTTCGTCACGGCCGCGCTGGATCTGGTGGCTCACAGCCGCGTGCCCGATGACGGCGGTTCGGGGCCCGGGGTCGACTACACGTTCCTGGCCGCGCGGCGCCGGCGCCTGGGCGAGCTCGACCCCGATCGCTGGATCCGCGTCTGGCAGAGCTTCATCCACCGGGACTACCGCGAGACCCTGGCGCGCATCGACGTGCCGACACTGCTGGTCTTCGGCGGGCGCAGCCGTTATTACGCGCCCGGCATCGCCGAGTTCATGCACAGCCGCATTGCCGGTTCCCGGCTGGAGGTCTACGAGGAGGCCGGCCATGCGCCCCATGTGGAACAACCCCAGCGCTACCTGAGGGATCTGCTGCGGCTGCAGGCGCAGACCCGGACGAATAATTCAGCCTTGCCCTAAGCATCTGACTGATTCGGTGCTAAAATCCTCGGCTTTTCCCGGTAGCGGAGAGCATCGATGAGTCAGGACGCGACACCTCTGGTGGGTGTGATCATGGGCAGTCGCTCGGATTGGGAGACCATGAGCGAGGCCGATGCCGTTCTCACCGAATTCGAGGTGCCCCACGAGTGCCGCATCGTCTCCGCGCACCGAACGCCGGAGTGGATGCGCGAGTACGCCCACACCGCCGAGGAACGGGGTCTGGAGGTCATCATCGCCGGCGCCGGCGGTGCCGCCCATCTGCCGGGTATGGTCGCCGCGCAGACCACCGTGCCGGTGCTGGGCGTGCCGGTGGAGAGCAAGGCCCTCAACGGCCTGGACTCGCTGCTGTCCATCGTGCAGATGCCCGGCGGCGTGCCCACCGCCACCTTCGCTATCGGCAAGGCGGGGGCGCGCAATGCCGGATTGTTCGCCGTCGCCCAGCTGGCGGCGGCCCGGCCGGAGTTGCGGGAGCGCCTGAAGGCCTTCCGCAAGGCCCAGGCCGAGAAAGTCATGGGAGACAGTCTGCAGTGAGCAAGCCGATTCTTCCCGGGGCGACACTGGGCGTGCTGGGTAGCGGCCAGCTGGGCCGCATGTTCGCCATCGCCGCCCGCCGCATGGGCTACCGGGTGCACACCTTCTCGCCGGACCGGGAGACGCCCACCGGTCAGGTGGCGGACAAGGAGGTGTATTCCGACTATCTGGATCTGGACGCCCTGCGTTCCTTCGCCACGGAGGTGGATGTCATCACCTTCGAGTTCGAGAACGTGGCCTTCGAGGCCGCCGCCTGCGCCGCCGAGTACGTGCCGGTTCGGCCGGCCGGCGAGGTGCTGCATACCGCCCAGCACCGCCTGCGGGAGAAGACCTTCCTCAGCGACGCCGGTTTCCCGACGACGCCCTTCGAGCGCATCACCACCGTCGAGGAGTTGCGGGCGGCCAGCGAGCGACTGGGCCTGCCCGCGGTGCTCAAGACCGCGGGGTTCGGCTACGACGGCAAGGGCCAGACCGTGGTGCGCAGTACCGAGGCACTGGAGTCCGCCTGGCGGTCCCTGAGCACCGAGGAGGCGGTGCTGGAGGCGTTCGTGGACTTCGAGTGCGAGGTCTCCGTGGTCGCCGCCCGCGGCGTGGACGGGGCCTTCGCCCATTTTGGCGTTACCGAAAACCGTCACGCGAATCACATCCTGGATGTGTCCATCGCCGACGCCGCCGTACCGGATGTGCTCTACCGCCGGGCGGAGGAAATTACCCGGGGCGTGCTGGAGGCCCTGGAGGTGGTGGGCGTGCTCTGCGTGGAATATTTCGTCACCCGGGAAGGCGAGCTGCTGATCAACGAGCTGGCGCCGCGGCCCCACAACTCCGGTCATTTCACCTTCGACGCCTGCGTGACCAGCCAGTTCGAGCAGCAGGTCCGCGCCGTCTGCGGCCTGCCGCTGGGATCCACCGAACGGCTGCGGCCCTCGGCCATGGTGAACCTGCTGGGCGATCTGTGGGCGGATGGCACGCCGGACTGGGCCGCCGCGCTCAGGGATCCGGACGTCAAGCTGCACCTCTACGGCAAGCGCGAGGCCCGGCCCGGGCGCAAGATGGGCCATATCACCGCCTTCGGCCGCGACGGTGAGGATGCCGCCGCCCGCGCCAGGGCCGCCCGCGACTCCCTGTCCCGTTAATCAACCAAAGGATTGCTCCATTCCATGTGGTTCAAGAACCTGTGCGTCTACCGTCTTGCCGAGCCATTTCGCCTGGATGCCGAGTCTCTCAACGACAAGCTCGCCAGCGCGGCCTTCCGGCCCTGCGGCAGCACCGAGATGAGTGCCCAGGGGTGGATCGCGCCACTTGGCGGCGATGAGGCCCCGTTGGTGCACTCGGCGGGCGGCTGCCACATGGTGTGCCTGCGCGAGGAATCCCGGCTGCTGCCCGCCTCGGTGATCCGCGAGACCCTGTCCGAGCGCGTCGAAGCACTGGAACACCGGGAGAACCGCCAGCTCGGGCGCCGCGAGCGCAGCCGGCTCAAGGAGGAGATCACCTTCGAGCTGCTGCCCCGGGCCTTCACCCGCTCCAAGCATACCTATGCCTACGTGGACCCGGAGGGCGGCTGGATCCTTATCGATGCCGGCACCTGGAAGGACGCCGAGGCCCTGACCGAGCTCCTGCGCGGCTGCATCGGCAGTCTGCCCATCCGCGTGCCCCAGACCGCCGAAAGCCCCCAGGCGGTCATGACCCGGTGGCTGGCCCACGATCAGGTGCCCGGCGATCTGGATCTCGGGGAAGAGGCGGTGTTCGAGGACCCAAGGACCGAGGGCGCGGAGGTCAGGGTGAAACGGCTGGATCTGCTCTCCGACGAGATCAAGTCCCATATCAAGGCCGGCAAGCGCATCCGCCGGCTGGCCGTGACCTGGGACGACCGCTTGAGCTGCGTGCTGGACGCCGACATGGCGGTGAAACGGCTACGTTTCCTGGACGTGGTCCAGGAGCAAAGTGGCGACCGGGAGCCGGAGACCGCCGCCGAGCGATTCGACGCCGACTTCGCCATCATGAGCCTGGAGCTGGGCCGGTTCGTGCCCAGGCTGATGGACCTGTTCGGGGGCGAACACAAGGAAGAGTGAGGTCTGTGCAGACGGTCAATTAGCCACAGATGAACACGGATGAACACCGATTGACATGCCCGCCGGCAGTGGGTTCCCGATGGCGGCGATTCCCGGGCTCTGTAGGAGCGGCGCGAGCCGCGATCAGATCACGGTCCGGCCAAACCATCGCGCCTTGCGGCGCTCCTACAGGTGCCGGGATCCGTTAGCGTCACAGGCCTTCGCGGCGAGGTCGCCGCTCCCACGCGCCAGGTTACCTAACGGGCAGGCTCAGCGCCTCCGAACCACACCAATCCGTGTTCATCTGTGTCCATCGGTGGCTAGCGCCTTCTTTTTCTTTTCAGGCATGCCAAGCATCGGCTCCAGCTCCACCCACACGTTCTCCAGCAGCCGGGGCTGGGCCTCGGCGGTGGGGTGGATGCCGTCGGCCTGCATCATGCCCGCGACCCCGCCCACGTTCTCCAGGAACTTCGGCACATAGGCGCAGCCGGTCTTCTCCACCACGGCGCGGAAGGTCGCCCGGAAGCGCTCCGTGAAGGCCTGGCCGTAATTCGGCGGCAGTCTCACGCCCACCAGTAACACCCGGGCCCCCTGGTCCTGGGCCAGCTCCACCATGCTGGTCAGGTTCTGCTCCGTGGCCGCGGGGGAGATACCACGCAGGCCATCGTTGCCGCCGAGCTCGATGATGACGACGGCCGGACGCTCGGCGTCCAGCAGCTCCGGCATGCGGGCAAGGCCCCCGCGGGTGGTCTCGCCGGAGATGCTGGCATTGACTACTTCCCCGTCGACCCCCAATTCCGAGAGGCGGTTGCGCAGCAGCTGCACCCAGCCGGCATCATCGGGGATGCCGTAGGCGGCGCTGAGACTGTCGCCGAGCACCAGAATCGTGCGCTCGGCGGCCGGCGCGGCGGGCGCCGCCACCAGCAAAGCGATCAGAAGGAAACTCCGCAACATGGTTGATCAACCTGGTCAGATGCTTGTTGCCCGGGGCCTGGGCATGCGCTTCGCCGGCCCGGCGGGGGAAATCAGTCTTTTTCAGAACCTGGATCTTACCATCGCCGACGGCGAGGCCGTGGCGGTGCTCGGCGCCTCCGGGTCCGGCAAGTCCACGCTGCTGGGACTGCTGGCAGGGCTGGATGTTCCCACCGAGGGGCAGGTGTTCTTCAACGGCAACGAGCTCACCGCCATGGACGAGGACCAGCGTGCCCGGCTTCGCGCGGGCCGGGTCGGGTTCGTCTTCCAGGCCTTCCATCTGATGCCCGGGCTGACCGCGCTGGAGAACGTAATGCTGCCCCTGGAACTCAGCGGCAGCCGCGACCCGCGCGGCGAGGCCGTCCAGGCGCTGGAGGCCGTGGGGCTTGGGGAGCGGCTGACCCATTACCCCCCTCAGCTTTCCGGCGGCGAGCAGCAACGCGTCGCCATCGGCCGGGCGTTCGTCACCCGGCCGCGGCTGCTGTTCGCCGACGAGCCCACGGGAAACCTGGACCAGGGCACCGGCGAGCGGATCATCGATCTGCTCTTCCAGCTCAATCGCGAGCATGGCACCACCCTGGTGCTGGTGACCCATGATCCGGCCCTGGCCCGGCGCTGCGACCGGGTACTGCACATCGCCGATGGGGCGCTGGAGGCCGCCGCGTGAAGGCCTGGCGCTATGCACTCAAGCTGCTGCTGCGCGATTACCGCGCCGGCGAGCTGCGCCTGCTGGCCGCGGCGCTGGTGGTGTCCGTGGCGGCGGTCTCGTCAGTTGCCTGGCTGGCGGACCGGGTAGGGGAGGCGACTTCCGGCCGCGCCGCGGAGCTGCTGGCCGCCGACCGGGTGCTGGAAGGTGCCGAGTCGCTTGCCGATCGCTTCGCCGCGAAAGCCGCCGAGCTGGGCATGCAGACCACCCGCAGCGTGGGCTTTCCCAGCGTGGTGCTCTCCGGGGACCGCACCCAGCTGGTAGCCGTCAAGGCGGTGGAGACCGGTTATCCACTGCGCGGCGAGCTGCTGCTGCAGTCGGGTCTCGGCGCGCCGGAGCGCCGGGCCGAGGGCATCCCGCCGCGCGGGGAGATCTGGATCGAGCCGCGGCTGCTGTCGCTGCTCGATCTGGAGGTCGGGGAGACGCTATCGCTCGGCGCCATGGATTTCCGGATCAGCGAGCTCCTGGCGCTGGACGCCGCGCGGGGCAATGTCTTCGTCAGCCTCGCGCCCCAGGTCATGATCAACCGCGCGGACCTGGCGGCCACGGACCTGATACAGCCGGCCAGCCGGGTTCGCTACAACCTGCTTCTAGCCGGCGCCCCCGCCACCGTGGACGCCTATGAGGCCTGGCTGGAGCGGCAGGACCTCACCGGCATCGAAGTGGAACGGCCCACGGATTCCCAGCGCGGCGTCGGCGAGGTCATTGAGCGCGCGCGGCGTTTCCTTGGCCTGAGCGCATTGCTGACCCTGGTGGTCGCCGGCGTGGCCATGCTTATGACGGTGCGCCGCTATGCCGCCCGGCAGGTGGACCGGGTGGCGGTCATGCGCTGCCTCGGCGCGACCCAGCGGGATATCGGCTGGCTCATGGTATGGAAGCTCATCTGGCTGGGCCTGTTCGCCGGGGGTATCGGCGTTCTGGCCGGGCTGGGGCTGCAGGCGGGCATGCTGGCGCTGCTGTCCGGGCTGCTTCCGGAGACACTGCCCGCGCCGGGCTGGCGTCCCGCCGTGGTGGGCTGGCTTACCGCCTACGCCGGGTTGCTGGGCTTCGCGTTGCCCACGTTCCTGGGCCTGCGCCATGTGCCGCCGTTACGGGTCCTGCGCCGCGACCTGACGGGCCGCCCCACGGGCGCCGTAACACTGTACGCGGCCGCCCTCGGCGTGGTGCTCGCGCTGATGTGGTGGCAGGCCTCCGACGTGCGTCTGGCGCTGACCGTCTTCGCCGCGGTACTCGGCACCCTGTTGCTGCTCGGCGCCGCGGCCGCGGGGCTGGTGTGGCTGATCCGCCGCCGACAGCGCCGGGGCGCCGGGCTGCTGCAGTTCACCGGGCTGGTGCGGCGGCCGGTAACCAGCACCATTCAAATCGTCGCGGTCGGGCTGGGCCTGATGGCGCTGCTGCTCCTCACGGTGGTGCGCACGGATCTGCTCACCGCCTGGCGGGATCGCATACCGGACGATGCGCCCAACTATTTCCTGATCAACATACAGCCCTCGGAGGTGCCCGAGCTCGAGGGCTACCTCAACGACACCGTGGGCGTGGACACCCGGCTCTACCCGATGATTCGCGGCCGGCTGGTGGAGATCAACGGCGAGGACGTCGCGCCGGAGGACTTTCCGCCCGGCCGGGCCCGCGGGCTGGTGGAGCGCGAGTTCAATCTCTCCTTCCGGGAGCAGCCGGCGGAGGGCAACCGCGTGATTCAGGGCGATTGGTGGCGCGAGCTGCCGGCGCAGCCGCCGGACCAGTTCTCGGTGGAGCAGGGCGTGGCCGACGAGCTGGGCATCGCCATGGGGGACCGGTTGACCTTCCGCGTTGCCGGCCGGACGGTCAGCGCCGGGGTTACCAACATCCGCGAGGTGCAGTGGGACAGCTTCAACGTCAACTTCTTCGTGGTCAGCCCGCCGGGGCTGATGGAGGATTTCCCGGCCACTTACATAACCAGCTTCTATCTGCCGCCGGACAGAACCGACGTGCTTCCGGAGCTGGTGCGGCGCTACCCCAGCGTCACGCTATTCGATGTCGGCACCATCCTGCGTACCGTGCGCTCCATCATCGATCAGGGGGCCCGGGTGGTGGAGCTCATGGCCAGCCTCACCCTGGTGGCCGGCATCATCGTGCTGCTGGCCGCCCTGCAGGTGACCGCCGAGGAACGGCGCTTCGAGACCGCCCTGATGCGGGCGCTTGGGGCCACCAAGCAGCGCATCCGGCGCATGATCCGCTGGGAGCTGTTGCTGATCGGCGGCCTGGCGGGCCTGCTCGCCGGGGGCGTCGCGGCGGTGGCGGGCCACGCCGTGGCTGTCTATCTGTTCGATCTGGAATACGCCCTGCGCCCGGTCCTGGTCGGTTACGGCGTGCTGGCCGGCGCGGCGGTGGTGTGGCTTGCCGGCGGCGTCGGGACCCTGCGCTATTATCGGGTATCGCCGATGCGGCTTTTGCGGGCGCCGGAGAATGGTTGATGCAGGAACGAGTGGCCGACGACGGGGCCTGGTGCGGTGATTTCGAGCTGGCTGCCGGGGAGCTCCGGCAGTGGCGGATCGGACCGATGACGCTGGTCATTCAGCGAGGGGCCAGGGAATGGCGGCTGCGTCGACACCAGGGGGAGGACCCTCTGGACCCGGCCAGCGGCGTTCGCTCGCTGACGGGCTTTCCCGACTGGTTGCCCGAACGCGACGAGGAACGGTTCATTCACGAGGGGCGGGACTCGGTGATCCGGCTACAGCCACGGCTTCCGGACCGTGCCGTGGTCGGCCGGCCGGTGGCGCCGGTGCGCGTCCCCGCCGGGGGGAGCGCGCGGGTTTACCTGTCCGTCCCACTCTGGGTCGTGATCGGCATCGGCAATCCGCAGCGGGTTCTGGCCGAATACCCAACCTTTCAGCCTTCGGATACCTGGTTCGGCCCGTCGCCGGTAGAAGGCGAACTATGTTATGCGGTTCGCACGCGTTGCCGGCTGTCCCTGGAAGACACCGATCGCTCCCCGGCCCGGGCGGTGATACCGCTGCGCATACGTAACGACGCCGGTGACGTCCTGGCCCTGGAGCGGGTCAGCGTGCCGGCGCCGCTGCTGTCCCTGTACCGGGACGCCGGCGGCCGGTTCTGGACCGAGGCCGTGGACATGCGCCGGGTGGAGCGCGATGCCAGCGCGGAGGTCACGCCCCAGGCGGGCCCGCCGCAGGAGGCCGGGGAGGCGCGGCGCGTGGAAGGGCCGAGGCGTGCGAGTGGTCGCAGCTCGGTAATGCGTGCCTTCGGGGTTCTGTTTCAGGGCTGACCGGGCGCGGCCGGAGAGTGGATCGATATGGCGGATTTCTGGACAACGTTGGGAAGCTACCTGAGCGGTGGCATGGTCTGGGGTATCGTCCGGGCCCTGATCCTGATCGCCCTGGGCGCCCTGGTGGGGCGGGTTCTGGCCGGGCTGGCCACCCGCGTCTTCCGGCACAGCCTCGATCCGCATCAGACGCTGTTGCTGCGCCGGGTGGTTTTCTACCTGATCCTCGGTCTGGCGGTGGCGTCGGCCTTGCACCAGCTCGGTTTCCGGCTCGGCGTATTGCTGGGCGCGGCGGGGGTGCTCTCGGTGGCCCTGGCCTTCGCCTCCCAGACGTCGGCCTCGAATCTCATCAGCGGGGTTTTCCTGCTCTGGGAGCGGCCGTTCGGCGTCGGTGACGTGATCCGCGTGGCGGGCATCACCGGCGAAATACTCTCGGTGGACCCTCTGTCGATCAAGCTGCGGACTTTCGACAACCTGTTCGTTCGCATTCCCAACGAGACCATCCTGAAGTCGGAGGTCACCAATCTGACCCGTTTCCCCATCCGCCGCCTGGACATGCCGATCGGCGTGGCGTATCGCAGCGACATCGCGCAGGTGCGCGAAGTCCTGATGGGCATTGCCGATCGTGACCCGCGTTGCCTCGCGGAGCCGGAGCCCATGGTCATGGTTCTGGGCTTCGGCGACTCCGCCGTGAACCTGCAGTTCTCGGTCTGGGTCCGGCGAGAGAACTTCCTGGCCGTGCGGACCGACCTGCACGCGGCGATTCTGGAAGCCTTTGCCGAGGCCGGCATCGAGATTCCGTTTCCCCATCGCAGCATCCAGCTGGGGCAGGGGCCGATGTTGCCCGTGCGCCTTGAGGGCGGCGAAACGAGCGGCGGGTGATCTGTGTCAAATGGATGTGAACGAAGGGCGGTAGGCTGGTGTTCCGTCCAGGAGTGCCAGCGGACCCCTTCAGGGGTTGGGGATTTCCCTATCGCATCATCCAGATATCGAGGCGTATATGGCAGCCGAAGCAGAGCAGGAATACACGGGCCAGCTGATCACCGGCGAGGCGGGTGTCGTCGACAGGATGCTGCACGCCGGGCTCGGCCGGTTCACGCGGGGCCTTTCCCCGGTGGCCATGACCCTGGCCAACCTCGACTGGGCAATGCACCTGGGCATGCACCCGGGCAAGCAGGCCGAGCTCAACGAGAAGGCCTTCCGCAAGGCGTTGCGCCTGTCTGTCTACGCCAGCCGCTGTGCGACGAATCCGGAAACGCAGCCGTGCATCGAGCCGCTGCCCCAGGACCGCCGCTTCGACGCCGAGCAGTGGCAGCAGTTTCCGTTCAACCTGATCTACCAGTCCTTCCTGCTCTGGCAGCAGTGGTGGCATAACGCCACCACTGGGGTGCGCGGCGTCAATCCGCACCATGAAGAGGTGGTCAACTTCATGGGCCGCCAGGTCCTGGACGTGTTCTCGCCGTCCAACTATCTGTGGACGAACCCGGAGCTGCTGGAGCGCACGATGCAGGAAGGCGGTCAGAACCTGGTGCGTGGCTGGCAGAACTTCGTCGACGATGTCGAGCGCGACATGGGCGGCCGCCCGCCCGCCGGCGTGGAAGACTACAAGGTGGGCCGCGACATGGCCGCGACGCCGGGCCGGGTGGTCTACCGCAACGAGCTCATGGAGCTCATTCAGTACGAGCCGCAGACCAAGACGGTGTTCCCGGAGCCCGTGCTGGTCGTTCCGGCCTGGATCATGAAGTACTACATCCTCGACCTGAAGCCGGGTGCGTCCCTGGTGGAGTACCTGGTCAGCCAGGGGCACACCGTCTTCGCCATCTCCTGGAAGAATCCGGGCGCCGACGACCGGCACTTCGGCATGGAGGACTACCGGCGTCTGGGCGTCATGGACGCCCTGCAGGTGATCAACAGGATCGTGCCGGAGCAGAAGGTCCACGCGGTGGGCTACTGCCTGGGCGGGACGCTGCTCAGCATGGCGGCGGCGGCCATGGCACGGGATACCGACGACCGCCTGGCCAGCGTTTCCCTGCTGGCCGCCCAGCAGGATTTCCGCGAGCCCGGCGAGCTGGAGCTGTTCATCGACGACAGCCAGGTGGCCTTCCTGGAGGACATGATGTGGTCCCGGGGTTATCTCGGGCGCAACCAGATGGCGGGTGCCTTCGCGTTGCTGCGTTCCCAGGATCTGGTCTGGTCGCGGATGATCAACGAGTACATGCTCGGCGAGCGCCGCCCCATGATCGAGCTGATGGCCTGGAACGCCGATGCGACGCGACTGCCGTACCGCATGCACAGCGAGTACCTGCGCCAGCTGTTTCTGAACAACGACCTGGCCGAGGGCCGCTACGACGTGGGTGGACAGCCCATCCATCTCGGCGACATCAAGGCGCCGATCTTCTCGGTGGGCACCGAGAAGGACCACGTCGCCCCCTGGAAATCGGCCTACAAGATCAACCGGTTCGCCCACACCGACACCACGTTCCTGCTGACCTCCGGCGGCCATAACGCGGGCATTGTCTCGGAGCCCGGCCATCCCCGCCGACGTTACCGCGTGCTCACCCGCAACGTGCATGACCGCTACGTCTCGCCGGAGCAGTTCCTGGCCGAGGCGCGCCTGGAGGAAGGCTCCTGGTGGCCCGAATGGGAGGCATGGCTGCGGGAGCACTCCGGCAACCGGCGCGGCCCCCCGGAGCTGGGAGCACCGGATGAGGGCCTCCCGCCGCTGGGCAAGGCGCCGGGCACCTACGTCTACCAGACCTGACCGCCGCCATCGGGAGGGATGTGCGCCGTTACACAGTTGCGGCGCCATGACGTTGTTAGCCTTCCCGTGAAAACGCGGGAGGCGGGTCATGGCTAAACTTCTACACCTGGTCGACGGTGTGGTGACCAACGAGTTCGAGCTGGCCGGCGAGGGCCTCACCATTGGCCGGTCATCGCACAGCGCCGTGCAGATCGACGATATTTCGGTGAGCGCGAACCACGCGCGGGTCGTGCCCGACGGGTCCGGCGGCTTCATGGTCGAGGACCTCGACAGCACCAATGGCACCTACATCAACGACGAGCGCATCGAGCGGCACGCGCTGCGGTCCGACGATCACCTTCGCGTGGGCTGGACCGTGTTCAAGTTCGTCGAGCGGACGGAGTCGGAGCTGGAGAAGACGGCGCGGGTCAAGAAGACCTGGATCCCGGGCGTCTACGTGACCCGGAAGTAGCGCGCGAAGGCGCGCTGGCCAGACCGGGCCGGCCTCCACCCGCCGGCTTCGATGAACGGTTTCCCGATTCCCCGCATCCCCCGGCGGTGGTAGGGTATGGTCGAACCGCGCGCGGCACAGCGGGCTGTGGCGCGGCTCAACACCATAAAAAGACAATCGATTTGGGGGAATCATCATGGCTGTCTACCCAGACGGACCTTCGGGTATCGGACGCGTTCTGGACATTTCCTTCCGCCTCTACCGGGCGAGCTTCGGCAAGTCGACTCTACTGGCCCTCATCGCGGTCTTTCTGGTCATCGCCCCGGCGGTGCTGAGTTTCGTCGTCACCTTTCGGTCGGTCGGGACGCCGGATGCCGGCAGCGGTGCCCTCGTGACAGGCATCCTGAGCGTCGTCTGCAGTATCGCCTCCCTCGGCGTCTACCTGGGGATCATCCACCAGGTGGATGCCGCGGGCCGCGACGCGCCTGACGCGGCGATCGGCGATGCCGTGGCCGTGGGGTTCAAGCGGCTGCTGCCGATGATATGGACGGCCATTGTCTGGTACCTGGCATTGGCCGGCTCCGCCATACCCGCCATCGCCGCCGCCGCTCTGCTGATGGACGTCAGCCCCATGGCCGGTGCGCTGGCAACCGCGGTGCTGGCGCTGCTGCCGCTGGCCGTGCTGGTGTACCTGATGTTCGCCTTCGTGCTCACCGTCACGGACCGGGAGAGCGGCCTCAAGGCCGTGCGTCACAGCTACGCCCTGGTGAAGGGCAACTGGTGGCGGGTATTGCTCATCGTGACCGTCATAATGATCATCTACATGATCATCAGCGGTGTGTTCGCCGCGGTGGGCGGTTTCCTGGTGGGCCTGGTGGCCGTGGGCAATGCCCAGATCCAGATGATGCTCAGCCTCGGCGGCACCTACCTGCTGATGCTGCTATTCCAGGGCCTGCTCACCCCTTACATGTTCGCCGGGCTCCTGGCGACGCTCAACGACCTGCGGATGCGCAAGGAAGGCGGCGACCTGGAAGCCAGGCTGGCGGGGGATGTGGAGGCCGAAGCGGCGGTCACCTAGGAAGACGCCGCCCTTCTCGCGGGTTTCAGAGCACCGAAATACGGAATGCCGAACACACCGCATGGACGCGCCTGGTCTCCCGTAGCTCGATCCGGCGCCATGGCAGGCGCAATACGGCGGGGCCTGCTGGCCGCCGTTACGAGCCTCGCCGTCTCACCGGTGCTCGCCGCGTCCCCCGGACACCAATGCCTGGCGGCCCTGGAGGGGCTGCCTTCCGATGCCCGGGTGAGCATCGAGACACGCTGCCCCGCACTGGCCGAGGCCGCTCGCACCGAAGCCCCGGCGCCGGGCTGGCTCCTCGAACCCGTATCCGTCGCCGAGCTGCGGGGACTGGCGCGCGGTTTCACGCCCATCGAGCAGGGCCGGATCACGGTCGAGATGGATCAGGTAGACCAGGTCGTGGCGGAGAGCCACGTACCCGCCCTCCCGGACTGGTTGAGACGGCTGCGCGAGTGGCTGGACAGTCAGGCGCCGGAGCCGGCCGAAGAACCGAACTGGGTCCGGGCGGTGGCCGACTGGCTGGACGCCAATGGTCACTGGCTGATGCCGGTCCTTCAGGGGGTCCTGGCGGTTGTCGCGCTTGGTTTGATTGCCTGGATCCTGATCGGTTTGCGCTGGCCACGTATGGGCCGGTGGCGACGCACCCGGTATGCCGCCGGCGAGGGGAGAACCGGGGCCGCCGTGGCCGCGCCAAGGCGACTGCAGTCCGTGGATGAGCTCGCGCCCGCCGAGCAGGTGCCCGCCATGCTGGCCTGGCTGGTCGAGGAGTGGGAGCGAAATGGGCGAATGCCGGGGGCCCGGCGGATGACCAACGGTCTTATCCGGCGACGGCTCGATGGGGCGCAGGCGGACAGCGCCCCGGCGTTCCGCGAGCTGTCTCTGGCCGCCGAGTCGGCTCTGTTCGGCGGCCGGGTGCCCGATTCGGAGCGCCGGCGGCGCTGTTTGCAGCTTGCCTGGGAACTGGCGCGGAACCAGGAGGGTCGGCGCTGATGCGCGAGCGCCTGTTTGCCCTGCTCGGCGGCGTCGTCTCGCTGCTGCTGGTGTTGATGATTCTCACCCCGCTGGGTCAGCCGCGCCCGCCGGAGACCTCGCTGCCGACCAGCGTCGACCGTGGAGACGCCGGCTTGCTTGCCCTCGGGCGCTGGCTATCCGGGCAGGGCGTCTCCACCGCCAGTCACCGGGCGCCCCTGACCGAGCTGCCCGACGGCCGTGGTCACCTGCTGGTCATGAGCGTTCCCGGCAAGGCCGAATTGGGCGCCGAGGAGGCGCGGGCGCTGCGGGCCTGGGTGGAGGGCGGCAATCACCTCGCCGTCTTCGGCGCCTTTGCCAGCGCGCCGCACTGGCGCCAGCTCTCGGCGGGCAATGTGGAGACGGCCCTGCAGCGACTGGAGCTGGAGCTCACGAATGCGCCGCCCCTCCGGCCGGAGGAGTCGGGCGCAGACGACTCATCTCTGATTCTGACCCCGGCGCGGCGACATCCGCTGGTGGCCGGCGTGGATCGCGTGCACGTGCCGGGGCCGGCAGCGCCGCCGCCATCGCCGAACGCGGCCTTCGGCGGGCATCCGTCCCTGGCGTTGTTGGAGCAGGACGGTGCCCCGGCGTTGTGGTGGCTGGCCCGGGGGCGCGGAACGGTGATTGTCAGCGCCTACACCGGGCTTTTCTCCCACGGGGCGCTTGCCGAGGCGGACAACGCCCGGTTCGCCGCCAATCTGGTGAACGGGCTGCTTTCCGCCAAAGGTCGGGTCATATTCGACGACTATCGCTTCGGTCTCGAGCAGGGGTACGACCCGGAGGCCTTCTACGGCGACCCGCGGCTGCATGTGACACTGCTGTTCATCGCCGCCTTCTGGGTGCTCTACGCGGTGGG
>JACDUA010000047.1 GCA_013519935.1 Ectothiorhodospiraceae bacterium WFHF3C12 | reverse complement strand
TTCTCGGACCAGCTCGCGGCATTCCTGGCTACCAATAAACAGGAACTCGCCGCCTATCAGGCCTATAAGGGTTTCGGTTTCGTCACCGTGATGTCGGTGCTCGTCGCGGCCGGCGCCTATCTCCTTGAGCATCGCCGCGAGCAAGTCACCGAAATCCTCCACTCGATTCGAACGGACGCCCTCACGGGCCTGCCGGTAGGCGCGGTGGCCGAAGAGGTCATCGAACGACAGCTGGAGCGTGACGCCCCTTTCAGTGTGCTCCTGCTGGACGTGCGGCAATTGGCGCGCATCAACGACGCGCTTGGGCGCTCGGTTTGCGACACCGTTATACAACGTGTGGCCCAGCGTATCCGCGACAATGCCGGTCCGGCGGACGTAGTCGCCCGACTGGAAGGCGACAAGTTCATCATCGTCTTCCCGCCGGGAGCAGGCGAGGAACGTGCGCGCGGTATTGGCGCGAGGATCTGCAGCGCCTTTTCCGAGCCCATCACCGTCGATGATACCGAGGTCAACCTGGACCTCTGGCTCGCGATGGCGATTGCGCCAAGAGACGGGCATACGGCCGCGGTCGTCCTGGATTCGTGCGAACGCGCCTTGCAGCGGGCCAAGACGGCCGACCAGGTTTGCACGGTTTTCTCGGGCCCCGGTGATTCGGAAACACGCACCGTCTTGAAGCTGGAAGCGGATCTCCGCCGGGCGATTCGCGAGCAACAATTCGGAATCGTGCTTCAGCCGCAGATCGACCTGCACACGTTCCGGGTGGTGGGCGCCGAGGCCCTGGTTCGCTGGCACGAGCCGCACCGAGGAATTGTCTCCCCCGCGGAGTTCATCCCTGTCGCGGAGTCCCTCGGCCTGGTCGGCGACATCACGAACCAAGTTCTCGAGAAGGCCGTCGAGCAGTGGAGCGCCTGGTCCAGGCGGGACCCCGAGCCAATACGGCTCGGCATCAACCTCTCGGGCGTCGACCTCAACAGCAAACGCATCATCTCGTCGGTTGCAGCAGCGCTGAATCGGCATCGCATGCCCGGCCACTACCTCACCCTGGAGATTACCGAGACCTGGCTGGCGCAGAACCCGGAAATCGCGCTGTCCATCGTCGAGCGGTTGCGGGCTCTGGGGGCGCAGATAGCGGTGGACGATTTCGGTACCGGCTATTCCTCCCTTAGTCAGCTCACGCACTTTCCGGTGAACTGCATCAAGATCGACCGCAGCTTCGTAACGGCGGCTCACGACGTCCCGGAGAAGGTGGCGGTCCTCGACGCGATCAAGCGCCTGGCGGACGCGCTGGGCACGAAGACCCTGGCCGAGGGCGTTGAGACGGTGGACGAGCTGATCCTGCTCAACCGTCTCGGATTCGATGAAGTGCAGGGCTTCCTGTTTGGCAAGCCTCTCAGCCCGCCGGAGTTCGAGGCCCGCTACGTGGGCAAACGGGTGATTCAGGAATTCGAGCCGATCCGGAAACAGCTGCACGCCTCGGCCTACCGCCAAATGGGCGGATGATGCACCCGATGGTGCGGAGGTATCGATGTAGGGTGCCCGCGCGAAACCAACCGCACATCTAGAGAGACGCTTCCGTAGGGACGCCGCTGCCCAACGACCGCATCGGAGCGCTGCGTGACTTCACCCTGAAGGTGGTTCCCAAGCGCGGGGATGTCGCGCGTACAGCACGTCCTCCGACCCTTGTTGACGTGCTCTATAACTTGTTGTTTTTGGAGGGTTGTGGAATAGGTTTGAGACAGTCTCGAACTCTATTCGAAAAGTGCGCAAATTTTGAACAGCGATCTACGCGGTCTCCAGCCGCGCAAAGTCTCAAACCTTATTCCTTCAATCCAGTTCTTCGCTTGCGCCATGGCAAACCGGGCCGACTCAGACAAAGCGGGCAAGCGCCATGGCCGCGGCGGAGACGACCAGCAAGGCCGCCGCGGCTTTCCCGGCGCCCGCCATGCGGGACTGCAGGCCTGCTATTTGGGACTTGAGGGCCGCTGCTTCATTCTCATCGGCCTGGGGCATCCTGACCTGCAACCGCGCTATTTGCGCCATGGCCGGCCGTTGGACTGCGATACCCGCCGAGAATGCCGCCAACGCGCATACACTGCCGAACGTCAGAGCCGCCCCATACCTCGTCGTAAACCAGCTCGCGGCGAATCCTCCCGAAGCCATCCAGAACAGCACGGCTCCCGAGAGAAGCGTGATGAGGGCCGCGGCGTTGGCCGCCAGAGGCAGCTTGGCCTCCACCTGGAGCGACTGCATGAAGCGCCTGCCCTCCGGGCCCAGCCGCCTGGCTGTCGGATTGAGGAAGGCCGCCATGAGCACGCTGCTGCCGACCCAGAAGATCCCGCCCAGTATGTGAAGCATATGTATGAACCCGTAGAGCTGGATGCTCATCTGACTGCTCCCTGTTTCGGTCGGCTGCACGTTTCGATTGAGCCGGTATTGGGAGTAGAAGCCTACATGGGGTGGCAAGCGGTTGGGTGACCCGGGTCAATGGCCTGCCGTTGTGAAACGCAACCCGGACTGCCGTCACTTCCAGCGAAGCACTGAGCTCACACGCAGCAATAGCATGGGAGGCGTGTCACCTATCGCCGGGATGCGAGTTGCGGACCGCGTTCCTCAGCAGGGGCGAGGCCGAATAGATCGCCAGCCGGCCCGGGCCGGCCCAGAGCGAAACCCTGCAGGCCGGTCACGCCGAGGGCTCTCAGCCGGGCGATCTGCGTCTCGGTCTCGATGCCTTCGGCGATGACGTCCAGGCCCAGCGCCGAGGCGAAGTCCACGATTGGCTGCACGATGGAGGTCTGGTCCTCGTCGATCTGCTGGACCAGCTCCCGGTCGATCTTGAGGATGTCCACCGGCATGCGGTGGAGGTAGCGAAGCGAGGAATAGCCGCTGCCGAAGTCGTCGATGGCCAGCCTGAGGCCGTTTTCCTTGAGCCGGTGCAACGGCATTACGGCCGGCCGCTCGGTCGCCATGACGGCCGTTTCGGTTATCTCTATGACGAGCCGCCCGGTATCCACGCCAACCTGCCGGCATGCGTCCGTGAAGTGCTCCACGAACGACTTCTGCTGCAGCTCGACGGCCGAGACGTTGATCGTGAGGTAAAAGCCCTCGGGTAGCAGATCTTCCGCTTGCCAGTGCTGCAGGTCCCGGAGCGCCTGCGCCAGAACCGCTCGGCCGATGTCCACGATCAGTCCGGAGGCTTCCGCCAGAGGAATGAAATCGCCGGGCGGGATCATGCCCTGCTCCGGGTGCCGCCAGCGCACCAGGGCCTCGGCGCCCCTGATCCCGCCGTTCTGTGCGTCGAAAATCGGTTGATAGTAGTTGACCAGCTCGCCGTTCTCGATCGCCCGGCGAAGCCCGTTGACGATAGTCAGGCGCCGCCGGGCCTCGGCGTGCATCTGATGGTCGAAGAGCCGATACGCGCCGGTGCCGCCCTCCTTGGCCCGGTAGAGCGCCGTGTCCGCTTCGCGGAGCAGGCGTTCGAAATCGCCCCCGGCCTCGCCGAGCGCGATGCCGATGTTGGCGCTGATGGTCACTTCGACGCCACTCACCATCACCGGCCGTGCCAGCGCGTCCTGAATGCGTTCGGCCACCGCCGTCGCGCCACTGGCGTCGGAGACGCCCCCGATGAGGACCACGAACTCGTCGCCGGCCCACCGCGCGACCGTGTCTTCCGGCTGCACGCAACCCCGAAGCCGATCGCTGAACGCCACGAGGACCGCGTCCCCGGCGGCGTGCCCGAGGCTGTCGTTGACGGTCTTGAGATCGTCGAGGTCCAGGAACAGGATCGCAAAGCCGGCGCTGGACCCCGAATCCGCCAGCACCTCTTCGAGATGACGCCGGTTGTGCAGCGACGTCAGCTCGTCGCGATAGGCCAGGTCGTGAAGCCGCCTTGCCGCCCAGCCGGTCGACAGGGCGAAACCCGCGACGAGCAAGTTGGTGGCCGTCAAAGCCGTCGTCAGCGCGATTGCCGTTTCCCAGTTGGCGGGAATACCGTAGCCGGCGCCGAATAGCCTCTCGCCGACCATGACCGCCATTGCGCTGAGCAATACGGCGAGCACGGCGCCGGCGCGCCCGTACCGGTAGGCGCTGACGGCTACGGGGAAGACGTGGACCCACCAGAGCAGATGGGATGGAACCCCGACGAGCGGAATCAGCAACGGATGCAGCACCGGAACGAAGAACAGCGTCACCGACGCGGCGTCGGCCGTCCATCCGCCCCCAACGGCGTTCTTGCTCATTCCACGGCCCGAAGCTCGGTGATCATTGCTCGCGGAACCCTGCCCCCTGTCGTGGCGCGGGTCGTTTCAACTCGCGCACCCATCACACCATATCCCCGGGGCGTAACGCCGCTGCGGCCCGTGGCGGCAGCTGCCACACTTTCCCCCGTTCCCAGGGGCATATGGCTGCCCACTTTGGTAGAAGCTATCAGGACTGCGTCCCGGGAAACTGAGAACCAGTACCCGGGCTCATGGCTCGCCGGAATGGGTCGGTAGGCCGGCGGAAGCCGGCAGGCGACGAAGGGGAGACGAACCGGCCGGGATGGCCGGGCCGAAAGCCGATCTCGGTCAGGCCTGCTTGTGCCGCCGGAACAGGTTGCTCAGGAAGGCGGAGCGTTCGGCGCGGGCACGCTTGACGACCGTCTGCAGGTCTTCGACGCGCCGTGTTTGCTGCCGGGCCCGTGCATTGGGCTCGTCCACGTACCGGGAAATGAGGTCGACGTAGGTCGGATCGGTCATGCTGAATGTGCTCTCTGCTGCGCTGCACCAATTGCGATAATAATATCGCAGCCGGTTGTGCGGCGCAATAAAGTGAACTGGCGCACGGGAACTGCCGGCGTGTCAGGTTTCGGTCATCTCAGCACGACCGGAACGCGGGCGTTCAGGCGGGTTTGAGCTGTTCTTCCGCGTCCCGCTGCAGGCGTTTGAAATCGATCTTGCCCTCGGGGGTGGTGGGCCAGGCGTCGGTCCACGGCAGGAAGGCGCGGGGGATCTCGTAGTCGGCCAGATGGCCCTTGCACTGGGCCCGTAGCTCGCGAGTGGGCGCCAGCGAATGGCCTTCGGCCGGCCGCACGAAAGCCACCAGCATGGTGCCCCAGTATTCGTCGGGCACGCCCAGTGCCTTGACGTCGTCGAAGGCCTCCGGAAAGCGCTCCAGCAGCAGGTTGGTCACCCGGACCGTGGAGACGTTCTCGCCGCCGGACTTGATGACGCCGCCGAGGCGCCCGAGAAAGGTCACGTAGCCGGCATCCAGATGGCCGAAATCGCCGCTGTGGAAATAGCCGTCGTCATCGAAGGCCTTTTCCACTTCCTCGGGCTGGCTATGGTAGCCGCGGAACAGGAACGGGCTGCGGTAGCAGATCTCGCCCGCAGTCCCCTGTGGCACGGGCTCGCCGGTGTCGATGTCCTTGATGACCACCTCGACCCCGGGCACCGGCCGACCGTGGGTGTACTTCTTCAGCCGCTCATCCATGCAGTCGTGCTCGCCGAGGGAGACCAGCGGGCCGTTTTCGGTCTGGGCGTAGAGATTGTTGATGGTCGCGCCGGCCGGGCACATGGAGCGGACCAGGTCGTAGGTTCGAGGCTCGCCGGCCAGCATGAGCTTGTCGATGGTGAAGCGCTCGGGATCGAAGGACGGTTCCCGGCGCATGGCCTGGAAATGGGCGTCGAATCCGAACGTGGAGGTGGCCCGGTAGCGCTCGATGAGCCGCAGCGCCTCGGCGGGATCGAAGCGCTCCATGAGGATCAGCGTGCTGCCGGCGTAGACCAGGTTCAGGTTGAGCGCCGTGATGCCGCTGTTGTGGTAGAAGGGCGCCAGGTTCATGTAGCGCTCCTCGGGGGTATAGCCCATGTTCCGGGCGCCGAAGTTGACCGTGGCGAGCGGCGGGCGATGGTCCCACAGCGCGCTCTTGGACAGGCCCGTGGTGCCAGAGGTCTGGCACATGAACTGGATGTCCGTGGGCCGGGCCTCCGCCAACCGCCCGTCCAGCCGTGACCGCCACCCCGCCGTCGGCTCCACCGCCAGTTCGTCAAAGTCCATCAGCCCGGTGTGCCGGCGGCCCTGACGGCTCACGGTGACCATCCGGCGCAGTGCCGGCACGGTGGCCGAGCGGGCCCCTTGCGCGCCGAGCTCGAGATCCGGCAGCGCTTCGTGCAGCAGCGCCAGGTAGTCCCGCCCGGCGTACTCGTCCACGGTCACGATCAGCCTGGGATTGTTGCGCGGGAGCACCCCGGCGAGCTCCTCAACGCCCCACAGCAGGTTCAGGGGATTCACCACCGCGCCCACCTGGAGGGTGGCGAGGTATAGCGCCGCGAACTCGGGGGTGGGGCTCGGCAGGGTGGAGACCACGTCGCCGCGTCCGACGCCGAGGGCCATCAACCCCATGGAGAGGGCATCCACCCGCGTCTTCAGCGCCCCGAAGGTGATTTCCGTACCATCGAATACGATGGCCGGATGGCCGGCGCGCCTCTGGCAGGTCTCATTGAACAGCGCCTGGGTGCTGTGGTGGTACCAGGCGTTGGCGAGCATTCGCTGCGTCAGCAACTGATCCATGGCAACCCCCGGCCGGCGGTTCTACCCCCTACCGACCGAAGTTCTCGGGCAGGTAGAGAATGAAATCGGGATAGAGCATCAGGAACAGCATCACGGCCAGGTCCATGACCAGGAACCAGAAGATGCCCTTGAAGATGCTGGTGGTGGATGCGAGATCCCGCACCACGCCCTTGATGACGAATACGTTCATGCCGATGGGCGGCGTGATCATGCCGATCTCGAGCAGCTTGGTGAGCAACACCCCGAACCACAGCAGGCTCAGCCCCGCCTCGCTGACTATGGGCAGCACGATGGGCAGGGTCAGCAGCATGGCGCCGATGGGCTCCAGGAACATGCCCAGCAGCAGGTACACCACCACGATGGCCAGCATCAGCACCGTCGTGCTGGCATCCATGCCGATGATGAGCTCGGAGAGATAGCCGCCCGCGCCGGACAGGGCGAGAAAGCGCGTCAGCAGGCTGGCGCCCACGGCGATGATGATCAGCGCGCCGGTGGTCAGCAGCGTCTCCGTCACGGCGTTGCGGAAGCGCTCCCAGTTCAGCGAGCGCTTGACCGCGGCGACGACCACGGACAGGAAAGCACCCACCGCTCCGGCCTCGGTGGGCGTGAACACGCCGCCGAAGAGGCCGCCGAATATGCCGATCATTATGAGGATGACCGGCCAGGTCTCCTTCAGCGCGGCGACCTTCTCCCAGGTTGGAATCTTCTCGTCGATGGGGGGCGCCAGCGCCGGGTTGAGCTTGACCCGGACCAGCACGACGACGATATACCCCACGGTGGTCAGCAACCCGGCGCTGATGCCGCCGAGGAACAGGCCCGTGATGGGCACCTCGGCGATGATGCCGTACAGGATCATGATGATGGACGGCGGGATCAGCGCGCCAATGGTGCCCGCCACCGCCACCGTGCCGGTGGCCAGCTCCGGGTGATACCGATGCTTGATCATCTCCGGCACCGCGATGCGGCCCATGGCGGCCGAACACGCCACGGACGAGCCGGATACGGCGGCAAAGCCTGCGGAGCCGAATATGGCGGCGATGGCCATGCCGCCGGGGATGGCGGAAAGCCATAATCGCGCCGCCCGGAACAGGCCCTGGGTGAGCTGGGTGTGGTAGCACATGAAGCCCAGCAGCAGGAACATGGGTACGGACGAGAGCACCCAGTTGGAGGCGAACTGGTACGGGATGATGCCCAGCGAGCCCCAGGCCACGCGCCAGCCCATGAGTATCCACAAACCGGCGAACGATACGGTGAGCAGGGCGATTCCGATGGGTACCCGCAGGGCGATCAGGGCGACGAGCACCCCCAGCGCGGTAAGGCCGATTTCTACGTCGCTCATTTTGAGTTTTGCCTTCCAGCTATTCCGCGGTCTCGATCTCCTCGGGCCGGGCGCGATGTTCGTCCAGACCCGAGCGCGCGCCGGTGAGGTAGAGCAGGAACTTGTACACGGCCACCAGCGCCATCAGCCCGAAACCGACGGGCAGCACGAAGTAGGTGGGCCAGACCATGATGCTGGTGTTGCCCTGGACCACCGATGCGCCGTCGGCGTATTTGCCCACGGCTTCGAGCCAGGTGCGCCAGGTCAGCACCGTGAATGCCGCCGCCGACAGCAGCAGCCCCCAGCCGGCCAGGTGTCGCTGCAGACCCGCCGGCAGGCGTTCGGTGAGGACCTCGACGGAGATGTGCGCCTCTTTCTGTTCCGCGTAGGCCAGCGGAATGAAAGCGGCGATGAGCATGTAGTAGTAGGAGACGATGGTGATGGTGCCGGGCAGCGGCGTACCGAACAGGTACCTTGCCGCCACGGCGGCCGTTACATGGAACATCATCAGGGCGATGGCCAGACCGCCGATGACCGTCGTGACGTTGGTGATTGCCGCGAGTAACCGACCCAGGCGATAGAGCATGACTTGACTGTGCCTCTTGCTGATCTCCGGCCGCGGGCCTGATGTCGCACGTTCGGCTAGGGCGCCAGAGCCGGACGGCGGCCGCGGCGGTTCCGTCCCCGCCGCGGCGCGCCGCCGCTGCTACATCCCGTGGGTGGCGGGATCCACGCGGGAGAAGATCTCCTCCCAGTACAGATCCACCAGCTCCTGGCGGCTGTCCACGTCCTGGACCAGGCCGACCCACTTGTCGAGGAGCTCCCGGAAGCGGGCGATCATTTCCTCGCCCCGCTCCACGCCGTGCTTGTCGCTATAGTTCTCGGCGATGGTCTCCATGTCCTCCCGGGTGAACGCCCGGATCTCCTCGACCAGGGCCGGGTCCGGGTCGTGGACTTCGGCGCCTTCCTGCTCCATCTCGGCGAGGATGGTCTCGTGGCGCTTGTGGTATTCCCAGGGGGTGGCCGCGGAGGTGATGGCCCCGGCCCGCAGCAGCGCCGCGCGCTCGTTGTCGTTCAGCGACTGCCAGGTGTCGCGGTTGAAGTTGGTCACCGCCGTTCCGGCGAAGATGCCGCCCGGCACCACGCGGGTGATGTCGGTGACCGTATCGCCGAGGCCGAAATTGCGGATCTCCGGCACGGACAGCACGATGCAGTCGACGACGCCCTGGTCCAGGGCCTCCAGCATCTCGTTGGCGGACATGGTCACCGGCACGGCGCCGATGTCCTCCGCCCAGCGCGACCAGCTGGCCGCGCCCACCCGTAGGCGCTTGCCCTTGACGTCCTCGATGGTGGTGACCGGCTCGGTGCACTGGAGGATGTAGGGCGAGCTGCCGGTGCTGCCGGTGAAGACCTGGTTCTGGTCCGCGAAGTCCTGGTTGCATTCGGGGCAGTCGAAGAAGACGAACTCCGACATGGCGCCCACGTAGGCCATGCCCTCCCTGCCGCGGACCTCCTCGCCCATGAGGGTCAGGACCATCGACGCCTCGGCGATCATGTTGAAGTGCGGGTATTCGGAGGGGAAGTAGGGGGCCAGGAGATAGCCGATGTCGGCGATGCCGTCGCGCACGCCCGCCGAGGTTTCGGCGAAGTTGAGCAGGGACAGCGGGTAGACCTTCACCGTGACTTCGCCGTCGGAGTACTCCTTGACGGCCTCCGCGTAGTCCTCGCCGATCTGCGCGGAGATGGAGCCCGGGGGCATGCCCATGGCATAGCGAAGCTCCTCGGCCGAAGCCGCCGAGCCCAGCAGGGCGCCCGCGCCGATCAGGCCGGACAACGCAACTCTCAGGAAGGACCTTGTGTATTTCATGACACACCTCGTCGTGATACCGCGCTGTTTTTCTCGGGGCACCGCCTCACGCTGATCCGGCGTTCGTGGCGCTTGGGTCGTCGTCAATGGGTGTCCGCCGTCCCTGGCGCGACACGAACCTAGATCCCCCATTCGGCGGGCTTCTCCCGGGGAACGGGAATCGGGGCGTCCAGCAATACCTGGGCGTAGGTCTTGGCCTGCGGGTCGAGATGCAGCGAGGCCACGCCCCCCCCGTCCAGGGATTCATGCAGCAGGAAGTTCATGGCTTGGGTGCCCGGCAGGTCGAAGCGTTCCACCTCGCCCCGCGTCACGTGGCTGAAGTACCGGCCCACGAAAGCCGGCGTCAGCGCCGCGCGCAGGTAGGGCAGGTATTCCGGCTTCCGGGCGATGACGCCGATGTTGGCTTTGTCGCCCTTGTCGCCGCTGCGGGCCACCGCCAGGCGGTACAGGGGTACTTCCACGGTCTCGCCTTCGGCCTCCGGCGTCGGCCCCGGGGTCGCGGATCCGGCCGGGATGACGCCGTTGCCGCGGGCAACGGTGTGGGGCACGGACACCGGCTCGCCGCCGACGCGCACGTCCACCGGCACGGCGTCCTTGTCCAGGAGGAAGGAGAACAGCCGCACTATGGGCGTGGGCCGGGGCCGGCCGGGGGACAGCCCCGTCAGACCCGGCGCCATGGACAGTCCGGCGCCCACGAACTCCTTGGAGAAGATGTCCGCGCCTTCCCGGCGGGGATGGTGGATCCCCAGCCGCAGCACCACCTCGCGGTTCTCGCGGGCCTCCGGGCGGGCCTGGTCGCCGTAGAGATGCTCCGTGCCCACCAGCTGCAGCGCGGTCTTGGTGTAATCGCCAAGCCCGGCGCGCTGCAGCATGTCCCGGGTCTTGTTCAGCACCGCCTGGCCCTGGCGGCGTGCCTTCTCCGCCGCCCGCCGGCCGGCGATGGTGAACACGCCGACGCAGCCGAAGCCGTCGGGATAGGTGGCGCTTACCTTGTAAGTCGCGGTGGGCTCGTAGCCCCGCGCGCCCTGGATCAGCACCCGGTCCTCGGCGGCCTGCTCCATGGTCACGCCGGTGAAATCGCAGATGACGTCGGGCAGCGCGTAGGCGCCGGGATCGCCGATCTCGTAGAGCATCTGCTCGCCCGCCGTGAAGGGGGTCACCGCGCCGCCGGTGCCGGGCGGCTTGGTAAGCACGAAGCTGCCGTCGGCGCCCACCTCGGCGATGGGGAAACCGGTGTTCTCCCAGTCTTCCCAGGTCTCGTCCCAGTCCGTGAAGTTGCCGCCGGTGGCCTGGGCACCGCACTCGATGACGTGGCCCACCAGGCCGCCGGCGGCGAGCCGGTCGTAGTCGTCCGGCCGCCAGCCGAACTCGTGGATCAGCGGCGCCACTGCCAGGGCGCTGTCCACGCAGCGGCCCGTGACCACGATGTCGGCGCCGGCGTCGAGGGCGGCGGCGATGGGGAAGGCGCCCAGGTAGGCGTTGACGCTCATGACCTGGTCCGGCAGCGGTTCCCCGGTGCCCATTTCCCGGATGTCCATGCCGCGCAGCTCCTCCAGCCGGGGCAGCAGGTTGTCGCCCTCGACGGTGCCGATCTTCAGGTCCACCCCGGCGTCCTTCGCCACCTGCTCCAGCGCCTCCCGGCAGGCCTGCAGGTTCACGCCGCCGGCGTTGGCCAGCACCTTGATCCGCTTCTCGGCGATCTGCGTGATCAGCGGCTTCATGACCCGCGAGATGAAATCGGTGGCGTAGCCGCCCTGGGGATCCTTCTCCCGGGCCTTGGCCAGGATGGACATGGTGATCTCCGCCAGGTAGTCGAAGATCAGGTAATCCACGTCCCCCGCCTCGACGAGCTGGAAGGGACCGATGGCGGTGTCGCCCCAGTACCCGGAGGCGCCGCCGATGCGAATGGCTCTCTCAGACATTGCGTGCTCCGTTCAGAATCCGAGTTGGCGCGAGGCCAGGTCGCGCATGATCTCCTCGGCGCCGCCGCCGATGGCGTTGACCCGGACCTCGCGGTAGATGCGTTCGGACTTGGGGCCGCGCAGATAGCCGGCGCCCCCCAGGATCTGCACGGCCTCCCGGGCGCAGAACTCCATGGTCAGCGTCGCCTGGTTCTTCAGCAGGCAGGTGTCCGCCACCGGGTTCTCGCCGTTCTCGACCCGCCAGGCCACGTTCTCCAGGTAACCCTGGGTGGCATTGATGCGCATCACCATGTCGGCCAGCTTGTGGCGGATCACCTGGTGCTCGATGAGCGGCTGGCCGAAGGTCCGGCGTTGCCGGGCGTAGTCGACCACCTCGTCCAGGCAGGCCTGGGCGAAACCGTTGCAGCCGGCGGCCATGAAGATGCGCTCGTGGTTGAAGTTCTCCATGATCAGCCGCGAGCCGGCGTTCTCCTCGCCGAGGAGGTTCTCCGCCGGCACCCGGCAGTCGTCGAAATACAGCGTGGCGGTATCCGAGCACCACCAGCCCATCTTCCGGTCCAGGGAGGTGCGGCTGAACCCGGAGCGGTCGCGTTCGATGAGCAGCAGCGAAATGCCCCTGTGGCCCGGCTCGCCGGTGCGCACCGCCACGGTGTAATAGTCGGCGCGCATGCCGGAGGTGATGAAGGTCTTGGAGCCGTTGACCACGTACTCGTCGCCGTCGCGTTTCGCCGTGGTGCGCAGGGCGGCCACGTCGGAGCCGCCACCGGGCTCGGTGATGGCCAGGGCGCTGATCTTCTCCCCGGCGAGGATGCCGGGGACGACCCGCTCCCGGACCTCGGGGCGGGCAGCGCGGACGATGGGCGGCGTGCCGATGTTGTGGCTCATCAGGCTGGCCGACAGCCCCCCGAGCCCCGGCCGTGCCAGCTCCTGGGAGGCGATGATGAGATAGAACAGGTCCGCCTCGATACCGCCGAGCTCCTCGGGAAAGCCCAGGGGGATCAGCCCGATGTCCGCCGCCTTGGCGTAGAGCTCGCGGGGGAAGCTGCCCGCCTCATCCCATTCGTGGGCATGGGGCTCGATTTCCTTGGCCACGAAGCTGCGCAGGCTGTCGCGAAACGCGAGATGCTCCTCGGTATAGAAGGGGCTGTGGTCCGGAGACATTGATGGTCCTCTGGCTCTGTCTGGAATGGACGGCCCGGCGCATGCACCGGACCGTCCCGCTAAGGATGCCGGGGGCCGACCCCCGCGTCACTGCGGCGCGTACTCCTGACGCAGCTCCCGCTTGAGCACCTTGCCGGTGGCCGTGCGGGGCAGCTCCTCCAGCACGGCCAGGTGCTTCGGCGTCTTGAAGCGGGCGAGCTTGTCGCGGCAATAGTCCTCGATCTCCTCCAGGGTGACGGTCTCGCCCTGGGGCGGCACCACCAGCGCCATGGGCACCTCGCCCCAGCGCTCGTCGGGGACGCCGATCACCGCCACCTCCTGGACCTTGGGATGCTTGTACAGCACCTGCTCCACTTCGGTGGGATAGACGTTCTCGCCGCCGGAGATGAGCATGTCCTTCTTGCGGTCGACGATGTAGTAGAAGCCCTCTTCGTCCTGGCGGGCCAGGTCGCCGCTGTGGAACCAGCCGTTGCGGCAGTCGTCGGCCGTGGCCTCCGGCCGGTTCCAGTATTCCTTGAAGATGCTCGGGCCGCGCAGCACCAGCTCGCCGGTCTCGCCGGGGGCCACGTCGTTGTCGTCCTCGTCGACGATGCGCATCTGCACGTGGGTGAGCGGCTTGCCCACCGAGCCGTTCTTGCGCACGGCATCGGCATTGCCCAGCACGCAGGCGCTGGCGGTGGTCTCGGTCATGCCGAAGCCTTCGATGAACGGCAGCCCGCGGCCCTGGAAGAACTCGATGACCGGAATCGGGCAGGGCGAGCCGCCGGAGACCAGGTAGCGCAGCGAGGAGAGGTCGTAGTCATCGAAATTCGGTACCTGGGTCAGGGCCTGCCACATGGCCGGCAGCAGGAAGAGCGCCCCAACACGCTCCCGCTCGATGGTGCGGAGGGTTTCCTCCGGGTCGAACATGGCGTGGAGGATGGTCTTGCCGCCCAGGTGCAGCGCCGGCAGCGTATGGATCGCCAGCCCGCCGATGTGGAACAGCGGGGCGACGGTCAGGATGTTCTCGTCCGAGCGGATCGCCAGCTCGCTGAGCTGGGTGTTCAGCGTGATCCAGGTCGGATTGGCGTGGGTCAGCACGGCGCCCTTGGGCTTGCCGGTGGTGCCCGAGGTGTACATCATCATCAGCGGGTCGTCCTGCCGCACCAGGGCCTGCGGCTCGGCGTCCGGCTGCTCCGCGATGGTGCGCTCGTAGTCCGCGTCCCCATCGAGAGGGGCCTCGTCGGGGCCGCAGACGGCGATGCCGTGCTCCAGCGCCGTCTCGCCGCGGATGGACTCGAACAGCGGCGTGAACCGCGGATGATAGACGATCACCCGGGCCCCGGCGTCGGCGAGAATGAAGCTGATTTCCCCGGGGCTGAGCCGGAAGTTCAGTGGCACGGCGATGGCGCCGAGCTTGGCGCAGGCGAAGAAGGTTTCCAGGAAGGCGTTGCTGTTGAGCATCAGCAGCGACACCCGGTCGCCCTTGTCGACGCCCCGGGCCGCCAGGGCCTGCGCCACGCGATTGACCCGGCTGTTCAGCGTGCCGTAATCGAGCCGCGTGTCGCCGAAGATCAGCGCCTCGTTTTGCGGGTGCTGTTCCCGGTGATAACGCAGCCATTCACCGATCCCGCCGGTAAAATGGACATCGTTCGCCGCGGTAGCCTGTTCCGACATGCCTCTCTCCTCCTCGAAATGCGTGCTTTCGCGCTGTTCGGTTTTTGTAGGCGCGAACGCGTCGGTCGATCCGGACCGGGCGGCCCCATCCCCGGTTGAATGCCGGGGACCGCCGGGCCCGTAGAACGTCCGATCGACCGTAGCAACGGGTGGGTGGACCGTCTTGCGTAGACTTGCTGGTACCGGCCGGGTTCAGCCGGCCGCCCATACGGTGCTTTGGCACGGGTCGGGGGAGGCGCTAAGATGCGGGCAATTCAGTCAGGAAGCCAGACGTGAGCATCACCCAGGACATCAAGAATCAGCTCATCGCCAGCGGGGCCATCACGGACCCATCGAGCCCCAAGGGACAGCTGCTGAGCAAGGCCGCGCACCTGTTCCGCGAGCACGGCTTCGAGCGCACCACGGTGCGTGATATCGGCCGCGAGGTGGGCATCCTGCCGGGGAGCATCTTCCATCATTTCCGCAGCAAGGACGAAATCCTGCGGACGGTGATGCGCGAGAGCATCATTCTCAATCTCAGCCGCATGCGCGCCGCCCTGGAGGCCGCCGAGAGCCTGGAGGACCGGCTGCGGGCGTTGATCGGCTGGGAGCTCTACGCCACCAACGGCGAGACGGGCGAGGCCTGGGCCGTGCTGGTCTACGAGTGGCGCAGCCTCTCGCCGGAGGGACAGACGGAAATCCTCCAGCTGCGCGACGAATACGAGCAGCTCTGGCTGCAGGTGCTCCGGGAGGCGCGGGACGCCGGCTACATGAGCATGGACCCGTTCCTCCTGCGGCGGCTGCTTGCCGGTGCGCTGAACTGGACTTCCACCTGGTACCGCCCGGACGGGCCCATGACGCTGGAAGCGCTGTGCGACGAGGTGCTGCGGCTGGTCCTGCCCTATCGCAGCGATGGGGCGCCGCGGGGCGGCATGGCGGCGTCGACGGTACGCTAGGGCGATGCCGGGGGCCCCGTTCGGGGGCCCCGGGCCGCGGACCTCAGCCCTGGTCGGGCAGGATGCCCATGAACTTGCTGATGATTCCCAGCATGACCTCGTCGGCGCCGCCGCCGATGGAGGTCAGCCGGCCGTCGCGGTAAATGCGGGTGATCGGCGTCTCGTTCATGAAGCCCATGCCGCCGTAGTACTGCAGGCAGCTGTCGGCGACCTCGCGGGAGAGCCGGCCCGCCTTGAGCTTGGCCATGGAAGCCAGGCGCGTGACGTCCTCGCCCTGACCCATCTGCTCCACGGCCCGGTAGATCAGCGAGCGCAGCAGCTCCACCTCGGTCTGCAGCTCCGCCAGGCGGTAGTGGATCACCTGGTTGTACAGCAGCGGCTTGCCGAAGGCCTGGCGCTGGCGGGTGTAGTCGATGACGTCCTCGATGGCCTTCTCCAGCATGCGCAGCGACGACGCCGCCCCCCAGAGCCGTTCCACCTGGAACTGCTGCATCTGGTAGATGAAGCCCTTGCCCTCCTCGCCGATGCGAAAGCGCTGGGGCACGCGCACGTCCTCGAAATGGATCTGGGCGGTGTCGGAGGCGCGCATGCCCAGCTTGTCCAGCTTGCGGGCGATGGTGACCCCCTTGGTGTCCATGGGCACGACGATCAGCGACTTGTTCTTGTGCACCGGGCCTTCGCCGGTGTTGGCCAGCATGCACATGAAGTCGGCCTGGGTGCCGTTGGTGATCCACATCTTGCCGCCGTTGATGACGTAATCATCGCCGTCCTTGCGGGCGGTGGTGCGGATGGAGGCCACGTCGGAGCCGGCCCCGGGCTCGGAGACGCCAATGCAGGAGACGTACTCGCCGGAGATCGCCGGCGCCAGGAACTGCTCGCAGAGCTCCTCGGACCCGAACTCGGCCAGGGCCGGTGTGGCCATGTCCGTCTGCACGCCCACGGCCATGGGGACGGAGCCGCCGTTCGCCTCGCCCATGGCCTCGCAGAACATCAGGTTGTAGCTCCAGTCCAGCCCGGCGCCGCCATAGGCCTCCGGCTTGGTGATACCCAGCAAGCCCTGATCACCCATCTTCCGGAACAGCTCGTGGGCCGGAAAGATCCCGGCCTCCTCCCATTCATCCACGTAGGGGTTGATCTCGTTGGCCACGAACCTGCGGACCGTTTCGTAAAGGCTGTTGTGCTCGGTAGTGAATTCCATGAGACCGCTCTCTGTCTGGCGTCGATGGGTTCCGGCGCCCGATGCCGTGGCAGCCGGTTACGCGGAGCCTAGAACGTAGACCATACCGGCACGCTTGAGCAACTGGTTGGTCAAGCGCCGGGCCGGCGGCATGGCGGGCAGCCAATCGGCGCAAGACGGCCCCCGGCCGCGGCGCTACCGTCCCGGGATACGCCGCGCCGGACGCGGGTGGCTGACCGCGGGAGGCCGTTCATGTATCTGACCTATGGGCTGAACAAGTGGAGCTGGCTCACCCCCGAGGCGCCGGCGCTGATCTGCAACGGCCGCGAGACCAGCTACGGCGCGCTGCGCGAGCGCGTCAGCCGCATGGCGGGATGGCTCGGCGAGCAGGGCATGGCCGCCGGCGACCGGGTGGCCATCCTGTCGCTGAACTCCGACCGGGCCGTGGAAGTCATGCTCGGGGCGATCTGGGGCGGCGGCATCGCCAACAACCTCAACATCCGCTGGAGCGCCGCCGAGCTGAGCTATGCCATCAATGACTGCGGCGCCCGCATCCTGGCGGTGGACGGCGCCTTCGCCGGCCACCTTCCGGCGCTCCGCGAGGCGTGCCCGGAGCTGGCGGTGGTGCTCTACCTGGACGACGATGGCCCGCCGGAAGGCGCCAGTTCCTCCGATGAAGCCGCGGCCGCGGCGCCCGTGGCGGAGGCCAACGACGATCCCCACCGGGCCGCCATCATCAACTACACCGGCGGTACTACCGGGCGCTCCAAGGGCGTGATGATGTCCCACGCGGCCTTCAGCCACGCCGCCGCCGCGCTCCAGGGCGACCGCTTCTTCCTGGAAGGCGAGCGGGCCTGCCTGACCACGCCGTTGTTCCACGTCACCGGGCTGAGCGTGGTGCTGATGAACATGGCCTACGGCAACCCGGTGGTGGTGCTGCCGGCCTTCGAGCCGGTGGCCGCCATGCGGCTGTTCGAGGCCGAGCGCGTAAGCCACACCGTCCTGGTGCCGACCATGATCCAGATGCTCGTGGAGCATCCGGATTTCGAGCGCTACGACCTGAGCCGCCTGCGCTACATCCGCTATGGCGGCTCGCCCATCTCGGAGGCGCTGCTGGCCCGGGTGGCGGAACGCCTGCCCCAGGCACGGCTGTGCCAGGTCTACGGCCAGACCGAGATCATGCCGCTGACGGTACTGCGCGACGAGGACCACACGCCCGAGGCCATGGCGCGGGGGCTGACGCGATCCGCCGGACGGGCGACGCCCTACGTCGAGGTGTTCGCCGCCGACGATGCCGGCAACCGCCTGCCGCCCGGGGAGATCGGCGAGATCCACGCCCGCGGCCTGAACGCGATGCTCGGCTACTGGAACAAGCCCGAGCTGACCGCCGAGACCATGCCGGACGGCTGGAGCGTGCGCACCGGCGACGTGGGCTATTTCGACGCCGAGGGTTATCTTTACCTGGTGGACCGGCGCAAGGACATGATTGTCACCGGCGGGGAGAACGTCTATTCCACCGAGGTGGAGCAGGTGCTCGCGGGGCATCCCGCCGTGCTCTCCTGCGCCGTGGTGGCCCGGCCGGACGAGCGCTGGGGCGAGGCCGTGCACGCTTTCGTGGTGCCGCGGGAGGGCGAGTCGGTTACCGTGGAGGCGCTGCAGGCGCACTGCCGCGAGCACATCGCCGGGTACAAGGTGCCGCGCGGCGTCGATTTCCTCGACGCGTTGCCCGTCACCGGGCCCGGCAAGGTCGACAAGGTCGCGCTGCGGGAGCGTCTCCGGACGGGCGATTGAATCCTCGGCGTATTGAGCAACCGGAGGGACGCAATGTTTCAGGACAACCTCTTCCAGGGCCAGCGTATTCTGGTCACCGGCGGCGGCACGGGTCTCGGCAAGGGCATGGCCGAGAAGTTCCTGTCGCTGGGCGCGGACATCTACATCTGCGGGCGGCGCAAGGCGGTCTGCGACGAGACCGCCGAGGCCCTCATGGCCCAGCACGGCGGTACGGTGAAGACCTTCGGCCTGGATATCCGCGACGCCCAGGCCGTCGACGACATGGTGGAGCAGATCTTCGCCGACGGTCCGCTGACCGGCCTGGTCAACAACGCCGCCGGCAATTTCATCAGCCGCACCGAGGATCTCTCGCCGCGCGGCTTCGACGCCATCGCCAACATCGTCATGCACGGCACCTTCTTCGTGACCCAGGCGGTGGGCAAGCGCTGGATAAGCGGCGGGCATCCGGGCAGCGTGGTCTCCATCGTGACCACCTGGGTGCTCAACGGCGGGCCCTTCGTGGTGCCGTCGGCCATGAGCAAGTCTGCGGTGCACACCATGACCAAGTCCCTGGCCACGGAGTGGGGCCGCTACGGCATCCGTCTCAACGCCATCGGCCCTGGGGAGATCCCCACCGAAGGCATGAGCAAGCGCCTCAACCCGGGCGAGGCCCCCGGAGAGCGCTCGGCCCGGGCCAATCCCATGGGCCGGGTGGGTTCCATCGAGGAGCTGCAGAATCTCGCGACGTTCCTGCTCTCCGACGGCTGCCCCTGGCTCACGGGTGAGTCGATCATGATGGACGGCGCCGGCGCCCTGGCCCACGGCGGCAATTTCTACGAGCTGCGCGAATGGACCGATGACCAGTGGCGGGAGGCGCGTGAGGCCATACAGGCGCAGAACGATAAGGACCGCGCCAAGCGCGGGTGATCGGCGGGGCGGGCGCGGTAGATGGCTCGCCTCATCTCCAGGGGTGTCCAGGCGCCGGCACGGGCCGGCGCGGGCTTACCCGGTCGGTTTCGATTCGTCCCGTCGCACGAGCTGGTAGGCGGTTTCCGTCAGGCTCCGGAACCCACGCCGCTGCAGGGCCGGAAAGTCGGCCAGTATGTCCTTCGTCTCCAGCACCTCGACGCGGTACGTCTCGCCGAAATGGGCGCGGATCTCGTCGGCATCCACGGAGAACGGCGGGCGCTCGTCCGAGGCCTGCGGCGAGTATGTGGTCACGATCAGCATCGCCCGGGCCGCGGGGGCGAGGCGTTGGAGCTGACGGGCATAAGGGCCGCGCATTCGCGAGGGCAGCGCCATGAGCGCCGCACGGTCGAACACCGCGTCGATGGCCGGAAGCTGCCCGGGCGATAGATCGAAGATATCGCCCTCCCACAGCTCCAGCCCCCCGGTGAAGTGTCGAGTCAACGCGCCGTCGCGCCGCGCGTTCAGCGTCAGTCCCGACTCCTCGGCGAAGTCGCGCACGGCGATGCCGCTGAGCTCGACGCCCACGGCGTGTGCCCCGCGTTCGCGCAGCCAGAGCAGGTCGACGCTCTTCCCGCACAAGGGCACCAGAACGGTGCTCCCCGGGGGCAGCGCGAGGCGCTCCCAGTGTTGCACCAGATAGGGATTGGGGCGTCCTTCGTGCCAGCCCGTTTCCCCCTTCTCCCAGCGCTCGTTCCAGAAATCGGCATCCATGGTGGCACTCGTCCGGTTTTCGGCGAATCTCTTCTTCTATTGGGTGGCGGGCCCCGCCGCTTGCAGCCATCATGCATGGGGCGGGCCCGTGCAGTGCTGCCTCGCGTAGCGAGTATAAGCGCGGCATTGTTCTTGACCAAGTGTTTGGTTTACATTCGACGAACATTCAGGCACGACGCTCGGGAGGGAGTCGGTTTGACCGAGGCAGTGCTTTTCTCAGTCAAAGACGGCATCGGTCGCATCGAGCTCAACCGGCCGGAACAGGGCAACGCCATCGGCGCCGAGCTGGGCGATGGGCTCTGCGAGGTCGTCCAGGCGGCCGCCGCGGCGCCGGACCTGCGGGTGCTGATCCTCTCGGGCCGGGGTGAGGCCTTCTGCGTGGGCGGCGACATCAAACGCTCCATGGCCGATATCGACGCGCTGCCCCGCACGCTGGCCGACAGCCTGGCCCGGCTCAATGCCATGGTTTCCCAGCTCGTGGAGCTGCCGGTGCCGGTCATCGCCGCCGTCAACGGCCCGCTGGGCGGCGGCGGCATCGGCCTGGCCCTTGCCGCGGATCTGGTCATCGCCGCGGATACCGCCAAGCTGCGTGGCGGCTACACGGCCATCGGCCTGACGCCGGACGTGGGCGTGTCCGCGTTGCTGCTGCGCCGCGCGGGCATGGCGCGCGCCAAGCGCATCCTGTTCCTCAACGAGAGCCTCAAGGCGGAGACCTGTCTTGAATGGGGCCTGTTCGACGAGGTCGTGCCGGCCGGGGCGCTCGAGGAGCGTGTCACGGCGCTGGCGGGCCGTCTCGCGAGTGCCGCCACCGGGGCCATAGGCCGCACCAAGGCGCTGCTCCACGCGGCGGAGAATCAGGGACTCGACGCCCAGCTGGCCGCCGAGCGCCGGGCGATGGCCGCCTCCGGCGCCGGTGCCGAGGCGCGCGAGGGCATCAAGGCTTTTCAGGAGAAGCGCGAACCCGCGTTCAAATAACGGCAATCCGGCATGCGCCAGGAGCGCGGCGATCGATAACACAAAGCCGGCCGGAGAGGAGGAGACATCATGGGAGCCGATTCGCGGACCCGCATCGGCCGTGAGCGCGTCATGCTCATGGGCACGGACCGGGTGTTCTACCTCGGGCTGCTGGGCGCCCCCTCGCTGCGCAACTTCGGTTCGCTGACCGTGTACGCCTCACTGCAGCGGCCTTTGCGCATCGCCCTGCCGGGCGGCGACTGGGTGGAACGGGACATGGCGGTGGTGCCGCCGTTCCAGCCCCACCGCATCGCGACGGACGATCAGATGATCGGCGCCATCATGATCGAGCCGGAGAGCATCGACTTCGGCCGGTTGCCGGCCGCCCTGCAGCCGACAGACGGGGGGCCGGACGCCGCCATGCTCGAGCGTATCCGGGCCGCCTACGCCTATCTGCAGCGTATCGGCATGAGTGCCTCCGTCGAGGGGCTCGACGGCGATCAGCTGTTCTGGGGCGAGGCGCTGCCGCGGCGGCATCTCGATCCCCGCGTGGAGATGATCGTCGAGCGCATCGCCCAGGCGCCCAACGCCCAGTACACGGCTGAGGAATGCGCGGCGGCGGCGGGGCTCTCCTTCTCCCGCTTCCTGCACGTCTTCAAGGACGACGTCGGCGCCACCTTTCGCAAGTTCCGGGCCTGGAAGCGGGCGCGAAGCATGCTCTATCACGTCACGCGCCGCACCACCCTGCTGGACGTGGCCCTGGAGGTTGGCTACCCGGACTCCACCCATTTCAGTCACTCCATCCGCCAGGTCTACGGGTTGCCGCCGCGGGAGATTTTCGCCGGCTCGCGGCGCCTCTCGCTGCTGGTACAGGAGCGCTCCCGGGTGCGGGCGGCCTGATACGACCGCCCGCTCGACCCGTCACCCGGTGGCCGCCTCGGCCCGGGGCTCGGCGGCGCCCGGCTCCGGGCGCAGGCCCAGGCGATTCATCAGGCGGCTGTCGTGATCCTCGCCGGGGTTCTCGGTGGTCAGCAGCCGGTCGCCGGCGAAGATGCTGTTGGCGCCCGCCAGGAAACACAGCGCCTGGGTCTCGTCGCTCATGTCCGTGCGACCGGCGGAGAGCCGGACGTAGGAGGCCGGCATCAGGATGCGGGCCACGGCGATGCAGCGGACGAAATCCAGCGGATCGGGGGCCTCCACGCCGTCCAGCGGCGTTCCGGGAACCTGGATGAGCTGATTGATGGGCACGCTCTGCGGATGCGCGGGAAGGTTCGCCAGGGTTCGCAGCAGCTCCACCCGGTCTCCGTCGGACTCGCCCATGCCGATGATGCCGCCGCAGCACACCTTCATGCCGGCCTGCCGGACGCGCTCCAGGGTATCGAGCCGGTCCTGATAGGTCCGGGTGGTGATGACCTGGTCGTAGAACGCCTCCGACGTGTCCAGGTTGTGATTGTAGTAGTCCAGGCCGGCCTCGCTCAGCCGCCGCGTCTGGTCGTCGGAGAGCATGCCCAGCGTCATGCAGGTCTCCAGGCCCATCTCCCGAACGCCGCGGATCATGGCCTCCACCTTGGGCATGTCGCGATCCTTCGGGCTGCGCCACGCCGCGCCCATGCAGAACCGGGTCGCCCCGGCGTCCCGCGCCTCCCGGGCGGCGCTCAGCACCGCGTCCACGTCCATCAGGGGCTCCCGCTCCAGGCCCGTGTTGTAGCGCACGCTCTGCGGGCAGTACTTGCAGTCCTCGGGGCAGGCGCCGGTCTTGATGCTCAGCAAGGTGCTGACCTGGATCTCGTTGGGGTCGAAGTGCGCCCGGTGGACCGCCTGGGCGCGGAAGATCAGGTCGTTGAACGGCGCGTCGAAAAGCGCCTGCACCTCCGACGCCGTCCAGTCGTGTCGGATGGCCGTGTCGTTATCGCGGCTCATGGCATACCTCGGATGTCGGTCACGTGGAAGCGGTCTCGGGGTCGGCCGTTGGCTGCGCGGCGCGCGCCCATGGCCGGACCCGGGGACCGGGAAACAATACGGACAGGCTAGGCCGTCATGCCCCCCGCGGTCTTGCGTCGACCTGTCGCCGAGCCCCTGCTGGAGGACCGCAAGGCGGAAGGCCCCGCCAGGCCCGGATCGCGGCTCGCGCCGCTCCTACAGGTGCCATGGCCGCCAGGCCGTAGGAGCGGCCCCTGGCCGCGAACCGGCAAGGCGCCGGTCGCCGCGGGGACGCGCCTCCCACGGCCGGAGCCAGGCACCGAGGCGTGCCGGCAGCCGCCGGAGGTCGAATGGGCTTGTTATCCGACAATCCAGAGCGGGTGTCGGCGCCGGCTTCGCCGGTGCCGACCTACGGGTACATAACCTGCTCCGACGATAAGACCCACCCGTGGGAGGCGCGTCCCCGCGGCGATGGCACGAACAGGCCCTTCGCGGCGACGACGCCGCTCCCACAACGCATCCCCTGACCGAGCCGCAGGTCGGATGGACTTGCCATCCGACAATGACCGCTAGCTGATGCCCTGGGCCTCGGCGGCCTCCTCCCGCAGCCCGGAGCCGGGCACCGAGGCGTGCCGGCAGCAGCCGTAGGTCGAATGGGCTTGCTGTCCGACAATCCAGAGCGGGTGTCGGCGCCGGCTTCGCCGGTGCCGACCTACGGGTAGATAACCTGCTCCGACGATAAGACCCACCCGTGGGAGGCGCGTCCCCGCGGCGATGGCACGAACAGGCCCGTTGCGGCGACGACGCCGCTCCCACAACGGATCCCCTGCCCGAGCCGCAGGTGGGATGGGCTTGCCATCCGACAATGACCGCTAGCTGATGCCCTGGGCCTCGGCGGCTTCCTTCTGGCGCTTGAGGGCGTTGCGGTAGCCCTCGCGCTCGGTCAGGCGCGCCCAGTACGCCGCCACGGCCTCGGGAATGTCCTCGCCGATGCCCAGGTTGTTGGCGAGCATCAGGGCGTAGCCCACGGAGATGTCGGCCGCCGTGAAGCGCTCGCCGCAGAGATAGGGCTGCTCCTTGAGCAGCGCGTCGATGCCGCGCAGCCTCGCCAGGAACCATTTGCGGTAGTCCTCGGCCACCTGGGGCTGGCGCCGCTCTTCCGGCTCCAGGGTGGAGTAGCGCAGCACCAGGGTCTGCGGAAAGGTCAGCGTCGCCTCGCCGAAGTGCAGGTAGTTCAGAAACGCGCCATAGGCGGGCTCCTCCGGCGTCACGTTGAGCGGGGTCGGCCCGTAGCGGGTGACCAGGTACTGGCAGATCGCGGCGGACTCGGTCATCCGGGTGTCGCCGTCGAAGAAGGCGGGAATGGTGCCGAGCGGGTTCACCTCCAGGTAGCTCTTCTCGAAAACCCGGGGCGGGAACGGCAGCATGCGCAGGTCGCATTCCAGGCCCAGCTCTTCCAGGGTCCACAGCGGCCGGAAGGACCGGGCGCTCATGCAGTGATACAGGACGAACATCGATTCCACCTCCCCTTGTCAGCACTTCGGTTATGTCGGGCTGCCGGTTTCCCGTGCACTGGCGGCCTCGTCGGCGGGTTCTTGACCGAACGCTTGCTCAACGCACCGTTCTATACTAGCTTCACTGGCGGTGACACCCAAGCACCCTGCGCCGGAGCGGTCTCGGACAGCCAATTCTCGCAAGACCGGCTACCAGCGCCCGGTTAGGGTGATCGGAACTTGGCTGGACGGCCCGCGGCGCCGGCCGCGCTCGAACAGCGCCGGCGCCGCGGTGACCGATACGACGGTATCAAACCCCGGGTTGTAGGCACTATGGCAGTCATCGAATCGAAGATTCCCATCTCCGGCGAGACCTTCCGGGACAACACCGAAGGCATGCGCGCCCTGCTGGAACGGGTGCGGGGGCTGGAGGAGCGTACCCGGCAGAAGTCCGCCCGCTCCAAGGAGCGTTTCGAGCGCCGCGGCCAGCTCCTGCCCCGCGAACGCATCGCCCTGGTCCTCGACCCCGGCGCACCGTTCCTGGAGCTCTCCACCCTGGCCGGCTACTGCATGGACCGTCCGGACCCCGACGAGAGCGTGCCCGGGGGCGGCACCATCGTGGGCATCGGCTACGTCTCCGGCGTGCGGGTGATGCTGGCGGCGTCGGATTCCGGCATCGATGCCGGCGCCATGCAGCCCATGGGCCTCGACAAGCAGCTCCGGGCCCAGGAGCTGGCCCTGGAGAACAAGCTGCCCTACGTGCAGCTGGTGGAGAGCGCCGGCGCCAACCTGCCCAACTACCGGGTGGAGGACTTCGTCCGCGGCGGCAGCCTGTTCCGCAACCTGGCCCGGCTGTCGGCGGCGGGCCTGCCCGTCGTCACGGTGACCCACGGCTCCTCCACAGCCGGCGGTGCCTATCAGACCGGGCTTTCGGACTACATCATCATGGTGCGCGGCCGCTCCCGGGCGTTCCTGGCGGGGCCGCCGCTGCTCAAGGCGGCCACCGGCGAGGAGGCCACCGAGGAGGATCTGGGCGGCGCGGAGATGCACACCACCATCTCCGGCCTGGGCGACTACCTCGCAGAAGACGATCGCGACGCGCTGCGCCTGGTCCGGGAGATCGTCGGCAATTTCGACTGGAACAGCCAGGTGCCCGAGGAGCCGGCGCGGGATTACCGGGCGCCGCGGTACGACGCCGACGAGCTGCTGGGCATCATGCCCATGGACCACAAGCGGCCCGTGGACATGAAGGAGGTCATTGCCCGGATCATCGACGATTCCGATTTCGTGGAGTTCGGCGCCAACTACGGGCCTTCGACCGTCTGCGGCAACGCCCGCATCGAGGGCCGGCCGGTGGGCATCATCACGAACAACGGCCCCATCGACGTGGCCGGGGCCAACAAGGCCACCCACTTCATCCAGTCCTGCTGCCAGGCCCGCACGCCGATCATCTATCTCAACAACACCACCGGCTACATGGTGGGCACGGAAACCGAGCAGGCCGGCATGATCAAGCACGGCTCGAAGATGATCCAGGCGGTCACCAACGCCACCGTCCCCCAGATCACGCTCTACTGCGGTGCATCGTTCGGGGCGGGCAACTACGGCATGTGCGGCCGGGGGTTCCACCCGCGCTTCTGCTTCTCCTGGCCCAACGCCAAGACGGCGGTCATGGGCGGCGAGCAGGCGGCCAGGACCATGAGCATCGTCACCGAGGCGGCCATGAAGCGAAAGGGCGAGGTGGACCATGAAAAGCTCGAGAAGCTGGAGAAGCAGATCATCGAGACCTTCGACAGCCAGATGGACGTGTTCACCACCAGCGCCCGGTTGCTGGACGACGGCGTGATCGATCCCCGCGACACGCGCACGGTCCTCTCCTTCGTGCTCTCGGTCTGCCGCGAGGCGGAGGCGAGAGATCCGCACCGCATGCAGTTCTCCGTGGCGCGGCCCTGACGCCGTACACGGTCGCGACGAGACGGCAAGCCGGACAGAGCTGAGCAGGGCCCGTAACGACTATGAGCAAACCGACCCCCTTCAACAAGATTCTCATCGCCAACCGCGGCGAGATCGCCCTGCGGGTGATCCGCACCGCCCGGGCCATGGGTTACCGCACGGTGGCGGTCTATTCCAGCGCCGATCGCAGCGCCCGGCACGTCCGGGCCGCCGATCAGGCCGTGCACATCGGCGAGGCGCTCCCGGCGGAGTCCTATCTGCGCATCGACCGCATCATGGAGGCGGCGCGGATCAGCGGCGCCGACGCCATCCATCCCGGCTATGGCTTTCTCGCCGAGAACGCGGACCTGCCCCGGGCCTGTGCCGAGGCGGGCATCGTGTTCATCGGGCCGTCGGCCGGGGCCATCGAGGCCATGGGCCACAAAGCCGGCGCCAAGCGGCTGATGACCGAGGCGGGCGTGCCCTGCGTGCCCGGCTACCAGGGCGAGGACCAGAGCGAGGCGAAGCTGGTCGAGGAGGCCGAGCGCATTGGCTTCCCCATCATGATCAAGGCCACCGCCGGCGGCGGCGGCCGCGGCATGCGCCTGGTCGAGGACGCCGCCAGCTTTCCCGAGGCGCTGCGCAGCGCCCGGTCCGAGGCGGAGAGCGCCTTCGGCGACGCCGACGTGATCCTGGAGCGCGCCATCCTGGAGCCCCGCCACGTGGAGATCCAGGTCGTCGCCGACCGCCACGGCAACGCCATCCACCTGGGCGAGCGCGATTGCTCCGTGCAGCGCCGCCACCAGAAGGTCATCGAGGAGGCCCCCTCGCCCGCCGTCGACGAGAGCCTGCGCGCCGAGATGGGCGCCACCGCCGTGGCGGCGGCCAAGGCCATCGAATACGAGGGCGCCGGCACCCTGGAGTTCCTGCTCGACCGCGACGGCAACTACTACTTCATGGAGATGAACACGCGGCTGCAGGTCGAGCACCCGGTGACCGAGGCCATTACCGGCCTGGACCTGGTGGAGCTGCAGCTGCGGGCGGCGGCCGGCGAGCCGCTGCCCATCAGCCAGGATCAGGTGAGTTACAGCGGCCACAGCATCGAGGTCCGCCTCTGCGCAGAGAGCCCCGAGCAGTCGTTCATGCCCCAGAGCGGCACCATGGCGCTGTGGCGCATGCCGGCCGGTATCCGCGTCGAGGACGCCATCGAGTCGGGGTCGGAGATCCCGCCCTTCTACGACTCGATGATCGCCAAGCTCATCAGCCACGGCGACGACCGGGACGAGGCCCGGCGCCGGCTCGCCAGCGCCCTGGAGGATGCCGTCGCCCTGGGCGTGGAGACCAACCAGGCCTTCCTGATGCGCTGCCTGCGCCACGACGTCTTCGCCGAGGGCGGCGCCACCACGGCCTACATCGACGCCCACGGCGAGGCCCTGCTGGCCCGCGACGAGGACGTGGACGCCAGGGCCCGTGCCCTGGCGGCGGTGCTGCTGTTCACCACGGACATGCAGGGCACCCACCGGGGCGAGGTCAGTCCCATCGCTCACCGGCTGCCGTTGATCTTCCGCTTCGACGTCGGCCCCGAGCGTTGCGTCGCCGACATCCAGCTCGACGACGACGGCCGCTTCGAGGTGGTGATGGAGGGCGAGGACTATGGCCTGACGGTGGACCTGCTGGGCATCCAGGCGGACCGGGTCACGTTCTCCTGCGACGGGCTCACCGAGACGGCGATCCTGGTCCGCGACCAGGAAGTGCTGATGTTCCGCTACCGCGGCCACGCCTACCGCATCCATGATCATACCTACGCCCCCGCGACCCGCGAGGACCTCTCCGGGGGCGACGGCAAGGTGCGCGCCGCCATGAACGGCCGTGTCGTTGCCGTTCACGTCAGCGAGGGCGATTACGTCGAGAGCGGTCAGTCGCTGATCGTGCTGGAGGCCATGAAGATGGAGCACGTCCACGTGGCCACCGTCTCCGGCAAGGTCGCCTCGCTGACCGTGGGCGAGGGCGATCAGGTCGCCGCGCAGAAGGTCGTCGTCGAGATCGAGGGCGAAGAGCAAACGAAGGAATAACGGAGGTACGCCATGGCCGAAGGGCAGGAAGTGCTCCACGAGCGCCGCGGCCACGAGCTGTGGATCACCATCAACCGCCCGGAGAAGCGCAACGCCATCAACCAGGCGGTGATTGCCGGGATTCGCGAGGGCTACGAGCAGGCCCACGCCGACCCGGACATTCGCGTCATCGTGCTGACCGCCGCCGGCGAGAAGGCCTTCTGCGCCGGCGCTGACCTGCAGCCGGGCAAGGGTTTCGCCTTCGATTTCTCCCAGCCCAACGTGGAGTACGCCGATCTGCTGCGGCTGGCTTCGGGCTCCACCGTGCCGAGCATCGCCCGGGTGAACGGGGTCTGCATGGCCGGCGGCATGGGGCTGCTGTGCATGGTCGACATGGCCGTGGCCCCCGACGACGTTATCTTCGGCCTGCCGGAGGTCAAGGTCGGCGTGTTCCCCATGCAGGTGCTCAGCCTCATGCAGCGGCTGGTGCCCCAGCGCGTGCTGCGGGAATGGTGCTTCACCGGCGAGCCGTTCCCCGCCGAGGAGGCCCGTATCCACGGCCTGGTCAACCACGTGGTACCGCGCGGCGAGCTGGACGAGAAAGTCGACTGGCTCATCGAGCGGCTGTCGGACAAGTCGCCCACGGCCATCCGCCGGGGCAAGTACGCCATGCGCGCCATCGAGGGCATGACCTTCGAACAGGCCATCGCCTACACCGAAAGCCAGATCGGCACCATGGCCCTGACCGAAGACGCGAAGGAGGGCCTCGCGGCCTTCAACGAGAAACGCAAACCCCAGTGGACGGGTCGTTAGGGAAGCGCGTCGCGCTTCCCCGCAATTTCCGAGGGCTCTTCTCCTCAATTCGGGCGCTGCCTCCCTCCCAGAATCCCCAGGGCAGCGCCCTCTTTTTTGGTTTCCGGTTTTCGATCACCGCCCGCTGACGTGCGTCGCCTGGCGGTTGCGGCGCAGCCGTCCGTCGTGCGGGAACGGGCGCGGCCCGCGCCGTCCGTGAGACGGGCCGGCGGCTCCGGGCGGTGTTCGGGAGGCAGGGCCCGGAATCCGGGCCCTGGATGGGGACTGTCGGGGCGGCAGGGGCGCCCCGGGCGTTGGCGGTTGCCTGCGGCAGCCGGTGAGCGCGGCCCTACAGGCCGTGTTCGCTGACGTCCACCCGGGAATGGATCTCGTCCCAGTACAGCTGCGCCAGCTCGTCGGCGTTGTCCACGTCCTGGACCAGGGCCACCCACTTGTCGAGGATCTCGCGCAGGTCGGCAAGCATCTCCTCGCCGCGTTTCACGCCGTACTTCTGCTGGTAGGTCTCCGCCATGGTGTCCAGGTCGTTGCGGATGAACCGCCGGGTCTGCTTCACCAGCTCGTCGCTGGGCTTATGAATGGCCACGCCCGCCTCGCGTGCCTTGTCCATGACCTCGCCTTCCAGGGCGTGGTAGCGGAATGCCCCCATGGCGGCCATTTCGGCGCTGCCCCGAAGCAGGGCGCGGCGAGCGTTCTCGTCCAGCCCGTCCCAGACGCGCTCGTTGACGTTCACGGTGGCGCTGGTGAATATGCCGCCCGGCACGGCCATGGTCAGGTCGGTGACCACGTCGAGCATGTTGAAGTTGTGGATCTCCGGCGCGGAGACGACCACGCAGTCCACCACGCCCTGGTCCAGGGCCTCGTACATCTCGTTGCCCGTCATGCTCACGGGGCTGGCGTCCATGGCCGACGCCCAGCGGGCCCATTGAGAGGCGCCCACCCGCAGCCGCTTGCCTTCCAGCTCGTCACCGTTGGTGACCGGGGTATTGCACACCAGCCCGTAGGAGGTGCCCGCGCCGGCGCCGGTGTACACCTGGTTCTGGTCCGCGAACTCCTGGTTGCACTCGGGGCAGTTGAGCAGGACGAACTCCGCGATGGCGCCGGCGTACGCCATGGCCTGCCGGCCTTCGACCTCATCGCCCATCAGTTGCAGGACCATGGTGGACTCGGACACCAGGTTGGTATGGGCGAACTCCGACGGGTTGTACTGGGTGAGCACGAAGCCGGCGTCGGCCAGGCCCTGCTTGACACCGCCGGGCGTCTCGGCCATGTCCAGCAGCGACATGGGGTAGACCTTGACGGTCACCTCGCCGTCCGTACGGTTTTCCACGGTGTCCGCCATGCGCTCGGCGGCGTTGACGGCGATGGCCCCGGACGGGAAACCGATGGCGTAGTTGAGCTGGCGGGCCTCCACGGCGCTCGTCAATGACGTGGCCGCCAGGACCGCGGCCGTCGCGGCGATGCCTTTCAGGCTGTACTTGTGCAACATGCGGCGTTGCCTCCTCCACTTTTGCGGTTGTCGTGGTTCTCGTTGATTCGCCTCCGCGCCGCGCCGATCCGCCCGTGGATGGCCGGCCATGCACCGGGCATCGGCACCGGCCGGCAGCGTTCCGCCGGCGGGACCGAGGGCGTCTCCTTTGCCCGTCACGATGCACGTGTGTAGGGGTAGTACAAACCAATCATTTGGTCAAACCAAACGATTGGTAGAGCCGCCGTCCACGGCGGCCGCTGACCGGCGGCGTGAGGACCACGCGTTCCGGGGCGCAGCCAGTCTCCGCAAGACGCCCGCCGCCAGCGCTGAATAGACTCCGGGTGAATCCCGGAACTTGCGGTGGGCCATGTCTTTGTTGACGCCAGAACTCAAGGCCGAGGTAGGCCGGTCGTTGCCGCCGGTAACCGCGGAGGTGACCCGGCGCGAGATCCGCAAATACGCCGCTGCCACCGGGCAGCGGCTGAAGCGCTTCATCGACGGCGACGAGGCGCCGCCCATGTTCCTGTTCGGGCTGTTCCTGGACATCCTGCCCCGCGAACGGATGCTCGCCGACGGCCGCCAGCCGGACGACGGACTGGTGCCGGAGTTGCCGCTGACCCGGGTCATGGCCGGCGGATCCGAGGCGACCTTCCATCGCGGCATCTACCCGGGCGACGTGCTGGTCTCAACGCAGACGCTGGTGGATCTCTACGAGAAAGCCGGCAGCCAGGGGCCGCTGATCTTCGCGGTGGTGGAAAACCGGGTCGAGACCCGGGACGGCGAGCCGGTCATGATCGAACGCGTGACCCGCATAGCGAGGTGATCCCGTGCCCGAACTGAAAGACATCAAGGAGGGGGAGGCCCTGCCGGCGCGCACCTTCAAGCCCGACGAGGTGCAGCTTTTCATGTACAACGCCGCCATCTGGAACCCCCACCGCATCCACTACGACGCCCCTTACACCACCGAGGTGGAGGGCCACCCGGGCATCGTCATCGATGGTCCCCTGCAGGGCGACTGGCTGACCCAGCTGGTGCTGGAGTGGATCGATGGCGCGGGGGAGCTGGTCGAGTTCCGGTATTCCAACCGCCGGGCGGCCTATCTGGGCGAGACCCTGCGGGCGGAAGGCCGCGTCGAGGTGGTGGACCCGGACACCGGCGACGTCCGCCTGACACTGGCCGTGGTCAATGAGCAGGGCCAGACCAACACCCCCGGCGAGGCCGTGGTGCGTTTCCGCCCGGAGTCCGGGCGGCCAGCCAATTGACGCAAGACCCCTGGCCCGAGGCGTACCTAGCCTGAAGTGAATGCCGAGGTGCCAGAGACGGGAGCCACCCCATGGATTTCCAGCACAGTGAGCGCGCGGCCGAGCTGCAGGCACGCATCCAGGACTTCATGGAGCAGCATGTTTACCCGGCCGAGCATCTCTACGCCGAGCAGGTACGCTCCGGCTACCAGAACAGGACACCCCCCATCGTCGAGGAGCTCAAGGCCAGGGCCAGGGCACAGGGCCTGTGGAACCTGTTCCTGCCCGGCGAGCACGGCGCGGGGCTCACGAACCTGGAGTACGCCCCCCTGGCGGAGACCATGGGCCGGGTGGGCTGGGCCTCCGAGGTGTTCAACTGCTCGGCGCCGGATACCGGCAACATGGAGATCCTGGCGCTCTACGGCACCGATCAGCAGAAAGAGGACTGGCTCGAGCCGCTGTTGAACGGCGAGATCCGCTCGGCGTTCTCCATGACCGAGCCGGACGTGGCCTCCAGCGACGCCACCAACATCCAGTGCCGCATCCACCGTGAAGGCGACGAGTACGTCATCAACGGCCGCAAGTGGTACACCTCCGGGGCGATGAACGAGGACTGCCGGCTGCTCATCGTCATGGGCAAGACCGACCCGGACAACCCGGACCGGCATCGCCAGCAGTCCATGATCCTGGTGCCCAGGGACACCCCCGGGGTGCGCATCGTCCGCGACATGACCACCTTCGGTTACGACGACGCCCCGGTGGGCCATCCCGAGATCGTCTACGAGGACGTGCGCGTGCCGGCGGAGAACATGCTGCTGGGCGAGGGCCGCGGCTTCGAGATCGCCCAGGGCCGGCTCGGCCCGGGCCGCATTCACCACTGCATGCGCCTGGTGGGCTGCGCCCAGCGCGCCCTGGAGCTCATGTGCCGCCGCGCCGAGTCGCGGGAAGCCTTCGGCCGGCGCCTGGGCGAGCACGGCTCGGTGCGCGAGGACATCGCGCGTTCGTTCTGCGAGATCGAGCAGGCGCGGCTGCTGACACTGCGCGCCGCCGACGACATGGACCGCAACGGCAACAAGTCCGCCCGGGACATGATCGCCGCGGCCAAGATCGCCGTGCCGGCCATGGCCTGCCAGGTCATCGACCGGGCCATCCAGATCCACGGCGGGGCCGGGGTGTCCCAGGACACCTTTTTGGCCAACGCCTACGTCTATGCCCGTTTCATGCGTATCGGCGACGGGCCCGACCAGGTCCACATGGCGACCCTGGGCCGCCACCTGCTCAAGCGCTACGGCCACTAACCCGTCGCCGGCGGCAACGGCCGGGAGGTGCTCGAATGACCAGACAGTACAGCGACGCCGCGCTCGCGGAGATTGCCCGGCCACCGGAGGAGCACGCCATCGACGCCCTGCGCCGGGGCGATCTCGACGGCGTCCGGGCCTGGCTGGACGACATGGCCCAGGGTCAGGCCGGGCTGGACGCGCTGTCCGGGCACGCACTGGCCCGCAAGGTGGGCAAGCTCCGTCAGGATCTCGGCGAGGACCGCGCCCGGAAAACGCTGGAGCGCATTGGCGCCGAGCAGATGAAGACCTGGGTGAGCCAGTTTCGCGACGGCGACGAGCGCGGCGCCGTCACCGACATCATCGCCATCTACAAGCACCAGGGGGACGCCCGGCTGCAGCCGGTCCGGGAGACCGGCGACGAGGTGGTGGTGGACCTCGCCCCCTGTGGCAGCGGCGGCCGCCTGGAACGCCAGGGGCTGACCGAGAAACACCCTGACTGGTATGCCGGCTGGAGCGACGGGGTCAGCGGCCTGTGCCAGGCCTGCAAGGCCTGTCAGACGGCGCTGAACGACGCGCTGGGCGAGGACGTCTGGACCACCGAGAAGGGGGACGACGGCTTCTGCCGCATGCGCTTCGCCAAGCGCGCCCAGCAGGGCGAGGCGCTGTTCACCGACAGCGAGCGGACAACGGTGGTGCAGACCCGGGTGCAACGGGCCCGCGGCCGGCTCGACGCCGGCGACACGGACATCGAGCCGCTGCTCCGCGGCCAGCGCAAGGACTGGATGCCCTGGCACGACTTCGGCATCGTCTGGCTGGAGCATTTCTACGCCAGCGCCCTGGAGATCGGCGGCGCCGACTACCTGGACGAGATGCTGGAGCAGACCTACGAGCCCGCCTTCCACGCGGGGTTCCCCCGCTACCGGGCCATGAGCGACGAGGAGCTCGTCCGGGAGGTGGCGCGGACCTGGAACTACCACTGCGCGGATTTCACCATCCACGAGGAGGACGACCGCTTCGTCTTCCGGCTGGACCCCTGCGGCAGCGGCGGCCGGCTGTTCCGGGGCCAGGTCTGGCGGGGCATGTTCCATTACGGCGAGCCCATGGCGCCGCTGATGGACGAGCCCCACGACATCAATTTCAACCGCCGCCAGGCGCCCACCTACTGCACGCATTGCGCGGCCTCGAACCGGGCCCAGCTCAAGAGCGGCCCGGAGGGCGACAGTCCGCGTTTCTTCGTCATCGACGGCCACGCCCAGCTGCGCCCGGGCGAGGCCTGCCGGCAGTTCACCTACAAGAAGGCCGCCGCCCGCGAGGACATGGATCCGGATCTGCTGGCGCAGATCGGCATGGGGCCGTGGTCCGGCGGAGGCGGCCAAAGCGGGGGAGAGAATCCATGAGTGCGTCCGGTCAGCAGGTAGCCATGCCCCATCCGTTCGACCTCGGCGGCCAGGTGGCCCTGGTCACCGGGTCCTCCGGCGGCATCGGCGAGGCCACGGCCCGGGTCCTGGCCCGGGCCGGCGCCCACGTGATCATCAGCAGCCGCAAGGCCGAGGACTGCGAGCGGGTCGCCGGGGAGTTCCGGGACGCGGGCCTGAGCGCCGAGGCCCGGGTCTGCCACATCGGCCGCATGGAGGACATCGAGTCCATGGCGGCCCACCTGCGCGAGACCCACGGCGGGCTGGACATACTCGTGAACAACGCCGTGCTGAGCCCCTGGCGGCGGATCGAGGACGTCGATCTGGGGCTGTTCACCAAGACAGTCGAGGTAGACCTGCGCGGCTACTGGTTCATGTCCGTGGAGGGCGTGAAGCTCATGCGCGAGCGCGGAGGCGGCAGCATCGTCAACATCGCGTCCATCGCCGCCTGGCACCCGGACCGGATGCTGGGGCTCTACTCCACGCTGAAGACCGCGCTGATCGGCATGAGCCGCTCCTTTGCCCTGGAATACGGCGAGGAGGGCATCCGCGCCAACACGGTGCTGCCCGGCGTGATCAAGACCAAGCTCGCCGATGCCTACGACGAGGACGCCAAGGCGCAGATCGTGGACAAGAGCACCGTCAAACGCCTCGGCGAGCCGGAGGAGATCGGCTACGCCGTGCTCTATCTGTGTGCCGCCAGCGGCGCGTTCGTCAGCGGCGCGACGCTGCCGGTGGACGGCGGTTTCTCCGTGGCGCTGGCCTGAGCGTGATGCCATGAAAGCGATCGTCTGCAATCGTTACGGGCCGCCGGAATCCCTGACCCTGGAGGACTGGCCCGATCCCGAGCCCGGGGCGGGGGAGGTGATGGTGGCCGTCCACGCCGCCGCGGCCAACTATCCCGACAACCTGATCATCCAGGGCCGGTACCAGTTCAGCCGGGACCTGCCGTTCGTCCCCGGCGGCGAGCTGGCCGGCACCGTGCACGCCCTGGGCCCCGGCGTGGAAGGCTTCACCGTCGGCGACCGGGTCATCGGCATCCCCGGCTGGGGCGCCTTCGCCGAGCTGGCGCCGGTCCCGGCGGCCAAGCTCGTGCGCCTGCCCGACTCCGTGCCCATGGACACCGGCGCGGGGCTGGTCATCACCTACGGCACCACCCATTACGCCCTGCGCGAGCGCGCGGCCCTGCAGACCGGGGAGACGCTGCTGGTGCTGGGTGCCGCCGGCGGCGCGGGCCTGTCCGCCGTGGAGCTCGGCCGCGCCATGGGCGCGCGGGTTATCGCCGCCGCTTCCTCCGACGAGAAGCTGGCGCTGTGCCGCGAGCACGGCGCGCAGGATACGGTCAACTACAGCCACGAAGATCTGCGTGAAGCCATCCGTGCGCTGACCGACGGCCGGGGGGTGGACGTCGTCTACGATCCGGTGGGCGGTGACTACGCCGAGCCCGCCCTGCGTTCCATGGCCTGGCGCGGCCGTTACCTGGTGATCGGCTTCACCGCCGGCGAGATCCCGCGACTGCCGGTGAACCTCACGCTGCTCAAGGGCTGCGCCATCGTCGGCGTCTTCTACGCCGCCTTCCAGGACCGGGAGCCGGAGCGCTTCGTCGCCCTCATGGACGAGCTGATGGGCTGGCTGGTCGAGGGCCGGGTCCGGCCGGTGATCACCGAGCGCTACCCGCTGGAGCAGACCGCCAGGGCGCTGCGGGAGATCGCCGAGCGTCGGGCGCGCGGCAAGATCGTCATACAGACCGAACGCGGCCGGAGCGGGGACTGAATCATGGAGGTGCGTGACGGGGTCGTCGTGGTCACCGGCGGCGGCAGCGGCGTGGGCCGGGCCATGGCCCGGCGTTTCGCCGAGGAAGGCGCGCGGGCCGTGGTGGTGGCGGACCT
>JACDUA010000046.1 GCA_013519935.1 Ectothiorhodospiraceae bacterium WFHF3C12 | reverse complement strand
GCCAGTGGCGGAAGGGCCGGCGGCGGCGCCAGACCCGGCGCAGCGACGCACGGGTGATGGTCCACTGCCGCCCGCCGCCCGGCAAAAGCTGGACGCGGTCGAAGGCGCCCCGGCGAAGGCCCTCCAGCGCGTCGGCACAGCGGTCGTTCTCCACCTGCGCGACAACCTCCAGCCAGGCGGCGGCGTCTCCGGAAGACAATGCGGCGAGGGCGCGGGTGTCGTGCACCAGCAGGCGTCCACCGCGACGCTCGAGCTCCGACACCCGCAGCGGCGTGTCGGCCGCCTCGATCCCCGTCAGCCGCGCCGCCCCGCGGCCAAGATCGTCATCGGCGAATACCGCATCGTAGCCGGCGTCCACGCTCGCCGGTACGCAGCCACCGCCCCACGGCCACAGGCCGTTGACGGTGAGCTGCCCGCCATCTTCGCGGGCCTGGTTCAAGGGCAGGGTGTGCAGCAGCATCTGCAGCTCACTGAGAAGGGCATTCCAGCGCCGGGCGTCCGGCCCGGCCGGGAGATAGGCGTCCATGTAATGGCCGGACACCTGGTGGATACTGGCCATGCGGACATCCGGCCTGCCCGGCACCGACAGGTACCAGTGGTCGCCGCACGCCCTGAGATACATCTCGTCTTCTGCCAGGAGCCCGTTGCAGGCCTCGGCTATGGCGGCGGCTTCCGCCTCGGTCACCGCCAATGCACCCGGACCGAACACCAGCAGCCGATCGCGGTCCGCCCGCAGGTGAACCGGATCGACCCGGAACCAGTACGTATCCCCGGGCGTGCCGCCCGCGCCCAACAGGCCCACGGGTCCGGCCGGCAACGGCTCACCCGGGCCGTTGATACGGCTTCCCAGCAAACCGGCGGAATCCGTATGCGACAACGCCCGACTGGTACCGCGGCTTAGCAGGCGCTCCAGCGCCGGGAACCGTTCCCCGGCCGCCGGGGACTCGGCGACGGACTCCGGCACGGGCCCCAGCAGGCCGGGAATGACCAGATCCAGCACGCTCTCCTGACGGCCCATCTGCATCTAACCCCCGCAACCAGGGGCACTGCACGGGTTCATCGCCTTTGCCGGAAGTCCATCGATGCCGGTCAACCCTCGATCTTGCCGAGTATGGCGCCTTTCACTGCGTCCAGGGTGGCGTCCACGGTCTCGATGGCACCCTCGGACTGCTTGATGGCGATATCCGGGTCCTTCAGGCCATGGCCGGTCAGCGTGCAGACCACGGTGGAACCGTCGGGGATCTTCCCCGCCTTGATGTCCCGCAGCGCCCCGGCGACCGAGGCGGCGGATGCCGGCTCGCAGAAAACACCCTCCCGGGCCGCGAGCAGGCGCTGGGTCTGCAGGATTTCATCGTCGCTGAGCTCGTCGAACCAGCCCCCGGATTCGCGGCTGGCGGCCCAGGCGTAGTTCCAGGACTGGGGATGCCCGATCCGGATGGCGGTCGCCACGGTATCCGGGTCGTCCACCATGGCGCCGCGAAGGAACGGCGCCGCGCCCCTGGCCTGATAGCCCACCATCACCGGCCGGTCCCCCACGGTGGCGCTGGAGAAGCGGCAATTGCCGCCGCAGAAGGCGCAGGCCTCGGTGGCCGGATCGCTGTGGCCGGTGGCGCACTCCGTATAGCCGATCCAGTGGGCCGTGATGTTGCCGGCATTGCCCACCGGGAGGCAGTGATAGTCCGGGGCCCGCTCCAGCTCCTCGACGATCTCGAAGGCAGCGGTCTTCTGCCCCTGCAGGCGATAGGGGTTTACGGAGTTGACGATATCCACCGGCGCGGATTCCGCCAGTTCCTTGACCAGCCGCATGCCCGCGTCGAAGTTGCCCCGGATCTGCAGGATGTCGGCACCGTGCATGATGGCCTGGGCCAGCTTGCCCATGGCGATCTTGCCGTCCGGGATCAGCACGAACGCCTTGATGCCGGCCCGGGCCGCGTAGGCCGCCGCCGACGCCGAGGTGTTGCCGGTGGAGGCGCAGATAATGGCCTTGCTGCCGTTGTTCACCGCATGGGTGACCGCCACGGTCATGCCGCGGTCCTTGAACGAGCCGGTGGGGTTCAGCCCTTCGAATTTCACGTAGAGATGGATGTCCTTGCCCATCTCCTGGGGGATGGCATTGAGCCGGATCAGCGGCGTATTGCCCTCCCCGAGGCTCACGGTCCGGGCGTCGTCCGGCAGGGGCAGGCGATCCCGGTACTTGTTGATCAGGCCCGTATAGCGCGGTCTGAACGGCATGTGTGGATCCTGTGGTGATGTCCAATGGGTGCCGCCGGGCGAAGCGGCGTCGGTTCTTCCTCAGTACGCCGGAGGCGGCGTTATTACTCCAGATTCTCCACCCGGAAACGGGTCAGGTGCCCCTTGACCGAGTCCAGGGCCTGGATGCGCTCGCAGGCCTGGTTCATCTGCCATTCCTTGACCCGGTGCGTGAGCAGTATGACCGGTACTTCCTCCGCGCCCGGGGCCGGCTGCTTCTGGATAATGGCCTCGATGCTGATGCCGCAGTCGCCGACGATACGGGTAACGTCCGCCAGCACGCCGGGCTGGTCGGAGGCCATCAGCCGCAGGTAGTACGCGGTGTCCACCTCGTCCATGGGCAGAATGGGATCGTCGCCCAGGGCGTGGGAATGAAACGCCAGGTAGGGCACCCGGTTTTCGGGCTCCAGGCTGAATTCCCGGACCACGTCCACCAGGTCCGCCACCACGGCCGAGGCGGTGGGCTCGGCACCGGCGCCGGGGCCGTAGTAGAGGGTCGGCCCCAGGGCATCGCCCTTGACCATGACGGCGTTCATGACGCCGTCGACATTGGCCAGCAGCTGTCGCTCGGGCAGCAGCGTGGGATGCACCCGCAGACCGATGCCGTTCTCGTTGCGCCGCGCGATGCCCAGGTGCTTGATACGGTACCCGAGCTCCTGGGCGTACTCCACGTCCTCGCGGCTGACATGGCCGATGCCCTCCACGTGGACCTTGTCGTACTGCAGCGGGATGCCGAAAGCGATGGAGGCCAGGATGGTCAGCTTGTGGGCCGGGTCGACACCCTCCACGTCGAAGGTCGGATCCGCCTCCGCGTAACCCAGGCGCTGGGCCTCCGCCAGCACTTCCGCGAATTCCCGTCCTTCGTAATACATCTCCGAGAGAATGAAATTCGCCGTGCCGTTGATAATGCCGGCCAGCCATTCGATGCGGTTGCCGACCAGACCTTCGCGGATGGCCTTGATTATCGGGATGCCGCCGGCCACGGCCGCCTCGAAGGCCACGGTGACGCCAGCGTCCCGGGCGTGGGCGAAGACCTCGTTGCCATGCTGGGCGATCAGCGCCTTGTTGGCCGTGACCACGTGCTTGCCGTTGTCCAGCGCCCGCAGGGTCAGGTCCCGGGCCTTGTCCACGCCGCCGATGAGCTCGACGATGATCTCGATTTCCGGGTCGTCGACGACCTCGAACGGGTCGCTGGTGAGCTTGATGCCTTCCGTGCTGCAGGTCCTCGGACGGTCGAGATGCCGCGCGGCGGCATGCACCACCTCTATCTCCCGTCCGGCGCGGCGGCTGATCTCATCGCCATTGCGGCTGAGCAGGTTGATGACACCGCCACCAACGGTCCCCAGCCCCAACAAGCCGACCTTCACGGAATTCACGAACCCACCTCCTTGACGCCATCCCTTCTGAACATCTGCTTGATACCGCGGATCGCCTGGCGCGTGCGATGCTCGTTCTCGATGAGACTGAAGCGCACGTGGTCGTCGCCGTAGTCACCGAAGCCGATACCCGGGGATACGGCCACCTTGGCGTCGCTGAGCAGCTTCTTGGAGAACTCCAGCGAACCCATGTCCTGGTAGGCCTCCGGTATCGGCGCCCAGACGAACATGGTGCCGCGCGGGCGCTCCACCGGCCAGCCCGCCGCGTTGAGACCGTCGCACAGGACGTTGCGCCGACGCCGGTAGACCTCCCGGGTCTCCTCCACGCAGTCCTGGGGCCCCTCCAGCGCCGCGATCGCCGCCACCTGGATGGGCGTGAACATGCCGTAATCCAGGTAGGACTTCATCCGCGCCAGCGCCGCGATCAGGCTCGGGTTGCCGCAGACGAAACCCACGCGCCAGCCGGGCATATTGTAGCTCTTGGACAATGAGTAGGACTCCACCGCAATGTCCTTGGCGCCCGGCACCTGGAGGATCGACGGCGCCGAATAGCCGTCGAACACCAGGTCCGCGTAGGCGAGATCATGCACGATCCAGATTTCATGTTCGCGGCAGATCGCCACCACGTGCTCGAAGAACTCCAGGTCGACGCACTCCGTGGTCGGGTTCGCCGGGAAGTTCAGGATCAGCATCTTCGGCCGCGGCCAGGTATCCTTGATCGCCTTCTCCAGCTCGGCGAAGAAATCCACCCCGGGCACCAGCGGCACGTGACGGATGTCCGCTCCGGCGATAACGATGCCGTAGGGATGTATCGGGTACGCGGGGTTGGGCACAAGAACCGCATCGCCCGGGCCCAGGGTCGCCAGGGCCAGGTGCGCCAGCCCCTCCTTGGAACCGATGGTCACGATGGCCTCGGTTTCCGGATCCAGGGAGACATCGTAACGGCTGGCGTACCAGTCACAGATCGCCTTGCGCAGGCGCGGGATACCGCGGGAGACCGAGTACCGATGCGTATCGCCGCGCTGGGCGGCTTCCACCAGCTTGTCGACGATGTGCTGAGGCGTGGGCCTGTCAGGGTTGCCCATGCCGAAATCGACAATGTCCTCGCCGCGGGCGCGTGCCGCCGCCTTCAGCTCATTGACGATGTTGAATACGTAAGGCGGAAGCCGCTTGATTCTGGGAAACTCTTCGTCCAATGGTGCCTGCCCCACCCGGTGGTAGTGGTCGTGATCGCCGTATACATGCGAAGGCGCCGCAAAAGCGCGACGGTAAACCGGCAAACGTACTGGTAGCGTGAGAGGCTGTCAACGCGGGCGCTTGCCGCCCCTTGACGGGCTTCGCTAAAGTGTCGGGATGAAGCTGACACGCGAACTCGGTGCCCCTGAAGATCATCGTATCCGCGGATACGAGCCGGGGCGCATTTTCGTCAACGAGGAAGCCATCGAAACCAGCGTGCTGGTCGCCGGCCCGGTACTGGATCGGGAATGGCCGCCCGCCTCTTTCGAGGACCTGTCGCCGGAGCACCTGGACGCGGTAATCGCCCTCGACCCCGAAATCGTCCTGCTGGGCACCGGCGAACGCCAGCGCTTCCCCCGGCGGGAATTCATGCGCGTGATGTTCGAGAAGGGCATCGGCCTCGAAGTGATGGACACGGCCTCGGCCTGCCGGACCTATCACGTGCTGATGGCCGAAGGCCGGATGGTGGTGGCCGCCCTGCTGCCATAGCTCGGTGCTGTTTGCCCGGACCGTCCGTCCGATTGACCGGCGGACCTCAAGGTAGCCGCCCAGCCTCGACGGCGCTTCCGGTTCTCAATACAGGCATCACGGCCGGGACGCGACGCGGAGTCACTTCGCGCGGGCCAGGGCGCTCCCACGAACCTGGAACCATCCGTGGGAGGGGTCCGGCCGCGAGCACTAGTCGAACACGGCGTCCTGGGAGAAGCCGGAACGCTCCATGATCTCCCTGAGCTTGCGCAGGGCATCCAGCTGAATCTGCCGGACGCGCTCGCGCGTGACTCCGATCTCGCTGCCGACCTCTTCCAGCGTGGCTTTCTCGAAGCCGTGCAGACCGAAACGCCGCTCCACCACCGCCCGCTGCTTGTCCGTCAACTCCTCGAGCCAGGCGTCGAGATGATGGATCACGTCGTCATCCTGCAGCGCGGCGAAGGGTTCCGGATTGCTCTCGTCGGGAATGGCGTCCAGCAGCACCCGGTCGGCATCCTTGCCAATCGGCACGTCCACCGAGGTCACCCCCTCGTTGAGGCCCATCATCCGCCGCACTTCCTCGGCGGGACGCTCCATGGCCGCGGCGATCTCGTCCACGGTGGGCTCATGGTCCAGTTGCTGAATCAGGCGGCGCGCGGTGCGCAGGTACTGGTTGATTTCCTTGATGACATGGATGGGCAGGCGGATCGTGCGGGTCTGGTTCATGATGGCCCGCTCGATGGTCTGACGTATCCACCAGGTCGCGTACGTTGAGAACCGGAACCCGCGCTCGGGATCAAACTTCTCCACGGCGCGGATCAGGCCGAGATTGCCCTCTTCGATCAGGTCGAGAAACGCCAGGCCGCGGTTCATGTAGCGACGGGCGATCTTCACGACCAGCCGCAGATTGCTCTCGATCATGCGGCTGCGGGCCTGGGCATCGCCGCGTTGCGCACGGCGCGAGTAGTAGACTTCCTCTTCGGCGGTTAGCAGCGGGGAGAATCCGATCTCGTTGAGATAGATCTGAGTGGCATCGAGGCTGGCATCGGTGCTTTCCGCTCGTCTGGCCCCGGGCCTTCTCTGCCCTTCATCGGCAGGGCTTCCCGCTTCGGCCGCCTCAACGTCCTCTTCCAGCGCCCCGGTATCCTCCAGAACCGCCAGGTCCTCGGCCGCCTCCGCGACGCTGGCGTTCGCCACCTGCTGCTTACCCATTGGCACTCCTCCGCGTGGACAGGCTGCCGGCTCCGTCCCGGAATGCGCTGTCCTTATTGGGTTGTAGAGTTACTGCACCGGAAAGCACGAATTGTGGTTGTCAACCACTATATGCCTGTTCGGCGAGGGCGCGCAATAACGGGGTATCTTACTGATATTTCTCGTTTTGCTGGTGTTGCAGCGCAAGATGCGCGGTACGATCATCGCGCGGGCAGGACGCGGCCGGGATCGACGGGTTTACCGTCCCGGCGGAGCTCGAAATGCAGCGCCGGCGCATTGTCGGGGCCCATCCCCATGAGAGCGATACGCTGTCCGGGCTGGACCTCCTCCCCCTCCTTCACCAGCAGCCGCCGGTTGTAACCGTAAGCGGTCAGAAACCGGGTGTTGTGCTTGATGATGACGAGGTTGCCGTAACCACGCAGGCCATTGCCGCTGTAGACCACACGGCCACCGGCGGCAGCGTGGATGGCCTGGCCCGCGTCGCCGCCGAGCTCGATGCCCCGCTTCCCCGACTGGCCATTGGAGAAGGCCCGTCGAATGGGTCCCGCCGTCGGCCATTGCCAGCTCAGGGCGCTGTCCGGAACATTACGCTCCGCGCGGGGGGTCACCGAAGCCGGATCCTGCTGCCTTGGCGGTTCGGGATCCGGCTCGGTCCGGGCGGTACTCCGACCGCCCGCCGGACGCGGCGGCGGGCTGAGCCGCAGGCGGTCGCCCGGGTAGATGGTGTAGGGCGCGCCAATGTCGTTCCATCTCGCCACGGCGCGGTAGTCGAGATTGTGGCGCCAGGCGATGGAATACAGCGTGTCGCCGCGGGAAACGGTGTAGTAGCCGCCTGGCGGCGCGCTTCCCCCCGCCTTCTGGGGAAACTCCGCGCACCCCGTCAGGCTCAACGACACCAGGAAGAGGATTGTCGCTGCGGCCGCTCTCACAGTCTCACGAATGCAACCGCGGCCACCAGCAGAGCCACGCTGGCCCAGCCGATACGTTCGATGTAGCGGCGCAGAAACGGTTCCATGCGCTTGCCCCCGTACGCCACGAGAGCGGCCACGGCGAAGAAGCGGGCACCTCGTCCGACCAGCGACGCGACGATGAAGAACAGCGGGTTCAACGCCATGGCGCCGGCGGCGATCGTGAATACCTTATACGGAATGGGCGAGAAGCCCGCCACAAGCACCACCCAGAAGCCCCAGTCCCGGAACCAGCTCCGCACCTCCTGGTACTTGGTCCAGTAGCCGATGTCCCGCAACAGCGGTTCCACGAGCTCCAGGGCGAAGATCCCGATCAGGTATCCGAACAGTCCTCCCAGGACGGAGGTTATGGTGGCAATCAGGGCGAAACGCAGGGCCGCGGATGGCCGGGCCATGGCCATCGGCGCCAGCATCACGTCCGGGGGGATCGGAAAGAACGACGATTCGGCGAAGCTCAGCCCACCGAGGTACCACGGCGCGTGCCGGTGGGCGGCCCACTGGAGGGTCCTGTCATAGAGCGGACCGAACAGCCGCATCAGCTGGTCCCGCCCAGCATCGGCACGAAACTTACGTCGGTCAGGATCTGCCTCACCAGTCCATCGCTCCGCTTCTCCAGCACCTCCAACCGCTGGGCTTCGCCGGGCTGCCCCACCGGGGCCACCAACCGGCCGCCTTCCTGGAGCTGCTCGAGAAGGGCGTCCGGCAGATGGCTCGGCGCTGCGGTGAGAATGATCGCGTCAAACGGTGCCTTCTCCGGCCATCCCTCACCGCCGTCACAGTGGCGTACATGCACGTTCCGGTACCCGAGCTGCGAAAGCCGCCGGCGGGCCTGATCGGCCAGCGCCCTGACGCGTTCCACCGTGTACACGCTGCCCACCAGCGGCGCAAGCACGGCAGCCTGATACCCGGAACCCGTTCCCACTTCCAGCACCCGGTCCGGGCTGCCGTCCCGGATCAGCGCCTCGGTCATGCAGGCGACCACGAACGGCTGGGAGATCGTCTGCCCATGGCCGATGGGCAGCGCCGTGTCGTCGTAGGCGCGGCTGGCCAGGGCCTCGTCGACGAACAGATGCCGCGGCGTGCCGCCAATGACCTCGAGAACCCGCTCGTCCTGTATGCCGCCTTCGCGCAGCCTCTGCACCAGCCGCCGCCGGGTCCGTTCCGAGGTCATGCCGATTCCGCGCCGTGTCGTGGAGTCCATAGTTCCCTCAAAGCCCGGAGATCCAGTTCGCCACCTGATCCAGGGCCTGGTAGCGCGTGAGATCCACCTGGATCGGGGTCACGGAGACATACCCGCGGCTGACGGCGTGAAAGTCCGTGCCCTGCCCCGCGTCCTCCTCCTCCCCGGGCGGACCGATCCAGTAGATGGGCCGGCCCCTGGGGTCCTCCGCGCGCACCACGGGCTCCGCGCGGTGACGGTGCCCGAGGCGGGTCGCCTCGAACCCCTCCAGCGCGCTCCACTCGCGATCGGGGACGTTGACGTTGAGAATGGTATCCGCCGGCAGCGGATCGTGCTGGAGCCGCTCCAGGATGCTGGCCGCCACGCGCGCCGCCGTATCGTAGTGCGTGGGAGACATTGAAGCCAGCGAAATCGCGATGGCCGGCAGCCCCAGGAAGCGCCCCTCCATGGCCGCGGCCACGGTGCCGCTGTAGAGCACGTCGTCACCCAGGTTGGCGCCGGCGTTGATGCCGGAGATCACCATGTCGGGATCGTCCTCCAGCAGGCCGGTGATCGCGAGATGCACGCAGTCGGTCGGTGTGCCGTCCACCCGGTAAACGCCGGTCTCCACCGAATGCACCCGCAGCGGCTGGTCCAGCGTCAACGAGTTGCTGGCGCCGCTGCGATCACGTTCCGGTGCCACGACGGTGACCCGTGCCCCCCGCGCGAGCGTCCGGGACAACTCAACGATGCCTGCGGCGCTGTACCCGTCGTCGTTGCTGACCAGGATATGCATAGACCGTTACCAACCCTCCCGTTGACGCCGGACGGCGCCGGCGCGCTGCATGGTCTCAATGGGCGGGGCATTATACCTGCCGCCGCGCATTTCCGGTGCCAGCCGTGCCCCGGGACCCTTTGCAGAACCCGCGCATGCCGCCACAATATTCCACGGAACACCCGGACCGCGGCAATGTCACTCCGGGTGTGAACCTGGAGTGGCCGGCATGTCCGCAGACGGTGACAAGTCCGACCTGGAGCTTTTCCGCGAGGCGATGCAGGACGTCAAACCCCTGCGTCCCAAGGGCGAAGTCCTGCCGCCGGAGGCCCCCAAACCCGCGCCGCTGCCGCGGCAGCGCTGGGCCGACGAGGCCAGCGTCATGGAAGAGCTCCTGCAACAGAATCCGGAGCTGGCCGATACCGAGACCGGCGAAGACCTCTCCTACCTTGCGCCGGGGATGCAGCGGCGCGTCCTGCGCCAGCTGCGACGCGGCCACTTCGCGGTGGGCGGCGAGCTCGATCTCCATGGCATGACCGTGCCCGTCGCCAAGACCGCCCTCGCCGAGTTCCTGAACGAGTGTCACCTGCGGCGCGTGCGCTGCGCCCGCGTCGTCCACGGCAAAGGCCGGCGATCCGCCAATCGTGGCCCGGTTCTCAAGGGCAAGGTGGACCTGTGGCTGCGTCAGCGCGAGGACGTGCTCGCCTTTTGTTCGACGCCGCCGACCGATGGCGGCACCGGCGCCGTTTACGTTCTGCTCAGCAAGAGCTGAGGTCGTCTCAAGCAGCGGCTTCACCCGCTTCCCGCGCCTCCCGCACGGCCAGCAGCTCCCGGACGACCACCGTGGCAAAGGCACCGGCCGGCAACGTGAAACCCAGTTCCAGCGTGCCGGACGACGGCCAGTACCAGCGCATGTCCGCCACGCGCACGCGCAGCGCGCGCCGCATGGCGTTCGCCCCGAAATCCCGCAGCGCGTTGCACAGCACCGCTTCCACGCTTAATGCCTCCTGCTCCAGGGCGAGCGCCTGCCTCTCCGGCGCGATGCCGCCGCGTCCGGGCAGCGGCCCCGTGGGATGGACGTCCTGAAGTTCCAGGCGTCTACCGAGCACGCCCGCGGCCTCACGGGTGGCGGGGAACACGCTGTTGGTGCCCTCCAGCATGACCAGCTCTCCGGGTAGCGCCCGTGCCCAGCAACCCTGCTCGACCCGTGCCGCGAGCACGCAATTGAACAGATACGACCGGGCCGCGGATATCAGCAGACCCCGCTTGTGCCGGCTGCGCACCCGCAGCCGGCCCGCGAGGAGTGACTCGGCGTCGGCGACGTTGCGTCCGCCTCGACCGAAGCGCTGCGCCCCGAAATAGTTCGGCACACCGCCCTGGGCAATGGCCAGCAGCCGGTGGCCCAACGCCGCGGTCCCGGCGTCGACCTCCCGCAGGGTCAGCGTGAAGCGGTTGCCGTCGAGTGCGCCCCGCCTGAGCTTGCGCTCGTTCCGCCGCACGACCAGCACCTCGACGGCCGGCTCGCCCGGCACGGGCCCGGGGGCCGGCATCGCCGGCGTATGCACGCTGAACCACTGCGTGGTCATGGCGTTGCGGTCCTTGAGCCCGGCGTAGCTGATATGGCGTACCGGGACCTCCAGCCATGCCGAGAGCGCGCGGGCGGCCTCCTCGGTGGTGCGACCGGTCTTGCGCACCTGCAGGAACAGGTGCTCGCCATGGCCGCTGGGCCGGAAACCGAGCAGCTCCTCGACGCGGAAATCCTCCGGCCGAGCGCGGAGCAGCGCGCTGCCCAGGGGGGCGCCGTAGGCCCGTGGCAAAGACTCGATGTCGACAGCCCCGGCCATATCAGCTCGCGCCCACGATGGTGACGACGGCCATGGCTGCGATGCCCTCCTCCCGCCCGGTGAAGCCCATGCGCTCCGTCGTCGTCGCCTTGACACTCACGCGCTCTTCCGGCAATTCCAGGTCCTGCGCGACGACGGCGCGCATCCGGCCGATGTGGGGCGCGAGCCTCGGCTTCTGGGCGATGATCGTGCTGTCCACGTTGCCCACCCGGTAACCGGCGGCGCGCACCTTGGCGAGCACGTCCAGCAACAGTCGGCGGCTGTCGATGCCGGCCAGGCGCTCGTCCGTGTCCGGGAAATGGCTTCCCAGATCCCCCAGCGCGGCAGCACCCAGCAGCGCGTCGGTGATCGCGTGGAGCAGGCAGTCGCCGTCGGAATGGGCCTGAAGCCCCAGTTCGAAGGGTATCTCCACGCCGCCGAGCACGAGCCGCGCCCCGGCAATGAATCGATGGGCGTCGAAACCCTGGCCAATACGCAGGTCCATGGTCATGGCAGTGCCGGTTGTGACTCACCCAGCAGCCGGGCGATCAGGGCCAGGTCGTCGGGCTGGGTCAGCTTGATGTTGGTGATCGCCCCCGGTACCAGAGCGGGGGCGTACCCGGCCAGCTCCATCGCCTGGGCCTCGTCGGTGACCTGGGTTTCCCCGCCCACGACGTCCTCCAGGGCGGCCAGCAGCGTCCGCACCGGAAACAGCTGGGGCGTCAGTGCCTGCCACAGGTGTTCCCTCGAGACGGTCGATTCCACGCGCTGACCGGCACCCGCCCGCTTGAGGGTATCGCGCACGGGTAGCCCCAACAGCGCCCCGTCGGCGCGATCCGGGCTCACCGCCGCCACGAGACGGTCCAGCTCCTCGGGGGTGATACAGGGCCGCACGGCATCGTGGACCAGCGCCCAGGTATCGGCGCCGGCCGAATGGGCAAGATGCCTGAGGCCGTTGGTCACCGATTCGAAACGCTCGCGGCCGCCGGTCACGGCAACCACCGGTTTCGACGCGTTGAAGGCGGAAGCCGGCCAGAACGGATCCTCCGGCGCGATAGCCACGACCGCGCCGGCCACGAAATCCGGAGCCAGGATACGCCGCAGGGTCCACTCGATGACGGGCCGGCCCGCGACGTTGAGGTACTGCTTTGGCCGTGGCGCGTTCATGCGCCGCCCGATGCCCGCGGCCGGAAGCACCGCCCAGATCTTGCCCGGAAAGGCCTGACTCACTGCCCGATAACCCGGTAGAAAACCTCGTCCTCGCGAATCATGCCGAGCTCTTCGCGGGCCCGCTGTTCCACGGCCTCCAGGCCGCTTTTCAGGTCGCGGACCTCCGCGGCCAGGGCGGCATTGCGGGCACGCAGCGTATCGTTCTCCGCCTGCTGGTCGGCGATGGCATCCTGCAGGCGCCAGACCTCGGGCACGCTGCCGTCGCCGAACCACAGGCTCACCTGCAGCATCACGAACAGCACCGTGGTCAGGCCGATTAGTGCTCGCATCCCAATCGCCGGGAGCCCCCTGTCAATGCCGACGCCCTGAGCCGCGGCGGCCTAGCATGGCCGATCAGCGTCCCTTGAGGTTCGGGAACGCGCCCTTGCCCGCATAGCTTGCCCCCGAACCCAGCTCCTGTTCAATTCTAAGAAGCTGATTGTACTTGGCCACACGATCCGAACGGCACAGTGAACCGGTCTTGATCTGAGTCGCCGTGCTGGCGACGGCCAGGTCGGAAATGGTGGTGTCCTCGGTCTCGCCGGAACGATGGGAGACCACGGCGGTATAGCCGGCGTCATTGGCCATGGCGATGGCGTCCAGGGTCTCGGTCAGCGTGCCGATCTGGTTGAACTTGATCAGAATCGAGTTGCCGACGCCCTTGTCGATGCCCTCCCTGAGGATTCGGGTGTTGGTGACGAACAGGTCGTCCCCCACCAGCTGGACCCGCTCGCCGATACGATCCGTCAGGGCCTTCCAGCCGTCCCAGTCATTCTCCGCCATCCCGTCCTCGATGGACACGATGGGGTACTTGTCCACCCACGCGGCGAGGTAATCCGCGAACTCGGCGGCATTGAAGCGCCGGCCTTCGGAGGCCAGGTCGTAAACGCCGTCTTCGAAGAACTCGGAGCTGGCCACGTCCAGGGCCAGAAGAACCTGATCACCCAGGCTGTACCCAGCCTGCTCGACGGCCTCCTTGATCACCTCCAGGGCCGCCTCGTTGGAGGGCAGGTTCGGCGCGAAACCGCCTTCGTCCCCGACCGCCGTGCTCATGCCGCGGCCCGCCAGCACCTTTTTCAGCGCATGAAATATCTCCGTGCCGCAGCGCAGCGCGTCGCTGAAACGGTCGAAGGCCACCGGCATGACCATGAACTCCTGGATGTCCACGCTGTTATCGGCATGGGCACCGCCGTTGAGGATGTTCATCATCGGCACCGGCAGCTCGAAGGGCCCGTCGGCATTGAGGTGACGGAACAGGGACAGACCGTTCCCGTTGGCGGCGGCCCGCGCCACGGCCAGCGAGGCCGCGAGGATGGCGTTGGCGCCCAGCTTGCCCTTGTTATCCGTGCCGTCGAGCTCGATCAGGCGGGCATCCACGCCACGCTGGTCTTCGGCGTCCATACGCTTCAGCGCACCGGCAATGGCACCGTTGACGTTCTCCACGGCGGCCAGCACGCCCTTGCCCAGGTAACGGCCCTTGTCGCCGTCACGCAGTTCCACGGCCTCGCGCGCGCCCGTGGAGGCCCCGGACGGTACCGCCGCGCGCCCGAAGGCGCCGCCGGCAAGGCGCACGTCCGCCTCCACGGTGGGATTTCCGCGGGAGTCGAGGATCTCCCGTGCCTGGATCGACTCGATCTTTGCCATAAGCCTGTAAGCTCCCTGAATTGCCTGGAATGCCTGATCGCGCCCAGCGGCGCTCATGCCGCGAGCGGCATCCAACGGAAACGGATGGCGCCTGTAGGAGCGCCGCGGGGCGCGATTCCCTGTTCGTGTCGCGCGGGCTCAGCCCGGCTCGGACTCGGGAAAGCCGGCCTGCTTGACCACCCGGTCCAGCGCGCAGAGGGTCTCCAGCAGGGCCTGCATGCGGCCCAGCGGCCAGGCGTTGGGACCGTCGCTGAGGGCCTTCTCCGGCTGCGGATGGGTCTCCATGAACAGCCCGCTGATCCCGGCGGCGACCGCGGCCCGGGCCAGCACCGGGACGTACTCGCGCTGGCCGCCGGAACTGGCACCCTGCCCGCCGGGGAGCTGCACCGAGTGGGTGGCGTCGAAGACCACCGGCGCGCCGGTCTCGCGCATCGCGCTCAAGGCGCGCATGTCCGATATCAGGTTGTTGTAGCCGAAGGAAACGCCGCGCTCGCAGACCATGATCTGGTCGTTACCCACCGCGCGGGCCTTTTCCACCACGTTGCCCATGTCCCAGGGCGCTAGAAACTGGCCCTTCTTGATGTTCACGGGGCGGCCCTGGCGGGCCACGCTCTGGATATAGTTGGTCTGGCGGCACAGGAAAGCCGGCGTCTGCAGCACGTCCACCACCGCGGCCACCTCGGCCATCGGCGTATCCTCGTGAACGTCGGTGAGCACGGGGCAGCCGATCTGCTGCTGGACGGCCTCCAGGATGCCCAGGCCCTCCTCGAGACCGGGCCCGCGGAAGCTCTCATGGGAGGAGCGGTTCGCCTTGTCGAAGGAGGACTTGTAAATGAAGGGAACGTTCAGGCCGGCGCAGATCTCGCTGAGCTGACCCGCCGTGTCCAGGGCCAGCTGCCGCGATTCGATCACGCACGGGCCGGCAATGAGAAAAAGCGGCCGCTGCAGGCCGACTTCGAATCCACAAAGCTGCATGGTGTCGCCTATTCCGCGGTTGCCTGCGTCGCGGTCGCGGCACCGCTGTGATGCTCGGCCGCGGCGCGAATGAAACTCGTGAACAGGGGATGGCCGTCGCGCGGGGCCGACGTGAACTCCGGATGAAACTGGCAGGCGAAGAACCAGGGATGGCCCGCGATCTCCACCGTCTCCACGAGGTCGTTGTCCCGGGACCAGCCCGATAGAACCAGACCCGCCTTCTGCAACCGCTCGGCATACCGGTTATTGAACTCGTAGCGATGCCGGTGGCGCTCGCTGATTACGTCCTTGCCATAGATCGTATGGGCCAGCGTTTCCGGCAGGACCCGGCACTGCTGACTGCCCAGGCGCATGGTGCCGCCGAGGTCGGAGCCTTCATCGCGGTACTCGTAGCCGCCCTCCTCGGTCATCCACTCGGTGATCAGCGCGATCACCGGATGCTGGGGATGGGCCAGGAATTCCGTGCTGTGGGCCCCCTCCAGCTTGGCCACGTTGCGGGCGAACTCGATCACCGCGACCTGCATGCCCAGGCAGATGCCGAGATACGGCACGTTGTTTTCCCGGGCGTATCGCGCCGCCTCGATCTTGCCCTCCACGCCCCGCTCGCCGAAACCGCCCGGCACCAGTATGGCGTCGGCATTTCTCAGGATCTCGACGCCATCGCGCTCGATCTCCTCGGAATCCACGTATTCGATATTGACCCTCTGCCGGGTCTGGATGCTGGCATGGCGCAGCGCTTCGTTCAGCGACATGTACGCATCGGCATGATTGACGTATTTGCCCACCATGGCGATTGTCACTTCGCCCTCGGGATGGTCCATGGCGGCGACCACACGATGCCAGTCACTGAGATTCGCCGCCTGCAGCTCCATGTGGAATTTCTCGGCGACGATGGTATCCAGGCCCTGCCCATGCAGCAGCTCGGGCACCTTGTAGATATTGTCCACGTCCAGCACGGAGATGACCGCGCGGGGGTCGACATTGGTGAACAGCGCGATCTTGCGCCGCTCGTCCTCGGGAATCGACTGCGAGGCCCGGCACAGGAGTATGTCCGGCTGAATGCCGATGGAGCGCAGCTCCTTGACCGAGTGCTGGGTGGGCTTGGTCTTCATCTCGCCGGCGCTGCTGATCAGCGGCACCAGGGTGAGATGAATGAACAGGCAGCGCTCCCGCCCGAGCTCCGTGCCCATCTGCCGGATGGCCTCCAGAAACGGCAGCGACTCGATGTCGCCGACCGTGCCGCCGATCTCCACCAGCGCCACGTCGGCAGCCCCGGCCCCCTGCACGATGCTGCGCTTGATCTCGTCGGTGACGTGGGGAATGACCTGAACGGTGCCGCCCAGGTATTCCCCTCGGCGTTCCTTGCGAATGACGCTCTCGTAGATACGGCCGGTGGTGTAGTTGTTGTAGCGGGTCATGCGTCCGCGCACGAACCGCTCGTAGTGGCCCAGATCCAGGTCCGTCTCGGCGCCGTCGTCGGTGACGAACACTTCCCCGTGCTGGAAGGGGCTCATGGTGCCCGGATCCACGTTGATGTAGGGATCGAGCTTGATCATGGTGACGTTGAGGCCGCGGGCCTGCAGCACACTACCCAGCGACGCCGCCGAGATGCCCTTGCCCAGGGAGGACACCACGCCGCCGGTGATGAAGATGAATCGCGTCATACGTATGGAAGCGCCGTCAAGTGCAGGAAGAAGTCGGCCGAAAGCCGGCGTAAACGTTATCAGAAGCGCCCCCCATCCACAACGCGGACACCACTGTGGCCGACGGGCGCGGCGCTCAGTGCTCCGGTAGCCAGCGGATCCGCAGCCCCGGCTCATCGCCGGTGGCGGCGAAATCGGCCGAGATCCAGCGCTCCCCCACGCACGCAAGCGCATCGCCGGCGTATACCAGCGGTGTCCGCCGCCGTTCCCAGGGCGGCACCCCGGCTTCCTGAAAAAGCGTCTTCAGCGGACGGTGATGAGCCGACCCCGGCAGCCGGATCCGCTCCCCCCCGCGACGCAGTCTCACGGTGATGTCCTCGCGATCCAGCAGCACCGCGCTCAGGCGCTCGCCTTCGTGTGTCTCACTGATGGACAGCCGCCCAATCCCCGGAATCACCAGGACGCCCGCCATATCCCAGGCATAGACGGCCTCGGGTGGGACCGTCGTGCGGCTCCCGAGCAGGTAAAGGCGATCCCGATACCGGCGAATCAGCCCCTCCTCCCAGCGCAACACCGGCTCCCGGTCCGCGGCGGCGGACAACAGCGCGTCCAGACCCGCTTCCAGGCGAGCCGCGCTGGGCGGGCGTCGATCCCGCAGCCGCAGCCAACGCCGCAGCACGTTACGCTGTCGCGCCCGGTCGAGGCGCTTCAACGCGCTCACCGACACGCTGTCCGCGTCGGCGCAGGTTTTCAGGTCCAGGTCCGCCAGCTCATCGAGCAGGCGGGCGTCCTCGCGCGCCTGACCGGCCAGCCGGCCAAGCATCTGTGCGGCGGCGGGCCAACGCGATTCAAACGCCGGCATCACGAACTGCCGGAGGTAGTTGCGGTCGGGGTCCGGACTCTCGTTGCTGGGATCGTCGAACCAGATCAGGGCGTGTTCGCGGGCGTACGCATCGATCTCCGCGCGCGGGACGTCCAGCAACGGCCGAAGCATCCACCCGCGGCCCAGCTGCCGTTCCCGGGGGATGCCCGCCAGGCCCCGCAGGCCGGCGCCCCTGAGGATGCGCAACATGACCGTCTCGGCCTGGTCGTCGCGGTGGTGCGCCGTCAACATGACCGCCTCCGGCTCGAGTATCTCCCGGAAGGCACGGTAGCGTGCCGCCCTCGCGGCGGCTTCCGGGCCCGAGGGCCCCTCGGCGTCCACGTTCACGCTCTTTCGGGTCAGCGCCACGCCAAGCGAACGGCATACGGCTTCGCAGTGATCGGCCCAGTCGCCGGAGTCCGGATGCAGGCCGTGGTCGACATGGACGGCGCGCACGTCGAGGCGGGCATGCACGGCGAGATGCAGGAGGACGTGGGAATCGCGACCGCCACTGTAGGCGACCCACACGGGCCGGCCGGCGCGATGGCCCAGGCGGTCTGCGAGATACTGCGGGTCGAGGCGGGTCATCGCGGCCCCGTAACGGGAAAGGAGTTACTCCCGGAAGCTGCCGAAGGCCATCAGGCGCCGGTAGCGCTCGTCCAGCAGGGCTTCGTTGGACAGCGCTCCCACCGCGTCAAGGTGCTCGACGAGGCGGTCGCGCAGGTTTTCGAACATGGCCTGGTAGTCGCGATGGGCGCCCCCGAGCGGTTCCGGGACGATCTCGTCCACCAGGCCCAGGGCGTAGAGGCGTTTGGCCGTGATGCCCATGGCCTCGGCGGCGTCGGACGCCCGCTCGGCGCTCTTCCAGAGGATGGAGGCACAGCCTTCGGGCGATATCACGGCATAGGTGCTGTAATCGAGCATCAGCAGCCGGTCGCCCACGCCGATCGCCAGCGCGCCGCCGGAACCACCCTCGCCGATCACGGTGCAAAGCACCGGCACCCGCAGCTTGGACATGACCGCCAGATTGCGGGCAATGGCCTCGCTCTGGCCGCGCTCTTCGGCCCCTACGCCGGGATAGGCGCCCGGTGTATCAATGAAGGTGAGCACGGGCATCTTGAACCGCTCCGCCATCTCCATGAGCCGCTTGGCCTTGCGGTAGCCTTCGGGGCGGGGCATGCCGAAGTTGCGCTTGAGCTTCTCCTTGGTGTCGCGACCCTTCTGATGGCCGATGACCATCACGGGGCGGCCGTTGAGCCGGGCGACGCCCCCGACGATGGCGGCATCGTCGGCGAACGCCCGATCGCCGTGAAGCTCTTCGAACTCGCTGAATATCCCTTCGATGTAGTCCAGCGTGTACGGGCGCTGGGGATGGCGGGCCAGCTGTGAGATCTGCCAGGCGCTCAGCGAGGCGAAGATCTGCTCGGTCAGCTGCTGGCTCTTGGTCTGCAGCCGCTGGATCTCCTCGCTGATATTGAGGTCGTTGTCGTTACCGACGTAACGAAGTTCGTCGATCTTCGCTTCCAGCTCGGCAATGGGACGCTCAAAATCCAGGAAATTCAGGTCCATGACAATCCTAGTATTCAGGACGAAAAGGTTCCGCGCATTCCAGGGAAACACCGACCGATTCCCGTCGCCGACCGTCCGGCGTTTCCCTCAGCCGAAGCGCGGATGGTAACACGCGAATCGCCATCACGCGCAGACGCTCATACGACGCGGGTCAGTACTCAACACGCACGCTGCCCGAGCGTGTAAGCGCGCCCAGGCGCTTGATCAGCTCATCCGTGGGTCTGACCCGCCAGCGCTCGCCCAGCCGCAGCGCTGCCTGGGCGAGCGCGCCCCGATACTCCAGCCAGACCGGACAGCCACCCTCGCAGTAGGGCTCGAGCACCTCGCGCAGCTCATGGACGAAACCGTTCCCCGCCTGGGCACTGTCCACGCCCATCACGACCCGGCGAGCGTAGTGGTTGCGAGCCTCACCGATATCCAGGATCTCTTCGGCGGTGACGCGGTAACCGTCGGCAAACTCGTCATACCCGAGGCCGCCGCTGACCACCAGCAGCGCGTCCTTGGCAATGAGGTGCCGGAAGCGGTTGAAGGCCTCCGGAAAGACGGTCACCTCCATGCGCCCGGTACGGTCGTCGAGGGTGACAGCGGCCATGCGGCCACCAGACTGCGTATTGCGCACGCGGATGCCCACCACCAGGCCGGCGGCCGTCACCCTCGGCTCGTTGGAGCGGCGGCCGTTGCCCCCTTCAGCGGGAGCGGATCCGCTGACCGCCCCCGCGGCGAGCTGCTGCAGCCGCGCGGTGACAATGCCGGCGAGCTCCGCCTCGTACCGGTCAATCGGATGCCCGGTAAGGTACAGCCCGAGGGTTTCCTTTTCGGCGGCCAGCCGGTCCGGCTCCTCCCATTCCTCGATGGGTGGCCTTGCCAGCGGATTCGCCTCGGCGTGAACCGCCGTCGCCTCTCCGCCACCGAAGAGATCGTTCTGTCCGGCGGCGCGGTTGCGCGAGGCCTGCTCGGCGGCCTGCAACGCCTGGGGCAGATCCCGCATCGCCGTGGCACGGTTGTGACAGATGCTGTCCATGCTGCCGGAGCGAATCAGCGCCTCCAGGACGCGCTTGCCGGCCCGCTTGAGGTCGATGCGCTGGCACAGGTCCGCCAGGTCCTCGAACTCGCCGCCGCGCTCGCGTTCCTCGATGATGGCCTCAATGGCGCCACGGCCGACGCCCTTGACCGCCCCGAGGCCATAGACGATGGTCCGGTCGTCCCGGGCCAGGAACTGGTAGGCCGAGCGGTTCACGTCCGGCGGATCCACCCGCAGCTTCATGCTGCGGCACTCGTCGATGAGCACCACTACCTTGTCGGTGTTGTCCATGTCGGAAGACAGCACCGCGGCCATGAACGGTGCCGGGTGGTGAGCCTTGAGCCAGGCCGTCTGGTAGGAGAGCAGCGCATAGGCGGCCGAGTGGGATTTGTTGAACCCGTACCCGGCGAACTTCTCCATCAGGTCGAAGATGCCCTCCGCGTGGGACTGGCTCATGCCCTTCTCGGTCGCCCCGTGGAGGAAGATCTCGCGCTGCTTGGCCATCTCCTCGGGTTTTTTCTTGCCCATCGCCCGCCGCAGCAGGTCCGCCGCGCCCAGGCTGTAGCCGCCCAGGGCCTGGGCGATCTGCATCACCTGCTCCTGGTAAAGGATGACCCCGTAGGTCGGCTTGAGGATGGGCTTGAGGTCATCGTGGTGCAGTTCCTGGGTGGGGTAGGCCACGGGCTTGCGCCCGTGCTTGCGGTCGATGAAATCCTCCACCATGCCCGACTGCAGCGGACCGGGCCGGAACAGCGCGACCAGGGCGACGATGTCCTCGAAGCTATCCGGCTGCAGGCGGCGGATGAGGTCCTTCATACCCCTGGATTCCAGCTGGAACACCGCCGTGGTCGCACAGCGCTTGAGCAGATCGAAGGCCGGCCGGTCGTCCATCGGGATGGCGCCGATATCCAGTGACTCCTCGCCATTCTCCGCACGGATAGCGTTGATGGCCTTGACCGTCCAGTCGATGATGGTCAGCGTCCGCAGGCCCAGAAAGTCGAACTTCACCAGGCCCACCGCTTCCACGTCGTCCTTGTCGTACTGGGTGGCCAGGCCCTGCCCGCCCGGTTCGCAGTACAGGGGCGAGAAATCCGTGAGGTCGGTCGGCGCGATCACCACGCCGCCGGCGTGCTTGCCCACGTTCCGGGCGACACCCTCCAGCTTGCGGCCCAGATCCAGCAGCGTGCTGACGTCCTCGTCCTCTTCGTAGAGGCGCAGCAGCTCCTCCTCCTGGGTCAGGGCCTTCTCCAGCGTCATGCCCACCTCGAAGGGCACCAGCTTGGCAATGCGATCGACGTAGCCGTAGGGATAGCCGAGCACGCGGCCCACGTCCCGAACCACCGCCCGGGCCGCCATCGTGCCGTGAGTACAGATCTGGGAGACCTTCTCGCGGCCGTAGGTATCGGCCACGTACTCGATGACCCGATCGCGCTTCTCCATGCAGAAATCCACGTCGAAGTCCGGCATGGATACGCGTTCGGGATTGAGAAAACGCTCGAACAGCAGGTCATAGCGCAGCGGGTCGAGATCCGTGATCTCCAGGGCATAGGCCACCAGGGAACCGGCGCCGGAACCCCGCCCCGGCCCCACCGGTATGTCGTGGCGCTTGGCCCAGCGGATGAAGTCCGCCACGATCAGGAAGTAGCCCGGAAAGCCCATCTGCGCGATCACGCCCAGCTCGCGGTCCAGCCGCTGGTGGTAGACGGCCCGCCGGCTCTCTGCGTCCGGCGCCTCGGCGGGGATGAGCTTCTCCAGCCGCTGCTCCAGCCCGCGCTCGGATTCCTGGCGCAGGAACTCGTCCACGCTCAGCCCTTCGGGCACCGGAAACTCCGGAAGGACGTTCTCCCCCAGAGTCAGATCGAGATTGCAGCGCTTGGCGATCTCCAGCGTGTTCTCCAGCGCCTCCGGAATGTCCGCGAAGAGCTCGGCCATCTCCTCCGGCGAGCGCAGGTACTGCTCGTCGCTGTAGCGACGTTCCCGACGCGGGTCATCGAGGGTCCGGCCGTCGTGAATACACACCCGCGCCTCGTGGGCCTCGAAGTCCTCGCGGTGCAGGAAGCGCACATCGTTGGTCGCCACCACGGGCGTTCCCGTCTCGGCCGCCAGGGCCACGGCGGCATGGACGTGATCCTCGTCACCTGGCCGGTTGTTCCGATGCAGCTCCAGGTAGAAGGCATCCGGGAACAGCGACTGCCAATAGGCCACCCGGCGCCGGGCCTCATCGCCATTGCCCGCCAACAGCGCCTGACCCACGTCGCCCTCGCGACCGGCGGACAGACCGATCAGACCGGCGCAGTCTGCCTCGATCCACGTCCGGGCCAGGGTCGGGATGCCGTCTCGCTGGCCCTCCAGATAGCTGCGGCTGAGCAGACGCATCAGGGCACGGTAGCCCTCCAGGGTGCGGCATAGCAGCACCAGCCGGGAGCGTCCCTCCGCCGCCTCGGCGTCGTCGACCCAGACGTCGGCGCCGATGATCGGTTTGACGCCGGCGGCAACCGCGGCGGTGTAGAACTTCACCATGCCGAAGAGATTGCCCTGGTCGGTCACGGCCACGGCCGGCATGCCCATGTCCACCGCGGACCCCACCAGCGGCTTGATGCGCACGATGCCATCGGAGAGGGAGAACTCCGTGTGGACCCGCAGATGTACGAAACCGGTCACTGCGATACCTCCTCGCCCCCGGCCCGTTGCACCTGGCGCGACGCCGCAGCCACGGGCGCGAAGCTGCGACGGTGGAGCGGGCACGGGCCGAGCGCGGCGAGCGCCGACCTGTGGGCCGCTGTACCGTAGCCTTTGTGATCCGCGAAGCCGTAACCGGGGTAACGACCGTCCATTTCCACCATCTCCCTGTCCCGCGCGACCTTGGCGAGAATGGAGGCGGCGCTGATGCAGGCCACGCTGCCGTCACCGCCCACCACCGGCTCGACGCTGCACGCCAGTTCCGGACAGCGATTGCCGTCCACCAGCACATGATCGGGTGCCGAGCGCAGCCCGGCAACGGCACGCTGCATGGCCAGCATGGTGGCATGCAGGATGTTCAGCCGGTCGATCTCGTCGACCTCCGCCCGCCCCAGCGCGTAGTCCACCGCGCGGGCGCGGATTGCCTCGGCCAGCGAATCGCGGCGGGCCGGGCTCAGCAACTTGGAATCCATGAGGCCGTCGATGCACGCATCGCCCGGCAGAATGACGGCGGCGGTCACAACCGGGCCGGCCAGCGGGCCCCGGCCCACCTCGTCCACCCCGGCGACCACGCCGGCACTGTCCACGAAGTCCATGCGCAGCTGCATTCAACGTTCCCCGATCAGATCCGCCACGGCGGCCGCCGCGCTGGCCGCGGCATCGTGCCGCAGCGAGCGGTGCAAGCTCTCGAACCGCGCGGCCATGGCCGCGCGCCGATCGTCGTCCTCCAGAAGGCGCTCAAGGCCGTCGGCCAGCCCCTGCGGCGTGGCCGCCTCCTGAATGTACTCGTCCACCAGTGCCTCGCCGGCCAGCAGGTTGGGCAAGGAAAAACGGCGGATCTTCATGAGGTTGAACGTCTTCATCATCCAGATCGTCAACGGCGACATCCGGTAGGCCACCACCATCGGCGCCTTGAGCAGCAGGGCCTCCAGGGTCGCCGTTCCCGACGCGATCAGCGCCAGGTCGCAGGCGCCGAGCACGTCCTCCGCCGCCCCCTCGACCAGCCGGACCCGGTCGGCGACCCCGGCGGCGGCGAGCTGCTGAGAGAATAAATCAGCCAGGGGGGCACTCGCCATTGCCCCGACGAACGACAAGCCGGGATGGCGTGCCGCCAGCCGCGCCACGGCGCCGGCATAGACGGGTCCCAGTCGCTCCACTTCGCCGCGGCGGCTCCCGGGCAGCAGCGCGCAAAGCGTCGCGCCCTCGTCGACACCGAGACGGCGCCGATGGCCGCCATGGTCGACGACCAGGGGCAGTCGATCGGCGGTGGGATGACCCACCCACTCCACGGCGACCCCGTGGCGCTGGTAGACGTCGGTCTCAAAGGGAAACAGCGTTAGCATCAGGTCCACCGAACGGGCAATGCCCTTCATGCGACCCTCGCGCCAGGCCCAGACAGAGGGACTGACATAGTGAACCGTCGGTATACCACCCTGGCGCAGACGCCGTTCCAGCCCGAGATTGAAGTCCGGCGCGTCGATTCCCACGAAGCAGTCTGGCGGGTTTGCGAGGAAGTGCCGGGCCAGCACGGCACGCATCCGCAGCAGCTCGGGCAGATGGCGCAGCACCTCGGCCAGCCCCATTACCGAGAGGCGTTCCATCGGGTACAGGCTCTCCAGCCCCTCGGCGGCCATTCGGGGTCCGCCGACGCCCTCGAAGATCGCGTCCGGAAAGCGCTGACGCAGCGCCGCCATCAACGGCCCGCCCAGGGCGTCCCCGGAGAGCTCGCCGGCGAGGATACCGATTCGTCGCATGGGCGCTCCCGAAACGTGCCGCCGGCCGGCGGCCGCTAGCGGATGATGCCGCGACTGGTTCCGGCGATGAAGGCGGCGAACGCCTCCACTTCCGGCGCGCCGTCGGCCTGGTCCATCAGCGACTCGCGCGCCTGTTCCAGCCGCAGTCCGGAGCGGTACAGAATCTTGTAGGCGCGTTTGACCGCCTGAATGCTTTCCCGGCTGAAGCCGTGTCGCCGCAGCCCCTCCGTGTTCACGCCCCGCGGGGTAGCGCGCTGACCCGCGGCCATGACGAAAGGCGGGACATCCCGGTCCACGTGACTGCCGAAGGCCAGGAAGGCATGGCGGCCGATCCGGGAGAACTGGTGCACCAGGGAGAACCCGCCGAGGATGGCGTAATCGTCCACCTCCACGTGCCCGGCCAGGGACGCGTTGTTGGAGAACACCGTGTGATTGGCGATCAGGCAGTCGTGGGCAATGTGGCAATAGGCCATGACCCAGTTACCATCACCGATGCGCGTCACGCCGCCGCCGTCGGCGGTGCCCCGGTTGACGGTAACGAACTCGCGGAAGACGTTGCCGTCGCCGATTTCCAGGGAGGAGTTCTCCCCGTGGAATTTCTTGTCCTGGGGGATCTCGCCGATGGAGGCGAACTGGAAGATCCGGTTGTCCCGGCCGATGCGGGCCGGTCCCTGGATCACCGCATGGGGCCCCACCCAGCAGCCGTCGCCGAGCTCCACGCCCGGACCGATCACGCTGAACGGCCCGACCGTCACGTTTTCCCCGATTCGCGCGCCGGGGTCGATGACGGCCCGGGGATCGATCACGCCTGCACTTCCCTCATGGTGCAGCGGATCTCGGCCGAGGCGGCCAGTTCACCGTCCACCCGCGCCTCGGCCGTGAAGAACCAGATACCGCGCAGGTTGCGAATGAAATCCGCCTCCAGACGCAACTGGTCCCCGGGCTCCACGGGGCGCTTGAACTTGCTCTTGTCGATGCCGACCAGATAGAAAATGTTCTCGCCCGGCGGTTTGCCATTGGTCCGGAACGCCAGCAGACCACAGGCCTGGGCCATGGACTCCAGCAGAAGCACGCCCGGCATCACCGGTTGCTGCGGGAAATGCCCCTGAAAAAAGGACTCGTTGGCGGTGACGTTCTTGATGCCCACCAGCCGCTCCCCGGGCCTGCATTCGAGCACCCGGTCGACCAGGAGAAACGGATAGCGGTGAGGCAGCGTTCGCATCACCTCTTTGATGTCCATGGTCTCGTTCACTTGTTCCTGCATACTCGTGTCCAGGGCCGTCCCCGGCCTCAACCTTCCTTTTCGTCTGTGCCGCGTTCCAGCGCCCGAAGCCGCCGGGCCATGTCGTCCAGCTGCGTGAACCGCACGGCGTTGCGCCGCCACGACCGGTTCGTCTCCACCGGCGTCGTCGTGGAGGAGAACACGCCGGGTCCGTCAATACTGTTGGCGACGTTGCTGCCGCCAGTAACGACCACGCCGTCGCCCAGTCGGATATGCCCGCCGATGGCGCAGGCACCGCCGATCATGCAGTCCCGCCCGATAGTGGTGCTGCCGGCCACACCCGCCTGGCCGGCGATGACCGTGCGCTCGCCGATGTCGCAGTTGTGGCCGATCTGAACCAGGTTATCCAGCTTGACCTGGGCACCGATCACGGTGTCTTCCAGGGCCCCGCGATCAACGGTGGTATTGGCCCCGATGTCCGCATGGTCCCCGACGCGCACACCGCCGAGCTGCGGCACACGAACCCATTCGTCGCCGTCGCGCGCGAAACCGAAGCCATCCGAGCCGATGACCGCACCCGAATGGACCCTCACACCGCGGCCCAGTGCGACGCGGTCGGCGAGTATAACACCGGCCTTCAACACCGTGCCTTCACCAATACGACAATCGTCGCCGACGATGGCGCCGGCATGCAGGATGCAGCCCTCGGCAATCTCCGTACCGGCCCCCACGATGCAGCGTGGGCCGACATGCACACCGGGAGCGATCCGCGCGCTGTCATCCACCACCGCGGATGGATGCACACCGGCCGCCGGCGACGGGTCCGGCGCCAGCAGCCTGGCGGCGCGCGCGAACGTTGCATAGGGGTTGGCGTGGACCAGCGCGCTGGTGTGCAATTCGGCCACGCTCGACTCGTCCACGACCACGGCGCCGGCGCGCGTCTCGGCCAGGTAACGGCGGTACTTGGAATTGGCGAGAAAGCTCAGCTCCCCCGGGCCAGCGCTGCGGAGCGTGGCGACGCCGGTGATGCGCAGGCTGCCGTCGCCCTCCACGCGGGCGTCGACCAGACGACCCAGCTCCGCCAGGGTTATGCCGGCACTTTCAGACAAGAGCAGCTCCTTCGTCACGGGGCCCGGCGGACAGGCCGGGGTCGATTCGGGCCGTAGTTTACTGTTTTGGGCACTCAGGGAAACCCTGCCACGGCGCTCGCGGCGACGAACGCCGAGGGCTCCGCGTCTCCCAAGGCACGGGCGCGACGGCTGCAGTAACTCGCGGTGACATCGAGATGGCCCCGGCGCGCCGGGCGAGGTCCCCGGGCAATGCACAGCCGGCCGGGCGCTGCACTGTGCTCCCGGTTCCCCGCAATGCCACCGCGGAACGCACGTGATCGCGACGGTTCTCCGGCGCTACCCTATTCGCCGCCGCCCGACTCGGCCTGCTTCTTGAGCCGCTCGATAATCAGGTTGGTGATGTCGATGCGGTCGCTGGCGAAGATCACGCCATCGCTGACTACCAGATCGAAGCCGCGCTCCTTGGCCACCTGGGTAATGGTGTCCACGATCCGCCGTTGCAGGTTGCCCAGCTCCTCGTTGCGGCGGATGTTGAAGTCCTCGCGAAACGCCTCCTGGGCCCGGCGGATCTCACGCTTGCGCTCCACCACCTCCCGCTCCAGCTTGCGGCGCTCGGATTCACTCATGATGGCGGCATCGCGATTGAGCCGCTCCTCCATCTTCTGCAGCTCCTTCTGCATCTCGACCAGTTCCTGGTCCCGCGGGGCGAACTCCTGCTCGAGCTTTCGCCGGGCGGCCTCCGCCTGGGGCGATTCCGAGGACACCCGTGAAGGATTCACGAATCCGACCTTAAGGTCCTGAGCCTGAGCGGCGCCGGCGCTTGCGGCACCTAGGACCAGGCAGGCGAGTGAGACTCTCAACAGTTTCTGGATCATTGGTCTGCCGTTATGGTTCTTATCGGGTACCGGGACGGTCGCCGCGGACGGCCCGCCGCCGGGCCGGCGCGGTTACGGCCCAACGGGGCTCGTACATGGAACCGGCGTGGCTGGGGAATCGATGACTCATCCCTAGAACACGGCACCGATGGAGAACTGGAACAACTCCGTCTTGTCCCCTTCGCGTTCATTTAACGGTTGCGCCCAGCTCAATGTCAACGGACCCAGCGGGGAGTACCAGTTCAGAGCCACGCCGCTGGAATAGCGCATCTCGCCAAGGCTAACGTCCTGATTCATGGTGTCGTAGACGTAGCCGCCATCCACGAACCAGGACAGCCGCATGGAGCTGACGTCCGCGAACGGCACCGGGAACTGCAGCGCGGTCCCGCCAACGACGCGGAAGTTGCCGCCGAGCGGATTGTCGAACTGGTCCCGCTGGCCCAGGGAGTTACTGCGGTAGCCCCTCACCGACGAGATGCCGCCGGCGAAATAGCGCTCGTAGAACGGCAGCCGTTCGGTGTCGCCGTAGCCCTCGCCGTAACCGAGCGCGCCGTCCAGTATCCACGTCAGGGATTCGGTCAGGCCGAAGTAGCGCTGGTGGCTGTAGTTGAGCCGGTAGTAACCGACCTCTCCGCCCGGAATGCTGCCCTCGCCGCCGATGCTCTGCCTGCCGCCGGAGGTGGGGAAGATCGCGCGATCGCGGGAATCGATCACCCAGCTCAACGTGCCCACGAACTGATCGATGTTCTCCCCGTTCTCGTCGACGAAGGCCAGCTGCTCGTCGTTGGCCTCGTCCCCGAGATTGATGCCCAGGTTCTCGTACTGCACGCCGATGCGGATCTCTTCCTCCTCCTCCAACGGGATGCCGTACTCGATCCCCAGCCGTGACTGGTCGATCCGGTAGTTGGAGATGTAGGCCGCGTCGGCGCGGGTCTTGCGATAGACGGCACTGTAGGTGCGGCTGACACCGTCGATGCTGGCGTAGCGCTCCGTATAGGACAGGCTGTAGATGGTCGTCACGTCATCGTCACTGGCACTGACGCTGACCCGGTCGCCGCTACCGAGGACGTTGTCCTGCTGCACGGACATGTTCAGGATCAGGCCACGGTCGCTGCCGTAACCCACACCGGCCTGCAGGCTGCCGGACAGGCGCTCGGTAACGTTCACGTCCACATCCACCTGGTCGTCGCTGCCGGGCACGCGCGGGGTCTCGATATTCACCTGCTCGAAGAAACCGAGCCGGTTGAGCCGCCGCCGCGACTGCTTGACGTTCTCCGTGGACAGCCAGCCGCCCTCCATCTGGCGCAGCTCCCGGCGTATAACCCGGTCCTGGGTCTGTTCGTTGCCGGTGATGTTGACGCGTCTCACGTACACCCGTTCCGCCGGGTCGACGAAGAAGGTCAGATCGACCGTCTTGTTCTGCTCGTCCACGTCCGGCACCGGGTTGACGTTGGCGAACGCGTAGCCTTCTTCGCCCAGCCGTGCCTTGATGGCCTCGCTGGTGGCCGTGACTTCCTGGCGGGAGTAGAGCTCGCCACCGCTGACGGTGGCCAGATCCCGCAGCTCCGCCTCAGGAACCACGAACTCGCCGGCCAGCTTGACCTCGCCGATGCTGTACTGGTTGCCCTCGCTGAGGTTGACGCCGATGAAGATCTCGCGCCGCCGCGGGTCGATGGATACCTGCGTGGAAGTGACGTCATAGTTGATGTAGCCGCGATTGAGATAGAACGAACGCAGGTTTTCCAGATCGCCACCGAGGCGCTGACGTGAATAGCGGTCGGACGTACCGAATAGCGACCACCAGGCACGGGGGCCCAGCTCGAACTGCTCGCGCAGCGTGTCGGCGTCGAAGCTCTCGTTGCCGGTGAGGTGGATTTCCTGGATGGAAGCCGGCTCACCCTCGGCGATGTCGATGCGGATACTCACCCGGTTGCGCGGCAACGGCGAAACCGTGCTCTCCACCTCGACGTCGTAGTAGCCCAGGCTGTAGTACTGGAGCTTGAGCTCACGCTCCACGGTATTGAGCAGCGAGCGATTGAACACCCGCCCCTCGCTGAGGCCGACGTCCTTCAGGGCCGTCTTGAGCTTGTCCGAAGGCAGCTCGCTGTTGCCATGAAGCGTCAGATTCGATACCGCCGGACGCTCGATCAGGGCCACCAGCAGCGTATCGTCCTCCCGGCGGAGCGTGACGTCCTGGAAGAACCCGGTCTCGTAGAGCGCGCGAATGGCCTGCGACGCCGTCTCCTGGCTCAGGCGATCACCCACGCTGACCGGCAGGTAGTTGAAGACCGTGCCCTCGGAGATGCGCTGCAGGCCCTGGAGCTCGATATCGCGCACGACGAAGGGCTCGAAGGCCCCCGCGACGGGCGCCATCGATAGACAAAGCAATATGGCCGCGATCTGGCGGATCACCGTCCCTCGCATGGTGTCTTCTTATGATTGGGGACCGAAAATGCGTAGCAGGTCGTTGTAGAAAGCCAGTCCCATGAGCATGATCAGCAGCGCGAGCCCGATCTGTTGGCCCACGCCCTGGGCGGATTCGCTGAGCGGCTTGCCCCGCACCGCCTCGATGGCGTTATACAGCAGATGCCCGCCATCGAGCACCGGCACCGGCAGCAGATTCAACACACCAAGGCTGATGCTCACCAGCGCCAGGAAGCGCAGAAACGGGGTCATCCCGAGGCTGGCGGACTCCCCGGCATACTGGGCGATGTTGATGGGGCCGCTGAGGTTCTTCACCGACGCCTCACCCAGCACGATCTTCCAGAGCATGTTCAGGGTCAGCGCGGTGTCTTCCCAGGTCGAACCCGCCGCCTGGGCGATGGCCGCCAGCGGGCCGTAGCGTACTTCCTGGCGCACCTCGTCATAAAGCCCCTCCGGCACCCGGGGCGAGACGCCCAGCAAACCGACCTCGCCGCCACTGACCTCGCGGCTGCCCAGGGTCAGGGTCATCTGGCGCTCGGCGCCCGCCCGCTCGACGGTGAGCGTGACCTCCTGCCCGGGGCGCTCCTGAACGAAGGCGACCAGGGCCTGCCAGCTTTCCACCGGGTCGCCGCCGGCGGCCACGACCCGGTCGCCCGGCTGCAGGCCCGCCCGCTCCGCCGCCTCACCGGGGGAGACGCGCTCGACCACCGGCGCCAGCGTCGGCATCCAGGGTGTCACCCCCACCGCGCTCAGAATGTTGCCACCCTCAGAGAGCTCGGGCGCGAGACCGAAATCCACGACGCGCTGTTCGATTCGTCCGCTTGAGGCTTCCACGGTCACCGGCACCCGGTTGCCGCCGATACCCTCGGAGACGAGTCGTTTGACCGCCTCGTCCCAGGTCCGCACCTCGCTGCCGGCCACGGCGACAATCCGGTCCTCGGACTGCAGACCGGCGGCGGCTGCCGCGCTTCCCTCGCGCACCTCGCCGACGATGGGCGCGATGGAGGCGTAGCCGACCACGAAGATCAGCCAGTAGGCGACCACGGCGAAGATGAAATTGAAGGCCGGCCCGGCCACCAGCACGGCGCTGCGGGCCCAGTTCGGCTGGCGATTGAATGCCAGGTGCCGCTGATCCTCCGGGACATCGCCCTCGCGCTCGTCCAGCAGTTTGACGTAGCCGCCCAGCGGCAGCGCCGAGATGACGTATTCCGTGCCGTCCTTGCCGCGACGGGAGAGGAGCGGTTTGCCGAAGCCCACCGAGAAGCGCAGCACCTTCATGCCCAGCCGCCGCGCAACCCAGAAATGCCCGAACTCGTGCACGGTGACGAGCACGCCAATGGCGACGATAAAGGCCAGTACGCTGTTGACGAATGCCATCTAGATGCTCTCCGCGTCGCCCTGGGTGAGGACGAGCTGTTCCGCCTGGGACCTGGCCGCGCCGTCCACGGCCAACAGATGATCGACATCTTCGACCGCGGCGACGCCGGTGCGGTTCAACACCTCTTCAACCACCACGGGGATATCCGTGAAACGCAGCCGTCGTTCAAGGAATGCAGCCACCGCCACCTCGTTGGCGGCGTTCAGGATGGCCCCCGCGGTGCCCCCTGCGTCCGCCGCGCGCCTGGCAAGGCGCAGGCAGGGGAAACGCGTTTCGTCCGGCCGCTCGAAATGAAGCTGCGCCACCTGAAAAAGATCCAGATCGTCCACTCCGGCTTCGAGGCGCTGCGGTGCACCCAGGGCATGGGCGATGGGCGTGCGCATGTCCGGGTTTCCCAGCTGAGCCAACACCGAACCGTCCACGTACGCGACCAGGGAATGCACCACGCTCTGGGGGTGGACCACCACCTCCACACGGTCCGCCGGCACGCCGAAAAGCCAGCACGCCTCCATGAGCTCCAGGCCCTTGTTCATCAGCGTGGCGGAGTCCACCGACACCTTGCGGCCCATGTCCCAGTTGGGGTGAGCGCACGCCTGTTCCGGCGTGACCTGCGGCAGCCGCTCCAGCGACCAGGTCCGGAAGGGCCCGCCGGAAGCCGTCAACCAGATCTTTCGAACACCGCGTGCGGGAAGCTCCCCGGGCGCCGTTCCAGGCGGCAGGCACTGGTGAATGGCGTTGTGCTCGCTGTCTATGGGGATGAGCTCCGCCCCGCCCCGGCTGACCGCCGCCATGAACAGCGACCCGGCCATCACCAGCACTTCCTTGTTGGCAAGCAGTATACGCTTTCCGGCCTCTGCCGCCGCCAGCGCCGGCAAAAGCCCGGCGCCACCGACGATGCCGGCGACGACCACGTCGCCGGCCGCCAACCGGGCGGCCTCGGCTACCGCTTCGCTGCCGCCGCCCACCGCCACGTCGGCGATGCCCTGCCCCTGCAATGCCCGATCGAGCTCGGCCGCCGCGGCGGTGTCAGCCATGACCGCCAGCTCGGGTCGGTGCGCCATGCAAAGCCGCAGCATGCCCTGCACGTCCCGATGGGCCGTCAAGGCCACGACCCGGAAGCGCGCCGGATGGCGCTCGATGACGTCCAGCGTGCTGGCACCTATCGAGCCGGTGGCGCCAAGGACGACCACGCCACTGCGCGGCTCAGAGCCCACTGTAGACCCCCAGCGCGACCACCGGCGCGGTCGCGATCATGCCGTCGACTCGGTCCAGGACGCCACCATGGCCGGGCAGCAGCCCCCCGCTATCCTTCACGCCGTGCTGACGCTTGATCATGCTCTCGAACAGATCCCCCGCGACCGAGAACCCCACCCCGGCCATGGCCATCAGCAGCAACCCGAGCCAGGCCGGCGCCGCGGGGCCAAACCCCAGTGCGGCGCCCGCCCAGGCATAGACGGCCACCAGCCCGATGCCGAGAAGCGCGCCGCCGAGAACGCCTTCCCAGGTCTTGCCCGGACTGATCGTTGGCGCCAGCCTCCTGTTGCCGAAGGCCTTTCCGGCGAAATAGGCGCCCGTGTCCGCACCCCATACGAGAATGAAAAGGAAAGTCACCCAGAACGGGCCGTCGGCCTCCCGGCTCTGAATCATCATCACCGCGTACCAGGGCAGTGCGCAGAGCAGCAATCCCGCCGTGACCCGGCCCGTCATGGGCGGCGGCGGCGTCTCCGGCCGGCGGCCGAATCGCTGCAGCCAGAGAAAGGCGATGCACCACCATGCCAGCGCCAGGAGCAGCAAGGGAACAGGGGCCAGCGACAGGGCCAGATACAGCCATTCCAGACCAATGACCGCGGCCACCCCCAGGACGAATCCGATCCGCGCCACGACACCGTCGAGATGGATCAGCCGGGTCCACTCCCAGGCACCGAGCAGCAGCACCAGTGCCACGCCAATACCCAGGGCCTGAGCGGGTAGCGCCCAGACCAGCAACAGCGCCAGGGGCACGAGCACCAGCGCCGTGATAACCCGGAGTTTAAGCACGATCGCGCTGCCTCAGCTGCTGATCGGTGAGCCCGAACCGCCTCTGGCGCCTGGCAAAGTCCGCCAGCGCCCGGTCCAGCTCGCCCGCGCGAAAGTCCGGCCAAAGGGTTTCCGTGAAGTAGAGCTCCGTGTAGGCAAGCTGCCAGAGCAGAAAGTTGCTGATGCGCTTCTCACCGCCGGTGCGAATGAAAAGATCGGGCTCGGGCAGCTCCGCGAGCGAGAGATAGCCAGCCAGGTCCGACTCAGTAAGCGACGCCGGGTCGAGCCGGCCCGCCATGGCTTCCTCGGCCGCACGTCGCGCGGCCTGGAGTATGTCCCACCGGCCGCCGTAGCTCGCGGCAATGGTCAGATGGAGGCCGTCCTTGTCCGCCGTGAGCCGCTCGGCCTCCGCCAGGCGTTCCTGCAGACGATCACTGAATTGCGCGCGATCCCCGATGACGCGCAGGCGCACGTTGTTCTCGCTCAGGCGGTGAGCCTCGGTATCCAGCGTACGCATGAACAACTCCATGAGCATGCGCACTTCGGCGCGGGGCCGTTGCCAGTTCTCGCTGCTGAAGGCGAACAGCGTCAGCGCGCCCACGCCTCGCCGGCCGCACTGCTCCACCACGGCCTTGACCGCGTCCAGTCCGGCGCGGTGCCCCTGGTGCCTGGCCTGTCCGCGCGCCTGGGCCCACCGGCCGTTGCCGTCCATGATGATGGCCACGTGGCGTGGTATTCGCTCCCCTTCGGGGTTCGCTTGCTCGGCCTGGTAATCGGCGCCCATGACAGTCTCGGATCGTCCCGGCCGGTCCGCGCCGGGCGGCGGCCGGAACCATTGGATTGGACGTCCGCGCCGGTGACACCGCCGCGGCGTGAACTGATCGCTGACGCCCGCCTGGCGTCGCGCCGCTGGCGCGACGGCCGCCGACGGGGTCAGATCTCCATCAGCTCCTTTTCCTTGTCGGCCAGCAGCGAGTCGACCTGCCCGACGTACTTGTCGGTGAGCTTCTGGATCTCGTCCTCGCCGCGTTTCTCCTCGTCCTCCGTGACCTCCTTCTCCTTCATCAAGGCCTTGATATCGGAGTTGGCGTCACGCCGGATGTTGCGAATCGCGACCCGCGCCTGCTCGGCCTCGTTGCGCACGATCTTGATCAGATCCTTGCGCCGTTCCTCCGTGAGCGGCGGTAACGGAATCCGGATCACGCTGCCCGCGGAGTTCGGCGTCAGCCCCAGATCGGACTCCATGATGGCCTTTTCGACCACCGAGATCATGCTCTTCTCCCAGGGCGTGACGGCCAGGGTGCGGGCGTCGCTGACGGCCACGTTCGCGACCTGGTTCAACGGCGTCTCCACACCGTAGTACGGCACGGTAATATGGTCGAGCAGGCTGGTATGGGCCCGTCCGGTGCGGATCTTGTGGAAATCCTGCTTGAGGTTGTCCACGCTCTTGGACATCCGCGAGGCGGCGTCCTTCTTGACGTCCTCGATCATGGGTTATCCCCTCTCCACGATCGTTCCGATGTCCTCACCGTCGATAACCCGGGCCAGGCAGCCCGGGCTGGTGACATCGAAAACCATGATTTTCATGTTCTGGTCCCGGCACAACACGATGGCGGTGGCGTCCATCACCATCAGGCGGCGGTCCAGCACCTCGTCGTAGGTCAGGTAGCGATAGCGCTCGGCGCTCTGATCCGTCACCGGATCGGCCGAGTACACGCCGTCGACCTTCGTGGCCTTGATCATGATATCGGCGTTGATCTCGATGGCCCGCAGGCTCGCCGCCGAATCGGTGGTGAAGAACGGGTTTCCCGTGCCGGCGGCGAAGATGACCACGCGCCCCTTTTCCAGGTGCCGGATGGCCCGGCGGCGGATGTAGTCCTCGCAGACCTGGTTGATCTTGATGGCCGACATCACCCGCGTGTATACGGCCTCCCGCTCCAGCGCATCCTGCAGCGCCAGGGCATTCATGACCGTCGCCAGCATGCCCATGTGATCGGCGGTCACACGGTCCATTCCCTTGGCCGCAAGCCCCGCGCCGCGGAAGATGTTGCCGCCGCCGATGACCAGGGCGATTTCCACGCCGCGGGCCTGGGCCTGCTTGATTTCCGCCGCGAGGCGGGAGAGCACGGCGGGATCGATGCCGTAGTCGCCGTCGCCGAGCAGCGCCTCGCCGCTCAGCTTCAGCAGGATCCGCTTATAGGCCGGTTCACTCATCGACAGCCGCCCTCTCCGCCCTCCATCGTGAAGAAGGCCCCATCAGGAGCCTTCGACCTGCGCCTTCACTTCCTCGGCGAAGTTCTCTTTCTTCTTCTCGATGCCTTCGCCGACCTCGAAGCGCCGGAACGCCACGACCCTGGCGCCGGACTCCTCCAGAAGCTTGCCGACGGTCTTGTCCGGATCCTTGACGAACGGCTGGCCGACCAGCGCCACCTCGGAGAGCCATTTCTTCATGCGCCCTTCGACCATCTTCTCGATGATGTTTTCGGGCTTGCCGCTGTCCTGGGCCTGGGCGACGAGAATGTCCTTCTCCGCCTTGCGTGTCTCCTCCGGCACGTCTTCCGGCGAGACACACATGGGCCGGCTGGCCGCGATGTGCATGCAGATGTCGCGGGCCAGTTCCTCGTTGCCGCCCTCCAGCTCCACCAGGACGCCGATGCGCGCGCCGTGCAGATAGTCGCCGATCACGGCGCCGGAATTGGAGAAGCGAACGAAACGGCGCACCTGGATGTTCTCGCCGATCTTCGCCACCAGCTCCTGACGCGCGGTGTTGATGTCCTTGTCGCCGCCGGATTCCAGGGGCAACGCGTGCAGGGCGTCCAGATCGTCGGGATTGTCCTCCAGCACGCGGCGCGCCACCGCATCGGCAAAGCCCTTGAAATCATCGCCATTGGCGACGAAATCGGTCTCGCTGTTGACCTCGACCATGGCGCCGCTGGAGCGGTCTTCGGAGACCGCCACGTGAATACCGCCCTCGGCGGCGACCCGATCGGCCTTCTTGTCCGCCTTGGCCATGCCGCGCTTGCGCATCAGCTCGACGGCGGCGTCCAGATCGCCATCGGTCTCCACCAGCGCCTTCTTGCATTCCATCATGCCGGAGCCGGTCCGCTCCCGCAGGTCCTTGACCAGTTGTGCACTAATCGCCATGGGGCATCACCCTGTGATGGTATTCGGAATTCTGGCTGTGCGGCGCCGCCCGCACGGGGCGGGCGGGCGCACAGGCCGCTTAGCTGTCTTTGCTCTCGCTCTCGTCGCCCACGGCCTCGGCGGCTTCCGCCTCGGCCGGCGCCGGCGTTTCGG